>CAYVRK010000009.1:41773-86245 GCA_964453785.1 uncultured Bacteroides sp.
GGGAAACATCACCCGTTTCAGCAGAGACTGCCTGGTCCTTTTCATTGGAAATGACAGGCATCTCCTGTTTGGTCATTTCATCCGGCTTATCGGGATTGAAATCGTAGATCTGAAGGAAGACGGTTCCAATGATCAGCAGGGAAGCTACGGAGGCAGCCACACTGTAGAAAGTGATCCTTCTTCTTCGGGCAAGCCGTTTCCTCAATTGCCCGTGCAGGGCGAGGATATCTTCGGATGCCTGATCAGGGGCAAGCGTCTCCAGGCCTTCCATGGCCTCCTTTTCAAAGGGATCTGATTCCAGGCCCCTTTCAAAGTCATGTCGCTCACCGTTGGAGAGTTTCCCCTTCAGGTATTGCAGGTATTCATCTGCAGTGCTATGTTTCTTTCTAGCTGACATTTTTTCCTTCCAGACAGATTTTCAAATTGCGCTTGCCATTTTGCAGGAAGCTTTTCACTTTCCTTTCGTCCATAGAGAGCTGGTCTGCGATCTCCCTGTAACACTTTTTCTCATAATAAAACAGTTCAATACAGGCCTTCTGTTCACTTTTCAGTTTATCAATGCACTCCTTCAGGGCATCCTCAATGGATCTGTCCTCCCTGTCTATGGGATGCATTTCCGTATCCGATTCCATAAATTCCCGTTCAGTTTTTAATCCTTCCAGATGCTTCTCAGTACTTTTCCGAGCCCTGATCTCCATGAAACAATGGTTTTTGGTCATTACATACAGCCAGCTTTTAAAATTGGATACTTCGTGTTTGGGAAGTTCGGTAATCAGTTTTTCAAACAGATACATGACGGCATCCTGGGCATCAGTCCGGTCGGAAAGGTACTTAAGGGCAACACCATATACCAGGTGCATGTAGCGGGAATAAAGTTCGCCCAATATTTCAAGGCGTCCGGACTCCCTGAATTGAAGAAGCAACTCCTGGTCGGTTTTATCCGGATGTTTTCCGCTGATTACAAGCATATGCAGGGAGTGGGATCAATAAAATTAAAAAAAAAGCGGAAGAATTTATGGAATCGGTGAGAACCCCGCATCCTTTGGGTGAAGTCGAACTAAAAAAAAAGAAATCATGAAATCGATAATCACAGTATTAGCAGTGCTGGTTTTTTCAGCTTTTAGTATTGCTCCCCAGACATCCCGGATGATCAGCGGGACAGTACAGGATGAAGCCGGCAATCCCCTTGCGGGAGTGAGCGTGGCGGTAAAGGAAGCCCTGAACCGTACCATCACGGATAAGGCCGGTGCCTACCAGATCCAGGTAAGTTTTGAGGACAATTACCTGGTATTCTCTCATCCTGGAATGAAAACCCTGGAGGTGAAGATTACACGTTCCAATATAATAAATGTGGTCATGCAGCCCGGAGAAACGCTTGCGGATGATATCGTATTCGAGGAACATGAGCCTGGCAAGACCTATGATATGCAGGTTATGCCGGATATGGTCAGGGTAGCCGAGACCGCAGGTCCCGTCAGAACTGCCAATACCGGGTATGCACAGCACAAAACAAAAGGGAGTTCCTATTATGCTGCAGGAGCACCCGAGGCCGGCTATGTCCGGCACAACACGGAAGGATACAGTGCCATCCATGAAAATGGATTCAAGGATGTGTTTCACAATCCGCTCTCCACTTTCAGTATCGATGTGGACAAAGCTTCTTACTCCAACGTGAGGCGCTTCCTGAACATGGGACAACTGCCTCCGGTAGATGCAGTAAGGATCGAGGAGATGATCAATTACTTCAGCTATGATTATCCCGAACCTGAAGGAAAGCACCCCTTTTCTGTCTATACTGAGATCTCCACCTGCCCGTGGAACGGATCACATCAGTTGCTGCACGTTGGGCTGAAAGGCAAGAGCATTGATAAATCTGAGTTGCCTGCAACCAACCTGGTTTTCCTTATTGACGTGTCAGGTTCCATGAGTGACACGAACAAGCTTCCTCTTCTGAAGCAGGCATTCAGGATGCTGGTGAATGAGCTCAGGCCCGGGGACCGGGTGGCCATCGTGGTCTACGCCGGTGCAGCCGGACTTGTACTGGAATCCACCGAGGGTTCGGAAAAACAGGAGATCATTGCAGCCCTGGATCAACTGCAGTCAGGTGGTTCCACTGCAGGTGGTGCCGGTTTGAAACTGGCTTACAAGGTAGCTCAGGATAACTTCATCGAGGATGGAAACAACCGCATCATCCTGGCCACGGATGGAGATTTTAATGTGGGTTCCTCCAGCAATGCGGAAATGGAAAGAATGATTGAAGAGCAGAGGGAGCGGGGTGTGTTTATGACTGTGCTTGGATTCGGAATGGGCAATTACAAAGACGACAAGATGGAAATCATTGCCGACAAGGGCAATGGCAACTATGCCTACATAGACAACATCCAGGAGGCCCGGAAGGTCTTTATCACCGAATTCGGGGGAACGCTTTTCACCATCGCCAAGGATGTGAAGTTCCAGATTGAATTCAATCCTGCCCGTGTGAAAGGTTACCGGCTGGTAGGTTATGAGAACAGGCTTTTGAATGATGAGGATTTCAACGATGACAAAAAGGATGCTGGTGAAATGGGTTCCGGCCATACGGTCACAGCCCTTTATGAACTGATCCCTGCCGGATCGGATGAATCCCTGAAGAGCATCGATCCGTTGAAATACCAGGCTTTCGGTGAAGAAACTAAAAAACTGAAAGAGGTAAAAGCTGACCAGTCGGCCGAACTGATGACCCTCAAACTCCGCTACAAGCAGCCCGATGGTACCACCAGTACCAAGGTCGAAATCCCTGTCAAAGGCCGGGTGCTGGACCTGGAGGCGAGCTCAGAGAACTTCAGATTCTCAGCCGCAGTGGCCGAGTTCGGATTGATCCTTCGCCGTTCAGAATATAAACAGGAGGCCACCATGGAGCATGTAATTGCCCTGGCAAAAAGCGCCAAAGGTGAAGATGAGGAGGGGTACAGGTCCGAATTCCTGAAACTGGTGAAACTGGCTGATTCTCTGAAGGACTGGACAGCCACAAAGTAGCAAGGAACAAGGAAAAAGGTACAAGTAAAATGGGGCGGGATGATCGCCCCATTTTGCTATTCGTTTCTGATTACATCCACCGGATTCTGGTTGGCGATTTTCAGAGTGTGGTACAGGACCGTCAGGAAGGAAATGCAAAGAATAGCAACTATTGTCAGGATGATCCCGCTAACAGGGATGGAACAGCGGTAGGCAAATTTTTCAAGCCAAAGATCTAAAATGAACCAGGCGGTTATAATCCCGATCCCAATGGCAACAACCTGCCATTTTATCATTCGGAGAAGATAGAATCCGAACAGGTGCATGCTTGAGGCTCCGAAAACGGCTTTTATTCCTGATTCAGCAGCACTTTTCCTGGAGATATATGAGGTCAGGCCAAACAGACCGATACAGGATATAAGCATGGCAATAATTGAAAAGACACTGATAAGCTTTCCAAAACGGATCTCTGACAGGTAGAGAGTCTCAAATTCCTGATCGAAGAAATGGTATTCAATGGGGTGGTCGGGGAAGAATTCTTCCCACTCCGCAATGATAGACTCCAGTGTTTCCTTTATTTTCCCCGGTCCGATACGGACAATGGCATACTGTGAAAAGGGAACGTACCGGATCATCATCGGTTTGATTTCAGAATGCATGGACTGGAAATTGAAATCTTCGATCACACCGACAACGGGAATTCCCCAGATGCCCTCATAACCGATGGGTTCCTCCAGTTCCAGTAATTCAACAGCCGCCTCATTAAGAACCAGTCTCTGGTTCACCGGAGACCCTTCTTTTATAAAATCACCTTCGATCATTTCCAGTCCCATGACCTCAGCAAATGAAGGATCTGCGATACAATCATAGAAGATCAGTCTTTCACCCTCAATATCCACCAGATTCTGCCAGTAGGTCTGACCCGGCACATTGGCAGTTTGGGATATTCCTACAATGTCAGGGTTCTGCAACAATCTGGTTTTCAGACTCTGGAAAGTCTCCGCCACTTCTTCGCCATAGGAGAGATAGATCAATTGCTCTTTGGTGAATCCCGGGTCAAGGTTTACCATGTATTTCACCTGCTTATTGATCGTGATCACACCCACTACCAGGATGGTGGTGACTGTATACTGCAAAACGATGAAAATAGTTCTTGCAACTACGCCATTTCTTTTGCTGTGTAATCCCTTTCGAAAAAGGCTGAGAACATTCATTCCCGAGAGGACCATCCCGGGATAGCTCCCCGCAAGAAAACCGAGCAGGATGATGATACCTGCCACCCATTTAAGATAATGGGTGGTGTACAATGTTCTGACCTCAAGCGAGAGTGTATACAACCGGTTCAGAGAGGGTATGACTGCTTCGGCAATGATAAATCCAAATATAACCGAAAGCAGGACCAGAAGATGCGTTTCCAATATGAATTGAAAAAACAATTCTTTTCTTGATACACCAATCGCTTTCTTTATGGCGATCTCCCTGGTCCTGGAAAATGATGTGGCAGAAGCCAGGTTGAAATAATTGGCGAAACCTATCACGATGATGCCAATGGCTACCAAAAGCAGAATATTCAACTGGTTCCGGTTGCCATGCCTGCGTCCATCAGTGATTTCAGGAGAGTCAAAATAGATCTGAGAGAAGGGTTGGATGTGTAATTGCCAGTTTTCATTGTTCATTACGTCCTTGATGTACCGGTTCAACCTGGCGTCCAGGGTGTCGATCATGATCAGGTTCCGGTCCATGATATAGTAGGTGCAGCCCCACTGTTCAAATTCCCTGTATTGGGTGATTTCATTCTCTCCCAGTGAGAGCATGTCCTCCAAAGGCATCAGGAAGTCCATTTCCATATGTGAATTGGAGGGTAAGTCCTCGAATACTCCCCTGACTGTAAACTCCTCGCGTCCTTCTTGTTTAAGCGTCATACCCAAAGGATTAATGCTGTCAAACAGTGTCCTGGCCAGGGTTTGCGAAATAAAAATCGTACGAGGCAGGGTAAAGTCTTTGGTAAGTCCGGAATTCATTTTCAGGTCGAAAAATTCAAAGACCGTTGAATCGGCAAAAAAAGCCGGCCCGGTGCGAACATGATTCTTTTCCAAACTTAGAGTTGGGGAATACACAGGCTGCAGACGGCAAATTTTATCAAATTCGCTGAAATCGTGATTCAGATATGCATAGAAAGGAATGGCGAGTCCCACTTCATCTCCCCTGTTCAACCTGTAGAGGTTCTCATAGTTGCTGAAATGTTTGTCTGTATTAAATTCATGGATCAGGAATATAGTGATCAGGATCACCGTTGCAAACGCCGCTGACAGGCCTGCTATGTTGAGCAGGGTATAAAGCCTGTTGTTTTTAAGGAATCTGAGACTGGCTTTGAGATATTTTGAATAGAGGAGCATCATTTTTCCTGGTTATTTCTCATGACCAAACCAAGATCCTGCCAAATTAGCTAAAATACTGAGGTCCTTTCAAATAATATGTTTGCTAAGTCATCGCTTTCTGTATTAACTGTCCGAAATCCGGACATCTGATTGTCCGGGATGTATACAATGGGTACTTTTGCATGAAACCATTGACATGAAAACGCGGAAAGGCAGAATCCTTGTTGTGGATGACAACATGCATATCCTCAAGACGCTGGAGCAACTTTTCAAGCGGAATGTTGAATGCATCGAATGCATCAGGAAACCAGAACTGGCCCTTGAAAAAATTTCCGGTGGCACCTATAACCTGGTTTTGCTGGACATGAATTTTAAGGCCGGCATTAACACCGGGAATGAAGGAATATACTGGCTGAAAACCATCAAGCACAAATACCCTGATCTTCCGGTCATGATGATTACCGCCTTTGGCAATATTGATCTGGCAGTAAGGGCTATGAAAGAAGGCGCCGATGATTTCATCCCCAAGCCCTGGAATACAGAAGAACTGATCACAAAGGTGATGACATTGCTGTCTGGCATGCCCGGGGATAAAGAAGCACAGGACAACCAGGATGAATCTGCTGCTGTTGATGAACCGGAAGCATTGTTGGGGCAGTCCCGTGCAATGATGGAGGTAAAGACAATGATTGAGAAGGTTGCAGGGACCCAGGCGAATGTTTTGCTTACCGGGGAGAATGGAACCGGAAAAAATCTTATTGCCAGCATGATCCATCAGCAATCGGAACAAAGGGCATTGAAACTCATTTCCATAGATTTGGGGGCTCTGAGTGAAAATCTTTTTGAAAGCGAACTTTTCGGGTACACTGCCGGTGCCTTTACAGATGCCAGGAAGGACCGTGTGGGAAACCTTGAATTGGCCAATCACAGCACTCTCTTTCTTGATGAAATAGCCAATATCTCACTGCAGCAACAGCAGAAGCTTTTATCCGTGCTGCAGGAAAAGAAATTTTCCCGGCTTGGGTCAAGCCAAATTATTCATTCCGATTTCAGGTTAATATGTGCAACCAATCAGGATCTCAGGAAAAAGGTACATGAAGGATTGTTCCGTGAAGATCTCTACTATCGCATCAATACCATTGAAATACATATACCTCCACTGAGGGAACGGAAATCTGATATGATATGTTTGGCCGAGCATTTTGTTAAGATTTTTGCAGAAAAATACAACAGGAGAATTACCGGGATCGGTGAATCGACTGTTGAAAATCTTTTAAACTATTACTGGCCCGGAAATGTCAGACAGCTGGCTCACGAAATGGAGAAAGCGGTAATCCTGAGTAACTCAGCTATGCTGGATTTTAAACCCGTTGAAACCGGAGTCCCGTGGATACTTTCCGGGCAGACCAATAACCTTGTCGACCTGGAGAGACAGACCATCCTCCGGGTCCTTGAAAAAAACAGGGGGAATATGTCAAAATCAGCAAAAGAACTTGGAGTTTCACGGTCAACCCTTTATGTGAAATTGGAAAGGTATGACATTCAATAGATATTCCATCCAGATCTCCATCAGGGTCCTTTTCATTGTGGCCACTGTTTTTTTCCTGTTTTATTATCTGGAGAAGGACGACAGGGTCCTGACCAGTGCTGCACTGGCCGTTCTCATTTTAATTCAAACAGTATTGCTCATCAGATTTACCAGCAGGCACCTGAGGTATATTTCTGAATTCCTTGATCTGCTGAGCGCTTCGGAATACGCTACCATTTTCAGAAGTGGGACCCGTGAAAAGGATCTTTCCAGGCTAAGGAATTCATTTAACAGGATTGGAAAGTCCATTCAGAACGCAATGATAGAGAAACAATCCAGTGATCTTTTTCTTAAACACACCATTGATAAATTATCAACCTGTATTCTTGCATTCAATGAAAATGACCAGGTTCTCATCATGAATGAGGCAGCAAGGAGGGAACTTCAGATAGGTCACATTCTAAGCATCAATGAACTGGAGGGAACTTATCCGGGATTCCCAAGATGGCTGAAGCTCAAAGCTCCAAATACGCAAACCATATATCAGCTGAATGTGAAAAACCTGTCAGAAACATACCTGTTTGGCATCAGTGAGGTTATAGTCCTTCAAGAGCTTGTAAAAATAGTAAGTTTTCAGAATATCGGAGAGGAGATGGGAAAATCGGAAATGGATTCTTACAAGAAGCTCATCAGAACCCTGACCCATGAAATCATGAACACCATTACACCCATTACCAGTCTGGCAGTTGCAAACAGGTTGATACTTAGTAAAGAGAACACAGTGAAGGATATTGCTGAACTGGAGGATGAAGATTTAAAGGATTTGTTTACCAACAATGCAGTTTTGGAGGAAAGAAGCAAGGGCCTGACCGAATTCATTGAGAGGTTCAGAAAAATCAGTCTTTTGCCGTTACCCGAGCCGCAACCCATCAGGATTATAGATCTGTTTAAGGAGACTTGTCAATTGTTGAAAGAGAGTATAGAACACCAATCCATTGATTTGTCAACAAGCATTACACCTGAAGATCTTACACTGTCAGCTGACAAGGGAATGATTGAACAGGTACTCATAAATCTGATAAAAAATTCCATTGAAGCGCTGGAGGGAGCCGGGCAAAAACAAATCAGCCTCGAAGCTTTCTTAAAACATCAAAGGTTGATTATCCATGTTGTTGATAATGGCCCGGGCATAGAGGATAGTTGTCTGCATGATATCTTCATTCCGTTTTTTTCTACCAAGGAGAAAGGTTCGGGAATTGGCCTGAGTTACTCAATGGAGGTAATGCATCTCCATGGAGGTACCATCCGGATGGTACCGGGAGATGAAAATCAAACTGTTTTTGAATTGTCATTTCCCGAATAGGTTCGCTATTCAGCTGGTGCATCATCTCACAGGCTAATGCTACTATCAGAGGGAAGGGGTTTACAGGTCATATAGTTCAACAGAAAGGGCAATGCTTTTCTCTTCGAAGGCCTGGAGCAGATCCATGCGGCGGTTCTTTATTTCTTGTGCCCGTCCCAGGGGGTAACAATTCCCCGGCTCCAGTCCAAGAATATATTCACCTTGTCCCATCATTTTCCATTGGGTAAGACAGGGTAGTTGATCACTGTTCCGTGTCACCTCTGCACCAATACCCAAGGTGCTGTTCTGCAATTTGCCGGATACAGCCCATATGTGCCAGTACCTCCTCTTTCTTGTACTTGCGGTTAAAATAGTTCATCAGTAGAGATATTCGTAAAACTGTTTAATGATGGATGCAGCTACAGGGAGATAGATCTCATCCCTGCGGTATTTTTCGGTCAGATATTGTATGGATGGTTTGAATGACTTTGATAACATCGTTTTATCCAGATATTTGTCACCAATGAGTTCCTCAATTTTGTCTTTTGATAACTGATGTTCCAGCTCTTTAATAAGCTGTTCTGCCAGCACCTTGCCCGGAACCGATTCAAGGTTTCCCCAGAGGTTCACTTTAACAATACCATCTGCACTCAGGTTCTCCAGGTCTTTGGTATCCAGGCTTGAAGTGCCGTGAAGCACAAGCCGGCGTCCCACCAGCTTACTGATCTCCAGAGCCTCTCTCCCATGGTATTTAACTGTCCCCTCTGTCCGGCGATGTTCGGTCCCCAGATTTGCAACCATCAGATCAACTCCGGTTTTTTGATAATAGTCGAATGCTGTTCCGGCTACGGTAATATTGTCAACCACCCCGGTTCGTTCATTGCTTGCATTATAGTTGTAGATTTCATCCACCGCTCCTTCGATAATAAAATCAGAGCGGTATTGTGCAATAAAATCATTCATCATCCTGATATTGTCCTTCAGGCTGTAGTGACTGCAATCCCACATTACAGAGGAGATAAAATCCCTGTATCCTTCTATAATCCAGTTGTCAGCACCAGGCTGAGCATGGTCCAGGTGAACGATTACATCAATGTCATCGTATGGGCCATTGTCCCTGGCCAGACGTTCAATATCCGATTTCACCGCAAGAATTCCCTCTTTTGGATCGGCCAGGCCGGTGTAATTTTTAAGTTGTTGCCTGTCATTATAACTGGCAGTAAATGCAATGATCAGGGGTAATTGACCCCTGATGTTTTTTTCGGTTTTAAAGGCTTTGGCACCCTTGAAAATGGCTTCGGTTGTATAGACACTTTCAGTGCAAAAGCATGGAAGGCTCGAGGATGAATCAATGATCGAATTCATTATTTCCCTGGCCTGCTCTCCATTGGTGATGATGGACATGATTTCTCTTTTTAAAATTCCAGTTCTGCAAGTTTGTCACCCAGCTGCAGGTAATTTTTATATACCGAATGGTAAATCTCTGTTTTTGAAGGATCAGGGAGCAATTTGATATATTCCGGCTGAACAAGGACCGGATCTGTGCCGTCAGCTCCATCCAGTTGCATGCTGTGCTTGACAAGGTAGTAGACTCCCCGGCTGGAGGCTTCAGCTTCGGTAAATATGTATACTTCGGTTTGCAATACATCAGCGATAATCTGGCATAAGGGTCCGTTTTGCGATGCTCCTCCGCTCAGGATGATTCGTTTTAGCCGGATGCCTGAACTGTGGATGGCGTCTGTATTGAATTTTATCTCGAAGGCAATGCTTTCTGTTAATGCCCTGAGCATGTGGTACTGGTTATGATCCAGATTCAGACCGTAAAATCCGCCTTTCAGCAGTGGATTCCATCGAGGCGATCCTGCGCCTGAAAAGTAAGGTATAGCGATCAGACCGTTACTTCCGGCGGGAATCTCCTGGATGTTGGCAATCACCTTTTCATAAGGCAGGTCTGTGCATTGTACCTGTTCTCTAAACCAGTTGATCAGGCCTCCTGTATTCCAAATGGGGGGTTCGTATTCCCATTTTCCCGGAAGCGCGGCGCAATTCAGAATGATCCTGCGATCCGGGTCTTTGAGAGGTCTGTTCAGTGTCATGGAGAGGGCCGAGGATGTGCCAATTCCTATGCTGACCATGCCCTCCTCTGTGGCGCCTGTTCCTACGGCAGCTGCCTGCTGGTCCCCGGCTCCCAGGTAAATGGATGTTTCTGCTGATAATCCAAGGTCCTCAGCTATACCAGGCAGGATCGACCCGATCCGGGTTCCGGGTTCAAAAGGTTCCGGTAATTTTTCAAGATCAATACCAAAGACATGAAGGATTCGGTCGGACCATCTCCGGTTCGCTACATCGAGCATACAGGTACGTGATGCAATAGAGAACTCAGTGACTGCCCGGCCACACATCCTGGAGAGCAGAAAGTCTTCAGCCTGTAAAAATTTGAAGGTTTCTAAGTAGATCTTATTCCTGTGTTCTTTGATCCAGAGGATCTTTGCAAGGGACCAGGCCGGGTTAGGGACCAGGCCCGTGATATCATATATCTCGTGTGCTCCCAGTCGCTCCTTCATATCATTGCCCTGGCTGTGTGTTCGGCCATCCAGCCAGATAATGATATGATCCAGTGGTTCAAATTGCCTGTTGACAGGAACAATCCCCTCGCGCTGACTTGTGGCAGAAACTGCCGAAATGGATGATCTGATTTCAGGGTCCAGCTCCAAAAAGGTTTCCCTGACTGCGTTCCACCAGTAGACCGGGTCCTGTTCAGCCCAGCCGGGTTGAGGATGTAGAATCGGGTTTCCCCTTTTTGCTACAGCCAGGATTTTACCGCTTGAATCATAGATGGTATTGCGGATGCTCCCGGTTCCCAGATCAATAACGGATATATAGCTCATATAAAGGGCGTTAGTTGAAATATGAGATTAGATCTGAACAAACTCAAGATTCAGGATCTTGCTTAGAAATTCCCATTTTCTCAAATGGTTTCCCATCAACATACCCTGGTGGTGCGTTCCTCCATTCTGAAGCCACCTGGTGTTGGCTGCTTTCACACCGCTATCGGGTCTGAAATGGAAATAGGGCATTTCAATATTGGGATACTCTTCTGTATCGAGTACCTGGCCCTTCATGGCGATTAAACGGAAATAATCTCCTTTAAGGGTTACCAGCGATACCAGTGTGGCCTCGCCAGGTTCAGCCATGAATACGGTGGTGGGAGGATTATTGAGCTCGCCAATACCCAGTTCCCTGTTTGCCAGCCGGATGGGTTTGTCTTTCCTTGCAACTTTCCAGTTGCCTTCTCCCATGTGGCTCATAAGCATAGAATCACGCTCAAAATCCATGGCATACATCTCTGTGAAATTGGAGTCTTTGTCGAGCATATGTCCTGCTGTAACCAGGATGGTCGAGTTTACATCTCCCTCTGCCCCATAGCCATATCCTTTCGCCATCAGGTTAGAGGCGGCCAGGAGTCCTATCTGCCTGAAGCGGCCATCCCCCTTAAAGACATCAAAATTGGCTGAGTAACCTGCAAATCCTCCATTAATAAGGACTTTTTCAAAAGCCAGCATGATTTTTACGGCATGCTCATGGTTTTCATAGGGAAGATCCTCATCAATGGCAAAGTTGTTCCTGTCCAGTTCGATTTGCTGTTCCACTTCTGCCGGGGTTATCTGCTCCATGTAGTTGTGAACTTCTCCCATCCGAACCTCCTGTATATCCGGACCAATGACCCTCATAATGGCTGAGAAATCACTGATGGTATCGTGCATGCCATTCATTTTGCCGAACCAGGCGATTTTTGAACTTTTCAATTTGTTTGCAGTCTGGGCGGCCTTACTCCAGTCGTAAACGAAACTCTCAAATTCGGGGCTTCTCCATTCATCGGTGACGACTGTGAAATTATCCCCGACTGTCTTGATAATTGTATTGGCCGTATCCTGGACACCATGAATGCCCTGGTTATAGGTCAGATCATTCATATCCCAATCCAGTGAAACAGTTCGCTCGGGTTGAATATTTGCCACTAGAAGCGGCAGTCTGTTTAACTGCAGCGCTCTGACAAGATTGGATCCGGGACCGTATACCAAATTGATAATCATGATCCCATCCAGCTTTCGCTGGTTAAATTCCTGCATGATGGTTTCACAGTCGCTTCTGTTTTTTGCTGCCCTGGGGAAGATGAGCGAAATCCGCAGGCTTAGTTGGTTGACTACCTCTCTGGCATATGATTCCTGGTGATCTGTGATTCCGGGAATCATGTCGTCGTAAAGTTCCTGCATTAATGCAAGTAATCCGATCTTGGGTTTTTCAGTGATCATGGGATTATTGTTTAGTTAGATTTTTGGGGCATATCTGTCCCAACCCGGTAAACCGTATCTCCAGGCAGTTTGTTCTGAAAGCGTCTGTAAAGTATTTTATAAGAATACTATATAACATACAGAAAATCAATACATATTAGAATTTCGAATTTCTATCGTCAGTTTAAGCAGGTGAAAAAGGTGACCCCTTCTGAGTTTCAGAAGAATTATCTGAAAAGAATGTATCTTGAACCATATGACCTATAGTTATTCAATGAAAACGGACACCCGGCAAGGAAAATCTGGTTTTTTGAGAGCAAACAAAAAGCTTAAGCTTCCAGCTTGTTGTAATATTTGCTTACCAGTGCAGCACCAACGATACCGGCCTCATTCATCAGCTTGGCAGGAACCACGGGTGCCTTGGTAGTGAGAAAGGGGAAAAACTTCTCGCCTTTTTTGCTGGCCCCTCCTCCAATGATGATTTTGTCCGGCCAGGTTAATTCTTCTATCCTGAGCAGGTATTCATTAAATCTACCGGCCCATGTGTCCCAGTCCATGTCGTGTTTGCTTCGGGCAGCATCGGATGCATACAACTCTGCGTCGGCGCCGTGAAGCATCAGGTGCCCGAATTCCAGATTGGGTACCAGTTTTCCGTTGATAAATATAACGGTACCCAGACCGGTACCCACGGTAATCAGGATGATGGTACCTTTCACGCCCTTCCCTGCGCCGAATTTCACTTCAGCCATTCCTGCTGCATCCGCATCGTTCACCACATGAACTTTGCATCCCGTTGCTTTTGAAAACAGTTTATTCAGGTTCTTGTCGATCCATGAATCATCCACATTGGCAGCAGTCCTTGCTATACCCTGCTGGATCACTCCAGGAAACCCAACCCCGATGGGCCCTTTCCATTGAAAGTGGTTGGCTATTTTGGTGATCACTTTGGCCACAGCCTCGGGAGTAGCAGGCTGCGGTGTTGGAATCCGGAACCGCTCGGTGAGCAACACTCCTTTTTTCGTATCCACGATGGCTCCTTTTACACCTGAGCCTCCAATATCGATCCCAAGAATCTTCTTTAGTTTCATTTTCAGAAAGGGTTTTAAGCTGTCACTCTATGGAATGAGGGATTAAATTTAATTTTTTTTCGACTATAATTTGTATTAACTTAGAATAACCTGACAATTGGGGGCTATGGAAACAAAAGGTGTATATAAATGGGACAATAAACAGATCCTTGTGGTTGAGGATGATGAGTCCAGCGCCTATCTCCTGGGGGTTATTCTCAAAGAGACCGGAGCAAGGATTGATTATACTTCCGACGGAGAGGAGGCAGTGGCTTATATGAAGGAACACCCCGAGACCGATCTGATTCTGATGGACATCCACCTACCCGAAAAGGATGGTTTCACGGCCACACGCGAAATCAAGGCTTTTGCCAACCATGTGGTTGTGATCGCCCAGACGGCCTATGCATTTTCACTGGATCATCAACAGGCAGTGCAGGCAGGTTGTGATGCATTCTTCACAAAACCACTAAATCCCGCGGCACTCCTGGACAAAATGGACACTTTCCTGGCCTGATCAATAAAATTCTGCCTTGTACTTCATGTTTGCCTTCACAGCGTCAATGCTGAAATGATCCCTGTGGAACCTGTTGTTCACATAGCTTTCTGTCTGATCCAGGTAATGCGGGGATGCCGGAACTCCGGAAATGCCTGTAGGGATGATGGTAAGGGATTTATCCCAGTCGGCCGTGGTGAATATATGCCGTTCGGATGCTCCGTGATTGGCAATATAGGATTTTCCAGCCGGGTAACTGTAGGGACAGACCGTATGGAAGCTGCCTCCGACGGGGAATGGCCCCCTGTTCACCTTGAAAAGTTTATCTACTATACTCACACCACCCATGGGGTGTATCAGCGATACTTTGTGCAAATCGCCCCATTGCCAGATGCCGGGGTCATCCCCAAACTGGGCTGAAATGGTGTCCACAGCCTGGTGAAAGGCAGTTCTGATATTGTCGCTGAAGGTCTCTGTTGTTTCCGAAGTAGACACATCATCACACCAGCCCGATTCGCCGGTAACCCTGACCCGGTTGATCAGGTTTCTTGGAATGACAGGGTTGCTGAGTAGCAATCCGTATAGTTCTTCGCCCAACTCATCCTTGAACATGGCCTCCTGTAATTCGATCCACATGACTTCGTAGATCAGGGCCGCAGAAGAGGTCGCCTCCAGGTTATAATCCCATTGCTCCAGTACCTGCTGAGCGGATTGATAGATCCCATCGGTCTGGCCCTCCAGTGCCTCCAGGTATACAGGAGTCATTTTCCTTGCAAAGACAGAAGTCTGGTCCCTGAGCATCCTTCGGAAATCATCAATGCCATGCTCTTCCTGGGAATCAAGCATCTCCCTGATCCTTTCAATGCGGTTGGGGAGACTGTACCATGTACCGATATAGTAGGGGTAATCATCTCCCACGGTACGGTTGTTGGCACTGGACACATATCCGCACTCCGGATTGAATGAATAGGGCAGTTCTTCAAAAGGAACAATCCCATGCCAGTCGTAAAGCGAAGTATCCCCGGGGTAAACCATGATTCCCTTCCCTTTTCTGATGGGAATGCCAGCCGAAGTCTGCAAGCCAATATTTCCAAACCTGTCTGCATAAACGATGTTCTGGCTGATAGAATTGAATGTTTTTACCGCATCCCTGAAATCTTCCCAACTGGCAGCTCTGTTGAGCAGATGAACTGCCCTTAACTCGTTGCTGAATTCACTTCCCTGCCAGCGGGCCGAGATCACCTGATCCTTCACGTCCTTGAATTTGCTAATAACGGGTCCCCTGTGGGTATATTTATTTACCCTTGTCACCGGTTCCTCCACGCCCTTCACATGAATGATCTCCTCCACCAACTTCATGTCTGCCCACCGGCCATCCAGTTTATACTGGTTGCTGTCATTGGGATTAATGGTCTCGAGGTAGAAATCCAGGTCATCCACTGTCACATTGGTCATTCCCCATCCAATGTCTTCATTGTGCCCTGCAATAACATAAGGGGCTCCCGGCAGTACCACACCGCTTACATTGAGACTGCCTTCCACCACATGGTGCATCTGGATCCAGATCCCGGGAGCCATCAACCCAAGGTGCATATCATTGGCCATGAGTGGTTTCCCGGTCTTGCTACGGGCTGCAGAGACAGCCCAGTTGTTGGATCCCTGGAAGACCTTCAGACCAAGCTTTTCTATAATTCCAATGGCTTCATCCAAATGGGATTGCAGTTCAAGGGACTTATCCGAGGTCATGAAATCAGGAAAGACAGTTGTGGGGTGGCCTTTCATGTCAGGCAGCAATTCATTGAAAAGGGCTGAATCCAGCACCTGCTGCATTTTATAGAGTGCCATTTCCGGTCCCCATCCCGAAGAGAGGTCCCATGCCATATACCCAATCAGGTTGAATGTGTGTACAGGCTCCCAGGGATCGGGTTTATACCCCAGCATGGTGAACTCAAAGGGAAGCTTCTTTTTATTATTCTCCATAAACTGGTTTACTCCGTCAGAGAAGGCTTCCACACAGGCAAGAATCTCAGGGTCTGTCTGCGACATCACCAATTCAGATTTCTTGGAGAATTGCAATGCCCTGAAGAGCTGATCTGCATCCACCAGTCCGGGATCCAACACCTCCGATAACCGTCCTGTGGTGATCCGCCTCAGCAGATCCATCTGCCAGAGCCGGTCCTGGGCCATAACATATCCAACGGTCCGGTACAGATCCAGTTCATTTTGAGCATAGATGTGCGGGATACCCAGTGAGTCCCTGAATACCGTCACTTTTTCAGTCAGGTTTTCCAGGTCCACATCTTTGTCATAATCGGGAACCGCCCTGGTTTTCACGTTGTTCAGAAAGATCATTCCGCCTGCAAGTGCAAGCACAACAAGACCTAGTACGATGGTGAGGATTCTTTTCAGGATTTTCATGGATGTGGGTTTTGTATCTTATATGGGGCTCAACCTGGCCTGAAGCTGAACCGGTTGATGGTCGCTGTAACGGAAATCAGTATGAATGGTGTTGACATTTCCCAGTTCAATATTGGGCGACAACAAATAGCAATCGATAATGGTGGTCAATGATGTGGACTGATGATAGGGAGTTGTCACCCGCCGGTTTGTGGGTGCACTGGGATCAAAGGCCCAGGTCCACGCCGGTGCAGGATAGTTCTCCTCGATGTAGGTAAGGTTCAAAGTATCGAACTGATGGGCAGGCAGCTCGGGATTCAGGCCATAAGGTGTCTGGTTCCAGTCACCTCCCACGATGATATAGTTGCCCTTTTCATATTCAGTGAGGAGAAATTTTTCCAGGGTTTCCATTTGCTGGGTTCTTAAGGACCCGTCGTCGTAAGCAGAATTGTGGGTGTTGATGATCAGGAGCTCCTTCCCGTTGCTTACCGGGTGCCTCTCCACGAGAAAACAGCGATCCAGCATAAAAAGCTTCATGGGCCACGAATAATTTCCCGGAAAGCTGTACCTGTCAACCTCTGCAGGGATATGTTTGGTCAGGGTCATGAGTCCCGACTCCACTTTCCCCATGGGATTCGAAAGAGGGATGGGGACAAAGAATACGTCGTAATTTAAGCCGAAATAGATTTTAAATCCGGCAAATTCCTGTCCAATGGTCTCTATCTGATTTTTATGGTAGCTGCGCTTGGAGTTGCGGTCCACCTCCTGCAACAGAATGAAGTCGAAATTTCCATAGGGAGTCAGGGTGGAACAGATGCCGTCTAAATTGGACATAACACCTTCCTCACTGGGCCGCATCTGTTTACCTCCGTCATAAAAGAAATCCATAGAAGCGTCCAGTCCGGCATACCCGATGTTCCAGATCAGCAGGTTGAGCACTGCACTATCGGACAGGATTTCAGACTGGTCTTCAACAGCTACACTTGATCTGTCTTCCGGTTTGAAATCGTCCAGGGTAGCGTACAGAAGGAAAATAGCGAAAGCGCCCACAAGGCTGAGGACAACATAGAGGATCGGTCGGATTATTCTCATTCAGATATCGTTAAAATAACCAATGTACACAATATATCCCAAATTAGGCAGGCTGTGGGAATGGAAATTATTTCTATATTGCCCCCTGCTAAAACCAACTCTTATGAAATCCCTGCTGCTAACTTCATGTCTGATTGCATTGTTCACTGTTGCGACGGTTGCGCAGGAACCTGATTCAATATCTTCTTCCAAACAGGATAAAGTGAAGGATGGATTCTCCCTTGGAGGGGTTCCGGTGGTGGCTTATGATTCGGATATCGGATTCAAATATGGGGCGCTGGTGAACCTGTACTGGTTTGGGGACGGATCAAGGTATCCCATGTATGACCACTCGGTGTATTTGGAATGGTCCAGGACCACCAAAGGGAACGGGATCAACCAGATTACCTATGATTCTGACAAACTGATACCCGGGATCAGATCATTTTTTGAGGCGAGTTATCTCACAGAGAAAGCGCTTGATTTTTATGGATTCAATGGATATCAGGCCATATACGATCTTGATTTTGAAAAGACCGGTGTTGACCTGGACGGAAATGCAAATCGCTTGTACTACAGGCATGCCAGGCAGCTATTGAGGCTGAAGGCCGATTTCCAGGGCGAGATCATCGGGCAGAAATTCCGTTGGCTGGGCGGTGTGGCCTTTTATGGAAACAGCATCTCGGCTGTGGATGTGGATGACCTGAATGAAGGGAAAGAGAGTGACCTGTTATCCCAAAACTCGCTTTACCAGGATTATGTGGATTGGGGCATCATCAAGGCTGATCAGGCCAACGGAGGCAACCATACCCTGTTGAAGGCCGGACTGGTGTATGACACCCGCGATAATGAACCAAATCCTTTCAGCGGGATGTGGACGGAGATGCAGCTGCATTATGCGCCTTCTTTCCTTAGCAATACCAGCTATTCCTTTGCACGCATCGTTTTTACCCACCGGCAGTATTTCACCATCATCCCCGAATGGATGAATGTGGCCTACAGGCTCTCCTACCAGGGTAAAATTGGAGGGGAGATGCCTTTTTACATGCTTCCATATCTTTACAACACAGCCCCAAAACTAACATCCGACGGCGTGGGGGGATCCAAGACGGTAAGGGGTATCACCCGCAACCGGGTTGTGGGTGACGGATTTGCCTACGGGAACCTGGAACTAAGAGGAAAGATCCTGAGAGGCACTGTCCTTAACCAGAATGTTTACATCGCCTTGTCAGCTTTTGCAGATGCGGGTATGGTGACTCAGAAATACAATTTTAATGCTTCAGGCGTACCGGGATACACCGCCGGCCAGCCTGTTAACGAGCAACTCGGTTGGGAAGATCGTCCAAAGGAAGTGATCGACCTGGATGTCAAGGAGGTGCCCCATGTGGGATTCGGAGCAGGATTTCACCTGGCCATCAACCAGAATTTCATCATCACGGTGGATTACGGTTTTGCGGCCAAGAAAGACGACGGAGACACCGGCCTTTATATCAACCTGAACTTCCTGTTCTAGTTAGCATCAGGCCGGAGGGGCCATTGGGGATCCCATTCATTGTAAAACCGGTCCAGGAAATCCACCATGTAGTTGTGGCGCTCTTCTGCCAGCAATTTTCCCGTGGATGTATTCATCAGGTCTTTCAGTTTCAGGAGCTTTTCATAAAAGTGGTTGATGGTGGGAGCATCGGATTTGTGATAGGCAACCGGGTTTTCATATTCCTGAAGCGACACAGCCGGATCATACAATGGGCGTTTTTTAAATCCCCCGTAGTTAAATGCCCGCGCAATACCGATGGCCCCCAATGCATCGAGCCTGTCGGCATCCTGAACAATCCGGAATTCCAGGCTGCTGATCCGGTCCTGTGGAAATCCTCCCTTATAGGAGACATGTTTGATGATGGCTTTAATATGCTCCACCATCTCTTTTTCCACTCCTAGTTTTACCAGGAAATCACTGGCCATCCGGCTTCCCTGTTCATCATTCCCACCATTAAACTTCGCATCGGAAATGTCGTGCAACAGAGCAGCAAGTTCGATAGTCAGCAGATCGCCCGCTCCCTCTTTCTCCTGGATGAAGCGTGCAGTTTTCCACACCCGTTCGATATGATACCAGTCGTGCCCCCCCTCGGCATCTGCCAGGGTCTCCTTTACAAAGGTGATTGTTTTCTCTATGATGTTCCCACTCAACGTTTCACTTTGTTCTTAACCAGGGTAATGGATCCTTTCCAGTGGTGGTGGGAATTCTGATCCTCGCTGCTGTTGTAGTCATCCGTTACCCCACCACCTGTGGCGCCCAGGTATTTGCCGGTGCCACCAAGGATTTCAAATGGATCCCGCCAGTATTCTACCACGTATTCCGGGTGGTCTTCCAGCCTTCCAGGCAAGACCTGACCGGCACCGCTTATAAACAGGGTATCTCCGTTTTCTGCGACCATATAGGCTTTCATCCGTGCGCCGGGATAATAGCCCATGCTATCGGCACAGAAATCAAAGTTTCCTGTGAATGCACCCAGGAGCTTGTTTTTCCCTGTAAAATCCACAAGCACATGCATGTACCTGGGTCCGCATATGATCGAATCAGGGTATATAGCAGTATACGTACCTGTGAAATCTGCTTCGAAGGGAAGTGTCACGGGACCCTGGCAATTTGAAAAGGCAATCAGCATGCAGATGCTTCCAACAATGGTGATCAGGTTTTGTTTCATGAGTTCAGTGTTTGAGTGTGGTTAGACAATTGAATCAACAAGTTACGCAATGATTCAATGCAAGTCCAGTACCTCCAACATGTACATTGCCTCACTCAGGTCGAATCCCTTACACAATACCTGTAAATCCCATGAAAGCCAGGGCCATCAGCCCGGCTACGATAAAAGCAATGGGTACGCCTTTCATGCGTTTGGGGACATTCAGCAGGTCCAGTTGTTCGCGGATTCCGGAAAAGGTGATCAGAGCCAGGCCGAAACCCAGGGCATTCCCAAAGGCGAAGACGGTGCTCTCCAGCAGGTTGAAATCTTTTTGCACAGCCAGTAAGGCCACACCCAGTACGGCGCAGTTGGTTGTGATCAGTGGGAGGAAGATTCCCAGAGCCTGGTAGAGCGGAGGTGAGATCTTCTTCAGGATGATCTCCACCAGCTGAACCAGGGCTGCGATGACCAGGATAAAGGTGATCGTCCGCATGTAGGCAATATCCAGGGGAACCAGCACCGAGTGGTAGATCAGGTAGGTGACCAGGGTGGCGATGACCATGACAAAGGTAACGGCCCCGGTCATTCCGATGGCAGTCTCCACCTTACTGGAGACTCCGATGAAGGGACAAATCCCCAGAAATTGGTTCAGTACAATGTTGCTGACAAAAACAGCGGCGATTATAATCAGAATGTAATCCATGTTCAGGCAGTTTTCTCTTTAATCATATTGGCAAGAACGATCAGGTATCCAAGGGCCAGGAAAGCCCCGGGAGGGAGGATGAACAGCAGCAGGGCGTCTCCGCTGATCAGTTTCATCCCAAAAAAGGCCCCGCTACCGAGCAGTTCCCTGACCGCACCCAGGATGGTCAGAGCCATGGTAAAACCCAGACCCATTCCGGCCCCATCCAACAGGGATGACCACACTGTGTTCTTGGATGCAAAGGCTTCGGCCCTTCCAAGAACCACGCAGTTAACCACGATCAGCGGGATAAAAAGACCCAAGGCATCGAACAGGGTGGGGACATAGCCCTTCATGACCAGTTCAACCACGGTAACAAAGGTGGCAATGATCACGATAAAGGCCGGAATTCTCACCTTATCCGGGATCAGGTTTTTAACCAGTGACACCACAACGTTCGACATCACGAGGACAAAGGTGGTGGCCAGTCCCATCCCCATCCCGTTGATGGCAGAGGTGGTCACCGCCAGGGTTGGGCACATCCCAAGGATCAACACAAAAACTGCGTTCTCCTTGATCAACCCCTTGCTGAAATTCTTCCACTGATTCATATTTCTTAAGGTTAAAGGTGCAAGGTAAAAGGTGAAAGATTCGCCATTCCCTTACTCACTTGTTACTTTTAACTTTCCACTTTCTACTAAAGCGCCGTAGGCGCGGTTCACTGCATCGCAGTAGGCACGGGAGGTGATGGTGGAGGCGGTGATGGCATCCACGTCGCCACGGTCCTTTTTGACTGCCAGATTGAAACTGGCCGGGTTTTTTCCTATGAACTGTACATGAAAATCCGACTTGTTCCGTTCCATCTTGTTCCCCAGTCCGGGTGTTTCGGCATGACTGATTACGGCGATATCGATGATCGATCCTTCCGGATCAAATCCCACCATGAGTTTGAAGTTCCCGCCGAATCCTTTGTTTGTAAAAGTTTCTACAGCAGTTCCGAGTACTTCATCCCCTTTTCTTGCAGTGTATAAATAGAGGGTGTCACCATCCACAAACAACTTCTCAACCTCCCGGGAAGGTTCATTGTCGAATCCCGGCACCACCACACCGATGGCCTCATTCTTTTTCTTCAACTCCGCCAGCCTGATGGGCTCCTTGGTAAGGGCATAGGCAGATCCAAGTAGTCCGGCCGACACCAGGGTGACCACCAGCAGGGTCGATACCATGTTTATAAACGTGGATTCTTTCTTAGCCATGTGATACCTCCTTTCCAAATCTTTTTGGTTTGATGTATTTGTTCAGCAAGGGTGTAAATCCGTTGAAAATAAGGATGGCAAATTGCACCCCTTCGGGATAAGCTCCGAATACCCGGATCAGTACGGTGACGATTCCGATTCCCACTCCGTAGATCAGCATTCCCTTTTTGGTCATGGGAGAGGTCACATAATCGGTGGCCATGTAAATGGCTCCTAGCATGAGCCCGCCGGTAAGCATGTGAAACAGGGGATCAGCAAACCTGTCGGGATTGGCCAGCCAGAGAATGCCAGTAAAGATGAATACAGTGCCCAGGATGGAGATTGGAATATGCCAGGTGATGATCTTTTTGTAAAGAAGGTAAATCATCCCGATCAGAAGGGCAAAGGCTGCCACCTCCCCTGATGAGCCCATCATGTTTCCGAGGAAAAGGTGGAGGGAGGAGGGAAGCCCGGGCATGATCTCCCCCACTGTTTTCATGGCCAGGCCCTCTTTCATGAGCCCCAGAGGTGTGGCGCCGGTAAGTGCATCTGTATATTTCATCCATTGTCCGGGCACGGGCCAGGAGGTCATGGCCACAGGGAATGAGATGAACAGGAACACCCTGCCCACAAGCGCCGGATTGAAAATATTGTTGCCCAGTCCGCCAAATGTCATTTTTCCAACCCCTACAGCCACCAGTGCTCCGATGATGACCATAAAGAACGGAAGGTTGGCAGGCAAACAAAAAGCCAGCAGCATTCCGGTAAGAATGGCCGATCCATCCAGGTGGGTGGGTTTGCCCTTCAGGACAAATTTCTGGATGAGGTATTCAAACAAAACACAGGAGAGGACCGACACCAGGGTGATGATCACCATCCCGATCCCAAAATAATACACCGAAACACCCAGCGCAGGAAGCAGTGAGATGATCACCCCGTACATCAGTGAGGGGACCGACTCGATGGTGGAGGCATGAGGTGATGGTGAGACAATGAGCTTATTCATCGGAGTTGATTTTCCTTATTACACAGCTTTTCTTGATCGCATGATTTTCCCCACCTCTGCCTTTCCAAGCCTGATGTAATCAAGCAGGGGCCTGGCCGAGGGGCATGTGAAGCTGCAACTGCCGCACTCCATGCAATCCATGACCTTTTCTGTTTCCATCCTCTCAAACAGCTTCTTTTCAGAAAGTGTCATCAAAAGATAGGGTTCAAGCCCCATGGGACAAACGCCCACACAACGGGTGCACCTGATGCAGGGCTTGACCTCTTTTCTGGAAGCTTCCTCATCCCGGATCACGACAATCCCTGAGCTTCCCTTTACAACAGGCACATCCAGGTCGGAGAGTGCTTTTCCCATCATGGGACCGCCGTTGATTACTTTGGCGGTATCCCCAGGCAATCCCCCTGCTTTTTCGATCAGATAAGATACAGGGGTTCCTATCCTTACCTGGAAGTTGGAGGGCTTCTCCAATGATTTTCCGGTCACTGTCACCACCCGGTCTATGAGCGGCCGGCTTTTCATGACTGCTTCATACACCGCATTGGCAGTACCCACGTTAAATACCACCACGCCCACATCGATGGGCAGGCCTCCGGACGGCACTTCCCTTTTTAAAAGGGCATGCACCAGCTGTTTTTCACCGCCCTGCGGATATTTTACCTTCAGCCCCTGGACCCGGATGGGCGTTCCATCGGTGAGCTTCTTCATTTTCCCGATGGCATCGGGCTTGTTGTTCTCGATCCCAAGGATCGCTTTTTCCACGCCCAGTCCTCTCATGAGCAGTTTGATCCCTGCAACGATCTCCTCGGACCGCTCCATCATCAGCATGTGGTCGGCTGTGAGGTAGGGTTCACACTCCACACCATTGATGAGCAGGTATTCGGCAGTCTTGCCCTTGGGAACCATCAGCTTCACATGGGATGGGAAGGTGGCTCCGCCCAGTCCCACTACGCCTGCCTCAAGGATTTTTTTCCGGATGTCTTCCTGTCCAAGCACCGTGTTCGGTACAACGTCATCCGAGCGGTCAATATCCTCGCTCCACCGGTCGCCTTCCACCTGGATCTGAACCGCCATGTTCCGGTAGCCCGTGCTGTCCGGGAATCTGTCCACCTTTAAAACCTTCCCCGATACCGAAGCGTGAATGTTGGTTGAGATAAATCCGGTGGATTCTGCTATCAGCTGACCCACAATCACCTCATCTCCCCGTTCCACCAGAACTTTTGCAGGGGACCCCAGATGCTGGGATACAGGAATGATGACCAGTTCAGGTGGGGGTAGTTCCCGGATGGCCATCCCGGCAGAGAGCTTGTTTTCCGGAGGATGGACCCCACCTCTTGAGAATGTTTTAAGACGCATCGGATCTGTTATTTGGTTTCGGCATCAGCGTTTTCTGTTATCTCGGTTTTCTTTGGAGGAAAGTTCAGTTCAAGAATGGATCCGGTGGGACATTCCGGGACACACTTGCGACAGAGTTTGCATTTATCTGAATCGATAAAGGCCAGATTGTTCTCCATGGTAATGGCTTCATAGGGGCATACCTTGAAACATTTGGAACAACCGATACAGGCCACGCTGCAATTCTTTTTGGCCACTGCACCTTTCTCCTCATTGATGCAGCTGACAAATATTTTGCGGTCTTTCTTGTTCTTTTTACGGAGTTCGATGATGTTCCTCGGACAGGCGTTCACGCATGCTCCGCAGGCAGTGCATTTGTCATCCACCACCTCAGGCAAGCCGGTTTCAGGATTCATATGTATGGCGTCGAAATCGCAAACCACCACACAATCACCTTCACCCAGGCATCCATATGGACATCCGCTTTCACCCATATAGAGGCTGTGCACAATGGCACAGGTAGGAGCCCCGTTGTAAACATTGAGCCTGGGTCTGTATTCCGGGGTGCCGTTGCACCTGACCACGGCAACCCTTGGGGCCTGTTCGATGGCTTCCTTCCCCAGGAGGGCTGCAGCTTTTGCCATGGTGTCATTGCCTCCAACAGGGCAGAACATATCTCCCCACTGTTCGTTTTTCACCAGGGCTTCTGCGAAGTTGCGGCATCCTGCAAATCCGCAGCCTCCGCAGTTTGCTGCAGGAAGTACCTCTTCCACCAGGTCGATCCTCGGATCTTCGAATACTTTGAATTTTTGCGCCACGAAATAGAGAATGATCGCTGCAGCAGTCCCGATGGCGACCAGTGTGACTACTGTGATGAGAATGATATGGCTCATTGCACCGTCTGAGTTTTCTGTATGCTGAATGTAAATGTAGATTCAATCTTTCTTCGGGCCAGGTAAAGACCCAGGTAATAAAAGGGGAGGGACAACAGGGCAAACAACCCTGCTTTCAGTTCATCCAGGCCTGCGGCAGTGAGGGTGATAAGAATTGCCATAAGGATCACAAAGGGATAGACATAACCCAGTGCCACAGCCTTGAAGCCCAGGTTTCTGGCAACCATGACCTTCACAGTTTCCCCGGCTTTGTATTCCTTTCCCTCCAAAGGGATATCCAGGAATTTTTCTTCCTGGTCCGCTGCACTGCAAACCCCTTTGGCGTGGCAGGCTGCACATGCAGATACACTGTTGATCTTCACATGTGCCACATCCCCCTTAATATGCTCGATAATCCCGTCGTGGTCGATCATGGCACAAAATTATTGATGTTGCGTGATTCTCACTTGCTGAAGATCATATTAATCGGATTTTCCAGTTATTTATTCTGGATTTAAATAACCATCAACTGATACTTCCCCAGTCGATTCGCTGGGGATTGCCCTTCTTCACATGTTTGGCAAAGAGCCAGTTCTTCTCAAGGGAGAGATTGGGATCTTCGTTGACGATCGATTCGGCGGTGTCGCGGGCCAACTGGAGGATCTGGCCATCCCTGCCCAGGTGGGCAATCTTCAGGTTGAAGGGGATGCCGCTCTGCTGGGTGCCTTCGATGTCGCCGGGGCCCCTGAGTTTCAGATCCACCTCGGCAATCTCGAACCCGTCGTTGGTGGCCACCATGGTATCCAGGCGCTTCCGGCCCTCATCGGAGAGTTTATAACCTGACATGAGGATGCAATAGGACTGGTCTCCGCCGCGCCCCACACGTCCGCGTAACTGATGCAACTGGGAGAGCCCGAACCGTTCGGCACTCTCGATGATCATCACAGTGGCATTGGGTACATCAACCCCCACCTCGATCACCGTGGTGGCCACCATGATGTGGGTACGCCCCTCTACGAAATGTTTCATGGAAGCCTCCTTCTCTTCCGGCTTCATCTGGCCATGTACCACACTCACCTGATACCGGGGCGGGGGAAAGGCCCTGGAGATGCTTTCCAGTCCGTCTTCCAGGTCTTTGTAATCCATGGCCTCAGACTCCCTGATGAGCGGGTATACAATGTAGGCCTGCCTGCCTTCAGCCAGTTGCTTCTTCAGAAAACCAAATACCTGCAGCCGTTTGGAATCGAAAGAGTGACGGGTGATCACCGGTAAGCGTCCAGGCGGCAGTTCATCGATAACAGAAACATCCAGGTCCCCGTAAAGGGTCATGGCCAGGGTCCGGGGAATGGGTGTGGCTGTCATCACAAGCACATGGGGAAGCACATCGGCCTTGTTCCAGAGACGGGCCCGCTGTGCCACGCCAAACCGGTGCTGCTCATCGATCACTACCAGTCCGAGCCGTTGGAATTGAACCACATCCTCAATGAGTGCATGGGTGCCGATAAGTATCTTTAATGAACCATCCAGCAATCCTTCGTGGATGGGTTGCCGGTCCGTTTTTTTGGTGGACCCGGTGAGCAGTTCCACCCGAACATCCATCCCCTTCAGGAACTGGCTGATGCTCCCGAAATGCTGCTGGGCCAGGATCTCGGTGGGGGCCATGATGCAGGTCTGGAACCCGTTGTCAATGGCAATCAGCATGGACATGAGTGCCACCAGGGTCTTCCCGCTGCCCACATCTCCCTGGAGGAGCCGGTTCATCTGTTTCCCGGAGCCCATATCACGCCGGATCTCCTTCATGACCTTTTTCTGGGCACCGGTCAGTTCAAAAGGCAGGTACTCCCTGTAAAAAGTGTTGAAGGTTTCTCCCACGGTTTCGAAAATATTTCCCCTGAACTGCCGGTTCCTGGCTGTCTTTCCCTGCAGGATGTTCAGCTGGATGTAGAAGAGCTCCTCAAATTTCAGCCTCAGTTCGGCCTGCTTGTACTGGGCGGCTGTGTCGGGAAAGTGGATATGCCGCATGGCCGAATCCAGGTTCTCCAGGTTGAGCGAGTTGAGTAGCCACGCAGGAAGGGTTTCCTCGAACTTTGAGGGGAGCCCCTTGATCAGGTTGGCCATGAGCTTGCTGATGGCCTTTGAATTCAGGTACTGGTCCTTCAGTTTCTCGGTGGTGGAGTAGACTGCCTGGAGGCTGGAGCTGATCGCATGTTTTTTTTCCGGGTCCTCCAGGTCGGGATGCACCAGGTTCAGTTTCCGGTTGTATACCGACGGACGACCGAAGGCCACCCGTTCTTTCCCGACGGGATGGTTTTCCGGGATCCATTTGGCCCCCTTGAACCAGATAAGATCCATGCGTCCCGAGTCATCCCTGAAGTCGGCCACAAGCCTTTTTCCCCGGCCTTTCCCGATGGACGCATACCCGTGGACCTTTCCCCTGATCTGAATAAAGGGCATGTCCGAGGTCACCTCGGAGATTTTGTAGAACCGGCTCCGGTCCACATACCGGTAGGGATAATGGGTGAGCAGGTCTTCAAATGTGTTGATCCGGAGCTCCTCACGCAGCAGTTCGGCCCTTTTGGGCCCCACCCCCGGAAGAAACTGGATATCCTGCTTTAAATATTGTTGCATGCGTGAAGCAATTTATGTAAAATTAGTATTTTACCACAAAGCATTTATATGGTCTGGCGAATCCTGAAATATATGCAGCACCTGTTCTTCAGGCGGCACCGCAGGGGCCATGGCATCCATTCACCCTATCTGTTTGAATTCATCCACCAGGTGGTATTCAACGCATCAGGGGTAAAGGTGCCGGGGGAGATTGTGGAAGAGCACCGGAAACTGAAAAGGGATGCATCCATGATCCCTGCAGGGAAGCTTGGAGCGACCTCCAACGTGGTGAAGTCTGACATGCGGTCGGTCCGTTCCTTTGCCCATGGATCTTCGGTTTCTGAAAAGTACGGCGGACTGCTCTACAGAACCAGTCGGTGGTTCAGGCCGGATATGATCCTGGAGTTGG
This sequence comes from uncultured Bacteroides sp., assembly GCA_964453785.1. Taxonomy (GTDB): domain Bacteria; phylum Bacteroidota; class Bacteroidia; order Bacteroidales. Next base: position 70,163 of record CAYVRK010000009.1, read on the forward strand.
GAACAGGACTTGGAATAAGCACCCTGTACCTGGCATCAGGTTCACCCGAAATACCTTTGCACAGCATTGAGGGGAACACGGACCGTGCTACCATTGCTGCGCAGCTGATGTGCCGGTATGGTCTGGGATCGGTATCCATTCACTGGGGGGAGATGGATCAGAAGCTGGAAGAGCTGATGCCGGTGTTACATGGCCGCTTTCTGGCTTTTGTGGATGGCAATCACCACTACGGGCCCACCATCCGTTATGTAAAAAAACTCATTGGCAGGGCAGGGGAGGAGGCTGTGATCATCATGGACGACATTTACTGGTCCAGGGGTATGCACAAAGCCTGGAAGGAGGTGGGAGCCTGGTCCGAAGTAAGGGTAAGTATTGATCTGTATGATATGGGAATCCTCCTTCTTAGAAAGGATCTGAATAAAGACCACCTGAAGATCAAGTTTTAGGAACTTTTTGGATTGAATCTTCCCGATATTGCTTACTTTCGTGTTCAATTCTGAGAAAAATGGATACAATCATCAGCCTGGATAAAATTGTCAAGAACTACTACATCGGATCCATCACCGTTGAAGCACTTCGGTCGGTGGATATTGAGATCAAAAGAAATGAATATGTGGCCATCATGGGACCATCGGGTTCGGGAAAATCAACGTTGATGAACCTGGTGGGCGCTCTGGATACGCCCACAAGCGGTGCGTATATTCTGAACGGTACCGATGTGAGCAAAATGGATGACAACCGGCTTGCTGAGATCCGTAACAAAGAGATCGGGTTCATATTCCAGACTTTTAATTTACTTCCAAGATACACAGCGCTTGAGAATGTGACCCTTCCGCTGGTCTACGCCGGGGTGGGCAAGACTGAAAGAGTTGAGAAAGCAAAAAAGACGCTGGATGAGGTAGGATTGGCCGACCGGATGGACCATCGCCCCAACGAATTATCAGGCGGACAAAGACAGCGGGTTGCCGTGGCCCGTGCGCTGGTAAACGACCCCTCCATCATTCTGGCAGATGAACCGACCGGAAACCTGGACTCAAAAACATCGGTGGACATCATGAAACTTTTTGGCCATATCCACAAAAGGGGAAATACCATTATCCTGGTGACCCACGAGGAATCCATTGCCAGGTATGCCCACCGCATCATCCATTTGCTGGACGGGGAAATCGATCATATCGAGATCAACGAAAATCCAGATACCTAAAAGGTGGTTAAAAAATCGGGTATATATACCAAAACCGGGGACAAGGGGGAGACCGCTTTAATCGGAGGCAGAAGGGTCCCCAAATATCATTCTCGTATTGAAGCCTACGGGACTGTGGATGAGCTGATGGCCCATACCACACTGTTAAGGGACATGGTGAAAGATGAAAGGATCAGGGAAGAACTTCTCACCATCCTGGATATCCAGATGGCCACGGCTTCTGTACTCGCGGCTGATTTTGACACCAGTCCGGTCGGTTTACCAATTGTGGGCGAGAAACAGGTAAAGTTTCTCGAGGAGAGAATTGACGAAATGGATGCGTCACTGGAGCCTCTCCATTCCTTTGTTATCCCGGGAGGTCATCCGGCTGTTTCACAGGCACACGTAGCCCGGACGGTTTGCAGGAGGACAGAACGGTGTATTCTCAGGCTTGCACAGGAGGTTAACATACAGGAAGATGTGCTGCGGTTTTACAACCGTTTGTCAGATTATTTTTTCGTTCTTTCAAGAAAAATTGCTGCTCTTTCGGGGGTTCAGCAGCAGGTTTGGAATCCGGGGTTGTAAGATTTAATTTTTTTTCTAATTTTGCGGCTCAGAACAGGCACTTAAGTTTCATTAAAATTGCATGTCGATGTACTGGACCCTTGAATTAGCCTCTAAACTTGAAGATGCACCCTGGCCTGCCACCAAAGAAGAGTTAATTGACTTTGCCATCAGATCAGGAGCACCTATGGAAGTGATTGAAAATTTACAGGAAATTGAAGATGAGGGCGATGTGTACGAGAGCATCGAAGACATCTGGCCTGATTATCCAAGCAAAGATGATTTCTTCTTTAACGAAGATGAATACTAAACAGAAAGGGGCCACGCGCCCCTTTTTTTATTCCCCCTTTCCCCTTTCTCCTTTACGCTTGCGAAGCAAGCCATTTAATCCTTCCACCTGAAAACATCCAGGTAATTCAGGGGCCGCCACTGCGCTACCCATTTAAAATCGCTCAGCCGTTCCTCTTCGGCCGGAAGTTTCTCAAGAGGATAATAGGTTCCCTCAGGTTTGGTCATGTAGTTAACTCTCGAAATCTTATTGTCCTTCAGATAGATCATTAGATTGGTGCACTCGGTTTTATTGGCCCCCACGATCACATCCTTGTCAACTGCGTAATAAATGGTCTGGCCATTCCCGGTGACATGAATTCTGGTTAGTTGATTGTTTTTAAAGGTTCCGGTCATCTCTTTCCCGCGCATCTGGTCAAATTTCACAGAATCTTTCTGGCTGATCACCATGGAAACACCGGTCATGTTCATCCTGTGAAGCTGCTGGCCCACCATGATTACCCTGATGTGGCTTGCTGTCAGCTGGTTTTCCTCACTCCATAGTACCGGTTCACCAATAAAATCGAAGGCACTGTCAGCCTCAATATAGATCAGTGAGTCACACATCACCTGGAGATCGGGGCGAAAGATTTTTACCCTGTAGTATGCTTTCAGGATACGGCTCTGTGTTTCCACGTCAGGGTTCTGAAGAGAACGAAGGGTGTCCGCATGTACATACATGGTGTCTGCACCATCAATCAGGATCATCAAAGCGCTGTCGGTGATCATGGCAGTCTCCTGTTCACTGTAATAGAGCCCGAAATTCCCGGTCAGGGTCATGTTCTGGGCCGAGTCAAAGAGGACCACATTGGAACGGGCTCTGCCAAAACCCGCTTCAGCTTCATAGTAGAGGGTGTCTCCGCTGAGCGTTCGTCCCGATTCCTTCAGACAGGCATGATCGGTGACAAAAGAGATGTCCTTCCGGGAATCATACCATCCGTTTTCGCAATAGATGTAACGATCAGGATTGATGATCTCGGTAGGCCCGAAGAAATAGGAGATCTCTGTCCGGGTGTCATATTTAAGGCTGTCGGTATGGATGGAGTATTCAGGATTGGTGATGACCACACTGTCGCTGAAGAAAAAGATTTCTGAATCGAGCAGGAACCTTCCTTTTCCACTGGTCAGATTCTGGTCAGCCTGGGTAAGTATCCCTCCGCCGCGGTAGGTGGCAATCCCGTCGGCTCTGTAATAATCCAGGGTGTCGGTTTTGAGCGTAATGTCCTTGTTGACAAGTTTCACATTCCGGCGGACTTTCGCCAGTTTGGTCTCGCCGTAATAGTGTGCCCTGTCCCCGGTGAGGGTAAGGGTATCGCCCTGTACCACTTTCACGTTACTGAATGCATCCACCGACCCCGATGAGGCATAAAAATAGGCTGAATCGCAGGACATGATCACATCCTCATGCTTTAACTGTACATTCCCGATGAGCTTCCGGGCGTCCTTGCCTATTTTGACATCATAGGCTGTTAGCTCCGCATTCATGATTTCGAGCCTTGTCACTTTTTGTGCACGGACAACAGGAGATAAAAACAACATGCAGGCGAGCAGCAGGCATTTCAGTGATACGCGCTTATGCCTGGATGAGATCATCTCTGGCTGGTCTCTTCACCAAAGCGGGCGCAGTTCTTGAAGGAGTTGTCAACCCTGATGTATGTTGTCGCTTTCTTATCAGCATACCACTCATTCATGACCTCAATATTTTTTTTCTGCAAAGCCATATTTTGGAGCAACAGGTAGTCCTGTTTCAGATTGGCGCGATGCGGTTCGATCCTCTTCTTCAGATAAAGGATTTTATAACATGTCTTGCTATTGTGGTCGGTAGATTCATAGGGTTCTGACAGGTCACCTACCTCCATGTTCCGGATCATATAGTAATCCTTGGTGGGAAGCTGGTCAAGTTCGAATTTGGAAGCCATGGTCTGTGGATTGACAATAAGGCCTCCGTTCATGTTGGTGCGTTCATCTTCAGAATAACGTTTGGCCGCCATTTCAAAGGTAATGGAATCGGCGAGGATCACTGTACGCAAACTATCCAGTTTGTGAATGGCTTTCTGCTTGGCATTGGCATCTGCTTTGGGCCTCATCAGGATATGACGCGTATTGGCACGGTCGCCCCTTCGTTCAATCATCTGGATGATGTGATAGCCAAAAGAGCTCTCAACAATCTTGGACACCTGGCCCTCTTTCAGAGACCATGCCTCGGTGGCATAGGCTTTGTCCAGTTCACTTCGCATCATGAATCCCAGTTCCCCCCTCTTTGGGGCACTGGGTCCTTCGGAATAAAGGATGGCCAGTGTCCCGAAATCCTCTCCGTCCTGAACACGTTTCCGCAATTCAAGCAATCGTTCTTTTACCTGGAATACAGCTTCATCACTGTAGGCCGGATAGGCAATAATCTGTGCCAGTTCCACCTCTGTGTTGATATAGGGGATGCTGTCCGGGTCAAGTGATCTGAAGTAGCTCTTTACATCGGAAGGTGTGGTTGAGATGTCTTTGGTGATGGAAGAGCGCACTTCCTGGGTGACCATCTGTTCATGGATGGCCTCCCTCAGGTCGTCCTTGATATCGAATATGGACTTGTTAAAATAGGCCTCCATCTCTTTTTCGTCACCGAACTGGCTGATGAAATAGTCCAGTCTGGACTCCATCTGCATCTCCACCTGCTCGGGCCCTACCTCTACGCTATCGATCTTTGACTGGGCCATCAGCAATTTCTGTTCAATCAACTGGTTAAATATCTGGCATCTGGCGTCAGATGGCACATACACGCCCGACATCTTCATCTGAATATATTGTTGCTCAACGTCCGATTGCAGCACATTAAAATCTCCAACCACAGCCACTACCCGGTCAATAATAAGAGCTTGTGACAATGCACCGGCTGAAATAAGGATTCCTGCAATGAGGTGTATAATTCGTTTCATTGATCGCCTATTGGTAAATTTCAAATTGGTTCCTGGTTACCCCATCGCCATAAACCTGCTGATCAAGATCCTTGAAGAACTCGATCTTTCGTTTGTTCAGGATGATGCTCACTATATCATCATATACCATCTCCAGGGGAGCTGCTTCGCCCTCCGGGAGGTGATCGCTTATGTGAAGGAAATAGCGATAAAGAGAATCTGTGGTCTCCAGATTTCTGTTGTACTGCAGGTACCTGGATGGTTGCGAAATAGTCATGGGCAACTGGGGCTTAATGGAGGTGAAGTAGATCCATGTATCGTTAAAATCACTGTACTTCTCCGCATAACTGATGCAATATTTCTCCATCTGGTCCAGGTCATTTTCTCCGTTGTTGTGCGACCATGTGCGCAGCTCACTAAGCCTTGGTGCTGTCAGGGGAACCTTGATATAGGTCCCCTTGATCACAGTTTGCCTCAACAGGAAGTTATTGATGTTCTCCTGATAATATTCCCTGATTTCATCATCGGTAACTACCGTATCCAGCTTCTGTTGCAATAATTTCTGCCTGTAGGTATAGATCAGCAGGGAACGGTGATATTCTGCAATCTGTTTATCAAAATCTTTCTGCTCTTCTGAAAGGGACTGTTCTGCCCTGTTCACCATCAACTGATCCTTCACCCAGGTGTCCACATAGCGTTTGGCAAGGATGATGCTGTCCTGGTCTGAAGTACCTTCGGGAATGACATCCTCAAGATCGGAAGGGTAGAGGTAGTGATCGAAGACCCTGGCCACCGGTTCTTCATGGTTGTTCCCATTGATCATTGTACAGCCATATCCCGCCAGCAAACCCAGGAATATCAGGACAGAGTATTTGCTCATTTTCAGGTTTTAATCCTGGAAAGAAGACTTCTGTCCACCTTCACAGGATATTTTTGTTTTAACGATTCAATCCACTGTTTTTCCAGGTAGTTCTGATAGTCGGAGGTAATCTGGCCCCTGGCTTCATTCAGTTTCTTGGGTTCAGGGTTCCTGACTCCCCTGAGGATCACAAAGCTTTCTATACCCTGATTGGATACTACGGGTCCAAGTCCGATCTGCCCTTTCATGGCATCCACCATTTCATTTGTTCCCTCTTCCAACAGGACCTCTTTAAGCGCAATGCAGTCCACCGTGTCATTGGAACAGAAAGCGCTGTTCAGGTCGGCCTGATGAAGCTTGCCTTTGGCAATCTTCTTATAGACTTTCCGGACTCCTTCCAGGTCAGCGCCTTCACTGCAGGTTACAATCACTGCGTCGTTCCGTTGCTGCCACATGTAATCTTTCTGATGGCTCTTGTGAAAAGCTTTCAGTCCGAGGGTATCGGACACAGCTTTCGACCAGACTTTCTGATCCATGATGTCAAATAGCAGGATCCCGTCATGATACTCCTCATAAATGTACCTGAACTCCGGGTATTTTTCCGCAAGCATAGAATCCTCATAACCGATCACCTCCTGGGTGGTAAATTCGGTATACAAATCATTGACATATGCCCGGATGTACTTGCCTTTTCCACGGATCTGTTTTTTCCGGATGTAATCCGCAAATTCGCCGGTGGTGATTGTATGTTTCCCGATCCTTTCAAGGGGAGTCTGGTTGTCTAAAAGTCCGCCTCCATTCCATTGACCTTTCAGCAGAGAACTATCAGCCGCAGCATAGATAAGCTCCATTCCTTCCGGGAACTCAGTGAAGCCGTATTCAGATTTTAGTTTGTTCACATATCTTACAGTCTGGTACTTTCTCCTGTCTCCCCGGCTGGCTTTTTCAACAAGTTCGGGTTTCATCTCCTCATAGGAGCCAATCCCTTTCTTATCCATCAGTTTCACAATGAACCATCCATAGGACGAATTGAAGGGTTTTGAGTAGTCCCCTTTGTTCTTCAGGGCAAAACTCTCTTCCTCAAATTGGGGGAACATCCGCCCGGTGCCGAACCATGGGTATTCTCCGCCCTTCCTGGCCGAATTGGGATCTTCAGAATAAGTCATGGCCATGTGGGCGAAATCAATCCCCAACTGGAGGCTGTCATAGACCATTTGCACTTTTTCATAGGCCTTGATCTTGTCCTCTTCACTCATCCCTTCGGGAGCGGCCACAAAGATCAGGGACACCTTGGCCTGTCCCCTGGCCGGTCTCCGGTCGTTCACTTTCAGGATGTGATATCCGTATGCGGTTTGAAAGGGCTGACTGACCTGTCCAACGGGAGTATTGTATGCCACGTTCTCGAATTCGTATATCATGGAAAAAACTGTAAAATAGCCCAGGTTCCCGCCATTTCTGCTCACCGAAGCATCATCCGAGGTTGCCCTGGCAACTGTTTCGAAAGGCTCCCCGTTCAGGATCCGCTTGCGTATTTCACTGATTTTTTCGAATGCAAGCAAGGTATCCTCCGGTGAAGGATTTGCAGGCATTTTGATCAGAATGTGGCTGGCATTTACATCCAGCTTTGCCCTTTTATACGCCTCTTTCATCATCTCTTCCTTGGTCACCTCATCGGCCAGATAGGGTTTGGCCAATTGTTCCCTGTACCCTTCAAGTTCCGTTTTGAATTTGGTTGTGGTATCCATACCAAGAGATTCGGCTTCCATTACTTTTAACTTGAAATTGATGAACAGATCCAGGTACTCCTCTGGTGTTTGCCTGTTCAGGGAATTCTCGTTGTTATTCTTTCTGTAGATTCTTTCAAATTCAGCCAGGGAAACCTTTTCGTCAGCCAGGGTCATTAAAACCGGAGATTCCTGACTGAAAAGTCCCAGTGCGGTTATGGCCGTCAGGGCCAAGGATAGTATGCTTTTTTTCATTTTGATGATTTAGGTTTTATTTAGAACGAGCTGTCATCCGATATATTATCTGCTGTAGTTTGGGGCTTCGCGTGTAATGGTCACATCATGCGGGTGACTTTCCTGAACCCCGGCATTGGTAATCCTGGTAAATTTTGCCATCTGCAGAGCAGAAATATTACCTGCGCCGCAATAGCCCATGCCTGCCCGCAGACCACCTACCAACTGGTAGATGACCTCAGAAAGGCTTCCCTTGAAGGGTACCCTGGCTGCAATTCCCTCGGGCACAAGTTTTTTAATGTCATCCTCCATATCCTGGAAATAGCGGTCCTTGGATCCAAGCTGCATGGCCTCCAGGGAACCCATTCCCCGGTATGATTTGTACTTCCGTCCGTTGTAGATGATGGTTTCACCCGGTGATTCTTCCACCCCCGCAAAGAGTGATCCGGCCATGATGGAGCTTGCTCCGGCAGCCAGGGCTTTGACTATATCACCGGAATAACGGATCCCCCCGTCTGCAATGACGGGGACTCCCATTCCTTTGATGGCTGATGCGACTTCATAAATGGCTGTCAGTTGGGGAACGCCCACACCGGCGATCACTCTTGTGGTACAGATCGATCCCGGTCCGATACCCACCTTCACTGCATCGGCTCCTGCTTCCACCAGTGCCCTGGCTGCTTCTGCTGTTCCGATATTGCCTACAACCACATCCAGGTTCGGAAAATTCGCTTTTACTTTTTTAAGACTCTCAATGACTCCTGTGTGATGACCGTGGGCAGTATCAATAACCACTGCATCCACACCGGCTTCTTCAAGCGCTGCGACCCGTTCGATGATATCAGGGGAGGAGCCAATGGCAGCAGCAACGCGCAAACGGCCTTTGGAATCCTTGCAGGAGTTGGGTCTGTCTTTCGATTTGGTGATGTCCTTGTAGGTAATCAGCCCGATCAGCTTATGGTCATTGTCCACCACCGGCAGTTTTTCAATTTTATGTGCCTGAAGGATTTTGCCAGCCTGCGCCAGACCTGTATTTTTTTCGGTGGTAATGATGTTGTCTTTGGTCATTACCTCAGCAATGGCCAGGTCCATGTCCTGGACAAACCTCAGGTCCCGGTTGGTGACAATACCGATCAGTACCTTGTCAGGGTTCACCACGGGGATACCTCCTATCTTATACTCTTTCATCAGGTTCAGGGCATCCCGGACTGTTCCCTCTTTACCAATGGTGATGGGCTCATGGATCATGACACTCTCGGCTCTTTTCACCCTTTTCACCTGCCTTGCCTGTTCATCAAGGGGCATGTTCTTGTGGATCACACCGATCCCTCCTTCCCTGGCAATGGTAATCGCCAGGTTCTCCTCAGTGACAGTATCCATGGCCGCCGATACAATGGGTGTATTCAGCATGATATTCCTGGAAAAATGTGTACTGATCTCAACTTCTCTGGGCAGGACTTCAGAATATGATGGCACCAAAAGTACGTCATCGAAGGTAAGACCTTCGGAAACGATTTTATCCTGGGCGAACGACATTGTATGAGAATTTGGTTAAATTTAAATGTGGCAAAATTACAAAAAAAAAACTTAGCTGAGCTTGATGATTTAAAGGACATTTTGACCCGGTTCTGGGGCTTTACACAATTCCGCCCTTTGCAGGAAGAGATCATCCGCTCAGTCCTGAGCGGAGAGGATACACTGGCCCTTATGCCCACAGGGGGAGGCAAGTCCATCACCTTCCAGGTAGCAACCATGGCCAGGGAGGGTATCTGTATAGTGGTTACCCCATTGATTGCCCTGATGAAGGACCAGGTGGATCAGCTGGTCAGAAGAGGGATCAAAGCTGTTGCCATTCATTCGGGGATGACCCGGAATGAAATGTCCGTTACACTTGATAACTGTATTTACGGAGATTTCAAATTCCTCTATGTATCCCCGGAGCGCCTGCGTACCAAGTTGTTTCTTGCCAGGGTGAAAGAGATGAATGTGAACCTTCTGGCAGTTGATGAAGCACACTGTATTTCGCAGTGGGGGTATGATTTCAGGCCTTCGTACCTGGAAATCAGCTCCCTGAGGGAGAGCCTTGAGGGGGTTCCTGTTCTTGCCCTGACAGCCACAGCCACACCGGAAGTATGCAATGATATCCAGGAGCAGCTTGGGTTCGGGAAGAAAAACCTCCTCAGCAAAAGTTTTGACCGTGAAAACCTGGCTTATGTGGTCAGGCGGACAGAAAACAAAACCGTCGAACTGATCAAGATCATTAATAATCTGGGTGGGTGTGGGATTGTATATGCCAGAAACAGGAAAAAGTGCAGGGAACTTTCCCAGCTTTTGAAGGAAGAGGGCATACCTGCTGACTATTATCATGCCGGGTTGAAGCAGGAGGAGCGGAACAGCCGGCAACAGGGGTGGATAGAGAATCACTTCAGGGTGATTGTAGCCACCAATGCATTTGGCATGGGAATTGATAAACCGGATGTCAGGTTTGTCATTCATATGGACCTGCCCGATACGCCCGAAGCCTACTTCCAGGAAGCCGGCAGGGCCGGGAGAGACGGAAAGAAATCCTGGTCAGTCCTCCTGTTCAGTCCGGCCGATGAAAGAGTGGCCATGGATCGCATCGAAGTCAACTTTCCGGGCATACCAAAAATCCGGCAGGTATACCTGGCCCTGTGTAACTTCCTGCAGATACCTGTGGGTAGCGGAAAAGGGCAGCAATATGATTTTGAATTCGGAGAGTTCCTGCACCGGTTCAGATTCAATTCCCTGGTGGCACACAGTGCGCTGAGCATTCTTTCAAGGGAGGGCTATATCAGTATTACGGAAGCATTTCACAATCCTTCAAGGATCATGTTCCGGACAGGGCGTGATGATCTCTATGGATTCCAGGTAAAGAATGCCGGGTTTGATGGTTTTATTAAGCTGATTCTTCGTTCTTACAGTGGTTTGTTTACGGGATATGTGAAGATTGATGAAGGTTTCCTGGCCAGGAGGTCAGGATTGCCACCAGGAAAGGTTTATGAATACCTGAAGGCCCTCTCCTCAAGAAAGATCATCCATTATATACCCAGGAAAGATGTGCCGGTGGTTACTTTCCTTGAAGAGAGGCTGGATGAAAAAAACCTGCTGATCTCCCCCGAACGTTACAAATTCAGGAAGGAGCGCTTCGAGAACAGGATCCGGGAGATGATCCGTTATGCAAGTTCGGAGTCGGTGTGCCGCAACCAGTTCCTCCTGGGATATTTTGGCCAGATCAACACACCGCGGTGCGGCAGGTGTGATGTATGTGTGGAGAAGAAAGAGGTGAAGCCGGGAAGCGAAGCGTTTGCGGCCATCCGTGCGGCTGTTGAAGGCATTCTAAAGGAAGGTGGCAGGGATCTGGATTCCCTGGTGAAAGAGGCCGGTGATGAACCGGAGAAGGTGATTGGTGTCATTGAACAACTGATCGGAGAAGGGTCACTGGTCAGGGGGAAAGATTTCAGGATCAGCTTGAAATAGGCCCGGCTGCCAATTGAGGGCTTTTGATTATCTTTGCGCCATGCAAGAAAAGAATCCTCAGACCCATTCATTTGTGTTTTCGGAAGCAATGGTTTCATTGGCGAAGGCTGCCAATGAAACTGCAACTTTTTTTGAAGGGCTTGCGGGCACGGAAGGGAAAGCATTTATCAACGAAGCAGTCATCCACCTCTCAGCGGTCTACGCTTCCATCCTGAAGATCGGGGAGACAGAACCTGTCCTTGATTTCATGGGAGAGCCAACTGTGACAGAACAGGAGTGGTCCCGGATCTTTCAGCGGATTGCACAGATTCTGGGAAGGCACAATGAAATCCTCAGGCCGGCTGAAGAGGATGAGTTTGACCGGGCCGAACTGGTGATCCATACCATTTCCGAGGATCTTTCAGATGTATACCAGGAACTGAGGGATTTTACCTCTCTTTTCAGTCGTGGTATTGAAGAGATCATGAATGACGCTGCATGGGAACTGAAAGAACGTTTTGCAGACCACTGGGGAAAGAAGCTCTTACGTTCCCTTTCTGCACTGCATGACCTTTATGTTTCGGGGATTGATCCAACTGCAGAATGATGATGTTTCAGAAAGAGATTACAAAAGAGGAGGTGGCTCAGCTGGAATTGATCCAGTTTGAAGGCCCCATTTCTTTAATTGAGACGCAGGAGGAGTTCATGAAGGAGATTGATGCCATTGCACGTAATCCGGTCCTTGGATTTGATACGGAGACCAGGCCTTCCTTTAAAAAGGGGAAGGTATATCCCACCTCCCTGATCCAGATATCAAATACCCATCAGGCATGGCTGATCAGGGTAAGCAGGCTGGGATATCCGGGGCGCCTGCTGGAACTGCTCTCCAACGAGGAGATCATGAAAGTGGGGGCCGGTCTCCATGATGACATCAGAAGAATGCGGTCCGATTTTCATTTTAAGCCCGGAGGATTCCTGGATTTGCAGCAATATGTGGAGGCATTTCAAATCGAAGAGAAAGGATTGAAGAAGCTGAGTGCCATTGTACTGAGAAAACGGATTTCCAAATCTCAGCAGGTCTCAAACTGGGATGCGGATGATCTCACTGAATCCCAGTTGCGTTATGCGGCTACCGATGCCTGGATATGTCTTGAAATATACAATGCTTTACGAAACGCCTTATCAGACCAGTATGGTTGAACGCACAAAAATAGTCCTCAAATCAGGGAAAGATCAATCGTTAAGGCGCTTCCATCCTTGGGTGTTTTCAGGTGCCATCAAGAAGATCCACGGTCCGGCCCGTGAGGGTGAGGTGGTGGATGTTTACGATAACAAGGATGAATTCCTGGCTTCGGGCCATTACCAGGATGGGTCCATTGCCGTCAGGGTGCTGGGTTTTGAGCCACTGGAGCTGAACCAGGAGTTCTGGAATGGCAGGATTCACTCAGCCTGGCAGCTCAGGGAGAAATTGGGACTGGTTTCCGATCCCAATACCAACGTCTTTCGATGGGTCAACGCTGAAGGAGATGATTTGCCTGGGCTGATCATCGACTATTATGCCGGAGCGGCTGTGATTCAGATGCACTCCATAGGCATGTATAAAAGCCTGGCGGCTATTCACAAGGCGATGATGCATGTGGCCGGGGCTGAGGTCCACACCATATATAACAAGAGCCAGTCCACGCTACCCGATAAACCGGGGATAGAGCAGAGATCGGGATTCCTGCTGGGTAATAAGGCAAGTGGAGAAGTGCTGGAGAACGGATTCAGGTTTCAGGTGAACTGGACCGAGGGCCAGAAGACAGGTTTCTTTATTGACCAGAGGGAGAACAGGAAGCTGCTGGGACAGTGGTCCGGAGGCAGGAAGGTGCTGAACATGTTTGGTTATACGGGCGGATTCAGTGTGTATGCTACCGGTGGAGGAGCAGAACTGGTTCATACTGTGGACAGTTCAGGGAAAGCGATCGACCTGACCAGGGAACATATGGAGCTGAACTTCCCAGGGGGGGCAGTCCATGAGGCCTTCACCATGGATGCGTCCGATTATTTAAGGGAGATGGAAGCCATGTATGACCTGATCATTCTGGATCCTCCCGCATTTGCCAAACATCAGAATGTGTTGAGCAATGCATTGCAGGGTTACAAGAGATTGAACCAAAGGGCGTTCGAGCAGATTGTTCCGGGTGGAATCCTGTTTACCTTCAGCTGCTCCCAGGCTGTTAGCAAGGAAAACTTCCGGAAATCGGTCTTTGTGGCAGCAGCCAATGCACGCAGGAAAGTCAGGATCCTGAACCAATTGACACAGCCTGCGGACCACCCCATAAGTATTTTCCATCCGGAAGGGGAATACCTGAAAGGACTTGTGCTTGAAGTGGAGTAACAATTTCCTTTTTCGAACGTCTATTGATGATGAATAACCAATTTCAATCCTAAAAAAACTTACCATGAAAAAAACAGCGTTATTGTTTATCTCCTTGCTAGCCATTGGCTCCACATCCTGTGTGATCGGGAGTTGGGACAACACCATCACCGGTAACGGGAATGTGGAGGAGGAGTCAAGGGATATTTCCGGATTTACAGGAGTTCACATCAGCTCCGGGATAGATGTCCTCCTGAGTGAAGGAGATGAATTCAAAGTAGTTGTGGAGGCGGATGAAAATCTCATGGATGTGATTAAGACCGAATTGAAAGGCGGTATGCTTGTGGTGGGTACAGACCATGTGAACATCAGGCAGGCAAAATCGAAGAAAGTCCATGTGACTCTGCCATCCCTGGAAGCGCTGAAGATCAGCAGTGCAGGGGATTGCAACGGACAAACACCTTTTCATTGCGACGACCTTCGTCTGGATGTCAGCAGCGCAGGAGACCTGCTTCTGGAGGTTGAAGCCGACAGGATCGACCTGGACATCAGCTCAAGCGGCGATGTCAAACTCACCGGCAAAGCAAATACATTTGATGTGTCACTGAGCAGTGCCGGTGACCTGGATGCTTTTGACCTGGTAGCAGAAAAAGTGGATGTTGATGTTTCCAGTGCGGGAGATGCCCGGGTCCATGCTACAAAAGAGATTTCCATGAGTGCTTCAAGCGCCGGGGATATCTATTATAAAGGTGGTGCCGAAGTGGTCCATTCCAGCAAATCAAGTGCCGGGAATATCATCAGGAAGGATTAATCAGGGTCAGGGTAAATCTATCCAAGGTAACTCTTCAGGATTTTACTCCTGGTGGTGTGTTTCAGCCGTTTGATGGCTTTTTCCTTGATCTGCCTTACCCGCTCCCTGGTCAGATTGAACTCTTCACCAATCTCTTCCAGGGTATGTGGGTGTTTTCCGTTCAGGCCGAAATAGAGCCTGATGATACTGGCTTCCCTGTAGGTGAGGGTGCTTAAAGCCCTTTCAATTTCCTTTCGAAGGGAATCATTCAGCAAGCCGCGGTCGGGCGAAGGGGTTTCACCGTTAAGCAGCACATCGTACATGTTCCCGTCCTCGCCGTCCTGCAGCGGAGCATCCATGGACACATGCCGCCCCGAACTCCGGATGGCATCCTTCACATCTTCAGGCGCCAGTTCAAGGGTCTGGGCGATTTCCAGGATGGTGGGTTCCCGCTCAAATTTTTGCTCCAGTTCGGCAAAGGTTTTATTGATTTTGTTGATGGAACCGATCTTGTTCAAAGGGAGGCGGACAATACGGGCCTGCTCGGCCAGTGCCTGCAGGATCGATTGCCTGATCCACCAAACAGCGTAGCTGATGAATTTAAAACCACGGGTTTCATCAAAACGCTGGGCAGCTTTGATCAAGCCCAGATTCCCCTCATTGATCAGGTCGGGGAGGCTTAATCCCTGGTTCTGGTACTGCTTGGAGACTGAAACTACGAAACGGAGGTTGGCTTTGATCAGTTTCTCCATGGCCTCGGCATCTCCTTTTCGGATCCTTCTTGCCAGTTCCACCTCCTCTTCAGCTGTGATCAGATCCACCTTTCCTATCTCATGCAGATATTTATCCAGCGATGGTGTTTCCCGGTTGGTGACCTGTTTAATGATCTTGAGCTGCCTCATACCTCGGCTGATGAATGGGATTCGTTATACGTATAAAATCCGGTTTTGTTTCATTTCAAATGGATCCCAGCATGTGGACTTAAATATAGATAAACTATTCATGAAACCAAACATGAGCCAGTTTGATCCCATTTATTTTTGGTAGTTCACTATAAATCACTTAATATTGCATCAGAATTCCATTCAAACGAACATTTGTTCCATTCTATTTTTTTCCAAAGAACTTGATTTACAATTATCCTCACAGGATTATTTATTAATTACCAATATATATGTACGATATTCTTGAATTGAATAAAAAGCTTCTCGCTGAATTGCGGGATATTGCCAAAGGATTGAAAGTTAAGCGTGTAGAGTCCTTTAACAAGCAAGACCTGATCTATAAGATACTCGATACCCAGGCCATTGTGGTTTCTGAAAATAAATCGGCCAAAAAGGAGGAAACCCCAGTGCAGTCAAAAAGAAAACCGGGAAGGCCCAAAAAAGAAAGGAAATCAGAAGCTGTTGCAGCCGCAGATGCTCCTGAAAGGGGAGCTCAGGTAAAAGAAGTCCCTGTGGCTGAGCAGGCAAATGAGCCCAGGAAACCGGGTCCCAACGACAGGCCCCAAAGAAAAGATGGCGGACGGAAGGGTGATGACAGGCCCCAGCGCAAGCCTTATGACAAGGGCGAGCGAAATGACCGCGGAGACAGGGGTGGGCGTGTTGAACAAAGAGGAGAACAACGCAGTGAAAAGCCTGTTGAGCAGCGAGGTGAACAA
>CAYVRK010000009.1:86345-107453 GCA_964453785.1 uncultured Bacteroides sp.
GGTGAACAACCCGGTGAACAGCCTGGTGAACAAGCTGTCGAACAGAGAGGTGAACAGAGAGGTGAACAACGGAGCGGGCAACGTGGAGGAGAGCGCCAGGATCGAAGGGAAAACAGGCCTGACCAACAGAAGAGACAATTCGAACGCCGTGAAGTGGATAAGTATGATTTTGAAGGTCTGATTACAAACTCCGGAGTCCTGGAGATCATGCCTGATGGTTATGGTTTTCTGAGATCTTCCGACTACAATTACCTGAATTCGCCTGATGACATTTATGTCTCCCAGAGCCAGATCAAATTGTTCGGTCTGAAAACCGGGGACAATGTTACCGGAACCATCCGGCCTCCCAAGGAGGGTGAAAAATATTTCCCACTGATCAAGGTTGAAGAGATCAACGGTCGCAGTCCCGATTTCATCCGCGATCGTGTACCATTCGATTATCTTACGCCCCTTTTCCCCGAGACAAAGTTTACCCTGATAGGTAACGGACAAAATAATCTGTCTGTCAGGGTTGTGGATATGTTCGCACCCATTGGAAAAGGACAGCGAGGATTGATCGTTGCCCAGCCAAAGACCGGTAAAACAGTCCTTCTGAAGGACATAGCCAATGCCATTGCTGCCAACCACCCTGAAGTATATATGATTGTATTGTTGATCGATGAACGTCCGGAAGAGGTAACCGATATGGCCAGGAACGTGAACGCTGAAGTGATTTCATCCACATTTGATGAACCTGCGGAGCGACATGTGAGAATTGCCAATATTGTGTTGGAAAAAGCCAAAAGGATGGTAGAATGTGGTCATGATGTGGTGATCCTGCTGGACTCCATCACCCGTCTTGCACGGGCCTATAATACCATTTCCCCGGCTTCGGGAAAGGTGTTATCAGGTGGTGTGGATGCCAATGCACTCCACAAGCCCAAGCGTTTCTTCGGTGCAGCAAGGAATATCGAAGATGGTGGTTCACTGACCATCCTTGCCACGGCGCTGACCGAGACCGGCTCCAAGATGGATGAAGTAATCTTCGAAGAATTCAAGGGAACCGGTAACATGGAACTTCAGCTTGACAGAAAGCTTTCCAACAAACGAATCTACCCCTCGGTGGATGTCAATCCATCCAGTACCCGCCGCGAAGATCTTCTGCTTGACAAGCCCATGCTTGATAAAATATGGATTCTGCGCAATTACCTCTCCGACATGAATTCGGTAGAGGCCATGCAATTCCTTCGTGACCGGCTGGTCAAAACGGCCACCAACGAAGAGTTTTTGATCTCCATGAACAGCGATTGATCTGATCCATATTTGTAATGATTTTAAATTCCGAACTTGCGTTCACAATTAATGCTATTTTACTAATTTTGGGTGACATCAATTGAATTAGTTAATTAGTTGTAACATAAATACTTAAGTAAAAATAATATGGCAAAGAAGAAGAATTTCATGACATGTGACGGTAATTATGCCGCAGCGCATATTGCCTACATGTTCAGTGAGGTGGCTGCCATCTATCCAATCACTCCTTCCTCCAACATGGCTGAACATGTGGATGAGTGGTCGGCCAATGGCAGAAAGAACATTTTCGGTGAAACCGTCAAAGTGGCGGAGATGCAATCAGAAGCAGGAGCTGCCGGAGCTGTTCACGGTTCACTTCAGAGTGGCGCCCTCACATCCACCTTTACAGCTTCCCAGGGATTGTTGCTGATGATCCCGAATATGTACAAAATATCCGGCGAACTGCTTCCCGGAGTGTTTCATGTATCGGCCCGAAGCCTTGCAGCCCAGGCACTCTCCATTTTTGGTGACCACAGTGATGTAATGTCCACACGCCAGACGGGTTTTGCCATCCTGGCCACCGGATCTGTTCAGGAA
Organism: uncultured Bacteroides sp.; assembly: GCA_964453785.1. GTDB lineage: Bacteria > Bacteroidota > Bacteroidia > Bacteroidales. Next base: position 88,215 of record CAYVRK010000009.1, read on the forward strand.
GTGATGGATCTGGCAGCTGTAGCCCATCTGACCGCCATCAAAACCAGGGTCCCTTTCCTCCATTTCTTCGATGGTTTCAGGACCTCTCATGAGATTCAGAAAGTGGAAGCACCCGACCAGGGTGAACTGGCCAAAATGTTGGATATGGATGCCCTGAAGGCTTTCAGGGACAATGCATTGAATCCTGAGCACCCTGTGACCAGGGGTCTGGCTCAGAATCCTGATATCTACTTCCAGACGCGTGAAGCCATTAATAAGTATTACACAGGGATACCCGACCAGGTTGCTGCTTACATGAAAGAGATCAGCAAGCTGACTGGACGCCAGTACAAGCCCTTTACCTTTTATGGTGCAGACGATGCAGAGAACATTGTGGTTGCCATGGGCTCAGTGACAGAAACCCTGAAAGAGGTTGTGGATCACCTGAATGCCAAAGGGGAAAAAGTAGGTCTCCTTTCCGTTCACCTCTACAGGCCCTTCTCAGCCAAGTATTTCATGGATGTACTTCCCGGGTCGGTAAAGCGCATCGCTGTGCTTGACCGTACCAAAGAGCTGGGAGCCAACGGTGAGCCTCTCTATCTTGATATCAAGAACCTGTTCTACGGAAAGGAGAATGCTCCTGTAATCGTGGGCGGACGCTACGGTCTCTCCTCAAAAGACACTACCCCTGCCATGATGATTTCTGTCTTTAACAACCTGAAAATGGCAGAACCCAAGAATGGTTTTACGGTAGGTATCGTAGATGACGTGACTTTTACTTCACTTCCGTTGCTTCCCGAGATTTCACTGGGAGCCAAAGGTACCTTTGAAGGCAAATTTTACGGACTGGGATCAGACGGAACCGTTGGAGCCAACAAGAACTCCATCATGATCATCGGGGAATCCACCGATAAATATTGCCAGGCCTATTTTGCCTATGATTCAAAGAAATCGGGCGGTATCACCACCTCCCACCTGAGGTTTGGGGACAAACCCATCCGTTCGCCTTACCTGGTTGTAACACCGGACTTCGTGGCCTGTCATGTTTCTTCCTATCTGGACAAGTACGACATGCTCAAAGGACTAAAAGATGGGGGTACTTTCCTGCTGAACTCCATCTGGGATGAAAAGGAGACCATCAAACACCTGCCTAACCGCATGAAGCGGTATATGGCGGAACACAACATCAACTTCTATATCATCAATGCCACGGACCTGGCCCAGGAGATCGGGCTGGGCAACCGGACCAACACCATCATGCAATCGGCATTTTTTAAGATTGCCAATATCATTCCTTATGACCAGGCTGTTGAAGAGATGCGCAGATTCATTATTAAAAGCTTCGGAAGAAAAGGTGAAGAGGTGGTGAAAATGAATTTTGCCGCTGTTGAGAAAGGTGGAGCAGTAAAACAGGTGAAGGTCTCTGCAGAGTGGGCCAAGTTGAAGGATGAAGTTTCGAAGGATAACAGAACCGGTATTCCCGATTTTGTGAGGAATGTGGTTGAACCCATCAACAACCTGGCAGGTGATGATCTTCCCGTCAGTGCTTTTGCCGGACGTGAAGACGGGACTTTCCCTGCCGGAACTTCACAATATGAAAAGCGTGGTATTGCCGTGAATGTACCCGAGTGGATTCCTGATAACTGTATTCAGTGTAACCAGTGTGCCTATGTTTGTCCCCATGCTGCCATCCGCCCCTTCCTCATTGATGAAAAAGAAGCCAAGGCATTGCCCGAAGGAACTGAAATCCTGAAGGCCAATGGAAAAGCCTTCGACGGATTGCATTTCAAGATACAGGTATCCGTGCTGGATTGTACCGGTTGCGGAAACTGTGCCGATGTTTGTCCTTCCAAGGAGAAAGCCCTGGAGATGAAGCCCCTGGAAAGCCAGCAGGCTGAGATCCCCAAGTGGGACCACCTGATCAGGGAGATCTCCTACAAAGATACACTGGTGGACAAGAAGCAGACTGTGAAAAACAGCCAGTTTGCGCAACCCATGTTTGAATTTTCAGGAGCCTGCGCAGGATGTGGAGAAACTCCCTATATCAAGCTGATCACCCAACTGTACGGTGATCAGATGATGGTTGCCAATGCCACAGGTTGCTCCTCCATTTACGGGGGTTCGGCTCCTTCTACTCCTTATTGTGCCAACGTCGAAGGACAGGGTCCCGCATGGGCCAACTCACTGTTTGAGGACAATGCAGAGTATGGATTCGGTATGGCTACCGGCGTAAACAAGAACCGTGACCGAATCAAGAACAAGATGCTTGCTGCCATGGATGAGGTGAAACCGGCCACCAAAGAGGCTTTTGGTGAGTGGATTGCCACCATGGGGAATCTGGAGGCATCAAAAACCGCTTCAGCCAAATTGCTGGAAGTACTTGATGGTGAGACCCATGCCATTGCCGGGGAGATCAGGTCTATGAAGCAGTACCTGGTGAAGAAATCGATCTGGATCTTTGGTGGAGACGGATGGGCTTACGACATCGGTTACGGAGGACTGGACCACGTACTCGCCTCAGGCGAAGATGTGAATGTCCTGGTCTTGGATACCGAGGTATATTCCAATACCGGCGGACAGGCTTCCAAGGCCACCCCTGTGGGTGCCGTTGCCAAATTTGCTGCCTCCGGAAAGAAGATTCGCAAAAAGGACCTGGGTATGATGGCCATGACCTACGGATATGTTTACGTAGCTCAGGTCTCCATGGGAGGCAGCCAGAGTCAGTATCTGAAGGCCATCAGGGAAGCAGAAGCTTATCCCGGACCGTCCCTGATCATAGCCTATGCACCCTGTATCAACCACGGCTTGCGTGCAGGCATGGGAAAATCACAGAACCAGGGCAAATTGGCAGTGGAGAGCGGTTACTGGCACCTCTATCGCTACAATCCTGTATTGGAAGAGGAGGGTAAGAACCCCTTTACACTGGATTCCAAGGATCCCCAGTGGGACCAGTTCCAGGGATTCCTGAAATCGGAGGTTCGATATACCTCCCTGCAGAAAGCATTTCCTGCAGAAGCCGCCCATCTGTTCAAAGCTGCACAAACCAACGCCAAATGGAGGTATGACAGCTATGTGCGGATGGCCAGCCTTGATTTCTCGCCGACAACATAGAAACAAACTCGGGGTATTCCCCCTCACAATAGCAAAGACCGCCCGGGAAACCGGGCGGTTTTTTAACTTTGAAACTAAAATCAGGTATTTGGGCAGGATATTGGCCATCGATTACGGAACGAAGCGCACAGGGCTGGCAGTGACAGATCCCGGACAGATAATTGCATCCCCTCTTAAAACAGTCCCGTCTCATGAGTTGATGAACTACCTGGAGTCCTATTTCGGAAAGGAGGATGTGGAGACCCTGGTGGTGGGAAAGCCCACCAAAATGGATGGCTCCGATTCTGAATCAATGAAGCCCCTGCAGTTTTTTGTCCAGGCTTTCAGGAAGCGTTTTCCGGGGGTCAGGGTGGAGTGGATGGACGAGCGATTCACTTCCAAGTTGGCCATGGATGCCATGGTGGCAGGTGGGATGAAAAAATCGGACCGGAGGGTGAAGGGGAATGTGGATAAGGTCAGTGCAGCCCTGATCCTTCAGTTTTGGATGGAACGAGAAAACAATCTCAGGAGATAGAGGTTAATTAGATCAAAACCAGAAGTTGAAAGAATGGAATTACCAGTTTATGTATACGGAATGTCGGTATTAAGAAAAATTGCTCTCGAGATTCCCGAGGATTATGATGGTTTGGATCAGTTTATCGCTGATCTTTTTGAAACAATGAGGGCCAGTGATGGTGTCGGTCTTGCAGCTCCCCAGGTGGGAAAATCCCTGCGGATCTTTGTGGTAGACACCAGTCCAATGGCTGAAGATAAACATGAACCCGGACTGAAGGATTTCAAGAAGGCATTCATTAATCCATATATCGTTGAAGAATGGGGAGATCCGTGGTCCTTCGAGGAAGGTTGCCTCAGCCTTCCCCATATCCGTGAGGAGGTAATCAGGCCATCCCGTGTGCGTATTGAGTATTACGACGAAAACTGGAACCTGAAAGAAGAAGAGTACGATGGAATCCGTGCCCGGGTCATACAGCATGAATATGACCACCTGGATGGAAAGTTATTCGTGGACAAGGTCAGTCCCATCCGCCGCAAGCTGCTTGCTCCCAGACTGAAAGCCATCAGCAGGGGACGCGTCGATACTGACTACAAGATCATCTATCCAAAAAAATAGGAGTCGGATGTAGCCTGTTTCAGTACCGGGTAGTGCACTGTTGGATCTTCTATATCCACCCAGGGCAATTCCTCAAAGGTGATCACACGGTCACTGTTGAACATCTCCCGCTCTTCAAGTCCTCCGCGCCCTCACGGGTCACCCCATCTCATGAACCAGGCCCATTTGGGCTGTTCTATCAACTTGTCAACTGTGGGCGGGGTTCCGACCTCTCCAAGGGCCATGGGTTTATCGCCCGCCAATTTCAGCATCATGTCATAATTCACCTGGTTAAACCCTTCTGAGTAAACATCATCTGCCATAGTTTCTTAAACCCGTCTTCTCCCTTTTTTTGTCCCCACCAGAACCATGCCCCGTTCATTTCATGGTAGGGCCGCCACAGCACCGGCACCCTGGCATACTTCAGCTGCTTCAGGAACCATGCGATTACATCCACCTGGGATTTCCAGCGCTCATTCAGTTGCGTGCCCGGTGTAACCAGTTCTGTCCACTCCTGATCGGTCAGCTCGCCCTGGACCGATTCACGGAAGGTAACAGGTTCATCTTCTGTTGGCCTTACTGCGTGCCACATGATGGTAATAATGAACCCTTCGTGGTTTCTGCGAATGGCTTCATCCAGGGTAAAAATTAAAAAGAGGCCACCCTTTCGGGCAGCCTCTTCAATTTCATAAAACTGAGCACTGAGTACTTCCTACATAACGGGATTAAAAAACTCCTCTGATTTCAAAATCAGGTCGATGTACTGGGCGCGTTTGTAAACGAAAGGATCGTTGATGGCCTTGCAGCTCAGTTTGCCCCGGAAAGCCTCGATGGAGTCATATCCTTTGCGGTCCATCCACGCTTCAACCTCCTTCAGCATGGCAGTGGCGTGTCCCACTCCATTGTGGTAAAATGTACTTACTGCCTGCACTGCAGTGGCGCCGGCAAGAATCATTTTCACAATATCGATGCCCTCATAGATACCGTTATTGGCCACCACATTGGCGTTAATGTTGCCATAAGTAAGACCAATATACCTGATGGATAGCCTGTGGTCGCTGTGTGTGCTCAGGTTCCAGGGAGAGACATGTTTTTCGGCTTCCGTGTCAATATCGGGTTCAAACAACCTGTTAAACAATATAAATGCATCGGCGCCGGCATCATCCATATCCTTGATGGTTTTCAGGACGTTGGTGTAGAATGGGCTAAGCTTCACACTTACAGGGATCTTTACCACAGCTTTCACTGCCTTCAGAAATTCGATCTGCTGAAGGATAATGTCATGACCCGATTTGTCAAAAGTCCGGGGTACTGCAAAGAAATTGAGCTCCAGCCCGGCTACTCCTGTTTCCTCCAGCAGTTTTGCATATTCCACCCATGACTCCTTGTATACGGCGTTCAGGCTTGCAAATACTGGAATGGAGAGGGTGTCAAGTACCTGTTTCAGGTTGTAGATGTGTTCTTTGGGCCCGCCATGTTCAATCTTGGGGAAGAGATTGATCATCTCGGCATTGCGTTCATCATAGGCCTCGAGTTGACTGTTCATTTCATAATCTTCCAACTGGATCTGTTCTTCGAAAAGAGAACGATATACCACTGCAGCTACCCCGGCTTGCTCGGCCTGCTTCAGCTTGTCAAGATTATTTACCAGATTGCTGGCCCCCAGAATAAGGGGATTTTTCAGGGCTACGCCCATGTGTTGTGTTGCAAGTTTTGACATATGACTTTGATTAAGGGTTTTGTTCTGCTATATAAAACTATCTGGATGGTGTAAAAGTTCAAATTTTTGGAAAAAAGATTGGCAGATATTTTTCCGGATGTCCAATTAAGGGTAAGGACCGGCCTTTCTTTCCATGATCGATCTATCGAGAGTTCCAGTTGTCAGGGTCCTGGTTCCCTATGCCGGAGGTTCCCTGGCCGGGTACCTGGGTGTGGTGGCGGTCAGGCCTTTTGAAGCGATTGTTGTCAGCTTCCTGCTCAGCCTGGCTCTTGGGATCTGTTTTGTCCTTTCCCGCAACAATCAGGGCAAAAGATGCCTCTTGCTCAGTCCCATGCTTTTCCTGTTGTTTTTTTGGACCGGTATGGGAACCGGAGTGGCTGACACGCCCAGGGATCCGGACTTGCCGGTGAATCAAAGAATCCTTATTTCGGGAAGAATCCTGGATGTATCTCAGCCACTCCGGGGAAGGATTTCAATTGAGATGAATCTTCGGATCTCAGCCACACCCGATACACTTTTTTTAGTGGCCACCAGGGTCAAGGCATTCATGGAGGTGCCTTCAGATTCTGTTTATCCGGTTCCGGGCGAGATCTGGATGATGACCGGTAAGCTCGCAGCCATCACCAATGGTGGGAATCCCGGGGAGATTGACTTTGCTGCCATCCTGAGGCAAAAAAACTGCTGGTATAGGTTTTACTGTGATTCCTCATCCGGATCCTGCAGGTGCATGGAGAACTTACCAAAAACAGCAAAGGGAGCAGCGGGGATCAGGGAGGCGCTGGTTTCAAACTGGCACGGTCCGCCCGAAACGGTTTCCATTCTACAGGCTGTATGCCTGGGTGATCGTTCCGGTTTGACCGAGAATCTGCAACAATCTTACGCCAGGGCAGGAGGGATGCATGTGCTGGCTGTATCGGGTCTCCATGTGGGATTGATCTGGTGGGTGCTGCACCGTCTGTTCTCAATTCTGGTGCGCCTGACCGGCAAGGAGATCATCCGGGTTGCACTGATTACAATCCTGCTTTGGTTCTACGCCTGGGTAACCGGGTTCTCCTCCTCTGTGTGCCGGTCTGTAACCATGTTCAGCCTGTTCTCACTGGCAGGCCTGATGAATCAGCCGAGGGCACCGGTGAATGTGATCCTGCTTTCCATGTTCATTCTGCTGGTGATCCATCCCGGGAGACTGCTTGATGTGGGATTCCAGCTTTCATACGCGGCTGTCCTGGCCATTGTCACCCTTCATCCGCTGCTCAACAAACTGATCAGGATTAAAAACAGGGTTTTGAGATGGGCATGGGAAGCCACAGGAGTCAGCCTGGCAGCCCAGGCGGGAACCCTTCCCCTGGTGGCCCACTATTTTCACCAGATCCCTCTCTATGCGCTTCTGACGAACCTTCTGGTCATTCCCCTTCTGAGCTGTATTATCGCTTTGTTTGTCCTCTCAGTACCCTTGATGATATCGGGGATTGCCGCAGGAGCCCTGAACAAGCTGCTGATGATCCTGGGCGGATGGATGAACAGGGTCATCGAATCTGTGGCCGCCCTTCCCGGGTCTGTTCTGGGGAACCTTTACCTGGATTCTGTTTCAACAACGTTCTGTCTGGTCCTGATCTTTCTGGGAATATCACTCCTTAAAATCCCCGGAAGCCTCAACAGGATTGGAGTGATGTTAACCCTTGGCCTTCTCCTTGTCTGGTCTGCTGTCTCACACTACTCCGTATTTGCCGGAAACGAGGTAGTTGTGGCCAATTTTTATAAAGGAACACTTGTGACATTCCGGGAGGGGCCCGAAGTGGATCACTACATCTGGTGCTTTGATCCAAGTTCTCTGACCTATATGGACAGCTACCTTGAAACAGTGTGGGGGCGAAGGTGTACAGAAGTCTCCGTGATCATGGTCAATGAAGTCGATCAGGCAAGGGGAGGGATCAGCGCCTGTTGCCAGCTGGAAACCGGAATATGGGTGGTGGGAAACGACAGGTTAAAAGGTCTGGTGGTATCAGTAAGCCCACAGGGTGAACAGGCGGAGGTTATTTCGCAGGTTCAGGCAGCATTTCTGCTGCTTTCGTGCGAGCCATTTCTTGCACCCGTTCAAAGGGAAATATTGTTTTCGGGACCCTGGGATCTCATTGCTGACGGGACCAACAGAACATGGTATACCGATCAACTGGAAGAATTTGCAGATCAGCCCCATATCACCCGTACCCGGGGAGCATACCGGATGCAATATTAAAAAAAACAGAATCATTCGCACAATTGCACAATTATCTGTTATTTTGCCATGGAAATCTTTCAATCAATATGCGCATTGTAATTGCCGGTGCCGGTGAAGTTGGGACACATTTGGCCAAGATGTTGAGCAGTGAGGAACATGATCTGGTGGTGATTGATAATGATATTGATCGTCTGAAGTCTGTGAGCAGTGCAATGGATGTACTTACCATCGAAGGCAATGCCAACTCCATATCTCATCTGAAGGAAGCCAAGATCAACAAAGCAGACCTCTTTATTGGTGTTACCTACTCCGAGGATGTGAACATCAATTCATCCATCCTCAGCAAACGGCTGGGGGCCAAAAAATGCATTGCCCGAATTGACAATCAGGAATATCTCCTCCCTGCCAACAAGGAGCTTTTCGAAAACCTGGGAGTGGATTACATGATCTATCCTGAAAAGATTGCAGCCCGTGAAATCGTCGGGCTTTTATCAGAAACCGGAAGTACCGAAGTGGTGGAATTCTCCGGCGGGAAACTGCATATGTATGTGATCCGGCTCGATCAGGATGCGCCCATTATCAACAAGACCCTCAGAGAGCTGACTCCGGGAGATAACGGATTGGAATACCGTGCTGTGGCCATTACCAGGCAAACACATACCATTGTTCCTGCAGGTGATGACCGGTTCGAAGCAGGAGACCTGGTCTATGTGATCAGCAGCAAGGCCGGGTTAAAGGAGTTGTATAAGTATTCCGGCAAGAAACAATTTGAAGTCAGGAATATCATGATCCTGGGGGGTAGCAGGATCGGGCGGAAAACAGCGGATTCACTTGGTAACCAGCACTATGTGAAGTTGATCGAAATTGATCGTCAGAAGAGCTACAAGCTGTCCAATATTTTGAACAATACCCTGGTGATCAATGGTGATGGCACAGATATGGAACTCCTCAAGCAGGAGGGATTGGACAAAATGGATGCGTTTGTTGCTGTGACCGGGAATTCGGAAACCAACATCCTTTCCTGCCTTCTGGCCAAACATATGGGAGTGAAGAGAACCATCGCAGAGGTGGAAAACATGGATTATATCCACCTTGCTGAAAACATCGGCGTGGATACCATCATCAATAAAAAATTGATTACGGCCGGCCGGATTTTCCGTTTTACCATGTCCGAAGAGGTCTCCAGCATCAAATGCCTTACAGGCACCGAAGCAGAGGTGATGGAATTCATTGTGAAACCAGATGCCCCTGCCACAAAAGGTACACTGGCAGAAATTGAATTTCCCAGGGAAGCCATAGTCGGGGGAGTGATCAGAGGAAAGAATGCATTTATTGCCCACGGAGAAACCTTGATCAAGCCTTATGACCGTGTGGTGGTTTTTGCACTGCCTGGTGTCATTCACACCATCGGTAAGTTTTTCAATTAGAGACATATGCTCAATCCCCGGACCATCATCCGTATTATGGGTCTGATCCTGATCACTGAAGGCTTTTTCATGTGGCTTTCCATCCCTGTAGCATTGATCTTCGGGGAGAAAGACGTGCTGTATTACCTTCTGGCAGGATGCATTACATCAGGTGTGGGGGCAGTGGCCTATTTTATCGCACGTAAATCGCAACTTGTAGTGAACCGCAGGGACGGATATGTGATTGTCGCAGGCGGGTGGCTCCTTTTCTCGCTGTTCGGGACACTTCCGTTTTTGCTCACCGGTTCGATTTCCGGTCTTACGGATGCTTTTTTTGAGACCATGTCCGGTTTTACCACCACCGGGGCTTCCATCCTGAACAATATCGAGGAGCTTGCTCACGGGGTGTTGTTCTGGCGAAGTCTGATCCAATGGCTTGGGGGGATGGGAATTATCCTGCTTACATTGATCCTGCTTCCCTACCTGGGGATAGGAGGGATGCAGCTTTTTTCTGCCGAGGTGCCCAGTCCCACACCGGATAAGCTTCATCCGCATGTGAAGGATACAGCCAAGAGATTGTGGTTCATCTATCTCATTTTCACTATGGCTGAAACCCTCCTGCTCTGGGCGGGGGATATGGATCTTTTCGACTCGGTTTGTCATTCGCTTACGACCATGGCCACAGGTGGATACTCAACCAAACAGGCCAGTATCGCCTACTGGAATTCTCCCTACATCCATTATGTGATCACCTTTTTCATGTTTATTGCAGGAACCAATTTCACCCTTGCTTATTTTGCGATGCACGGAAAGTTCAGGAAGATATGGGCCAATGAGGAGTTTAAGTGGTATATTGGATTTGCAGGAGGATTTACAGTTGTCATTGCACTGGGTCTCTTTTTGACCACCGGCGGGGGGCTGGAACTTTCATTCAGGGATGCCATCTTTCAGGTAGTATCCATCCTGACCACCACGGGATTTGCCACATCAGATTACATGCTGTGGGCTCCGTGGATGGGAGTCCTCATCTTCATTCTTATGTTTTTTGGCGGATCGGCCGGATCCACCGGCGGCGGGCCCAAGATCATGCGTATTGTGATCATGCTCAAAAACAGTACCCAGGAGCTGAAGCGGATGATTCATCCCAAGGGCGTGATCCCGGTCCGGTTGAATAAAATGGCCGTGGAAGAGCAAGTGGTGACCAATGTGCTTGCCTTTATCACTTTTTACGGGATCATAGCGGTACTATCCATGGTGGTGATGTCGATCCTGGGAAATGATTTCAATACCTCCATCGGTGCGGTGGCAGCCACGCTTGGAAACATTGGCCCGGGGATCGGTGATGTGGGTCCCGCCCTCAATTATGCTGAGATCCATGTGATAGGGAAATGGTACCTCTCCTTCCTCATGCTGGTGGGAAGGCTGGAGCTTTTTACAGTGCTGGTGCTGTTCTCTCCGCTGTTCTGGAGAAGGTAAAATCCGCTAGTTGTTTGCTTGGACGTATTCTGCCGGAAGTTTCCCGAATGTCTTTCGCAGCCAGAAATGGAACTGGTGCATACCGTCGCCATAGAACATCATGGGACAGAAACCGTACACCACTTTGATCCCGTTTTCCCTGCATTTATCATGGGCACTCTCCGTATAGGCTCCCCTGCCCACACCATGGATCATCCAAACCCTTTTAACGGGTGTTCCGATGCACTGATCGATGATCTCATCGGTCATATCGGTGGGAACTGCAATGATGATGCTTTCAACCTCTTTGGGAAGCTCTTTGACAGTAGGAACGCAGGCCACACCCTCTACCTCCTTATATTTCGGGTTTACAGGAATTACTTCATATTCCTTTTTGGACAGCTCGACCATCAGGCTGCGTCCAAAGTTATCTTTGTTACTGGATGCACCCACAATAGCTACCTTTTTGGCATCCAGGAATTCCAGAATTGTGTCTTTCATGTGAACGGGATTTATCTTTTATAAATTTATATTTTTTTTATTGACAGGAAAAGCCTTCCGGTAACAAACTCCTGCAAAAGGGCCAAAACTTCAGTACAACAATTCCCCCAGACCCGTTCGGATCAATTCAGGTTCACCCTCGCTGCAGTCCACAATGGTAGATGGTACCATTCCGCCGTACCCGCCGTCGATGACCGCATCCACCAGGTCGCCGTACTCCTCATAAATCAGTTCCGGGTCAGTGGGGTATTCCAGGATGTCATCATCCTCCTTCAGTGAGGTGGTGAGGATGGGATTACCCAGCTGCCTGACAATCTCCAGGATGATGTTGTTGTCGGGAATTCTGATACCCACAGTCTTTCGGTTGGCCTTGATGGATTTGGGGACATGGGTACTGGCGTTCAGAATGAAGGTAAACGGACCGGGCAGGTGGGATTTCATTAGTTTGAATGTCTGATTGTCCACGTTGCGTGCGTAATCGGAGAGGTGGCTCAGGTCTGAACAGATAAATGCAAACTTTGCTTTTTCGGGTTTGATTCCCTTGATTCGTGCCACCCGCTCCACTGCCCGTGCTTTGGTGATATCACACCCTATCCCGTACACAGTATCAGTAGGGTAGATGATAACCCCACTGTTTTTGAGCAGATCCACAATCTTGTCGATCTGCTTTTGATCCGGGTTCTTTTCGTAGAGCTTCACAAACATCACCAGGGCATAAACCGCGTAAAAGTAGTATAAATGATCAATAAATTAGGGTTGTTTTGTAGATTTGCCCCTATGGATCTTCCCACCATAGAGAGAGAACTGTTTACACTGCGGCCCTGGTTTACAGGTGATGCAGAATCCCTGGTCAAACACGCCAACAACCCCCAGGTTTCCAGGAACCTCAGGGATGGATTTCCATACCCCTATACCCTCCCGGATGCCAGGAAATGGCTGAAAATGGTGGCTGAGAACCAAGATGATATCATCCTGGCCATTGAAATTGAAGGTGAAGCTGCAGGTGGGATCGGGTTGCACGGTTTGAAAGATGTGTATCGCTTCAACGGGGAGATCGGCTACTGGTTATCAGAGTTGTACTGGGGCAAAGGAATGATGTCGGACGCTGTGGGTGCCATGGTTGAATACGCCTTTACCAGGACCAGGTGGTTGCGCCTTTTCGCCACCATTTTTGAACACAACATCGCTTCCATGAAGGTTCTTGCGAAAAATGGATTCACCCAGGAAGCCATCCACAAGAAGGCTGTAATGAAAGGGGGCAAGCTGCTGGATGAGCACCTGTTTGCATTGCTGAAAGAGCGGTGGGTGAAACAGCATACCGGAGGTCAGACCGGCGGATGATCCGCAGGCAGATCTTCCTGTGGCGGTTCTTCCAGAAGGTTTTTTTCCTCCTCTTCCTCCTCCTCATCCAATGGAGAAGGTTCGGGTAGCGGACCCTGGTCCCTGTAAAGAACGGCCAGGATGATTCCCGCAACAGCCCCGGTGATGTGACCTTCAAAGGAGACTTCAAAATCGAAGGGGAGCAGGCCCCAAACCATTCCACCATACCAGAACACCACCAGCAGGGAGATGGCCATCAGACTTCTGACCTTGCGGATCACACCGCTCAGGAAGAGGAATGAAGCAAGCCCGTAAATGAGTCCCGAGGCTCCGATGTGGTAAGCAGGCCTTCCGACCCCCCAGAGCAGGATTCCCCCGATAAAGTAGATCAGAAACCAGATCTTATAGGCAATATCCCGGTAGAAGTAGAAGAGTGCCAGGCTCAAAAAGAAAACGGGCATGGAATTGTCAACAAGGTGTTTCCAGTCGCTGTGGATCACCGGTGAGAACAGGATTCCCTTGATCCCGCTGAGCTTCCTCGGATAGACGCCTCCATCCACAAATGAAAGCTCCATGGAGATCTCGAAAAGCTTCACCGCCCACATAAGGAAAAGGAAGAAGGCCGGGAATACCAGGCTGTACCAAAAACGTTTTTTCTCCTCTGCCATAAATCAAAGTTATCTTTTTTCTTTATGTTATCTTTAAGGATTAAATCCTTGCACCATGACGGAAATCCTTCTTGTGGCCATCCTTGTACTTGTGCTGGTCAACATTATAACAGGTCTGATAAGAAAGGTAAACGTGGATATACAGCCGCAAATGAAGGAGGTGGAATCCGCACTTGTCCGATTTGAAGTCACCCTGGAAAAAATGGAGAAGGATATCAGGGATGAGTTCCAGAGAAACCGGAATGAAAGCAATGAAAGTTCACGGCATAACCGGGAGGAGCTTGCCAGGTCCCTGAAGTCTTTCGAGGAGAAATTTACTGCTGGTGTAAAAGAGCTCGGAGAAACCGTTGAGAAAAACCTGAAAAATATTCGGGAGGATAACGACAAGCAGCTGGGTGAGATGCGGCGGACCGTGGATGAAAAACTTCAGACCACCCTGGAGAAACGCCTGGGTGAATCCTTCAGGCAGGTCAGTGAACGACTGGAGCTGGTGCACAAGGGTCTGGGGGAGATGCAGACCATCGCTTCGGGTGTGGGTGATCTGAAAAAAGTACTGTCCAACGTGAAAACAAGAGGTGTACTGGGCGAGTATCAGCTGGGAAACATCCTTGAGCAGATCCTGACCAACGAGCAGTACGGCAAGAATGTGGCCACCAAAAAGGGCAGCCAGGCCCATGTGGAGTTTGCCATTCGAATGCCCGGGAAGAGTACCGATGAGGAGGTCTGGATGCCGGTTGATTCAAAGTTCCCCATAGAATCCTACGAGATCCTGTTGCAGGCCTATGACAGTGGTATTCCTGAGCAGATCGAGGCGGCCCAGAAAGTGTTGATCAGGTCAGTGGAGGGATTCGCCAAAGAGATCAGTGAAAAGTACCTTGATCCTCCTCATACCACCGATTTCGGGATTATGTTCCTGCCGGTGGAGAGCCTCTATGCGGAAGTGCTGAGGCATCCTGGTCTGTTTGAAAACCTGCAGAGAAACTACCGGATCACTGTCACCGGGCCCACTACCCTTTCGGCATTGCTCAACAGCCTGCAGATGGGTTTCAGGACACTGGTTATACAGAAACGCAGCAGCGAGGTGTGGAGTGTGCTGGGGGCTGTGAAGGCGGAATTCAGTTTATTCGGGGAGCACCTGGAAAGGGTCCGGAAACAACTCAATACGGCCTCAGGCACCCTGGAAAAACTACAGACAACCCGTACCAATGTGATGGAGAGAAAATTGAAAACAGTGGAAACCCTTGATCCCATAGTGTCCAAAGAGATCCTTGAATTGCCGCCGGAGGAAACGGAGGATGAACCAAATGATGAATAAACTGTTATTTTTCTTGGGATTTGTTTTGGTGCTTTAAATTTATCTCTATATTTGATCCAAATATGTTAAACAACATTTTACATAACATCCTCGTGGTGGTCGTGCTGGTGGTTGTCCCAGGAACGGACTGAGGGTGGTATAACGAAAAGTTAAAAATATCAAAAGCCATTCTCAGCAAAGAGGATGGCTTTTTCATTTATAACAGAAAACAACAAAGGAATGAAGATCACGTACCGCAGTTATACCAGCACCATGGGCCGGAGAATGGCGGGGGCCAGGAGCCTCTGGCGCGCCAACGGAATGAAGGAGTCCCAGTTCGGGAAGCCTGTTATCGGGATCGCTAATTCATTCACCCAGTTTGTTCCCGGACACACCCACCTGCACCACATCGGTCAGGAGGTCAAGGCGATCTTTGAAGAAGCCGGATATTTTGCTGCTGAATTCAATACCATAGCCATTGATGACGGCATCGCCATGGGACACGACGGTATGCTTTATTCGCTGCCCTCCAGGGACCTGATTGCCGACAGCATTGAGTATATGGCCAATGCACACAAAGTGGATGCCTTGTTCTGTATCTCCAATTGTGACAAGATCACCCCCGGCATGCTCATGGCTGCCATGCGGCTGAATATTCCGGTCATTTTCGTATCAGGCGGACCCATGGAGGCCGGATGGGACGATGATGAGGCTTATGATCTGGTGGATTCCATGGTGATGGCTGTTGATCCTGAAGTGAGTGATGGCAAATTGGACCGTATCGAGAAGCTGGCCTGTCCCACATGCGGATCTTGTTCCGGTATGTTTACGGCCAACTCCATGAATTGCCTCAATGAAGCCATCGGTCTGGCACTCCCCGGAAACGGGACCATTGTAGCCACCCATGTGGAGCGGAAAAGGCTTTTTGAGAAGGCTGCCCATCAGCTGATACAAAATACACTCTCCTATTATGAGGAAGGCAATGAGAAGGTTTTGCCCAGGAGCATCGGGAATTTTGAAGCATTCGAAAATGCCATGACCCTGGATATCGCCATGGGAGGATCCACCAATACTGTATTGCATCTGCTGGCCATTGCCTATGAGGCCGGGGTTGACTTCACCATGAAAGATATTGACCGTCTTTCGCGCACCACTCCGGTACTGTGCAAAGTGGCACCCAGTTCAAAGTACCATGTGGAGGATGTGAACCGTGCCGGGGGGATCTTGGGGATCATGGCCGAATTGGACCGGGCCGGTCTGATCAGGCGGGACGTGCCCCGTGTGGATGGAAAGAGCCTTGGGGAGGCCATGGATTGTTATGACCTGATGCAAAAGGAGCGTTGCAACCACGTTGAGGATATCTACTCGGCAGCTCCGGCCCGAAAATTCAACCTGACCATGGGATCGCAGGATACAAGGTATGATGAATTTGACATGGACCGTGCTGAGGGCTGTATCCGGGATTTGGAGAATGCCTACAGCAAGGATGGCGGTTTGGCGGTACTTACAGGAAACATAGCACAGAAGGGATGCATTGTGAAAACAGCGGGTGTTTCTGAAAATATACTTGTTTTTGAAGGCCCGGCCAAAGTCTACAACTCCCAGGATGATGCGTGTGATGCCATCCTTGAGAACAAGGTTGTGGATGGTGATGTGGTGGTGATACGCTTTGAAGGACCACGGGGTGGGCCGGGAATGCAGGAGATGCTTTATCCTACCTCCTATATCAAATCAAGGCATCTGGGTGAAAAGTGTGCACTGATCACCGACGGACGCTTTTCGGGAGGAACTTCGGGATTGTCCATCGGGCATATCTCTCCTGAGGCCGCTGATGGCGGGGCCATCGGACTGATCAGGGAAGGTGATCTGATCCGTATTGACATTCCCTCACGCAGCATTGATGTGCTGCTGGATGAGGAGGAATTGGAACAACGCCGGAAAGAGGCTGACAAAGATCCATTGGGATGGAAGCCGGAAAGGGAACGAAATGTTTCGAGTGCGCTTAAGGCTTATGCAAGCATGGTTTCCTCGGCCGACCGGGGAGCTATCAGGCTCGTCAAGTAACAAGAATTACAAATTAATACTTAGATATCATGCAAACACAGACTAAAATGAAGGCAGGGGAGGAGACGCTGAAAGGTAAAAAGATGACCGGTGCTGAAGCGCTCGTCCTGGCATTGCTGGAAGAGGGTGTTGATACCGCTTTCGGGTATATCGGCGGGGCTATCATGCCGGTATATGATACACTGTATCACTACGAAGACCGGTTGAAGCATGTGATGGTGCGCCACGAACAGGGAGCTGTGCATGCAGCTCAAGGTTATGCGAGGATCTCCCGGAAACCTGGAGTTTGTTTCACCACTTCGGGACCGGGAGCCACAAATCTGGTCACAGGTCTGGCCGATGCCATGCTTGATTCAACCCCGCTGGTGTGCATCACCGGCCAGGTAAGTGCACCCCTGCTGGGATCGGATGCATTCCAGGAAACAGACGTGGTCAGTGTTTCCATGGCCATTACCAAATGGAACTACCAGATTACAAACGCAGATGAAATTTGTGAGGTGGTAGCCAAGGCGTTCTTCTATGCCAATTCGGGACGACCCGGACCGGTATTGATCGATATCACCAAGAATGCCCAGTTTGAGGAGGTGGAGTTCAATTACACGAAAATAACACAGGTGAGAAGCTACCTGCCCAATCCCAAACCCACTCCCGACAGTATTGATAAGGCCGCTGAGCTGGTCAATGCCTCGAAGCGTCCCCTGGTACTGTGCGGACAGGGAGTGACCATTTCAAGGGCTGAAGCCGAGTTCAAGGCATTTGTGGAAAAGGCGGGTTTGCCGGTGGGCAACACCCTGAACGGGATGTCCGCATTTCCCGAGGACCATCCACTTGCTGTTGGTATGCTGGGCATGCATGGCAACTATGCCCCCAATGTAAACACCAACAAATGTGATGTGCTCATCGCCATTGGGATGCGGTTTGATGACCGGGTTACAGGAAGTATTAGTACCTATGCTCCGCAGGCTAAGGTGATCCACATCGAGATTGATCAGGCAGAGATAGACAAGAATATCAAGACCGATGTGGCCATTCATTCGGATGCCAAACTTGCCCTGGAACTTCTGCTTCCCAAGATCAAGCCGGCCGAGCATGCCGATTGGCTGGAGTCATTCAGGGTGTTGGAAGCCATTGAGAAGAAAAAGGTAATGAACAAGGATTGTTTCCCTGATGATCCCAAGATGCACATGGGTGAAGTGATCAACAAATTGTCCCAGAAAACCGACGGAAGGGCCATCCTTGTGACCGATGTGGGACAGCACCAGATGGCTGCAGCCCGCTATTACAAGCACAAGGAGCACAATTCATGGGTTTCATCCGGGGGACTCGGTACCATGGGTTTTGGTGTTCCTGCAGCCATGGGAGTTGCATTCACCAATCCTGATCGGCCCGTGGTTTCAGTCTCAGGGGATGGCGGTTTTCAGATGACCATCCAGGAGTTGGGGACCATTGCCCAGTACAAGCTTCCCGTGAAAATGATCCTGCTGAATAACCAGTACCTGGGTATGGTTAGGCAGTGGCAGGAGCTCTTTTTTGATGGAAGGTATGCCAGCACAGGGCTAACAAATCCTGATTTTTGCATGATTGCTGAAGGGTTTGGCGTACCTGCAAAAAAGATCAGTGAAAGAATTGAACTGGACAAAGCGCTGGATGACCTGCTCGCCTTTGACGGCCCCTTTTTACTGGAAATTGAGGTGCAGAAAGAGGGAAACATCTTCCCCATGGTTCCTGCCGGTGCATCCGTCTCTGATATACGTTTGGAGTAATATGGGTGCTCGCGATACCCGGGTGACTGATTATAAAACATTTAAACAACAAAAGAACATGAAAAAGGAATATACCATATCGGTTTTCAGTGAGCACAAAGTGGGGCTTCTGCACCGGATCACCGTGATCTTTTCAAGAAGGAAGATCAACATCGAAAGCCTGAATACCTCCGAGTCGGAGGTCAGGGGAATTTACAGATTCACCATTGTGGTCAACATCACCGAAGATATGGCCAAAACAGTGACCAACCAGATCGAAAAACAGATTGGAATCCTGAAAGCTTTCTATCATACCCTGGATGAGATTGTTTACCAGGAGATCGCATTGTATAAGGTCCCGACTGCGGCATTTGCCAACGGGGATGAGGTTGAAACACTAATCCGCAATAACAATGCAAGGATCCTTACAGTGGAGCCGGAATATATCATTGTTGAAAAAACCGGTCACAAAGAGGATACCAGGCAGCTTTTCAGGGAGCTTGAGGCCTATGGGGTACTTCAGTTTGCACGTTCGGGCCGGATTGCCCTCACCAAGCAGATCAAGGAGATTTCATCCTATCTGAAGGAGATTGATGCACACCACAGGGAGACGGCAGATGAAATTGTTACATACTAGAAGGTAAAAGAAAAAGTAAATAGTAAATAGTAAATAG
>CAYVRK010000009.1:107553-108772 GCA_964453785.1 uncultured Bacteroides sp.
AGTAAATAGTAAATAGTAAATAGAAATTTCAAATAGATACAAAAAGAAAAATGGCAAAACTGAATTTTGGCGGCGTTGAAGAAAATGTCGTAAAAAGGGAAGAATTCCCCCTCGCAAAGGCACAGGAAGTGCTCAAAGATGAAATCATCGCAATCATTGGTTATGGGGTACAGGGTCCGGCACAGGCACTGAACCTCAGAGACAACGGGATCAATGTAATCGTTGGTCAGGCTCCCGAGTTCAAAGAGGATTGGGACAAAGCAATCAAGGATGGATTTGTACCGGGAGAGTCACTCTTTCCCATCGAAGAGGCTGCAAAGAAAGCCACTGTGATCCAGTACCTGGTATCAGATGCCGCACAGCGTGCCGTATGGCCTGTCCTTGAACCCTGCCTGAATGAGGGTGATGCCCTCTATTTCTCCCATGGGTTCTCAGTGACTTACAAAGAGCAGACCGGTGTGATTCCTCCAAAGTATGTGGATGTGATCCTGGTGGCTCCAAAGGGTTCAGGGACCAGTGTAAGGCGTAATTTCCTGGCCGGTGCCGGAATTAATTCAAGTTATGCGATTTTCCAGGATTATACCGGGAAAGCCGAAGAGCGTACACTGGCACTTGGGATCGGTATCGGATCGGGATATCTGTTCCCCACTACTTTTGAAGATGAGGTGTACAGCGACCTTACCGGCGAACGTGGCGTGCTGATGGGCGCCCTTGCAGGTATTATGGAGGCCCAGTACGAAGTGTTGAGGGAGAACGGACACAGTCCTTCCGAGGCTTTCAACGAAACTGTAGAAGAGCTGACCCAGAGCCTGATCCGTCTTGTGGACGAGAACGGAATGGACTGGATGTATGCCAACTGCAGTGTAACAGCGCAGCGAGGAGCACTGGACTGGAAACCAAAATTCAAAGCGGCCACCCTTCCGGTTTTCAACGAATTGTACAACAGGGTCAAGAACGGTGAAGAGACCAAAGTGGTTCTGGAGACCACCAGCGGACCCAACTATCGCGATCAGCTTACAGCGGAGCTTAAAGAGCTTAGAGAGTCCGAAATGTGGCAGGCAGGTGCACAGGTGAGGAGTCTCAGACCTAAAAAAGGGTAAAGGAAAAAGAAAAAAGGTAAAAGTTTTACTAAATTTGCAGACTGGGCAAGTCTTATACGACCAGCTCCTGCTGAATTCCCCCAGGACCGGAAGGTAGCAAGGGTAGGCGGTTGTAGCGG
>CAYVRK010000010.1:0-100233 GCA_964453785.1 uncultured Bacteroides sp.
CGATTGCTGTGGCAAAACGATCATCGTAGCGGACCATGGGAACCAGGGCTCCTGCGTGTTCGAAGCCATTCATGACAAAAGCATAATCATTGCCTTCATCGTTCGCTTCACCGATGAGTCCGGAACAGTCGTAAGCTCCCCATTTCCCAACAATGGCACCCCAATTGCGAAGCTCTCCACGATGAAAGCACCAGTTGACCATCTTTTCAATATCGTAATCTGTGCCGATTTCAGCATTGATCCTTGCAGCCGCAAACACACCATAGGGTAGTTGTAATTCATAGGAGGGATTTCCAGTATATGAATTTAAATACTCAAGGCTCCATTCTGCACCTGTCAGGTATTTTCGCTTACCGGTAATGATATAAGCATGATAAAGTATCCAGGCAATTGCTCCTGCAGATTCAGGTTCCAACACTCCATTTTCGAGGGGAGTCATGGTGGACATCGACCAAGCACGGTAATTCATGGTTGGTACATTCCAGGGAGTTGCACTTCCGCCCATCAATTCTGTTGCACTGAGCCACTGGTTCGCTAATGTTTCAATCTGACTGTCGAACGCGCCAAGATGTGGATACATTGAATTCAATTGAAGAAAAAATACATTGGGCATGGTCTCGTACCACCAATCATCTCCCGAACTGGTAACAGGGTGATTTAAATATATATTTTCTTCTGGCCGCTTATTAAAATATTCTTCGCACATCAGTGCCCAGTTCTGTCCAAACTGGTTCGATTTATTGATTCCAACCAGTGAGGCACCTACTACAGCAGGAATAACGTTTATACATTCGCCCGATTTGGGATCAGCTGTTCCAACAGCGGTATGCAAACCAAAACTTGGATGGTCGGGATAATTCTCATTTGTTTCACGAAAAAAAACCAGTGGCAGATAGGGTCCGGTCAGGTTTATATCAAACACAAGAGAATCGTAGCCCCGGGCAACCTGTTTCCAATCACGCATAAGGTAGGGTTGAGGGAAATCAGGCATCAGATCAATGCGGGGAACAGCGATTTGCTGTGCCTGGATAGGATTACCAAATACAGCAAGGATAATGGGTATGATCGCTTTCTTTAACATTATAAAACCTGATTTATTCTCATCTCAGCCACCTCAAGGGCTATGAGCGTAAAAACATTCCAGCTGAACACCCTTGCCGAAGGCCACCAACAGCCAGGTTGTGAAAGATCCATAGGTATGATTTCGTGACTGAAGGGTTCATTATAGTTTAGATTGATTTCAGCCAGCATTCTTTTTTCAATTCGTTCCTTTGCAGGCTCCCATCCATGCTTCTTGCCTGCAACATATGCACAAATTTCATTTCGCATCCAGCTTCCTCCGTTATAATATTGTCCATCAGGCCACATTTGGTCTGGTAAAAAAGGCTTGTTTTCCTCGGTAAAAAAAGTATCAGTCACATGGCAGATAATGGGTGAACAATCGTTTATCACGGGAAATTTATTCAGCGTGTTGATCACCATTTCGGAGTCGAGAAGGGGAGTGTCCCACAACCACCATGACACAAATTCGGGCATCAGGTCGGTGAAGGAAACAACGTACGGAAAATTTCTGTCGGAAACGATGTACCCTTTTTCCCTGTCGTAAAAATTTCTGTATTCCTGTATTGCTTTATCAATATAATCCGGATCAATTTCGAATCCTAATTCTTTGGCAGCCATCAGGGTTACCGCATATACACCCTGGTTGACAGCAAGGGTTGATGTTTTTTGTTCGTAGAACACGACATCGTTCTGGCTTAGAGAAAACTGTGAATCAACAACACCATCCCTGTCGGGATCAAATTCCTGAATGCAAAACTCCAATGCCCGCTTCAAACGCAGCGTATCCAGGGATGAATGATACCTTCTTTTGTTAATCAGCCCCCACCAGATCCACTGGCAGGTGGCCTCATTACCCTTTTTCTCAATACTGCCCATGAATGGTGTAATGATCGTGCCGATCGCACCCCTGCTATCCTGAGTTCCTCCCCATTTTTTCCAGATTGATTCATTCAGCTTTTTATCATATACAGAAACCACACTCCAGAATGAATCCCTGTTGTACATATCAGGAGCATAGTTGATGCTGGGTACATTGTGTGGGCTGAAGTCCTGCGGAGATGTGATCCAGGTAAGCATCATAAAATCGGCATACAATACTTTTTCGACATCAGATCCTTCCAACCCCAATCCTTCTGCCAGCCTTGTCTGACTTGCCAATCGGAGATCTCTTAAATCTTTGGCCTTCTGTACAAACGTAAAAACTGTTTTTGTCTGTTTTTCACCTATGGGCATTCGGTGATAGGGAATCTTTTTGGGAGTTACTTCTGTGATTTCAAAATCATGAATTGTAATATCTGATTTGCTTTCAATCAACAGCAGCGCGCTGCTTCCTTCCAGTCCCTGCAGCAAAGCCGATTCTTCAAATGTGAGCCATTCACCTGATGAGGCAGGAATGCCGGTTTTATAATGAAATCCAATTACTTCCTCTGTGTTATTCCTGGTTTTTAATAGTCTCAGGTTGAATGGTTGTTCTGATTTGTATTTAAATTTGATGGTATAAAACCCGTCGGAAGAGGTAAATGGTATTTTTATTCCTGAATTTACTTCCACTTTTATTTCTCCTCCGTAATGAGGGTATGCATCAGTGAGATATTTGTTATTCAGAACCGTAGGAATTCCGGCATTATAATCTGAACATTCACCGAAGGTTAAGCTAACATATTGATCATTTCGTGATCGATCTTCTTGATTTGCAATCCGGTAGAGGTTAACGTCGGCAATGGTTTGTACAGCTTTAAAACCCAGGTTGCCGGTCCTCTGATCGGCTGGACGTTTTCGTATGTTCCGGGTCCATTGGTTCCGGTATCCGGTATCTGTTAATAAACCGACAGCAATGGAATCGTCAAGAAAAAAGCCCGCGGCAGGATATACTTCCCGTATGGCCCCCCCCTGGTGATCCATGTGGTCAAAACTCCAGTAAGAAACATCCTTGTCATATGGGATTAATTTGTGTTCAAGCTGGTAAAATAACAATGGGATATTGTTTTGCTCCAGGCTGATTTCTTTCTTTATTAAATATTCATTTACAAGGGTATAGTCTACCTCAATGGAAATGGTTGTCATCAGGTTTTCCAGATAATACCGCCCTGAGAGTTTAATTCCATCGCTGTTTTCTTCTGCTCTGGTTGCTTTCCAATTGTAAAGGGTATCAGAAATACTGCGGTCATCGTTTTCAATTATCAGGTTAAACTCACCATTTACTTTGTTTGTGGCCACTGTCTTGTTGCCATATCCTATCTCCACATCATACCCATCTTCACCATTGCCTGATAATTGCAGGGATACATTTTGTGAAAACAACAAAGAGCGGGCAGTAAAAATGATCAATAAGAACAATATACCTTTTCTCATAAAAGTCTATTATAAAATGGAGAACAGCGATCACTGATTAAAAAAAGGGGAGGGATATTATATGTATCCCTTCCCCTTATAATATTCTTTTACTGGTTATTGGACTTCAGCATTTTCTAAGGTATATATCGAAAGTGCTTCAGCATCTGTTAAAGCTTTGTTGTAAAGGCGCAGGTCATCCATAGAGCCTTTGAAGAATCCATCGGTTGCACCTTCCTCCTCAACCATGTAATCTGAAGTTGGAAGTTGTTGACCGATACAAAGATTTTTGGTTACCTGCATTAAATCACCGGTAACACCTCTGTCATTAATTTCCCTTACCTTCATACCATTAGCGAAGAATGTGATTACTCCCTCGGCAGCATAGGAACAAACAACGTGTGTCCATACATTTTCATTAACTGTATATGGGTTACTATCGTCATCACAAACAAACTCCCATGTATCAGGATCAGTTTGTTTTCTAATGGTATAATAAAGCTTGTCTTCCGATTGCAGGTTTAGTTTATAACCGATCCAACGATCCAAAGAAATAATATAATCATTGTTATCCTGGCTTTCCATCTTAATCCAGACACTCACGCTTAATTCTTGATCAGGATTTAGTTGTGAGCTATAAGGTACCTCAATATTTGCACCTTTATCAAAGTAGTAAGCGTAGCCTGCATTTCCAAATCTGTCAGCAGTTAAAACTGGCAGTACGGGACTGCCTGCAGTATAGAAATTCGCATGGCCTGACTTTAATTCTCCATCATGACCATTACCTGAATTATCGGTTGCATCGCCATTAAACAGCCATTGTGCAATCAGATATTCGGCACTTACCGGCTGTATTTCCCTGTTCATAAATACATCCATAGCGGTGTTTAGCTGCGTAATCATTGCAGCTACGGTTCCTTCGGTAGTGTACAGGTCGTCAAGAACAGTTTTAGCTGCATCAATTACAATTTTGAAATCAGCTTTTGCACCAGAAGCGTACTGACCTGCATTGGTTCCTTCTACAGCACCATCATGCAATGCAAGGGCTTCGTCATAGAGTGCCTGTAATTCAGTTTTGTCTACATTGGTAGGCTCGGGTTCATCGTCTTTTTTACAACTTGTAACAATGGCTGCAGCAATAATGATCGCAGCAACCGAAAATTTTAACAAATTTTTCATGGTTTCACTTTTTTAGATTAATAATGAATGTGTTTTTCACGCTGTATAATTTTAGTTTTACTGATAATTTCTTAGTTCATAATTTGTATCAAGCTCTCTCTGAGGGTAAGGTAGATATCTGTTTTGCTGATAGTTGAAGTGATCTACGTCTTTAAAAACCTTGTTGGCGTATTGTTCTCCGTATCTCATGATATCAAAATACCGGTGGAACTCAAAGCCTAATTCGGTTCGGCGTTCGTGACGTATGATATCTCTGAGTGAATTTTGGTCAGTTTCTGAAATATCTTCCAACAAGCCTGAAGGAATTGTCGGATAATTTGTCAGGTTCTCATCTACCTGGAAACATCCCCTGGCTCTTTCTCTGATCTGATTTAAATACCCAAGCGCCAGTGCCGGCATTGCGTCTTCGTTATAAGCCTCGGCAATCCAAAGCAGTACATCTGCATAGCGAATGGCTGTGTAATTCAGGTCGCCGTCACCCTTAATATTTCCCGGAATTTCTGAAATAGGCTGTAGGCATTTTTTTGCGACGTAACCCGTTTCTGTCCACCCGCTGCTGTAAGTGATTGTGTCGTCTATCCATGGCAGTTGAGCGTTTTCCCGCCCCAAGGTATAGTCAAGCCTTGGATCGGCATAATCTGTTCCCTCGATATTTACTGTCTCAAACTCATCAACAAAATTCTGGGTGGGCAGATTAAAGTAATAACCTTCGCCCATTCCGTAGTCAGCAGGTGGAGCAAACGCCTGGTTCAGAAGATTTCCTGAATTCGGATTTTGGTGGCTTAAATGTTGAACTTCAAATACCGACTCTGCATTGTTTTCAAAGGCTACATTGAAGTTGTGCTGGTAATTTGACATCAACATATATGTAAAAGGAGGCTGGGTAAGAAGTACAGCCGTTTCGTGTGCTTCTTTCCACTTTCCCTGGTACAGGTAACTTTTTGCCAAAAGTGCGATAGCTGCACCTTTTGTTGCTCTGCCAACTTCTGCCGGAGGGTAAGAAACCGGCAATACCTTTTGTGCATCATCGCAATCCTTTTCGATTTGTGCATAGATCTCACCAACTGTTGAAGGAGCAATTTGCAGTTCACTGGCGATTTTGGGTTCCAACACAACGGGCGCATCACCGTAAATATTAACCAGATAGAAATAATAATAAGCACGTAGAAATTTTGCTTCAGCTATTATCCTGTTTTTCAATTCATTATCTATAATTGTGGCGCTCATGGCCCCAACATTCAGGATGGTATAGTTGCAACGGGTTATCCCTTCGTAATAGTTCGCCCAAAGCGTTGCAACAACACCATTGTTGGTGTTTTCTGTAAAATTGTCAATATCAGCGGCATCGGCTTTATCGCCTGCATCTCCCCCTTTTATGGCATCATCTGATCTGGTATCCCCCACTACCCATATTTCGGCTCCATCCGTAGCAAATGACAGGGGCCGGTAAGCAGCATTTACAGCCAGAATTGCATTTTCCTTCGACACGAAAAAAGTTTCCGTCGTATAACTTCCTTTTAGATCTGTATCTAAAATGTCTTCACATGAGTATAAAAAGAAACCCAAAAGGATAATTATCAATGTTTTATACATCGTTGTTTTCATGGTAGAAATGTTTTTAAAAAGTTAGGTTCAGCCCTATCAGGTAGGTTTTTGAAGAAGGGTATGTACCCCAGTCTATACCTACTGCTCTGTCTCCTTCTGCTGCGGAATTTTCGCTGGTTTGCATCTCCGGATCTAAACCGGAAAATTTGGTGTAGGTGAACAAATTCTGTGCGCTCACATAAATTCTTAATTGTTCTACCCTGACTTTTTTGCCTGAGCTGAAAGGAATGGTGTAGCCAATTTGTATGTTTTTAAGTCTTACATATGAGCCATCTTCGATAAAGCGGGTCGAAGGCCGATTGTTGTTGGTAGCTCCGCCCCATGCGGCGCGCGGAACTTCATTACTCGGGTTTTCAGTCGTCCAGTGATTTTCGTAAAAACGTTCTGTTACAGGGAATGCTCTGTAGAATCCTTCAATGTCTTTGTTTATTTGCATGTAGACTTTGTTTCCCTGTACACCCTGGAAGAAGGCTGAGAAGTCGAAATTTTTATATGCAAGATTGACGGTTAATCCATAGGTAAAATCAGGGATGGCACTTCCTGCATATACCCGGTCAAAAGCATCAATTGTACCGTCGGGGACTCCGTCAGGACCACTCATGTCTTTGTATTTTACATCGCCGGGCTTAATATTTGGCCCCTGGTATGCATGCGTTAATATTTCAGTGGTGGATTGGAATATGCCATCCATCTGGTACACATAGAAAGTTCCTATGGCCTCCCCGACTCCGGTTACCGTAACAAAAGTGTTGTTATCCACTTCGCCACCTATAATCGGCTTTGCATCCTCACCGCTCAGTGAGAGCACCTTGTTGTTTACTTTCGCAAAATTTCCGCTTATTTCATAGCTGAAATCTCCGGCGTGATTCTGATAACCAAGCTCAAGCTCAAATCCCTTGTTTTCAACACTGCCGGCATTTACCCAGGGGTAGGATGCCGAACCACCGATGGAGGGGGCAGGATAAGGAATAAGCATGTCGCTTGTTACTTTGTAGAAATAATCAGCATTGAAGATCAGTTTGTTTTGAAACATTCTTAAGTCAATACCAAAATCCATTTGTTTGGTGGTTTCCCACTTTACCTCATCGTTGCCCTGGGTGCTAATGGCATATCCATGTTGTTCCCTTTGCGCCAGTCCGCCAAAAGGATAATCGTAACCACCGCTAATGATCGTTGCCCATGGATAATCACCAATTTCCTGATTACCAAGCTTACCATATGAACCTCTGATCTTCAGCAAGCTGATATTGGCTTTTTCAACAAAGTTGGCCAGAAAAGGCTCCTTGTCTAAGCGCCAAGCTGCTGACCCTGAATAGAATATGCCATACCGGTTCTTTGCTGAAAATCTTGATGAGCCATCTCTGCGAATGGTTAAGGTCATCAGGTATTTATCGTTGAAAATATATTCCAGATTGGCAAAATAGGAGGTCAGAGCCCATTCCCAGGCATTTCCATAGCTTGTTTGTTCTCCAATTCCGGCATCCAGATAGCGAAAGTATATGCTTTGCTGGGGATAGTTTTGCCGGCTGCCTCCGTGCTCTTCAGTCATATCTTTAATGATTTCGGAACCCAAAAGGACTCGCAGGTAATGCAGTTCATGAAAGGTTTTGGTGTATTCCAGCACATTGTTTGTGGTGAGGGCTGTATTTATTGCGGTTGAATGCGTAGCACTGCCAGGAGCATCAATACCCCTGTCGCCCCATTCTTCGTAGAATTTTTTTCGGTCTTTTATATTCAGATTGACGCCATTGTTGGACCTGAAAACAAGACCCTTTAATATTTTTATTTCAAGAAGCACATTGTTGAGGGAAATATATCTGCGCTCTTTGTCATCGAAATGATTTGCAAGTCCAACGGGGTTGTATCCATCTCCCAGGAATTTTGGATTTTGAGGCAAATCAACATATTCGCCATTCTCCTTATAGATCGGTGTCCCGGGAGTTCTGAAAAATGCATATCGAACAACACTTCCTTTGTCGCTGGAAGCTCCATCACCCGAATTGGAAATGATATTTCTCTTGGTAGATGCAAAGTTTGTATTGATATTGATCCGAAACCAATCGGATAAATTTGAATTCACATTTGCTTTGAAGGAATACCTTTTATAGAACGAATTAAGGATGATGCCATCCTGATTGAAATAATCACCCGAAATCAGGTATTGTGATTTTTTATCGCCGCCGGAGATGCTAACCTGGTGACTTTGAACCGGAGCCATTTGGAATATTGATTCCATATGGTCAACATCGGCAAAAGTCGCCGCTATTTCAGGAGAAATTATATCTCTGTCATCTGCCCTTGCAGCCTCGTTGTATATATCTATGTACTCAGCTGTATTCACCATGGGGGTGAGTTTCCCGTGTTTCTGTACCCCATAGTACCCATTGTAGGTTACGGTTTGTTTTCCTGATGCCCCTTTTTTGGTGGTAATCACCACCACTCCGTTAGCCGAACGCGAACCATAAATAGCTGCCGATGCGGCATCTTTCAGGATCGAAATGGATTCGATATCGGAAGGAGAAATAACATTTAAGGCACCTTTTGTGGGTATTCCATCGATCACATAAAGAGGATCATTGTTTCCTATGGTTCCAACCCCTCTGATTCTAATGGACACATCATCTCCCGGAGCACCGGTCGCCTGGTTTACCCTTACTCCGGATACCTTGCCGGCCAATGAACGATCAACACCAACCACAGGCATTTTTGAAAGTTCTGAAGCTTTAACTGTCGAAATTGCCCCGGTTATATTGCTTTTGCGTACCGTTGAGTACCCGGTTACTACCACCTCCTCCAATTGTTCCAAATCAGGCATCAGTTGAACCTCAATATTCGTCAGAAGGCCCGTTTCAATTTCTTTGGGTATATATCCTATAAAAGAGACTGAAAGTTTGTTTCCCTCTGAAATGCTTATGGAAAACTTTCCTTCAATATCAGTTGTTGTTCCTATTACAGTTCCTGAAATGATGATTGTTGCGCCAGGCAAAACCTCACCAGTAGCAGCATCAGTCACAGTACCTGTAATTACCCTTTCCTGTGCATACAAATGCACGACAAAAAGGAGTCCGATGAAGGACATGAGAAGTATTCTTGCAGTTTTTTTCATTTGGTATACAGATTTAAAATTTTAGTCATTCAGTTAAATCTTATTGCGCTGCTGTCTTATTGGTATGCTACCACAATCTTGTTTACAGTCGTTTTATTGCCCATCTTTTCAAGCATGCTTCCAGCCGGAAATGCTACAATAAGCATGGTCTTGTCAGCAGGCAGAGTAAATTGTCCCGAATCTATGATGCTTTGGGCCACGAGCTTATGACCAATGGCATCGTAAAGATCTACCGGATCACCATCGTTGAAGTATTCGATAACCCTCTCCTCTCCAAATGGATTAAAGTACAGGTAGGTTGGGTAGGCCGGGTTGCGGTAAAAGTCAGTAGCCAGACAATTTAATTGTAGTATCTTCTCCACATTGGTTTCGCGAATAATCGATCCGAAAATTCCAACATGAGCTGATCCATATATACTGAACATGGAAAGTGCCGGCTCTCCAACAACCCAGTTTGGACCATCTCCCAATGCGACTGGTGAGATACCTATAAGGCTTTCCTTTTTATAGGCATCCGTTTTCTTTAACCCCTCGTAGGCAATAACATTTCTCGTAATGGCCTTCTCTTCCGGCAGCCATTGATTCTTATCCGGAATTTCATAGGGGTAAAAAAGGCGGGCAGCATTGGCAACATTCAACATCCATTTGCCAATAATTTCAGCATATTCAGGCTCATAACGGACCATGGCTACAAGAGGCCAGGCCATGTCAAAGGTATTCATCAGAAATCCGTAACCTCCTTCCTGAATGATATTGCCTTGTATTCCACTTACATCATACGCTCCCCAATGGTCATTTATAATTCCCCATCCATAACGTCCCTCCGGGTTTGTGCAACCATCGAACGTCCAATCCAGAATTGTCGAAATATCATATTTTGTCCCCTTTTCTGCATTTAATCTCGCTGCCGTATAGGCGCCAAATGGCATCAGCACTTCATAGAAACGACTCTCGCTTTGGCTGTACAGCGCATCCAGAGCTGAAATTGCTCCCTCTAAATACCTTTCATCTCCAAATTTTTGATAGGCAGCGTACAAGACCCAGGCATGACCTGCGGCTGCATCCTGCTGGTAGGGAATCTGGTTGATCTTTCCTTCCATCAGGGAATAGTCAAAATAGGAGTAATCGTAATTCCCGTCCATTACTGAATCGGCTTTATAAAACTGGTCGGCGACTATTCTTTGGAGGCTGTCAGCCCTTTCAACGTCAGGAAAGAGGTCGGAAACCGCATAATACAATACATTGGGAAAAACATCATACCACCAATCCCGGCCATATCCCCCACCCTGCATAGCCACTTCCGCTGAAGTATTGTTCATCATGATATTCCAACCATTTTCTCTGTTGAAATAATTCTGAATCATAAGCGGATAGTTGTAGCCTTGCTGATTGGTTTTATCGATCCCAACCAAACCGGCACTCAACA
Source organism: uncultured Bacteroides sp. (assembly GCA_964453785.1). Classification (GTDB taxonomy): domain Bacteria; phylum Bacteroidota; class Bacteroidia; order Bacteroidales. The sequence continues at coordinate 10,710 of CAYVRK010000010.1, forward strand.
AGGCTCCCATGGAATTAATGGCTTCATGGAATTCACCGTTGTTTACGTCAGGCCCCTGTCGAATATCTCCTATCACCGTATATAAGCCGAATGTCTCCTGGGGGAAATTTCTTTTTGCATTGTCGATCCAGATGAGTGCTTCTCCTTGATTATCTGGCTTATAGTCAAAAACGATATCGTCGAAATTCTTCGCCTTTTCGCACCAGTCGAGGATTTTGTATGGGGTGGGATCCAAAGGCATTTTTGATACCTTCTCCAATTCCAGCTGTTTAATTTCCAGCCGGTTGGAATTGCATGACGGAACTGCTGTCAGAGCAAATAAGGCAACTATATAAATCAGTTTTTTCATCATTGTTTTTTATATACCCTGTTCTTCTGCAGGAGATGTTACGGGACCAGATTCATATCTGTTTGCCCTCCTGACCACCCTTCTGGCCACTGGTATAGATAAGAGTTGTATTGCTGCAATAATAATAAGTGAGTATTTCAGGGCAAAGGATTCGGAGACATACGTAATGAGAAAAATGAAAAGCCCAAGACCCAAAAATCTGCCTATATAAAGTCCGAATTCGTGATTGAAAATATAGGCGAACTGATTTCTTTTCTCCTTGTACGAGAGTACATCAATAACCTTCATCTGTATTGGAAAGTATGCGATGTCGTGCAATGGTTGAAACATCACTTTACAGATCACAAATACGATGACACCGGTTGCCGAGAACAGGACTCCGTTAACAAGCGTTCCGATAAAGAAAACGACCAGGCCGGCGGAGAAAATATAGATTCTGTGCTTTGGTTTGGATGTCCTTCCAAGTATATACAGAATGATGGCCGACAGTACGCCCGAAAGGCTTTGAATATTGCCCAAAGAGCCCTCATCGCCTACCAATCGCATGATCAGAATGGCTGGTGACGTAACCAGGTATCCCTGTGCCAATCCTTTTAGTGAAGAGAGGAACAACATTCTGCTCCAGAGTTTGTCAAACCTGAAAAAGACAAACCTCTTCTGCGTAGGATTCCTGAATTTCTCCTTGTGAATGATATAACTTGAAAAAATGGTGAGAAGGAATACGATGAAGGTCACTATTTTATAGGCATTACCGATATTGCCAATCCACTTCCATCGACCCGAACTAATTAGAAACCATCCAATGGTTACCGGGACCAGGATTGTGGTAACGGTATAGAAAAAAGTTTCCAGGCCATAATAGTAATTCCGGTTGCTATCGTTGGTGGTATTCAGTGCAAGGAAATCGCGATTTGCCCAGAAAAAACCAAATGAAGAACCCATGATAAGACCTGAAAATGCAACGCCCGGGGCATCAACCTCTCCCAGGGTCATCATAAATACCATCGAGATACCACTCAACAGCATGCCAAAACTATAGAGGTGAGCTATTTTTATCTTATTCAGAAGGAAGCCATTGATCAAAAAAGTGATTGGAATGCCGGTATAAACCGATAGCTGATAGATGGCCACCAGTCTGGGCTCATCCGATGTGCGCATGATGTAAGCGCCTACGAACAGATCGATGACAGGTAGTACAAATGCATAGATAATATTGGTGATCAGCAGCACCCTCATTCCCCGGGGCATGCTGAGGAAGAAATCGTATTCGATTTTTGGCTTTTTCAGGATCGAAAATTTCATTTGCTAATTTTAAGTGAAGCCAGAATTTCTTTCACAGAGAACTCTGCCATGCAAATGACTTCGTCGCTTGCCCCGTAGTAAATAGTGATGGTATCTCCATCAACAAGTTGTCCGTTGGTAAAGATCACCTTTCCAAAAAAGCCGTTTCGTTCGTATTCTTCTGTTGGTTCCATAATGGGTTCCTCGCTTCGGGAAAGGACCAATGAGGGATTATTGAGATCAAGAAGCAAGGCTCCCAGGCAATACCTGTGGTCACTGTCTGCACCATGATATATTTCAAGCCAACCTTCAGAAGTTCTTATGGGAGCCGCGCCGGCGCCAATCCTGGCACTATCCCAGGATTGATCCCTTGTGGTGGCAATACATTGATGATCGCCCCAATGAATAAGGTCATTGGATTGGGAAATCCAGATATAATTACCACCAAGTTCAGGACTGCTGGGCCTGTGAAGCGCATAATACCTGTTGTTTAGCTTCTCCCCGAAAATGGCACAATCCTTATTATGAGGAGGGAAAATCATTCCACGCCGATCAAATTGTTTCCAATTCCGCGTAAACATGTAACCCACACCCACCCCCTGGGGCGAAACTTTTGTATAGGTAAGGTGATAGGATTTGCCTATGGTGGTTACGCGACAATCTTCGATTCCAAATGACTCCTGGGGACCCTCTCCAAATATCGGAGCATGGTCCCGGGATTCCTTAAAATGTACTCCATCGTCACTGCATACAAGCCTGAGATGTGACAGGGTTGTAAGATAGGAGGTGCCTCTGTATTGTATAATGCGTGGATCTGAACTATCAAGATCGGGGTCGTTTGTTCTGAAGCTCAATATTTCCATTTTTCCATTTTTCAGAACCGGAAAGCTCAACTCTCCATCCTTCTGCTCAGGACGTTCGGCTACCCGAAGCAAAAGCCATGTCTTATTCTCAAATCTGAATACCCCGGGATTTAGCAGGCACTCTATTTTCATGCCTTCTGTGCTCGGGGAGATGTCTTCCGGATTTAAAATAGGATTGTGTATATTTCTTTTTGAGAGATCCATGTGTTGTTTCACAGATATGGTAAGTTCAAGTACCGACAAATCCACCGGTTTGGCTTCCGGCCTGTGACCAAAGTTGTCCGCCCTGTTCCCAAAATGCATCTCAATATTTAGTCTGTAATCAATTAAATTGTTGTAACTTACTCTGTTGAGTACTCAACTTCTTTTTCTCTAATCCACCATATGTTCAGACCTGTATATATATTCTCCCTGCTTTGCCTGCTTGTTTTTTATGTACTGCCCGGAAATACAAATAGCAAATGGATCCCTATGAATCTGAGTAATGAGGAGGGTCTTTCCAACTCTGCTATTACCTGTATACTTCAGGATTCGGAAGGCGTGATGTGGTTTGGATCGTGGGACGGACTAAACAGGTATGATGGTACAAACATTACAGTATTCAAACCCGACTATTTTGATAAGAGATCAATAAGCAACAATATTATCAGGAATATTCTGGAGGACAAGTACCACAACCTGTGGGTAATAACCAATAAGGATATCGACAGGTATCTACCAAACACCCTGTCCTTTGAGTCATACTTTTCAGGAAATGTATATATGCCCGTACGCGAGGTGAACCTGAAGGCATGCATCGGGCCCGATTCCATGCTCTACGTTTCTCTAATGAGATTCGGACTCTCCTACTACGAACAATCCGGAAATATATTCCGGCAACTGGATCTTACAGGAATATCCGAAGCAGATCACAAAAATATTATTGGTCTTGCAGGAGGCAGGAATAATAATTTGTACCTGCTGGGATCCGGGGGGAAATTATTTATCTACTCTAAAAATAAGGGGTTTAGGAAGGAGTATGAATATGATCTTGGAAATTTCGGGGAGCTTAAATTTGAAAGAAATTGGTTTATCCGGGGTGATCAGACTACATATCTTGTTATTAGCATTGAAACAGGCGGAGTGTTTATTTTGAACCTGGAGACCCGGGAAGTGAAGAGAATCAGCGAGGGAGATGGTCAATTCAATGTTACTACCGTGAATGAGTCGGGCACTGCCAACGAATTCTGGCTGGGTACAGATGATGGTTCTGTATATAGCCTGACATTAAACAATATTCCGGAACTGACTCTCATGAATGAGAAAATGCCTGACCTCTCTTCCGATAAAGTAAAAATCTGGACCATCAGGCAGACCAGTGATGATTTGTTGTGGATAGGAACCGATGGTAATGGGGTGTATCGATATATAACGAAGGGAAAACCTTTTTTCAATATAAAAAAGGGAAGCAGTGAATCCGGTTCTCTCAGCCATAATATCGTGCGATCGGTGTATGGTGATAAGCGTGGGAATTTATGGGTGGGTACCAGGGGAGGCGGCCTGAACAAATTACCACCCGGATCAGGAAGCAGGATTTCCTATATGATGGAGAACGGACTGTCAAACAATGCGGTTCTCGCCCTAAACATGGATAAAAACAACAATTTATGGATTGGAGTTGACGGAGAAGGGATTGATATGCTGGAACAATCGTCCGGAAAAATATTCCATTTTCCGGGAGATTTTAAAAATGAAGAGAACCTTGATTTTGGAAATGTATATGCAATTTGTATTGATGTTTACGGAAGTTTATGGTTGGGTACAAATGGTTACGGATTGGTCAATATGGAAGTTGCCAGGGAAAGTAAAGGTGGATATGTGCTACGAAAATTCCGGCAATTCCGGTACAAGCAGGGGGAGAAGGGTTTAAACAGCGATATTGTTTATTCCATTGTTGAGGAGGGTCCGAATGTACTCTGGATAGGAACCAGGGGAGGCGGACTTAACCGGCTGAATACCCTGAATTATTCCTTTGAAATTTTTGGAGTGAGAAAGAATACTGAAAAGGCGTTTATTGATGACGATATACTTTCACTTTGCATGAGCGGCAATCAGAAGTTATGGATTGGCACCAGCGAGGGATTAAGTGTACTCAACCTGTCGTACAAGCCATACCAGTTTATACACTATACAGAGCGAAACGGCATGCCAAATAATACGGTACACGGCATACTGGAAGATGCCGAAGGAGAAATCTGGATAAGTACGAACCAGGGGCTTTCAAGGTTAGATGTTTCCCATGGTGTTTTTCTGAACTTCAATAAGAGTGATGGATTACAAAATTCAGAATATACTGATGGTGCATATTTTAAAAATCCGGTTTCAAACACACTCTACTTCGGAGGAGTTGAAGGTCTTGATTGGTTCAACCCACAGGAGATAGAGTCGTCAAATAATTTTCCTCCAATCATTCTGGGTGAGTTTCGGTTAAACAATAGCCTGGTCATGCCCGGAGATTCTACCAGGATATTACAAAACAATTTAGACAATTCCGGTGAAATTGTTCTGAAGCATAATCAGAATTTTTTTAGTATCTCTTTTACAACACTGAATTATTACAACTCTCATAAATGTCAATTTTACTACAAATTGGAAGGTTTTTCCAAATCCTGGGTTGAAGCAGGTGATCAAAGAATCGCGGGATTCACCAACGTGCCTCCCGGAAAATATACCCTGAAAATAAAAGCGACCAACGAAGATGGAATATACGGTCCGGAGATCAAGGAACTTCCGATAATCATTCGTCGACCTTATTGGAAAACAATAGGTGCATACCTCGTATATATGGCTCTTGCCGGGTTAATCATCTTCTTATTAATAAAGTTTTTACAACGAAGGACCCAGCTGCGTCGCCAGATTGAAACTGACAAGCTGGAAAGGGCAAAACTGGATGAGATCAATCAATATAAACTACAGTTCTTCACGGATATAGCTCATGAGTTCAGGACTCCGCTTACACTTATTTTAGCCCCAGCAGCACTTTTGGAAGAAAAATTGGCCGATAAACGCCGCCTGGGGCTTTATGCCCGATCGATATTTCAAAATGCCAGCAAGTTGCAAAAATTGATCAGTGAGCTGATTGAATTCAGGAAAGTAGAAACCAGGAACATGAAATTATCCTTACAGAGATATGACCTGGTGAACTATATTTCGAAGCTGGTAAAAGCTTTTGAAGTCTATGATAAGATCAGTAATGTGAAGCTGATTTTTGTTCACCCAAATGAACCGTTCATCGCATGGATCGATCCTGATAAATTTGAAAGAATTGTCCTCAACCTTTTAAGCAATGCAATAAAGTATACACCTGCGGGAGGCAGTGTAGAAATTGAGCTCATTGAGGAAGAGATCCAATTTCAACTCATTGTGAGGGATACGGGAATAGGCATTCCCCCGGAACTGCTTGACAAGATTTTCGATCGGTTTTATCACCATGGAAGCAGCAGTCATGATTCGACATTTTTGCAGGAAAGCGGAGGGGTGGGACTCTCTCTGACCCGGGGACTTGTTGAATTGCATCATGGATCAATCAGTGCAAAAAACCTTCCCTCCGGAGGAAGTGAATTTTGTGTAACCATGCCCCGCCCTCAGCAGGGAAATGAGACAGACGAGGCGGAAAATATGCAATACCCCAGCAGCGAAAAAATTGCATTGAAGGTAGACACTGAGTTCCAGAGTCTGAAGCTGATCGATATCAAAGATGATGATACCAACCGACCGCGTGACAAACGCCAATACTCCGTATTGGTTGTAGACGATAATGTTGAGGTCTGTTCACTGGTGGAAAGCATGTTGATTGATACCTATCATATTTTTAAGGCTTACGATGGAAATAGCGCTCTTGATATCCTGAATAAAGAATCCATTGATCTGGTTATCAGCGATGTAGTCATGAAGGGTATGGATGGAATAGAATTAACAAGAAGAATTAAAAGTGATATGAATACCAGTCATATTCCATTGATCATGCTTACAGCCAAAGCAGAAATCGAAGACCGGATAGAGGGTTTGGAGGTAGGAGCTGACTCATATATTCCCAAGCCCTTTCATCCCCGCCATTTGATGATCAGGGTAGAAAAACTAATTTCCAGAAGGGAACAATTCAGAAAGACATTCAGTGAACTGGACGAGAATATTTCCTACTCAGAGCTGTTGACGGGCCTTACTCCATATGATCAGAAGATCATGAAGAGCCTGGTTGAATATATCGATGAAAATCTTCAGGTTCCTGATCTCAACGCCAATTCATTGGCACATCATGTTGCCTTGAGCAAAACACAGCTCTACAGGAAGATAAAAGCCCTGACCGGTTTAACGCCACATGGACTCATCAACAACCTTCGGTTGAAAAGAGCGGCAAAAGCACTTAAACTCAGCCAGAAAACTGTTTCTGAAGTCTATTATGAAACGGGATTTAACAGTCGCTCTTATTTTTATCAAACCTTTAAAGATGCCTACGGAGTTCCACCCGGCGATTATAAAAATGGAAAATCTGATTGATAAGATGTCTTATTAAAATGCCCTGTAGGATAATTGCAAAAGTCTGTTCGCTTCTTGTTCTTTGAATCCAGCTGCATGATTGTCCCAATGAAGAGTCTTATAGGGGAAACGGTTTGCTACCACTCCCAATAAAATGGATTCTGTTAACCTGGCGGCATAAGAGAACGGTGCACTGCATTGATCCTTGCCTAAACAAGTGTCCACAAACTGATGATAGTGATCGTTCACTTCCAGTTCCGGAAAATCGATCTTTTCATATTTTCCATCGATGATCAATTTCGGATAATCCCAATGAGGCAACAACAAATTCCCTTTTTCGCCCACAAACAGAGCTCCCTGCTCAGGAAGCTTTTCACTTTCAGGAAGAATAAGATCTTTATGTTTCTCAGGGGCCTCAATTCCATCATACCAGACCCATTTTAATTTTTCTGCAGAATATTTTGTTCCGGGGAATGTATACTCAACCTTATTCTTTTCAGGGTGCGCGAATCCGGTAGGCTTTCTACAGCTTGTTTTTATTGTTTCGGGCACATCTAGTTCCAGAGCAGTATAGGGAGTATCAAAAATATGTACCCCCATATCACCCAGCGTGCCACAGCCGTAATCTAATATTTTTCTCCAGTTAACGGGATGATAGATATGATCCTTATATGGCCTTTCCGGCGAGGTTCCTAACCAGAGGTTCCAGTCCAAATTATTGGGTACCGGATCGCTATCCACTGGCGGAGCCCCGTCAAAGCCCCAGTTCTTATTAGACCATGCATGTACGGTACTCACTTTCCCAATGAGACCTGACTGGATGATGATAACAGCCTTTCTGTATTCATCACTGGAGTGACATTGAATACCCATCTGGGTAATCAAATTATTTTCCGATGCTAACTTTCGCATGGCCCTGGCCTCGGAAACATGATGTGTTAAGGGTTTTTCACAATACACAGGCTTACCCAAACCCATTGCCATTAATGAGGCTGGGGCATGGGTATGATCGGGGGTGGACACAACCACGGCATCAATGGCATGTCCCAATTCAGTGAGAAGCTTTCTGTAATCTGTAAAAACCTTTGCATTTGGATGCAATTTTTTGGCTGCCGCCAGGCAATTTGAGTCCACATCACATAAAGCAGTAACCTCAACCATCGGGTGAGAAGCAATAAGGCTCAGGTTTGATTCCCCTTTGCCTCCCACACCAATGTGTGCCGTTCTCAATTTTCCGTTTTTTACAAGGGCCCAAACGGATGATGGTAAAAAAGTTAAAGAGGCAAATGCCCCGGTACTCTTCAGAAAATCTCTTCTTTTCATTGCACTATTTTTTTGTGGGTGTTTTAATTCAATTCCTTAATTGAAATGTTCCTGAACCAAAGCACATACCCGTGTCCCAGAAAACCAATATGGCCCCCCTTGTTTCCTAAACCCGGGTGGTCTTTCCCATCGATGGTCCTTCCGTTTTTGATATACAATCCAATGTCTCCATCAAGGATCACAGTACCATTCAAAGTGACCTTGATTTTTGATCCATCGGCAATGACTTCCTGGCTGTTCCACTCCCCTACTGGTTTCAGATAACCCCTTAAGGCCGGAATAACCCCGTATACCGAACCATGGTACTGGTAACAGTGCAAATCCTTGTATACTTCTGCATCATTATCCAATATCTGAATCTCCATTCCAACATAAGCCGCATCACCTTTGGTTGGTGTCCTGATTCCCAATCCATTGTTTGCTCCTTCGGTCAGCTTAAACTCGAAGCGGAAAATGAAGTTGTCGTATTGTTCTTTTGTGTAGAGATTCCCTCCCCCTTCGCCTTTGGAAGGCCTTACAGCCAGGGTCCCATCCTCGATGGCATAAGATTTTGTATCGCCGGTCCAGGAGTCCATGCTGCTTCCATCAAACAGGACTGTAAAACCCTGTTCCGGTACAAAGGATGGATCTTTCATCTTATTTTCCTGTGCAGTTGAAACCTGAATACAGGTACTCAGCAAAAAAACCAATTGAATGCTTTTCGGTATAGACATTTATTCTGTTTTTAATAGTGATAAAGATATGAGTTTATCTTTTCAGATAATAGTTGATGCATAATATTCAATATTTCTGAGACATGAACTTTGAGTTACATAAAAATAATTCCATACGTTTCCTCAAATCCCAATAGCTACGAACAAGGAAAATGAATCCTCTTTTTCAGGATGGTCCTGATATCCATGAATTCAGTTTACCAGCAATGCATAGGAGGAATTAGAAATAGGTTTCATATTTTTATCTTTTAACTGTATCTGTATGCTGAAGCTTTTGATCCCGAAAGTTAATGCATGGATAAATCGTTTGGCTTTCGTTCCGGGCGACAGTGAGGATGTCTGCCTGTTGAAACGGATTCACTGGATCTTATCACTTGTTGGGGTGTTTCTGGTTTCACCACTCATTCCGGTATCTTTGATTCTTGGAGTTTCTAACTGGACGCTGATGGGAATAGCCTATGTAGGGTTTTTTTCTGTTCAGTTGATTATTTTCTACAAAGTTCGCCGGGGAGTTGCCTGCTTTGGTTTTATTACCCAACTATTTCATGTGATTTTCTCCTTTGTTGGTGTTTTAATTACCGGGGGGATTCTTCATTCAGCTGGTATTATTTTTATAGGCTTGGTAGGGCCATTGTATGCGCTTGTTTTTCCAAGCAGAAGGCGTGCAATCATCCTGTTGATTCTCTATTTGGTAAGTGTAGTCGCCGAAGCTCTTCTGCAACCTGTTATTCCTCCTTATCCGCCTATTACTCCTGTTATCAATACGGTCATGTTCCTGATTCAGTTCATGGTTGTGGTCTACGCTATTTTTTTTACCATCCAATATTATACGAGTCAGATGATTCGCATGAAAATGTTGGAATCTGAGCGATTGAAGGAACTTGACGAAGTGAAAACAAAGATCTATAGCAACATTACCCACGAGTTCAGAACTCCTTTAACCATTATCCTGGGAATGGCTGATCAGATCCTGGAGCGTCCGGCCAAAATGCTGAATGAGGGAATGTACATGATCAAGAGAAACGGTCAGAACCTTTTACATCTTGTGAATCAGATGCTTGATTTATCAAAGATCGAAGCAAAAGCGATGTCGGTAAATTATTACCAGGGAGAAATGATTGCTTACCTCAGGTATCTGTTTCATACATTTAATTCGCTGGCTGAAAGCAAAAATATCACGCTGGAGTTCCATACCGGTATCGATGAATTGTTCATGGATATAGACCCTGAGAAACTCATGCAGATCCTGTCCAATCTGATGTCAAATGCGGTCAAATATACCCCCGAGGGTGGTAAAATTCAGATGGCGGCAGGTACACATAAAACCAAGGAGAAGAATGAACTGATTATAAAAGTGAAGGATAACGGTATGGGTATCCCTGCTGAGAAAATTCCTTATATTTTCGATCGGTTTTATAAAATTGAAGACCAGCCCTCGGGTAAATCTGCAGGAACCGGCATTGGATTGGCCCTGACCAAAGAAATGACAGCACTTTTGCAGGGAACGATCCAAGTTCAAAGTGACATAAAAAACGGAACCGAATTCACCATTACCTTGCCTGTAACAAATAATGCTGAATTTGAGAAGGATATTGATCCGGCAAGACTCAAATCTTCCATGTCATGGATGCTGCCCGAAGAAATCCCTGCATATGCTGAAACCAGAGGAGACAACGAAGAAGGAGACCCTTTTCCGATCCTGTTAATCGTAGAGGATAATCCGGATGTGATCCGTTACCTGGAATCCATATTGGGTGCAGAATATAGAATTAAAACAGCAACGAATGGTCAGGAAGGTTTGGATATTGCGCTTGACTGTGTCCCCGATATTGTGATCAGCGACGTGATGATGCCCGGGATGAGCGGATTTATACTCTGTGAAAAATTGAAGACCGATGAACGGACCAGCCATATCCCGGTTATCCTGCTGACGGCCCTGGCTGCTGATGCAAAAAAACTGGAAGGGCTTGAAACAGGAGCTGATGACTACCTTGTAAAACCATTTAATGATACCGAATTAAAAGTCAGGACAAGAAATCTGATTGAACAGCGACGTAATTTGCGTGAACATTTTACACGTAATATCTCCATCTCCCCCAAAGAAATAACTGTAACATCTGCCGATGAAAGGTTTTTGATTCGTGCCATGGATGTTATTGAGGCGCAACTTAGCAATCCGGATTTCGGGGTCGATATATTCGGAAAGGAGGTGGGGATGAGCCATTCGCAACTGTACCGTAAAATACACGCCCTCACCAATCTGGCACCAGTGGATCTGATTCGAACCATCAGGCTGAGACGTGCAGCCAGCCTGTTACAACAAAAATTCGGTACCATCTCAGAAATTGCTTATGAAACGGGATTCAGCAGTCCTTCCTATTTCTCAGACTGCTTCCGGAAACAGTTTGGCAAATCGCCAACTGAGTTTCAAACACAGAATTAATTTACAAAGGACTATTTCTTAAAGCATTTGGATTATTTCTGATATCCCTCCGGGAAGGTGAACCCTAATTTTGAATGATCAAATCTATTCAGTTTAACCAATTCATTCAAAAGGAGGTCATCATGAAAAAAGTAACTACACCATGTCAACTGTTTTTTGGGGCAATCTTGTTTACCGGCTTGCTGGTTATCTCTCCTCTTGTTCTGGGACAAGGCAATCCCTGGACAACAAAAAATCCCATGCCTACAGGAAGGGTAACTTCAACTGCATGCGAGGTGAATGGAAAAATTTATGTTTTGGGAGGTGCAAGTAACAATGGATCACCCGGTCTTTCAGCCGTAGAAGAGTACGATCCGGCCACCGATACCTGGACAACGAAAGCGAATATGCCCACTGCCCGGGCAGGCTTATCAGCCTGCGTGATTAATGGGAAGATCTATGCTATTGGGGGAGGACTCTCCTGGGGTGGAGTGTGCGTTAAGGTAGTAGAAGTATACGACCCGGCCACCGATACCTGGACGGCGAAGGCCAATATGCCGACAGCCAGAGCGAATTTTTCCACCTGTGTAGTCAATGGTAAAATTTATGCCATTGGAGGAGCAATTGGTCCGGATGGAGTTTTTTCCGTGGTGGAAGAATACGACCCGTCTACCGATACCTGGACCACGAAAGCTGATATGCCCACTGCAAGAAATGCTCCATCTGCCAGCGTGGTGAATGGAAAGGTTTATGTGATGGGCGGGGCATTAAGTCAACAGCAACTCACCTCGAAAGTTGAAGTTTACGATCCCGAGACCAATACCTGGTCGGATTCCACAGCCCGTATGCTTACCGTAAGAGCGGCTTTTGCTACCAGCGTAGTAAACGGGAAGATCTATGCTTTTGGAGGAATCACCTCCATGCTCGCAGAGCCTCTGTCAACCATGGAAGAGTATGATCCGGAAACTGATACCTGGACAAAAAAAACAGCAATGCCGACCGCAAGATCGTTTTTTACCTCTGCAGCAGTGAATGAGAAGATCTATATTATGGGAGGAACAGTGAAAAATGTTTTGAATATCTCACTGACGGACCATCTTGATGTTTATAATCCGGAGATTGATCAGGAACTTCCTTCTTCCGTTAAAAGTAGTTACGATGGCAAATCAATTTTGTCCACGCTGCATCAGAATCATCCAAATCCTTTCGGTTCAGCCACAACCATTCCGTATGAACTGTCAACCCATGCGTGGGTTAGACTTTTTGTTTGTGATTTACAGGGCCGTGAAATTGACCTGTTGGTTGACGGGTATTTTCCGGGCGGGAAATACCAGACTGAATGGAACGCCGGTAACATGGAGGGGGGAATGTACCTTGCAAGGCTCATATTAAACAATGAATTCTCAGGATCAATAAAACTGCTCCTGCAAAAATAAGACCCTGTCCAAATTACATGGTGAAGGGCTCAGTCCATGGGGCGGAACAGGACATATCCATAAGCAATTGTAAACAACAGGTAGATCCCAACAACGGCCCAACCGATGGTCATGGTGCCGGCAAGGGTGCCGAAGAGAGAAACCATCACACCAAGGATATAGGTGATTAAAAAGGCCAAGATGATGGCTTTCTGTGCTTTTGCGTCTTCCACATTTCTGCTGAACCAGGCAAGCAAAGCAATGACCAGGGATCCCAATCCTGCATATTGAGCCATTAACTGAACGGCCGGACCGGATTCCACCCCGTAAAGAGACAATACGCTTGAGGGTAACAACAGGGCCAAAATTCCGCTGCACCCCAGGACAAACGCATTGACGATGAGCAAGGTTCTTAACTTCATCAGAATAAATATTAAATTTAATCCTATGAAAGTTAGACAATTGGTATAGTTATGTCAAATAAATACATTTGTTTTGGTTTATCTTAAAAGGAATCAAAATGAATTTCCCCGTGAAATATCGATTTTACACGGTCCGTTGCGCAGCACTCATCCTGTCGGTTTTATTCTCGAATGATGTGTACGCCTTTTCACCGTATGATGAACAGAAATCACAGGATTCAGCCATTGAATCAAATCGAAAGGGTATGCTTTTTATCAAAGGGAAACCCGGCGTTGAGGTGCATATAGAACAATTAAAACATGAGTTTTGGTTTGGTTGTGCTATTTCGTCGCAGGTCTTTGCCGGGAATTCAAGAATGTCTGAATCTGACATCAGAATGTACAAAGCGAAATTCCTGGAAAACTTCAATGCTGCAGTCACCGAGAATGCTGTGAAGTGGGGTTCAATGGAGAGAAACCGGGGTACAATCGATTATAAAACTGCAGACAATATATTGGACTGGACCGAAGAAAACAATCTGCCCTGCAGGGGACACAATTTATATTGGGGCATCGAAAAGTTTGTGCAAAAATGGGTGAAAGAACTGGATGAAAAAGAGCTTCGGGAAGCGCTGGAAAAACGGGGAACCGAAACCGCAGAACATTTCGAAGGGCGGTTTGTGGAATACGATCTGAACAATGAAATGATTCATGGAAATTATTATGCCGTGAAATTGGGAGATGGAATTACCAAAGAGATGGCTGACTGGGTTTTACAAGGCGATCCGCAAGCGAAACTTTGGGTGAACGATTATGATATACTTACCGGCGTGCGTCTGGATGATTATTTGAAGCACATCCGGAAGATGCAGCAAGAAGGTGTTCCCATAGCTGGAATCGGGGTTCAGGGTCATTTGCACGGCGACACTTTTTCAAGAGAAAAATTGAAAGCAAGTTTGGACTCACTGGCACAATTTGGCTTGCCCATACGCATTACTGAATTTAATTTCCCGGGGCAGCGCTCGAAGTATTATGAGGACAGATCACTGAAGCTGACCGAGGAGGAAGAGCTGCATAAAGCCAATGAAATTGTGGATTTTTACCGGATTTGTTTTGCACACCCTGCTGTGGAGGGAATACTGATGTGGGGGTTCTGGGAGGGTGCAAACTGGATTAGAGTTTCTTCTTTATACCATCAGGATTGGTCGCCGACACCGGCTTTGGCGGCATACCAGGATCTGGTCTTTCATCAGTGGAATACATCAGTTTCAGTTACTCTTGATCAAAATGGAGAAGCGCTTGTACCCGCTTTTTATGGCGAATACAAAATTTCAAGTGGTCAAAAAGAGACCCGTATTTCTCTGGAAAAAAAGACGGGGATCAAGGAAGTCAGACTGGCATTTTAACCTGTATTGCGTTACAACAAAGAAGAGCCTGTGCCAAAATTACACACATGGTTAGGTATGCCCGGGAGGAAGCCTATAAATGTTTATGCAATAAAGATTTTAAGCGACGAACGGGTATACCTAACCAAGAAGAGGCTGTACCTTTCGATACAGCCTCTTATCTGTTTGCTTTTTGAGTGTTTTATTCAGGTAGCCCAAACGCAAAATAGAGTTCCCCCGGATAGTTTTCATAGATTCCCTGGATCAAAACGCCCCCTTTCTGTTGTTTCAGGAACTTGCGGATATCATTTACCGAAGTAACTTTTTCCTGGTTGATCCCGGTGATTATAAATCCTTCGGAGATGTCGGTCTGGTTTTTCAGAAGTCCGCTCTTCAGCTCTTTTACCCTCACTCCGCCTTCTATTCCAAGCTTCTTGGCAGTAGGTCTGTCAACATCCTCCAGTTCTGCCCCCAGAATGTCCAGGATGTCCATTTGTTCCTTGGATGCCAGCTTCTTTTTGCCATTTTGATCTGCAAGCATCACATGAAAAGTCATTTCCTTTCCATTCCGGTCCACTGCGACAGCAACCTCATCACCGGGTCTGTGCCTGCCTATCTGTTCCAACACGTCTGAAGATTGCAGAACCGGAGTATCATTTACGCCGGTGATCACATCCCCGGCCAGAATACCTGCTTCAGCAGCTGCTCCCTTTGCCATCACGCTGTCCACATAGGCGCCTTCACTCTTTTTCAATTTCTCATCCTTTAACAGGCTGCCATCTATGTTCCTGATCATAATTCCAAGGTAAGCCCTTTGAACAACACCGTAGTTTAATAAATCCTCGACAACCTTGTTAACGATGTTCGCAGGAATGGCAAACCCATAGCCTGTATAGGCACCGGTTGGGCTTGCAATGGCAGTGTTTATGCCAATCAGCTCGCCATTCAGGTTGACCAGGGCACCACCGCTGTTCCCCGGATTGATGGCTGCATCGGTCTGGATAAAGGCTTCAATGGCCGACTTGTCATCGATGATATTGATGTTCCTTCCTTTGGCACTGATAATGCCGGCCGTAACCGTCGAATTCAGGTTGAAGGGATTCCCGATGGCCATGACCCACTCTCCCACTTCCACCTGGTCCGAATTACCGATGGGTATATCCTCCAGATTGTCTTCCCGGATCTGCAAAAGAGCTATATCGGTTGAAGGATCAGCCCCTACCACTTTGGCCTTATAGGTTTCATTGTTATGCAGGGTAACCTCAATCTCATCTGCATTCTCAATCACATGGTTGTTGGTGACAATATACCCGTTTTTGCTGATGATGACACCCGAACCGGTTCCCATCTGGACAAAAGGTTCAGAACGCCCCCGCTGCTGCCCCTGTGGTTCCGGGGTACCCTGGAAAAATCTAAAAAAGTCATCCCCAAACATGTCCCCGAAGGGATTGCGCTGATTGTTATAAAACGGATTCGACGAAGGTTGTACCTTGTGGGCCGACCGAATGTGAACCACCGAATTCATCACCTCCTTAGAAACCCCTGTAAAATCAAGTGGAACATACTCCCCATTCTCTTTTACCGTGTATAAGGCATGGTGAACCGGCAAAACCTCTTGTTTTTGAAAAGACTTGGTTGAATCTCCATGGTTGAACCCAAGGAGAAAAAAGACCGCAATGGTCAGACCACTTCCTATGATGGAAGGGATCATCAGTTTTATGAACTTTTTCATTTTAATTTCCTCCATTTTTATTATTTATTAATTGCTATTTCTCCCCCATGGCCTGAATCCAAGAATGACCTTCAATATTTTTGAGTCAATAGCCTGACAGGATATGAGATGGTATATATAACCGGGCTTCAGTTTGACTTCCGAAAAACCGATGACCATAAGGTCCTCTTCAAAATCGCCATCGTTCTTCTGCTTAACCAGGTGCGTCCTGAATGGTTTGTTATAGGAGGACACCAAGGGTGCCTCCAGGATAACACTGTTTCCCTTCAGGAAAGCATTGATGTCCTGACTGTCCATTTGGTCAGTCTCTATGATCAGGACCAGTTGCTGCCTTTTACGGTCCCAAATAAAATTGGTATTCCTGATCCCAAGCGTATTCCCTGATTGCGAGAAATGGTGTCTTACTTTTTCGAAAGACAGGCTGGAAGTATAATGATTTCTGTACATGATACATTGATTTAAATAATAATTGATTGATCGATTCATTCCCGGACAAAGTGTCCCCTTATCTACCTGAATCCGGAGGGGGCAGATCAATTAAAAAAGGTACCGGATGAATAATTAAGCTCATTTCATTATTAACTTTTAGATCATTCATTCAAATAGACGCAAAACAGCAAGAATTTGGTTCATAACCTGTGTTAAGAATTCTTAATTCCACTGTTAAAGAATATTAAATCATGGTTAATTTAGATTCATGAAAAGCAATAAAATTGTCATTTCAGGAATTGGTTGTGCATTGATCGATCACATCTATAACAACATCTCGTTTGAAGATGATTCCTTCAAAAATTTCCTTTCAGTTAAAACCGGCGATGGTGGCCTGGTCCCGGGGAAGCTGGTTTTTAAGGAGGAGCTGGAAACATTTGCATCAGAACCATACCAGGAGATACTGGACCAGATCATTGAGGGGTGCAGTTCCATGGAATTTAACCTCGGAGGGCCCTCCCTGGTAGCCCTTATTCATGCTGTTCAAATACTTGATCCCAATGAATTTGATATCAATTTTTATGGGATCACCGGAAAAGATGAAGCTGCCAGCCAGATCATGAGCCTGATAAAAAAGACACCCCTTGATATTTCAAACTACAAGATGGAGGGAACGCTGAACACACCTTTTACCGATGTGTTTTCAGATCCTTTATATGATCACGGGCATGGGGAACGTACGTTTGTCAATAGCATTGGGGCTGCAGGGGAGTTAAGCCCGGCACATATCCCCGATGAATTTTTCACTGCCGATGTGGTTTGTTTCGGAGGCACAGCATTGGTTCCTCAAATTCATGATGACTTATCAAACTTGTTACGCCGGGGAAAGAAAAACGGAAACATCACCCTGGTCAACACGGTCTTTGATTTCCGGAATGAAAAAAGAAATCCGGACCGGCCCTGGCCACTGGTTGATCATGTTTCCGATTTTAAACTGATCGATGTTCTGATTCTCGATTGTGAAGAAGCCTTGCGGATCAGCGGGACAAAAGAGATGGATGAGGCAGCCCTTTTCTTTAAAGATGCCGGGGTTTCTGCTTTTTTGATTACCAATGGCAGTAAATACATCATCGGGTATTCCGATGGAGGGCTGTTTCATAAACAGGACATTGCAAAGTTTCCTGTTTCAGAAAGGGTCGTGAAGGAATTGAAAAACAATCCCCATCTGAAAGGGGATACCACCGGTTGTGGTGATAACTTTGCGGGTGGTTTCATCGCTTCACTGGCCCAACAGTTGAAATCGGAGAAAAAGAAACCGCTCAGTTTTATTGAAGCCATTTCATGGGCTGTAGCTTCAGGTGGATTTGCCTGTTTCCATGTGGGGGGTACTTACTATGAAGCATCCGGAGGGGAGAAACTAGCTAAAATCAAAGACTATCAGCAAGGGTATATCAATCAAACAGGCAATACGCTTCAATAATTCCGGCGAATATGATTCATTATCTTGGATTTTTCACAGATATTTAGGATGGTTTTTACCTTTTCAAGATCATGGCATACTTCAAAAGGAAAGTAATTGCTTATACAGGCCTGATTCTATCGGTGGTGTGGCTCATCTTTTACCTGAAGCAGGTTGATCTGACCCTGATCTACTACTGGCAGCAAACAGTACCCTTATCTTTGGCAGAATACATGTTGGTTCCGGGAGGCTTTTCCAACCTTCTGGCCATCAGGTTTAATGAATGGCTCACCTTTCCCTTCCGGGGCACAGTGGCAGTAATATTTCTGCTTGCTGTAACATATTGGCTCCTTCGCAGTTTATTTACCAATTACAGGGAAAACCCGTTTTACCATCCCCTTCTTCTGGCATCCATGGTTCCGTTGGTATTAACACTGGCCAGTTACAGGCTGCCCATGGGACTGACTTTCGGTTTTGTCACCGGACTGTTTATTTCCGTTATTCATACATTGTATACCCCCGGGAACCCTGTTGTGAAACTGGTCTATATCTTTGTTACCGGGATCATCACCTTCCTGCTGGCAGGTCCGGTTGGCCTGTTTGTATTCCTGCAGATCACATTTTATCTAAGCATCCGGAAAGGGAAATATGCCGGACTGATTGCCACCGTCATACCTTTGCTAACCCTCCCCTTTCTCTATCTGCTTTTCAATCCGGCCATTACGGCAAAGCAATCCCTTCTGGGAACACTTATCATTTCAAAATATGATGAAATCCCGGCCACCTATTTCATCTGCCTCTTTGTTCCCATGATGCTCATGATCTTATTTTTCGGGATCAACAGGCTGTTTTCAAAGGCGGGACCAAACAGGAGGTTGTTGTTTGAGGGTGTCAGTACCGCAGTGGTACTGGGCGGGCTGGTTGTCTCTTCAATTTTTGCGATTGACAATGAAGAAAGATCCATATTACAGATCGAGCAGGCCAGTTTCAATGATGACTGGCAGCGGGTGACGGAGCTTGCTGAGGCAAATCTGCTTAACAATAAACTTGTGCAATTCGAAATAAACAGGGCCCTTTATCACCAGGGAGTATTGTTGGAGGAGGCTTTCAGCTACCCGCAAATCTTCGGTGAGGAGAGCGTATTTATGGTACAGGTTTTTTCCGGACGCAACGGAATGCATGTGAGTGATTTTTATGCTGATCTTGGATTTGCAAATGAATCAAGGCACTGGGCCAATGAATCTAACATGGTCATGATGAGGCATCCCATCCTGCTAAAACAACTCATTCTTTCCTATCTCGCCATGGACATGAGGAATATGGCGGTAAAATACCTGGGTATACTCTCCGGATCCAAAGTTCACCGGGCGTGGTGTGTACAGACAATGGAATCCATTGAGGAAAATGATCTGGAAGCCATCCCTTTCTTTAAAGCATTTACAGACAACAATCCGTCGGATGATTTCTTCGCCAGTCCATCACACCCGGTTCAGGGATTACAATATTTCTACACGGTCAATCCCGACAACAGGGCAGCATTTGAGTTCCTGATGACCAGCTATATGCTCAAGCATCAACTGGGCCCGGTAATCAGTCATATCAAAGATTTCAAAAGATTCGGATACAGCCACCTGCCCAGGGTCATTGAAGAGGCAGTGATGATCTATTTAGACAAGACACATTCCCGAACCATGGATCTGAGCGGTTATCAAATCAGTCAGAAAACGACGGAGGAATTTAAAGATTTCAGCCGGTTGGTCACCAGCAGCAAAAGCCGGTCAGAAGCAAGGGCTCGTGTATCAAAATACAGAAAGACTTACTGGTACTATGTTATGTATGCCAGTCCCTATGCGCCAAAAAGCAAATAGCAGAAAATGAAAAAAACAGGATCGAATATATTCATACGATTGTTGCCCTTGCTTTATATCATGATTGCATGCAACAGCGTGCCCCCCGACCCTGCATTGACAGAGGAGCCTGTAAAGATTTTTCCCGATTACACTGCTGTGACAATCCCTCCCAACATTGCACCCATGAATTTTCAGATTGAGAATGACGGGCAGGCATACATGGCTGTTTTCTCCAACAGCAAAAAGGGCAGGGTGAAGGTGGAAAGCGGTTCGGGGAAGATTGTCATACCCGCAAAGGCCTGGAAAAAGCTTCTGGATGAGGACAGGAGTGGCATGCTGACCATTGACATCATGAGAAAAAGCGGAAAAGGTTCATGGGAGAGATTCAATCAGATCAAGAATCCTATTTCCATGAAGGAGATTGATCCCTATATCGCTTACCGGAAAATTCCACCTGCCAATATTGTGTGGAAGGAGATGGGCATTTTCCAGAGATCGCTGGAGAGTTTTAAGGTTTCCCCCATCGTCACAAACAATGTGACGGGAAATAATTGTATGAACTGTCATAGTTTTAATGCAGGGGATCCGGATCAAATGATGTTTCACATGCGTGCTTCTTATGGAGGTACTTTGGTGAAAAATCATGAAGAAATCATCCTGGTTGATACAAAGAGTGAGCATACCCGGAGTGCAGGTGCTTATCCTTCCTGGCATCCGGGTGGAAATCTGATTGCCTTCTCGGTAAATCTGATTAAACAGGGATTTCATGCACGCATGGGAAAGATCTCTTATGTCCACGATAACTATTCTGATATTGTGCTCTATGATGTAAACGACAACTCCATCACAAGGCCTGCAGCACTATCCACGAAGAACCTGGAGAATCTGCCCACATGGTCGCCCGACGGTAAAAAAATGTTCTACATAAGTGCCCCGGAAAACATCGATACAATGCCATATACTTCAGTGGTCTATAGCCTGATGAGCATTGAATTCAACGAGGAAGAAAGAAGCTTCAGGAAAAAAGATACAGTGATTGACAGTGACGATTTTGGTCAGAGCATCACATTTCCCAGGGTCTCCCCAGGAAATAAGCTGATCAGTTTTATTGGGGTTGACTACGGTTACTTTTCCATCAACAACAGAGAAGCTGATGTTTATCTCTATAACCGGGAAACCATGGAGATCATCAAACCTGATGTGAATTCCGTTGAGACAGAAAGCTATCCCTCCTGGTCCAGCAACGGATCATGGCTCATGTTCATCAGCAAACGGACCGATGGACTGTTGTCTCAGGTTTGGTTCAGCTATGTGGATGAAAAAGGAAAGGCAGGCAAACCCTTTGTGCTCCCACAGAAAGATCCCGCTTTTTATGATGACTATTTATACAATTATAACAGGCCCGAATTCATTACCGGCAAAGTTGATATTAGCCCCCGAAGGGTGCGATCCCTGGCAAAAGCAGGCAGCGTTGCCAGTACATTCAATGAAAAAGGAAGCGTGAGCCTTTCAACCGGGGCAACGGTAACATCAAATGAACCTGAAAGCCAGATGTACCGAAGCGATGAATGATCATTGACGGACAGAAGCCAGCGCCTCTATCTCAACCAGCAGGCTGTCACGGCAAACATCCGAGACCACATAGACGCCGGATATTCCTGGCCAGCGGCTTTCACATGTGCGCTTTACCAGCTGGTAATCTGAAGGATTTTTGATATATACCCTGAAGAAATTTATTTGCATTTGTCCGGCCAGAACCCTGTTTATTTTTGATAGTGTCTGCTCACTGATCAGCTTCTCCACATTATCGATGGTAATCCTGGTCTGCTCTGCCACATCATTTTCAGCAATGGTCTTCTCTTCTCGTATGGAGGCCGTTCCGGAAATGTAAACCTGAACAGATTGGGTATTGGATACAAGTTTTGCCCTGGCAAATTTGGGGGTGCACTTACAGAACCCCTCATACTCAGATTCCCCGATCAACACCTCTTCGGAATATTCGAACGCGGCCTTCTGAAGGGGATTTTCAACGGAGATAACATCCGGCCCTGACTGGGTGGTGGCGTAAAAACTGATGACCACTCCTCCTGCCATGGTGCCGATTCCGGTTGCAGCCGGATATCCGTTTACAAACTCAGATTTTGCATAATATTTGGAACGGACATTATTGAAAAGCTGGTAGTGCTGGTTTTCAGCATTTTCCTTCAACTCCACAGTTGTAATTCCTTCAATGTAATTCCATTGACGGAAGATATTCGAAAAGTCAAGTCCTTCTGATTGAAGGATGGCTTCCATGACACCAAACACCCAGTCCGAATCTTCCGCTATCTGATGTTTTTTCTTTCCGGTGCAAATTCCATTGGCAACCACCCACTTATCACCTCCCTTGCTTTCAATAACCAGGTAATTTGTTCCAGCCATGTTTTTGGGGGTTACCACAACACCTTCCATATCAGGAAGATAATGCATTTCAACGGATATCGTTGCTCCATTCGCAGGAGCCTGGGCAAGATAAGCTACGGGGATAACTTCTTTTATGGCGTCCGGCAGACAATCAGCCAGTAGTTTCTTTTGACCTTCAAAGGCCGGAACATCCGTGGCACTTAAAAAGAAATTGAGGGCAATAATATTTGAAATACCGCAACCTCCCTTTGAAATAAACTCATTCAGCTGTCTAATACAATCTGCAGCCTGTTCCTCAAGTGTACCAATCTCCTGAATTTCAAAGGCTACTATGGAAAGCTTCATCGGTGTCGAATCATGAATTTCGCACAAAGATATAATCTTTACCAATGATACAACATGCTATAAAGAACAAAAGCAATAAGTATTCCTAAACGTAAGGGTTGAAAATGTCTGCGAAAAAGGTTGGTTCAGTCAATATTCTATGGATTGTTGCGCTGTTTCTCATCATGATCAGTTGTGAATCTGCAGATCAGAGGGATCCGGTCCCTGATGAACCTGGTGAGCGGCCGGCCTTTCCTGATTTCATTACACCCAACAAAGTCTATTTTGATCTGCGCATTGCCGGAGATCACAACATCGACAGCAATTATTACCACCTTAAAATTTCCGGCGGGGCCGATCATCCTGCCGTGTTTTCACTGGAAGAATTAAGAAACCTGGAGATGGCTGAAAAAACCCTTACTGTTGAATGCATCGGGAATCCGGCCACCCTGATACAGAGCATGGACCAGGATAATGTATGGGTTTTCTGGGAAGCCGTTTTCACCCCCCTCTCCCCAGGCCCCCTTACCATTCGGGCAAAGGCCACAGGAGAGGATGGCAGGACCCAGCCCCGGGAAGATGAAAATTACCTGGATGGAACCAACGCATGGCCCAAAGTGACTGTTGTTGTGACAGATGGCAGCTAGGTGGATTTTGTTACTTTTGTTGCCTAAAATATATCCATATGCCAACCATTCATCTGGACAAATGTATCAAGTGCCTAAAATGTGTACATGATTGTCCGTCCGAAGCCATTGACATTGAACTGGGAACCATCAACGATTCATGCATCCGCTGCGGACACTGTGTGGCCATTTGCCCGGAGTCCACTGTTTTCCCCGATGCAGGGGGTATTCAAAAACTACAGGTTTCCACTGTCACTCCTGCTGATTTTCAACAGCTATCTGCGGGTATCAGAACCTGCAGAAGCTATCTGGACAGGGAGGTGGATGATGACCTGTTACATTTGCTGATCGGCAATATGAAGCACTATCCTTCGGCCAGCAATGCGCGACCCGTTGAGATTACCGTTGTGAAGAGCCGGGAGGCTGTTCAAAGGCTCAATGATCAAACGGGGCTAAAACTGATCAGGGCGATTCGGTTCATTACATTACCTGTCCTGAAGCCAGTGATTGGGATCATGGCTCCAAAAATGAATGTATCCCGTCTGGTAAATTACAAGAAGCGGTTTATCACACGGCAAATCCCCGAATCCTCTCAGATCTGCCATCATGCTCCGGCGGTTATGTTATTTCATGCCCCGGAAGGGAAATACAGTCTGGCTGCAGATGACTCTAATATCTGGGCTACATATACCTCCCTGTATGCCAATACCCTTGGATTGGGAACCTGTTTCAATGGTTTCATCGTAAAGGCCATGGAGCGCAGCAAAGCATTGCGAAAAGAGTTTGGGATTCCTGACAATCACAGGGTCCATACAGCCTTGCTAATGGGCCATCCCAAAATGAAGTATACCAACCAGGCCGGACGGGACACGCCCAAAGCAAACTTCATTTGATATGCCCATGAAACTAATTTAGTTTTTACCTGGGACCGATATTTCTGCCCTTCATCACAATAACCGGTAAAAACCTTTTTGATGATGAAGAAAAAAATTACACCATTGTGTATGGGTGCCATGCTGATTTTATCACTATCAGCCAGATCCCAGAACGGATTATTCATTTCGGAGGTCACAGACCCGGCAGATGACTATTCCGGACGATTTATTGAACTCTACAACGCAGGACCTGAGGCTGTGGATTTCAGTTCCGTGACACTTTACCTGTCCCGCCAGAGCAACGGGGGAACCGGCTGGGGAGATCTGCAACTGGAAGGGACGGTAGCCGCAGGTCAAACATTTGTCATTGGTGGTTCTGCCTTTGCCGGCGTATTTGGATTTGTTCCAGACCAGGAAACCGGGATTCTCATTGGCAATGGGGATGATGCCTATTTCCTTTATATGGATGGTGATCATACAACAGGAACCCTGCATGACATCTATGGCGCCCTGGACACCGACGGGACCGGAGAGCCATGGGAGTATGAAGATTCCAGGGCCGTCAGGGTTCTGGGAGTCTCAGCTCCCAATCCGGTCTGGACAGCGTCAGAGTGGGAAATTGTCTCTGCCGGTGTGGCTGAATGTGATCCGGGAACGCACCATGGTTCCTCCGTGGTGGTCAGCCACGCCTCCCTTGCCATTATCAATGATACTGTGGGTCTGGGGCAGCCTGTGGAAATTTCCGTTTCAGTCAGTGGGATTACTGTGGCCGATCAGGTGATTTCCTACCAGTTTGATGTTCACTTTGATCATTTGGTATTGCAATATACAGGAAATGATATCACAGGAACCCTTGCCGATGGTGGGACGGTTGTGGTCAATACCAATGTGACAGGAAAATTATCTTTCAGCTATATGAACACGGCCCCCATGGTCGGGGCAGGTGAGATCCTGAAACTCAGGTTCAATTCACTGGCTCCGGATACCACTGAATTAACCCTGTCCAATGCCTATTTGAACAACAATCCCGTACAGGATATCACAAACGGGACAGTGTTTATCAAAAGTTTGCTCCCTCCCACTGCAATCATTACTTACGATGACACCCTGTACAGGTTTGCAGATACCCTGTTGCTGACCGCTACCTTCAGTCAGCCCATGGATCAGGCCCATGCGGTTCTGATCAGTTTCAGTGGTGCTGTTTCCCTGGCAAATGAAGTGATGACCCGTCAAAATGAAACGACCTATATATACAGGTACCGAATCCCAAAAACAGAAGGAGATGTGACCGTCAGGTTGAGCAATGGGAAAAATCTATGGGGCAACGAATTGGTTCCGGTACCCGAAGAGGGGGAAACTTTTTACGTCGTTAAGTTTTTCCCGGGCGATGTGGATGATGACGGGACGATCATGGCTTATGATGCGGCCCTTGCACTGCAACACTCCGTGGGTCTGGACCCATTGCCAGCCATCGACCCGTTGCCCTGGGAGCCCTGGCGGGACAGCACAGCCAATGTGGATGGTTCGGGGGGAATTACAGCCTATGATGCCGGAATGATCCTGCAGTACTCGGCAGGAATCATTACTGGTTTTTCTGCATCAGCCAGTAAGTCAGCTCCATATGCGGATGTGACTTTCCGGGTGGTAGAGGGTGACATTATATTTTACGCCCATGGTGAACTGGTTGGTTTAAATATCTTCACCACCAACGAGCAAGGGATGCTGGGTATACCGGTGGTCATGGGAGAAAATCTGGCTTCGGAGATTCCCGACGGATACCTGTCAGCATTCAACAACAATGGAAACTCTTTTCGCATCGGGCTTTGCACGGCTGTCCCCCCCGGAGAAGGGGTTGCAGTATTGAGAATTCCCTATTACCAGAGCGGACCAATCACCTTCCTGTTGTTGATAAATGGCAACGAAAGGGCTCTGACCCTGAACCTGGGAACAGGGATGGACGAATCCGGGATGGAGAATTTTTCAGTCTATCCCAATCCTGCCAGGGACCGGCTGGTTATACAAACCGGGGAATATGGCAAAATGGAAGGGTACAAGTTGAGAATAACCAACCAGCTGGGTGTCTCACTCCTGGATATACAGGTGGTGGAACCTCTGTGTGAGATAGACATTACAAACTGGTCGGGTACGGGTTTGTTTTATGTCCATTTGACCAATCCGGGGGGAGCGGTGGTCGCGACCCGAAAGGTAGTATTGTATTAGCCAATGGAGGGCCTTGTACGAAAGTGCAGGGCTCTTTTTGAGGATCTACCTGGATAATTGTACCACAGATTCGGCCGAAACAAGCCCCTCAGATTTTGCCTTTACCCTGATGGTCTCACCACTTTCACAGGAGCGCACGATGAGTTGACACCGGCCGCGGAATGTGTTTGTTGCGGGCGATTGAAAGCCATGCATACCGGTCGGATTTGCATTGCCTGCTGCCTGTATTTTGCACCTGCCAGCAATGCTAAATTCAACAAGGAGTTCAGCTGTAGGAACAAGGTTTCCCTCCTGATCCAGCACATCAATGTTGAAATAGGCCAGTTCCCCGGAACTGGCACGAACAGTCTCTTCTTCTGCAGTAATTCTTAACCGATAGGGTGTTCCTGTTGTTTTTAAACTCTTCCTGCATACCTCCTTTCCACCGTTCAATCCGATGGCCAGAAGCTCCCCTGCCTGGTAAGGCACCTGAAAGACAGCCGTTAACCTGGACTGTTCTGAAACCTGCCTGGTCCCGATGACCTGGCTGTTTAACTCCAGGCGCACCTGTTCGCAACGGGTATAAACAGACACCTGGAGCGGTACACCTTCATTACCATCCCAGTTCCAATGGGGCAACTCATCCGGCCAGCCCCAGTAACTGGAATGTTCATATTTTCCCTTAGGAACAGGTGCATGCACCAGAACTTCCAACTCACTCTGGCGCCAGACCACTTCACGATACAGAAATTGCGGTTTCTTATTTCCCATGATGTCAATATCACCACACCATGCGTTAAACCAGGGCCATCCGGGAAGCCCCATCCACGCTTCCTGATCACTATCACTGTACCTGGTCCGTCCAATGCCCGCTTCTCCGAAATAATCCATGCCGGTCCACACAAAATCCCCGATTATATAGGGATGCTTTTCTACCATGGACCAGTTGTCTAATGCCTCTTTGGGAGTGGATTCAGAACCGAACATGACCCGTTCCGGATGGTTTTTATGATCATCCTCATACCTGTCCCACCTGTAATTATAACCCTGTACATCCATGATTGCAAAAGCCGGAGCAGTGGCGCTCCAATCTCTTCCGGGATGATCCCAGAATTCACAAATGGCCTGGGTGGAAGGGCGGGAAGGATCCATCTCGTGGATTTTAGCCACCAGCATTTTTGCAATTTCAAGTCCCGAAGAATCAGCACGCTCATTGATCTCGTTGCCATAACTCCACATGATGACAGAGGGATGATTGCGGTCCCGCAACAACATCGCCTCCATGTCCCTCTCCCACCACCGGTCAAAATAGAGGTTGTAATCATCCTTGTTCTTGGGCCGCTGCCACTGATCAAACGCTTCATCAATCACCAGCATGCCCAGCTGATCGCATGCTTCAAGAAAGAAAGCGGAAGGTGGATTGTGGGATGTGCGAATGGCATTAAATCCATGTTCCTTCATGGTTCTTACCCTGCGAAACTCGGCTGTCTTGAACGCTACGGAACCCAGCATGCCGTTGTCGTGGTGCAAACATGCTCCTTTGAGCAGGAGGCGCTCTCCATTGATGAGAAAGCCTTTTTCAGGTGAAAATCCGATGCTTCGAACACCAAATTTCTCCACCCTGCAATCAAGCTCATTTCCATTTTCCAAAACCTGAATCCGGGCTGCATACAGCTCCGGACTTTCAGGAGACCACAGGTTCGGTGCATTGATCAACAATTTTTGATGAACAGTGCCCTTTTCGTTTTTATCCAATGTAATAGCCTTCTCAGCCATGGCCACCTGATCTCCCGAAACATCCGTTACATACACATTCACAGTAATTTCCTTCTCCTTTCCGGATGAATTAACCACTTCCGTTTGAATATCTACCAAAGCCCTTTCCAAAGATACTTCGGGTGTTGCGATGTAGTTCCCCCACACGGTCATATATACAGGGTTGGTTCTAATCAGTGTCACATTGCGGTAGATCCCCGATCCGCTGTACCACCGCGAATTGGCTCCCTCATTTTTTACCTCCACGGCGATCACATTCTCTTCGCCGGGAGCATGCAGGAATGGGGTCAGATCATATGAAAATGGGGTATAGCCATAGGGGTGATTTCCCAGATGATGCCCGTTAATCCACACATCGGAATTCATATATACCCCATCAAACAGAACCTGAATAACTTTCCCCTGATCCTCTTTTCCCAACTGAAAATGTTTGCGGTACCAGGCAGTACCCCCGACCACAAATCCGGTTGATGACCCGCCCACACTCTCCCTGGTAAACGGACCTATGGTTGAATCCTCCTTTTGAAACGGGAGGTCTTCGATGCTGTAATCATGGGGCAGATCAACACTCCGCCATCCCGAGTCATCAAAGTCCGGCAATCGGGCACCCTCAGCAACTCCCCTGTAAAACATCCATCCGCCATTAAAATGAGTTTCTCTGTTCATTTGTTCTTTCGGACTCATGCAACTGCCCAGCAGGACAATGCTAAGGATGTAAAAAAAATTCCTCATTACCGTTTATTTAATGTGGCTAAAATTGATTCTATTCCTGGAATCCCTGATATCAACTGCTGATCCGCCGGTCTCTGCCAATGAGAAAGTAGAGCAGTGAGCCCAGGAACGGCAGGAAAATGATGATCAGTACCCACACGATTTTATCATTTCCCCTGAATTCACTGGTCAGCACACTGACCAGGGCCAGAAGTGGCAATAGAATGATAAAAAGGATGATAAAAAGGGTCAGGAAAATTCCACCTCCGAAAAAGAACAGAATTGTCATGGGTCAGATAATTGGTGAAGGATATAAATCTATATAAATTCATTTGCCTTCGCAAATATCCCGACATGAATGCCATCAAATCCTTACACCTCCCATGTTGGCCAAGGGATAGTCCGGATGGTTTCATGGTTTAAAATTGGGTGATTTTTCATATATTGGTTACATCTTTAAATCCTTGAATCATGACTTTACGACTCGACAATACCCGCCGGGAATTCCTGAGAAAGCTGATTGCCGGCACCTCCATGATGGGAATGGCTCCTGTGATAAGCAGCCTGCAATCCTGTGCAGGACCTGGTCAGAAAATTGGTCTTCCGCAAAGAACTTTTGGGGACACCGGTGAAAAAATAGGGATCTATAGCCTTGGAGCACAGGCCACGGTGGAACAGGTCGGTATGCAGACACAGGCTGTGGAAATCATCAACAGGTGCATCGACCTTGGCATCAACTACATTGACACATCGGCATGGTACGGTATGGACGGGACCAGCAGCGAGGGGGATCATCTCAGGGGAACCAGTGAAAGACATGTGGGAGAGGTGATGAAAACACGCCGCAATGAGGTGTTTCTGGCCACCAAAACCCATGACAGGAGTTATGACGGGGCCATGCGGCACCTGGAGAGTTCACTGAAGAACCTGCAGACCGACACCATTGACCTCTGGCAGATCCACAACATCAAAGGAGGCGGGAACGAGGATATCGACTATATCTTTTCCGATGAGGGTTGTTTGAAGGCATTGCAAAAAGCCAAAGATGAGAAGGTGGTCCGCTTCCTGGGCATCACGGGCCATGCAGATCCCGACCCCATGAAGCAACTGATCGAGCGTTATCATTTCGATACGGTACTGATGGCCCTGAATGCGGCTGACAAACACTACAACTCCTTTATCGAGAAGCTGATGCCCACAGCAGTAGAAAAGAACATGGGTATCATCGGCATGAAGATCCCTGCAAGGGACCGGATCTTCGATCATGGGGGGATCATCAGCATGAAAGAGGCCATGAGCTACACCATGTCACTTCCGGTAAGCACCATCATTGTTGGAATTGATAAGATTGCTGAACTGGAAGAGAACATTAAAATCGCACAGGAATTTGAACCCCTCACTGTGGATGAAATGCTGGCCATCGAAGACAAGGTGAAGCCCTATTACGAACACCTGATGTTTTACAAAGGATTGTCCGACTGGCCCGAGGTTTGGTCAGGCAACAACGTATAACCTTCTTGCTGTCCTCAGAGCACAGACCATGGAACAGCAGGTGACATCATCCTATCACGGATTCAGAATCTTCCTTATATCTTCTATTTTCTTTTTCCTGCTGGTCTTTCCATTTATGATCTACATGGGGATCCAAAGTCTGCCTGCAGTAGCCGAACGGGAGGGTCTTTTCAGAAACGATTCCACCGGGCTGACCAATTCTTCAAAGATTTTCTCGGATTCCATCAGCGAATTCACCCCGGAGAATTTTGACAGTCTGATAAACCAGGCCGTTGTGAAGGGTGAGAAATTAGCCGACACCATTGTGAAGAAACGTACCCCCGGCGGGATCATCTCTTTCCAGGATGACGGGGAAGAGGTCAACGCCTTCGATAAAAAAGGGCCCTTTTTGAAGTTTTTCAAATGGTTCTTCATGTTAACGCTGCTCAGTTACATTGCAGGATTAATGTATAACATCCGGTTTAAGATATTCTTCAAAAGAAAGCAGCGCAAACAGGAAATATCCGAAAAAATTCAATCTTTCTGCAAAAAACAGCTTCTTCACACTCCTCTGGTCAATGCCCTGATCATCACCCTGCCCAACCTGGTGCTCATCATCTTCTCCCTGGTCTATATCCTCTCCGGGCATGAGTACAGCACGGATACAGAAAGGGATCTGTTTGTCCAGTTCTTCTACCTCACACTGGCAGCCTCACTGCTGGAATTCCTGTTTGCCTTCTACTGGCAGAAACACAGGGTTCAGCTGAAATATATTGACTATGTTTATCCAGCCGAGGAACTGAGGACCCGTGTATTTCGGAGGAAGGGAGGCAAGATCAGACACCGCTATATCATTGCCAGTGTAATCACCACCCTGCTTCCACTCCTGATTGTTGCGGTATACCTGATCCTGAGCATGACTTCTGTGAAAGAGCTGGATCTTGACACGATCTCCAATGAACAAATTGATATCCTGATTGGTCCCTGGGGATCCCTGTTCCACCTTGATCAGGTTTCCTTTAACATGGAGAAATTAGGTTGGTTGTTCTATGTTAATGCCGGAGATTCCCTGTTGATGATTATCGGGATCTGTAACGGGATCCTGGTCACCTTCATCTACCTGTTGCTCCTGATTAAGTGGACAAGCCAGGACATAACCCGCCCGGTAAAGGAAATCCTGATGAACATGAGAAACACCAAGGGAGGTGCCATAGAGCAATACACCATCGTACGGACCAACGATGAGATCGGGGAACTGGCCGAGGGATACAATGAGATGACCAGCAAGATCCATGATCACATGGAGCATATTTTCACCATGAACCGTGACCTGGAACTTACCGTTGAAGAACGGACGCAGGAGGTGGTTATGCAGAAAGAAGAGATCGAAGCACAGAAGGAGGAGATCGAGGCTCAACTGGACCTGACCATGCTCCAGCGGGATACCATCTCAAACCAAAAGGAACAGATTCTGGACTCGATTCGCTATGCAGAGAAAATCCAGTCGGCCCTTCTTCCTCCCGACAGATACCTTGCCGAATCACTTACTGACCATTTCATCCTGTTCAAGCCCAGAGATATTGTCAGCGGTGATTATTACTGGACAACCTTCAAAGATGGCAAGCTTCTGATCGCTGTGGCTGATTGCACGGGACACGGTGTCCCGGGAGCATTCCTGAGCGTGCTAGGAATTTCCTCCATGAATGAGATCGTGAACAGGGAAGGGATATCCAAGGCCAGCCATATCCTGGAGCACCTTAGAAACTTTGTGATCCAAACTTTGCACCAGACCGGGGCCCGGGGCGAAGCACAGGACGGGATCGAAATCGCCCTGTGCATCATTGATACAAAGAAGCTTTCCCTGGAATTTGCGGGTGCAAACAGACCCCTTTACCTGGTCAGATCTGTCACCGGCAAAACGGGTGAAACCAAACCCGAACTGATTCATATCAGGGGGGACAGGATGCCGATCGGGATCTACCAGCAGGAGGCTGATCCATTTACCAACCATAGCCTGAAACTGAAGAAGGATGATACCATCTACCTCTTCTCAGATGGCTATACAGATCAGCTGGGGGGTGCTAAAAGAAAGACATTCCGTTCGGTACATTTCAGGGAACTGCTCATGCAAATCCAGGATAAGACCATGGACCAGCAGAAAAGGATTCTTCTTGAGAATCATGAATCATGGCGCGGAGAGGTGGAGCAGATTGATGATATTCTTGTGGTGGGAATCAGGTTGTAAGGATTTTCCCTCCTATATCTCTTCCTTCACATAATCAAATTTAATCCCGGACATCCTGGACATTTCCAGTCCTACTTCATACATGTCCTCATCATCCTCTTCATAATGCCATTTCACTCCGACATCAGTTCCGGATTCCTGAATGGAATGAAGGATCTTGAAGATATCCAGAATGTATTTGGCCGACGTGGAATTGAAGTACTCTAAATTAAATTTGAAAGTGCATGGACCGGTATCCCCGGCTGCAAACTGCTCCAGCCATTCCAGGATGGGTATATAAAAATTTCTTACGTTTTCAGGTCGTGATTCACCGGAAAACTCAAACAGTTTTTCCACGGGATCCAGAACAACGCCGGGGGAATTTAATGTGGGTTCAATGGTCAGTTTTTCCATGAGTTATCCGTTTAGGGTGATTTTCATCTCAAAAAAAGAATGGTCCGCATCCACGGGGGCGAAACTGTACTCAATATCTGAATCTGTACGCATAGCCATGGTGATCAGCCCCAGTCCCGCCCCGGTATCACTGGCGCTTGATTCTTTATTGATTACCTCTTCGTATAAAGATTTAAGTGCTTCAAAGTCCAGTTGATTTACCCTGTCGAGCTTAAATTTCAGGTCCCCTATATCGTCATTCAGAACCAGGTTGCCGACCCTGACATAGTATTGATCCTTCTGCTTCATCACAATGATCTTTGGAGTCCGGGATGAATTGCGGGATTTCCCTGGCAACTTGGCTCCATATTTGAAAATGTTATCGATGGATTCGACGAAGATCCCGTAAAGCCTTTTTTTTGACGGTTTATTCATCTTCTGGAATTCCTGGTTGTCCCTCAAAGTATTCAATAGTATTTCAATAGTCCCAAAGGTAATGGCACCTTCAAAATCTACCAGGGTTGCTGATTTCGACATTCCGTTTACAAAGAAAAGAAAAAAATAGTTACCTTAATCATCCATGAGCGAAGCCATATTAAAAGCCTTGATGCAATTGTTTGCATTGATCATCGACATAGACGAGGTCGATGAGATTTCTGACAGGGAAAGGGAGATTATCCGGGCTTTTCTCACGCGCCAGCTGAGCACTGAACTGGTGGATAAGTACCTGAAAGTATTCGATGAGTATCTGGCGCTCTATCACCAGGACAGGATCACAAAGGGCAGTCTAAGGGACAAAAAACGAACCTCCCTGACCGCAGTCAGAATTCTTGGGATCTGCCAAAAAATCAACGAGGAACTGGAACAGAAGCAGAAAATTTATGTTCTCATCCAGCTTATTGAATATATTGCTTACGGAATTGAGATCCGTGAGAAAGAGTTGGATTTTCTCAATACAGTTGCCTCTGCATTCAATATCCATGAGGAAGAGTATGAGAACATCCTCAGGTTTGTGGCCTATTCCCGTGAAGAGATCCCACAGAAAAGCAGGGTCCTGGTGATCAACAGTGAGGATACAGCGATCTACGAAGAGGTCCATCACATCAGAGACGAGAAGATGACCGGAGAGATCTCTTTTTTGAGCATTGAAAGTGTGAACACATTTGTCCTCAGGTACCATGGAAAAGAGGACCTGTATCTCAACGGGCAACATCTTCAGACGGGGACAACCACTACCTTCGAATACGGATCCTCCATCAGGGGTTCAAGCATTGACACCATCTACTATTCTGATGTGGCAGGGGTGTTTTCAAAGTCCTCCATTGCTTTCAGCCTCACCTTTGAGGCAAGAGGTGTGGAATTCAGGTTTCGAAACAGTAAGAACGGTATTCAGGAATTCAACCTGCAGGAAGAATCGGGAACGCTGGTTGGAATAATGGGAGGAAGCGGTGTAGGGAAATCCACCTTGTTGAATGTACTGAACGGCAACCTGAAACCCATGAGCGGTGAGATCCTGATCAACGGAATCAACATCCACGATGAAAAAGAGAAGGAGAAGCTGAACGGGGTCATTGGTTTTATCCCACAGGACGACCTGCTGATTGAGGACCTGACCGTATATCAAAACCTCTACTACAATGCACTACTCTGCCTGGACCGGTATGAGGATCAGCAGATCAGGGAAGTGGTGGACCGGGTGCTGGTGGACCTGGATCTGTATGAGATCCGGAACCTGAAGGTGGGAAAACCACTGAACAAAGTTATAAGCGGGGGCCAGCGGAAAAGGGTGAATATTGGTCTGGAGCTGATCAGGGAACCATCAGTCCTTTTCGTGGATGAACCCACCTCCGGACTGTCATCGGTGGACTCAGAAATGGTCATGACCCTGCTGAAAGAACAGGTCTACAAAGGCAAACTGGTGTTCGTAAACATCCACCAACCATCTTCTGACCTTTACAAGATGTTCGATAAGATCATCTTCATGGACAAGGGCGGTTACCAGATCTATTATGGCAATCCCTCCGAAGCCGTGGTCTACTTCAAGACCAAAAGCAAGCATGCCAATGCCAAGGAGGACCAGTGTCCCAGATGCGGGAACATTGATCCGGACCAGGTGATGCAGATCATCGAGGCAAAGATAGTCAATGAACACGGCAAACTCTCCAGGACCAGAAAAGTAAGCCCGAAAGAATGGTTTGCACGCTATAAGGAAGGCAAGCCACCGAACCCGGAAAAAAAGCAGGAAAAAGCGGAACTTCCCGAGAATTATTACAGCATCCCGGGGCTCCTGAAACAATTGAAGATATATTTCATCCGTGATCTCCTTTCAAAGCTGACCAACAAACAGTATGTCCTGATCAGTTTGTTGGAGGCGCCGCTACTGGCTGTGATCCTGGGTTATTTCACCAAGTACGCTAGCGGGGTTTCAGGGAATCCGGCAGCCTATGTTTTCAGAAACAATGAGAACCTCCCCGCCTTCCTGCTGATGAGCGTCATTGTTTTTTTGTTCCTTGGGCTGACCATCAGTTCGGAAGAGATCATCAAAGAGCGCAAGATACTTCAAAGAGAGTCCTTCCTGAACCTGAGCAGGGCCAGTTTTCTGAACTCAAAAATACTGATCATGTTCCTGATCTCGGCCATCCAGTCCATCTCTTATGTGCTGATCGCTAACTTCATTTTCGAAATCAGAGGAATGACATTTTCTTACTGGCTGATTCTCTTTAGCACATCCTGTTTTGCCAACCTCCTGGGCCTCAATATTTCGTCAGGACTCAATTCGGTGATCACCATCTATATCCTGGTGCCTTTTCTCCTGATCCCCCAGATTCTCTTTTGCGGTGTCCTTGTGAAGTTTGACAAGCTGCACCGATCCCTGACCAATTACCAGTATGTCCCTTTTATCGGTGACATGATGACCTCACGGTGGGCTTACGAGGCCCTGTCAGTGGAACAGTTTAAAAACAACCGGTACATGCGTGAGTTCTTCGACATTGAACAGGAGATCAGCAACAATGCCTACCTGGAATCCTTCCTGCTGCCTTCACTGGAATCAAGCATGGATGAAACCCTTCAGTATATGGCCTTGGGGAAAGAGAAAGAACAGGTAAAGCTGAACCTTCAGATGCTGGACCGTCAATTATCGTTTCTGGCAGACCAGTTTCCACAAGTTCCCGGGACCAGTCCGGAACAGATTGCAGTTAAGTCATTTAACGATTCTGTAGCCAGCGGAATCAAACAATATCTAGAGGCATTGAGACAGATTGCGCACAAGCAACGTGTCCATGCCAGTGAAGCAAGAAACATGAAGCAGAGACAGTTGACCGATCAACTGGGTGGGGTTGCATCGTATACCGCGTTCAGGGATGCCTATGAAAACGTTCAGCTTTCAGACATCCTGCTCAATAACAAGGCCCTGGACAAGATTGAACAGAAAGGTTCCTTATTGATCAGCAGGTACAATCCGGTTTATATGGAATCCCCGTCAAAGATTGGAAGGGCCCAACTCTATGCAGCACATAAAAGAATCGGGAACTGGAAAATCTCTACGCTCTGGTTCAATGTGATGGTAATCTGGTTTACCTGCCTGCTGCTTTACATGACGCTTTACTACGATACGCTCAGAAAAATCCTGGGATTTTTCGACCATGTAAACCTCGCCAGGCAATCCGGGAATGGTTGACGCGGACAATCCAATTTCAGCACCGGATCACCCGGCCCGCATGTGCCGCAGTTTGAACAGCCAGGTTCCCAGGAAAAAGTAAAGGATGGCAAGTACCAGAATGGCTGCCATTTCGGGAAGGATATCCCGGGCCTCCAGTCCCACTACCAGCACCTTGTTCAGAGCATCCACCGCCCAGGTAGGAGAGAGAAGATGGTTCAACATCACATCGAATTCCCCCACCGAAAAAAGCCTGCCTCCCGAAACCGGGAAGGCAGCTCCGGTGAAAAACATCAGCAGGAACAGGGGGAAGGTCCCGATGATGGCCACCTCCTTGATGGACCTGCACATGGCTGCCACAATGAGACTGAAGCTGATCATGGAGAGCGATGTGAGGAAAGCTATCAGGAACAGGATTCCCAGGGTGCCTGGAATCAAGGTATAACCCATCGCCAGCGCTGCCAGGAGGGCAACCACCAGAGAGACAAAGGCTATAATAATCTGTACCAGGGAGATCCCGCCCAGGAACTCCACAGAAGTAAGCCGTGAGATCTTCAGACGTTCCAGGGTCTTGGTTTCGGGCTCCCTTACAATGGCTGCAGAAGCTGAAAAGATAATCATGATGATGGAGAGAATCAGCAGTCCGGGCACATAAAGCTCAAATTCGGACCGGTCTCCCGAATGACCCAGTGTGGTTTCGGTCCAGGTCACGGGAAGCCGGATACCGGCAGCTTCCAAAATTAGGGCATTGGCCATTTCTTCCGTCCAGATGGCACCCACAATATACTGCAGGCTGGTCACATTCCCCGCCAGCTCCATCACCGCCGGTGCGGGTGGACTGAGCGTTTGGTCAGCATGTGTCATGATGGAACCGGAAAAGTCTTCCGGGATCACCATCAGGACATCTGCTTTACCCTTTTTTAGCTTGTCTATGGCGCTTTCCCTGTCCCTCCCCATTGAATAAACCAGGTTTGCAATTTCTTTATGAGCCACCGTTTGAAGGGTGTTGATCAGGGTGTCGCCCAGGTTTATCTTCTCGCCCGCATGGACTACTCCCTTGTCCCTGTTGACCAGGATCACCTCGTAGCTCACCTCACCCGGGTCCGACATAAGGAAATAGATACCGATAAACAGGGGGGCCATCACCACAATCATGATCAGTATCCAGTAGTCCCTCCACTGCTCCCTGACTCCCTTGATAAATACATAATACCACCTCATGACCGCAGGCTTTTGCCGGTTAATTGGATAAATACATCTTCCAGGGTATTCTCGCGCACTTTTAATTCCAACACAGTAACTTTTTCATACTCCAGAAGCTGATAAATTTCATGAATTCGCGGCACCAGGTCCATGGAGCGGACCACCAGGGTTTCATCTTCGCGGGTTACCGTAAAACCTCTCTCGGTCAGCCTCTTCTCTGCCACATGAAGTGCATCTCTTTCATCAGATTGTGTTTTCAGTTCCAGGATGTCCCCCTGGCCAATGGAGCGTTTCAGATTCCCCGGTGTATCCAGTTTCAGCAACTTCCCCGAATCGATGATGGCCACCCTGTGGGCAAGCCGGTCCGCTTCATCCATGTTGTGGGTGGTGATGATCACCGTCTTTGTCGCGGCTGTCTCTCTGATGAAATCCCTCACCAGGACCCTGCTCTGTGGATCCAGACCCGCTTCCGGTTCATCAAACACCAGGATCTCCGGATCGTGCATAAGGGCCAGGATCACATTCATCCGCCTTTTCATTCCTCCCGAAAGCGTGGCCGCCAGCTTATTCTTCTTCCCATCCAGACCCATGTGGGAAAGCAAGCTGGCTGCCCTTTTCCTGGCCACAGGTCCGGGCACGTTGTACATCCTGGCACTGAATACCAGCTGCTCGAAGCAGGTGAGCCTGCTCCAGAGGATGTTTTCCTGTGGACAGATGCCCACCCTGGAACGCACTTCCGCCCCCCATTCCTCCTCAATATCCTTTCCTCCCACCAGGACCTGGCCTGAAGTGGGCTTGAGGAGACCGCACATCATCCGGATGGAGGTGGTTTTACCGGCACCATTGGGTCCGAGCAATCCAAGAATCTCTCCCCGGCGGACCTCCAGTGAGAGATGATCCACCGCGGCGAGGTCCCCATAGGTTTTAACCAGGTCCCTGACCTCTAGGACAGAGGTAAGATTTGCTGCCGGGATTATCATAGTTCCACTCAAGTTCGGAAATTTTTATCTTTGCTGCAACGAACCTAAAAAGAGAAATCCCATGCCCAGAGTTTTTACCACGGTGGATATCACCCAGGAAGAGAAGGAAGTCCGGAAAGACTATTTTGACAGGCACACCCCCGTGTTGATTTGCGACCCCTTTGCAAAGGAAGGTGAGAAATTCAGGGTAAAGGTGAGGCTGGGGACCGAATACACCCATCCCGATGATCCCGACCACCACATCAAATACGTACAGTTGTGGAACCGGGAAACCTTCCTGGCAGAAGCACATTTTGCCCCTGGATCTATGGGAAACAAATCCGAACACGTGGAGGTGGATTTCTATATTGTACCCGGTCCGGTGAGCATGAACCTCTCGGCCATGTCGGTCTGCACCAAACACGGACTCTGGCAGAGTGAATCAAAAGAGGTAACCGTCAGGAAGGGCTGACCCTTTAAATTTACCATATACCGAGATTTTCAGCCCGCTTGCCGAAAATCCCGTGCATCTGTCCCCCGGGTGTCATTTCTTTATGATTTCAAACCACCAAAGCATGACACCTTCCACAGATTTGAACTACAGAGACAAATTCTCCAACAGCTTCAACCAGCTCTTTTACGATGCATGCAGAATCACCAGGTTTACTCCAACCGAATGCTTTTACTGGTTCAGAACATACCTGAGGCAGAAAAGAAAAGCCATTGCCAGGAGAAAAGCAGAATCTGAACAGCTCATTGTACCTCCCATCCTTATCTTCAGTTCCACAACCCGGTGCAACCTTCAGTGCAAGGGGTGTTATACCAGATCCAGGAACGAAAATCTGGATGAGCTCCCCATTGAAAAGGTATCTGACCTGTTCCGTGAAGCCTCCGAACTGGGGGTTGGTGTGATCATGATTGCAGGAGGAGAACCCCTGATGAAACCTGAGATTCTCTGGCTGGCTGCAAAACAGAAAGACATCATATTTCCTGTCTTCACAAATGGAATGTTGCTCAACCAGGGCAGCATCTCCTTTTTCAGGCATCACAGGAACCTGATACCCATTCTAAGCGTGGAAGGAGAAAGGAATAGAACAGACAGCCGGCGGGGAAAGGGGGTTTATGCCCGGCTGATCCAGAATATGGAGCGTTTTCATAGCATGCGACAGATGTATGGACTATCTTTCACCCTCACAAGTGAGAACTTCGAGGAAGTAACCCATCCTTTACTCATGCGCACCCATCACGATCTTGGTTGCAGGCTTTTTTTTATGGTGGACTATGTCCCTCAATCTGAAACGGATACAGACCTGTGTCTCAAAGATTCACAGAAAGCTGGACTCTCTGGCCGCATTGAAAGATTAAGAAAAACCGTTCCAGGATTGTTTATTTCACTTCCAGGTGACGAGGAGAAATATGGGGGATGCCTGGCAGGTGGACGGGGATTCGCGCACATCAGCGCCTCGGGAAGCCTTGAACCGTGTCCTTTTGCACCCTATTCTGATACTGATCTAAGCAACAGAGGCCTCAAAGAAGCGCTCGGCTCCCCCTTTATGAAAACCATCAGGGAGTCACATCATATGCTTGGAGAAGCAAAAGGGGGTTGCACACTATGGGAAAACAGGGATTGGGTTCGTTCCGAACTTGAATTATCCCTTGCTTCACCTGCCTAATTTTCCAGTTCTTCTGTCTCTTCAATTTCATCATAACCCGATGTCCCTATGAAGGAAACAAACGAGATTTTCCATTCCCCTTCAATCTTCTCCAGGAAGCGCACCTGGATGCTTTTGATCTCTGTCACATCATCGTCATAGGTAGAGGTCCATGTTTGATCACATACGACAAAGGCCGTGGTGGGATAGATCTTCATCCGCCAGTTGTACTTCTCAACTTTAATGTGAAGGTCCGGGCCCAGAATATCCTCAGTCTGATCGCCGCTCATGTGTTTTGAAACATTCTCCCACCCTTCCGCAAAAACGTAGTTGTCAGCGCCGGCAGTCAGCCTCATGTTCAGCGAATCATGCACATGGGTGGCATACATGGTCTCAAAATCACGTGCCAGGTAGGCGTCGGTTTCCGTGTTGATCACCTTGATGATGGCTTCCCTTTCTTTCTCCATATCAATGGCTTGCTCGCACCCGGAAAAGGCAAAGGTCAGGAGTACTGCAAGGGATGTGATGGTGTATTTCATTTCATATATTGTTTGGTGTATGGTTGGGTATATGCAAAATACAACATTGACCAGTTAAAGTCAATTTATTATTACATTTGCCTCTGTGAAACCACATCTAGTCATCGTGTTATTGCTGTTTGCATTTGGCATAAACTGTATGGCTTCCTCTACACACAATTCCATTCCCGAAAAGGGTGTGCTGGACCTGAGCGGAACCAAGTTCACGAGCAATAGTATTTACAACCTTAACGGCGAGTGGGAGTTCTACTGGGAAAAACTGCTTACACCTGCCAGTTACAAGGATGAAAAAATGAGCGGTTCCGGAATCATGGTAAGCGTACCCTCCTATTGGGAGAGCTACGAAGTGAATGGTGAAAAACTCACGGGAGAGGGATACGGCACCTATGCCCTGACCATCATTCTTCCCCAGGGTTACAGGTCAGGTCTCTGTATAGACATCCCCCTGTTCGATGTGGCCTATAATTTTTACCTGGACAACAAACTGGTGGGAAGAAACGGGAAAGTGGGAAGCACACGGGAAAAGGAAGAAGCCTGGTACGAACCTTCACGGTTTTGCTATGTTCCGGATACAGACACCTTACAGATCCTGATCCAAGTCTCCAATTTCCATCACAGGAGAGGGGGATTCTGGCAATCATTGCTGATAGGCGGCACCAAAGGGATCCTTGTTAAGGCTGAGCGCAGAAAAATATTCAACTACTCAACCATTGGCGTTCTGTTTTTTTTCACCATATTCTTTGTGATTTTCTGGACCTTTTCAAGGAAGGAAACCATCATGCTGCTTTTTGCGCTCACCACCCTGGGCATCCTGATCCGTTCTGTGGTCACCGGGCTCTATATTTCCAACAACTTTATCTATATTCCGTGGGCCTGGCAGATCCGGATGGAGTATTTCGGCACCTATCTGGCGAATTTAGCCGGAATGATCTTCCTGCACCGGATGTTTCCCAGGAATTACATGAAGCATGTGATCACGGGCAATACCATTCTCACAGCCCTAATGATGGTCTGCGTAGTCACAATTCCACCCCGGTTGTTTTCCTACACCATGCTCGTTTTTCAACCCCTGATCCTTCTGTTCCTTACCCATTACCTGCTGGTAAGCTTTTTCGGAATGCTCAGAGGAAAGATCACAGATGCCCTTTTCTTCATCTCACTGGGCCTGTTTATCTATGCGCTTACCAACGATATCCTGCTTGCCAATTCAGCCGGATCTGTGAGCAACACCTACCTGTCCCAGATCTCCTTCCAGGTGTTTATTTTTGCCATGTCAGTAATGATCATCATGCAATGGGTCAGCAATTACAATATAAGGGTCCAACTGGAATCCTCACTCCGGTTTAAGAACAAGGTCCTGTCGGTCATTGCCCATGACCTGAAAAACCCCATAGCCAGCATCGCTCAGTTCTCAGACCTGCTGGTCACGAAACCCGGGCTTGTGGGCAAACGCCAGATTCTCGATTCTCTGCAGGAGTCGTCACAGGCTGCTGTAGCCCTGCTGGACAATCTACTCTACTGGGGAAGGAGCCAGGCAGATGAATTGTCCGTATCATCTGAGGACCTGAAAATGGAAAGCCTCATTGCCGAAGTAATAGCACTTTTTACCCACATGGCTGCACAGAAAGAGGTGACCCTCCATTCCAGTGTCTTTCCGGGTACAACGGCATATGCAGACAAAGCCCTGATCAAAATTGTGATACGAAACCTGGTTTCCAACGCTATAAAATTTACCCCCGGAAAAGGAACTGTGACCATCCAGGTACAACCTGAAAAGAACGAGGTCCGTGTATCTGTGTCAGATACCGGTATTGGTATTAAACAGGAGATCCTGGAGCAGTTCAATAAAGCGGGCCAGCTAAAATCGACCATGGGGACAGACAAGGAGATCGGAACCGGGCTCGGGCTTCAACTGGTCAGCGACCTGGTTGAAAAAAGCGGAGGCAAACTGATTATTGACAGCAAGACAGGGAAGGGTTCCACTTTTACGTTTATACTTCCCGTAGGGAAACAACAGAAGAATAATGAGGATAATTAAGACCACTTCAATAGCGGAAAAAAGTATCAGGTTACTCCTGGTACGAAAAGGACAGGATCTGGTTGCACGGATTCCTGATAAGCATGAGCGAAGGTATGTGGAAGAGCGGTTTGGCGATGACAGGGATACAGCCCAGCTGAACCACCTGGATCACCACCTGTTTGTGAGGCGGCTTGCGGAAGAGAAGGTTCCTGCTAACCAGCTGCTGGAAGAAGCCAGGATCGCTGCCCATTCCATGCATCCGGCATTGAATGATCTGGGGATAACACGGCTTGATATCATCAATGGCGGAGTTACTCCGGAAGAGACCATTGCTTTTGCAGAGGGGCTGGCCCTGACCAGTTATCAGTTTCTGAAATACAAAACCGGCGAAAAGGAGGAGAAGTTTTCACTGGATGAGATCCATCTCTATGACGATGGCCTCACCGACGATCAGGTGCTGAAACTTGACAACCTGTTACGCGCCGTATATATTGCAAAGGACCTGGTCAATGAGCCCCTCTCCTATTTGTCAGCTGTTCAGTTATCAGCAGAGTTTGAAAAGATGGGGAAGGAGGCTGGCTTTTCGGTGGAAGTATTCAACAAAAAAAAGATCGAATCCCTGAAGATGGGTGGACTTCTTGCTGTCAACAAGGGAAGTGTGGATCCACCCACATTCTCCATCATGACCTACCATCCTCAAGGGGCTGTGAACAAGAATCCCATTGTTCTGGTGGGCAAGGGAGTGGTATATGATACAGGTGGACTCAGCCTGAAACCCACCCTTGATTCAATGGATTACATGAAATGCGACATGGGCGGGGCAGCAGCAGTTGCCGGGGCGCTGTATGCGGCCGCAAAAAACAATCTTCCACTCTGGATTATCGGGCTGGTACCAGCCACCGACAACAGGCCCGATGGTAATGCATATGTTCCGGGGGACGTGGTGACCATGTATGACGGAACCTCCGTAGAGGTACTCAACACGGATGCCGAGGGAAGAATGATCCTGGCCGATGCCCTCAGTTATGCAAAACAGTATGACCCGGAGGTAGTCATAGAACTATCCACACTCACAGGAGCTGCCCAAATGGCTATTGACAAATATGGAATTGTGGGCATGGGCAATGCAGGTCGTGAAATCATGGACAACCTGAAGATATGTGGCGAAGCCACCTCGGAACGGATCGCGGAATTCCCGTTCTGGGACGAATATAAAGAACATCTTAAATCT
This sequence comes from uncultured Bacteroides sp., assembly GCA_964453785.1. Classification (GTDB taxonomy): domain Bacteria; phylum Bacteroidota; class Bacteroidia; order Bacteroidales. The sequence continues at coordinate 55,131 of CAYVRK010000010.1, forward strand.
GACATTGCCGACCTGAAAAACATTGGCGGCAAGTATGCAGGAGCCATCACCGCAGGAAAATTCCTGGAACACTTCACCGATTATCCTTATATCCACCTGGACATTGCCGGACCATCCTTCAACAAAATCCCTTTCAACTATCGTGGAAAAGGAGGCAGTGGCGTAGGGGTCAGGATCCTGTACAATTATCTTCTCAACCGTTCAATGTAAGAACCGTACTGATGCAACAGAAAATCAAAATCGGAATATCCCATGGGGATGTCAATGGGATCAGTTACGAAGTGATCATCAAGACCCTGATGGATACCAGGATCAGTGAAATATGTATCCCGGTAATATTCGGTTCTTCTAAGGTGGTGGGATATCACAGGAAAGCCCTTGAAATTGAAAATTTCGTGCCCATCAGTATTCATTCTCCCTCAGAAGCACTGGGGAACAAAGTTTATGTAGTGAACTGCGTGGATGATAACATCAGGGTTGAACTTGGAAAAAACACGGAAGCCGCTGGGATCTCCTCCTATGCAGCTTTGAAAGCCGCCACCGATGCACTTGAACAGGGAACCATTGATGCACTTGTAACCGGCCCGGTAAACAAACAGAATATTCAGCACGCCGAATTCCGCTACAACGGGCATACTGAATATCTTCAGGCACGTTTCAAAGCTGATGAAGTGATGATGCTGTTGGTGAGCGACCTGATGAAGGTAGGGCTTGTTACAGGTCATGTTCCCATCGCTCAACTCAGCTCCTATATTACCACCGGGCTGATTGTTGATAAGCTGAAGATCTTAGCCAGGTCTCTGCTGGTGGATTTCGGGATCAGGAATCCGCGAATTGCGGTTCTGGGGCTTAATCCCCATGCTGGCGACAACGGATTGCTGGGCAAAGAGGAACAGGAAGTGCTCATTCCTGCAATTGAACAGGCCAGGAATATGAAAATAATGGCATTCGGACCCATGCCGGCTGACGGATTTTTCGGTGCAGGGCGCTACAAACAGTTCGATGCAATACTTGCCATGTATCATGATCAGGGGCTGGCTCCCTTCAAGGCCCTGAACATGGAGAACGGGGTGAATTTTACCGCCGGGCTTCCGGTGGTCAGGACCAGTCCTGCCCATGGAACTGCATTTGAACTGGCAGGAAAAAACGAGGCTTCTCCCACGTCATTCAGGAATGCCATTTACATGGCCATTGATGTAGTCAGGAACAGGAAAACCTACATAGAGATCTCCAAAGATCCGCTGCCCGTGGGCAGAACACCCGACAGCGGCAAAGATGAATCGCCCGATGACCTGGAGTCATCCGAAAACAACAGTTAGCATGCAGGTGCTTGTCTTCAGGAGATGGTCTAATAAAAAATGGGCCATCCTGGCCAGTTTTCACAAGGTGATCATCATCGGTACCCTCTGCTTCAGTAACCAGATCCTTGGGCAGGAGGCGGTGGAGGGACACAAGGATACGCTCCGCTCAGGGATCATGGTGGAACTGGAGGAGGTAGAGGCCTCCGGGGAGTGGCCCGCCGACCTGGAGGATGCTTCGCTGAAACCGGTGATCCTGGTTACATCTACCGATATCAGTTCCTCGGCAGCCACCTCACATGAGGACATGCTGGAATACCTTCCCCAGGTGGATATTCGTCAGAGGGGGAGGCACGGAATCCAGGCCGATCTCTCCATACAAGGAAGCTCTTTCGATCAGTCCATGGTTCTTCTCAACGGCATCAACATGTCCGATCCACAAACCGGTCATTTCCAGCTAAATCTGCCTCTGGATCTCTATTCCATCCACCACATGGAGGTGATCACCGGTTCTGCAACACGCCGATTGGGGGCCAATGCCTTTGCCGGAGCAGTCAATGTGGTCACCAGGCCCGGGGATTCCACTTTTTTCAATGCAGGGTTCCGTGTGGGACAACACAAGCTTTACAATGCGAACCTGAAGGGCAACCTGGGCGGAAAATATATCTCCACCCTGGTCAGCCTCAATACATCGGGAAGCAACGGGTACAGGGAAAACACAGATTTTAAAACCACCCGGGCTTTCATCCACACCGCCGCCGGGAGGGGCAAACTGAAAACCCAGGTGATGGCAGGGATGAATACCAGGGCATTCGGAGCCAACTCCTTCTATTCCCCCCTGTTTATCCAACAGTATGAAGAGACAACCACCGGTCTGGCCGCACTGAAAATGGACCTCAGTGAATCCCGCTCCCAATGGGCCCTCAATGCCTACCTGAAAGTAAACCGGGATCATTTCCTGCTGGACCGCAGTAAGCCCACTTTTTATGTGAATGACCACCTCACTAGGGTTACAGGGACTGACCTGAGCGGAGCGTTTTCAACTGTGGCTGGTATTACCCAGACCGGTCTGCATTACAGGGGGGAACAGATCAGCAGCACCTCCCTGGGCGAACCTTTTGATCCGGACGAGACAGTCCGCTTCAATGACACCATTACCTTTACCCACGGGCATCAGCGGAACCAGTTTAACTGGAATCTGAACCACACTTATGAAAGGGGAAGGTTTTCCCTGTCAGGCGGTTTCATGGTACACATGAATTCGGACCTGGATTACCGGCCGGGGATCTTCCCGGGAATGGATATCCGCATGCGTCTCCCGGCATCATTCAGGATCTTTTCCTCGCTGAACCAATCCATGCGCCTGCCCACCTTTACGGATCTTTATTACCAGGGACCTTCCAACGTTGGAAATCCTGCACTGACCCCGGAGAAAGCAAGCACCCTCGAATGGGGGATCTACAGGGATAACAGGGGATTGCGAATGGGTATCAATGGCTTCTACAGGCAGGGAAAGAATCTGATTGACTGGATCTGGATGGAGGATGAAAAATGGCATACCATGAACCTGACCCGGGTGGATGCCATGGGCGGTGACATCCTTTTTCACTACAGGCGCCCGGAGCAAAGCGACGATTTATTCTCTTTGGAAACCGCGGAATTTTCCTATTCTTTTACCCATTTAACCAGGGTCTCCGGCCATGCTGTTTCATTGTACCTACTGGATAACCTGAGGCACAAGGTGGTTCTGGGAACAGGATTACGGATTACCGGGAACCTTCTGATCAGTCTGAAAGTCTCGGGACAGGACAGGAACGGAACCTTCCTTACTTATGACACAGAGACAGGTCAATCCGTCGAAAAGCCTTTCGAACCCTTCATCCTGATGGATCTAAAACTGGACTACGGAATGGGGCGCTTCCATATTTTCCTTGAAGCTACCAACCTGCTGGATGCAGCGTACAACGACATTGGAAATGTAATTCAACCGGGAAGATGGTTCCTCACAGGTGTTGAAATTCGCTGATCCCGGATCCTACAAGACCTCCTGGTACTGTTTGTATACAAACTGAAACAACTGGTCTTCCAGCGGAATGCAGAACATGATAAATCCTGTCTCCTCAAAAACCGGGAAAAAGACATATCCGCTGACCACCTTTCCGGGGGGAATCTCTCCCGGTCTCAGGATCTCAGCACTGACCACCTCCTTTTCATTGAAGATCTGATCAAGATCATTTCCGATCTTCCTGTCCTGACTTACATAATGACCGGCTGTTCCAACCGTATTGAATACCCCATCTACGATGGTTCCCGGATTTTCAGTGGCCAGAAAGGAGGAAGCACTGGCAAGGATCCCAATGCCTGTTTCAATAAATCCGAAAATAGAGTTGATGCTCTTAACCGTGGAGCATGTTTCCATGGCCTGATCATAGTGCTGAAGGATCCTTTCAGGATGAACCGCTTTAAATGGCGGGAGCAGGGATGAATCCGCATCGGCACTTTCCAGAAGGAGGTAATGAAAACCTGAGGGATCCAGGAATAGCGAATCGCCGGTGTCATTGAACACCACCACGTCAAAAACCATAAACCCCTCAAAAAAACCGTCAAACCCAAGTTCTACCCTGACATGGTCATTTTCAAGAGCGATGTATTCACGACCCATTTCAAAATGCCCCTCAGGAGCTTCCGGAGTCAGCCTTGTGACGGGCTGGGAAAGGACACTGAGAGCCATTCCCGGCCAGAAGATCAGAATCGCGAATAATTTTTTCATGCGGCGGGGTTCTGCCCTAACCAACACAAAAACCCTGCCGAAAAAACGGTCAGCCGATCAGTTTACCGTACTCCTCAGCTGATAACAGGTCATCCAACTGGGCGGGATCAGACATTTTGATCCGGACCATCCAGCCCTCAACAAACGGATCAGAGTTGATCAGTTCAGGATTATCTTCCAGGGCCGCATTTACCACAAGTACCTCACCGTCCACAGGCATGTAAATGTCCGAAACGGTTTTGACAGCCTCAATGGTTCCGAAAGTATCACCTTTGGCAAGGGTCTCTCCTTCTGTTTCAATCTCCAGAAATACCACATCTCCCAGCTCGCTCTGGGCAAAATCGGTCACTCCCACAACAATTTCATCACCTTCAATCCGGACCCATTCGTGTTCGCTGGTGTACTTCAAATCATTTGGAACGTTCATAATTTAAATGTTAGTTTGCTCACTTCGTGAGCGTTAGCATGTTTGCTTCGCAAACGTTAGTGTGTTAGTGTGTTATTAAGATATCCAATAACACAAACCCTTAATAACACAACCCCTCAATAACATAATAACACACCAACTCATCTATCCAAATGTAACAATTCCCGGATACATTTCAGCCTGTTTTAGATCATAATTCACTTTATAAAGTGAAAGTCAAACTGAAGCCTACGTTGTAGTTCGCATTTGGATAACTGTTTGATATATAGGGCGTAGTAAGCCGCTGGTCATAGAATGCACGGATGGTGAACTTATCACTCAACATGTAGTCAGCCGCCGCCTTCAGACTGAAAATCCGCTGTCCTGCAGTGATCTCGCTGCCCGACAGGTCCTCCAGCTTACGAATCACCGTGCGGTTGTTGCGCATGGAAAAATCGAGTCTGATGTTCAGGTCACTGCTAAAAGACTTCTGGTTGATTGAAATGGGCACCTCATTGAAACGGAAACCTGCCCCAATAATGAACTCCCCACTGTTCACTTCATTCACCTGGGTGTTGGCCATGTTCATGGCCACGGTCCTAGATCGCCGGTACTCGATCCGCGTGGTCAGGCTGTTTTTCCAGTCCATGTTCAGGTCGATCAGCGGACTGAAATTCTCATTGATGCTCACCGTATTGATGTTTTGTTCCACCATGAAATTCCCCTGCAGGTCCTTGGCAATGGGGACTCCGTTGATGGTATCATAGGTAAAGAAAGGGTTGTTAATGAAAGAACCCACGCTGTAGGTAGAGCGGTAGGAGTGGTTCATCACGATTGAATTCGCGATCTGCTGGAGTGCCGGGATCCTGCCCAAACCGTCAAACCTGACCTGCCAGTTGGGCATGATCTCCAGGAGGGATCTCACCGCTTTCAGTGAGATCCGGTCCACATCCTGATTCCCATAGGCTGCCAGGAAAGCCGGGATGAGTACCTCCTGGGAGGTGGGCCCATACCCCTGCACATAACGGGCATCGGAGGAATCGGGAGGAAGGACAATTCCTGTTTTCTCTGTGTATTCGTCTCCCAGCCTTTGTGAAATATTGATCCGGTACTCCTCTTTCAGTTTCAGAAATGTTTTAGAGGATTCAACCTTGTCGTCAATCTTTTCAAAAGAGGTTCCGAAGGAGATGTAGGACATGCTGAAATTACCACTGTAAACCCTTCCCCGGGCTGTATCAGCCGGAAGCTCACCGTTCACGGCAGTATAATATTCAGACAGGTTGGAGCTGTACATCCGGTTGGCCGTCAGGTCGATTTTCAGTCCGTTAAATGGTTCAATATCGGCCCGGGCAGTAAACCGCTCTGTATTGTTCATGTTGAAAGGCTGGTTCAGGGCTTCATCCAGGGTAAGGATGTGCCGGCCGAAAGCATCCTTTGCATAATCGGGATTCTGCCAGCCGGATACAAATCCCCATCCCGGTTCAAGATTCCCCCCGTAACCTGTCATTCCAAAATAGCCCGTACCCAGATTATATCCGGGCAGGAAAGTACCCCCGCTCTTTGAATAGGTGACATTGACCGTCCGCAGGCCCATCAAGATTCGCAGGCTTGTCTCAGCAACCAGGATCAGGGGATTTTCACCTTTTTGGATGGACCCGGTGACCTGAATGGTAGCGCTTCGAACCGCCTTATCCGAAATAATGCTGATCCGGGTATCACTGAGGATCTCGGTGGTAACCTCCACAGGCTGGTTGTTTTCATCAAGCACCTCCACGCTGATCTGTTCGGTCCTCAGGTTATGGGTCACATACCGGGGCTTCCCTTCACGAAGGTAGAGGTTCTCCTTGCTGTATACTTTTGTTTTGGTCCGGGACTCCGCCTCTTTCTGTCTGCTTTTGGCGCTGCGGTATTTGTTGTTGATCTCCTTCAGGTAATTCACTTTGTTGTAAAGGTTCACCATGTTCAGCTGACCGTTGAGCTGAATGGTATTGGAGTTCTTAATGGAGTTCCCCAGGTTGATGGAACCGTATTCAGGATCATCCGGAATAATGGGTCCCACAGTCCATCCATAGGTTCCGCCGTACCTCGCATTGGCACTGGTCCAGTCCAGCAGCGGTATCTTATTGATGGGGATGGTATAGGAAACATTGAATGACTGGATATAACTGGTGACGCGTCCTCCGGCCTTGATGCTTCTCCAGAGTGAATCCCTGTAAATCTCATAGCTATCCATATCCCGGTTCCACCGCCCGTCAGGCTCATCAATCCGGGCCATGTTGGTGTTTGAAAAATCAAATTTCAGGCTACGGGTAGGATCATATTTCAGATCAAAATAACGGTTCCACATAAAATCCTTCTTGAAGGTGGGAGCTACAATGAATCCGGGGTTGTTGATATTCCGCACCTGCTTCTCCAGGTAATACCGGTCCATATCGGTCCGGTAAGAGATTCTCGAAGGAGTGTAGTTGAAATTGAAGTCCTTGACAAGTCTCAGCCAGTCAGAATTCATCCATTTAACCGTTTTAAAGGGCTGTACATTTTTTGGCCTTATGTTATAATTGTAGCTCAGGTTCCCCCTGACCTTCCTGGTGTTATAAAAATCCAGATTGGGATTCCGGCTCGACATTTCGTTGAGCGAGAAGCTTGCAGAAAAGTTGGAAAGGCTGAAGATCCTCTTCTTCGTCCCTGTCTTGTTCATCCTGATGTTGGTTACCGCAAAAGATTTTCGCTCTACCAGGTCCCGTGCATTCCGGATGATGGAATCCCTTTCAACCTTGGTCTCTGCCTCATCAATGGCCTCTTTCAGGGGAATATCAGGATCCAGCGGATTGTATTCGGGATTCACAATAGCCTTTGAGTAACTTGCAAATACAGGAATGTTCACCCCGCTCTCCTGTTTAAAGAATTTACCCATCTGCAGATTGGTGGACAGGTCATACTGGATAATCTGTTCACGTTGCCTTTCATTCACTTTCTGTTCGATGCTCCCGAATCCGGGCTGACTGGTATTCCCGGCCAGGGTGACATTTCCGAAATCGGCCAGTTTTAGTGTGGCCCTGCCGGTAGCAGCCCAGCCTCCGCTTTCATTGAAATCGGTCAGGCGCAATTCGTTGAGCCAGATCTCCCCCGATTTGGGTAGTCCGTCGTCGGGGCCAAAGGGATTGTTGCCTGCTTTGGGGTTCCGTACCCCAATCATGATAGTCCGAATACTGCTCAGGTTCGGGTTCCCCGACACAGAAATACGGTTTCCGTTTCGATCTTTCACCGAGTAGACCGAGGTAATGGCCACCTCTCTCTCCGGGTCGGCCATGGCACGGTTTCTTTCCTGCTTAACCTCCGTGAATTGATCCAGATCGATCACAAATTTATTATCTGCCGGCCATACCAGCAATCTGTCACTTTCATTGTCATTGGCATACCTTCCGGGGGCAGTAAGCTTCAGGGGAACTTCATATTCATAGTAGTTGCCCTGGTAATCGGAACCAAGTCTGATAAAAGCCACCAGTTCGTTATCTTCAAGTTGGGTCCCAGGAATGGCTTCCCCGTGTGCTTCCATCCTGAGCTTCCTGTACTGCCGCATGTCCAACTCCGTATTCTTGTAGGCAGCCCTGGCATCACCATCAGCCAGTTCATTAACTTTCAGTACGATAGATTGTTCATTCAGCTGTCTCAACTGGGGCTGAGTGGGATCGATCTGGCGGCTGAATCCTGGCGGCAATACATAGTTCACAGGGGTCTTTCCTGCATTTTCTTCAATGTTCACTGCCGAAATGGCGAGGTTTCCCTCGGGAGGTTCCGATCCCGTCCAGTCCTCTCCTCCCTGAGTAAAGGGAAGTACATACCGGCGCCATTCGCCCCGGACCAGGTCCAGTTTGGCAAACCGCAGGAAAGTGGTATCCTGGAAACCGGTCAGGAACATCCGCATAAACCGGATGGTTTTGAAATCGGATATATCACCCACGGTTCCTTCATAGTTAAAGACAGGGATCCTGAACTGGTACCAGGTCACGTCGGCTTTCTCTCCATTTTTATAGACCACCCGGTCGACCACCTTATCCACGATGTTGTTTCGACCTACCTCAAGCGAATTCTTATCCACATCAACCCGGTAGTAAAAATAGCTCTCCCCTTCACTGAGTGTATTGTCCCTGTTGATATCCTCAATATCGGGAAGTGAAGTCCCCGAGGTAGGATAGGATTCGGGATTGTCCAGGTCGCTGGGAGAATTGCCTTCGTGGTTGTTGTACTCCTTGTAACGGCTCAGGATATCCAGCTCCTGGGTATCATGATATGAACTCCGGTAGTAGCTGTAATCATCCGATGAAGGATCCTCGAAAATTTTATCACGGGCCTGGGTGGAAAGATTTCCGGAATTATACAGGGCTTCGATCTGATTCAGATAATCCCCCGGCTTTTGAGAGAAGAAGGCCACCTCCTCATCACCATAGACCGAAGAGAGCCCGTCCAGACCGACATCCTGGTATTTCCTGGTTTCATCCCCGGCACTGAAGCCCTGAACCAGCGACTGGGTAAGGGGAATCCGGCCCCAAACGGTTGTATCCACCTTATCAATCACATCGGAAGTTGGCAATCCGTTCTCAAAGGTCTTACGTGAGTCTTTCAGCACATCTTCGGAAACATTCCCCAGGTTAAAATAGAGTTGTCCGCCCTCGTGATTGGGCATCTCCGCAAAGGGATCCATCATCCAGAATTCGATGAATTCAACATTGGCCTGCTCAAAGTCACTGGAATAGATTTCCCGCATGATCCCTCCCCAGCGCTTCTCGGGGTTTAATAGTCTCCCATTATTGTCGATCTGCTCATAATCATAGTTATAGGGGCCCCTTTCATCGGGATAGTAAGCCAGGTTGAGGACCGATATCCTTGTGGGGATCCCGTTGGGATTCTCTTTGTTGGGGAAGATGTCCTGCTCATAGACCTCATATACATAGGCGTTGGATTGCAGGTCCGGATTGTCCTTGATGTAATCGGGGGTCCTGGATTCATTGTTCAGGAACAGTGGATCAATGTGATACCAGGCCAGTTTGGCGCGGTTATACCCGTACCTGAGGTTGTTGTTCAGATCTGCCTCGGGGAAGAAGCCCTTGGGGGTACTGGCCAGTTTCCAGGAGGAAAACTGTTTCAGGTCGATGGATGTTTCACTCCCCTCAAAGTCATCAATGTAAGCATTTCCCTCTATGGCCTTGGAATGACCGGGAACCAGCTGGGCAAATTCACCCACCACCGAAAATTCGGATGGAGCCTTGGTCTCCAGGAATGGCAGCTTATCCACAATGGTGGTGATCAGCTGTGACTCAGTGCTGTAGCTTCCGTTCAATCCCCATATGGTATTGGAAATGGGCTCATCCCCTATGTTTACCTTCTGGGTAAGGGGACGCTCGGTAAGGTGCATGGCTGTGGCCCCCAGGTTGAATTTATCAGACACCCGGTAATCCAGGTGTGTCCCCACCAGGGTTTTGGTCTGGAAGTTAAAGAGCGACTGGTTTTCCAGGGAGATCCGGATGGGTGTTCCCGATTCAAGGATCCCCTGGTTGATGATGGTCACCCGGCCCAGCATATAATCAACCGTGTAATCCTGACCCTCCATCAGTTCCCTTCCCCCTGCTGTAACCTTGACAGATCCCTGGGGAACATTCATGGCATTGAGCATGATCTCCGAACTGGAGGATGAAGAGTATTCTCCTCCAATCAGGAATTTATTCTTCTCAGCGATCTGCTGTGCTTTGGTCTTGGTGGAGTCGTAAAGCTCCTGGAATACATATTTCTGGACTGCAAGTTCTGCATCATCACCCTTGAGGCTGTCACGCAGGATCTTCTCCAGGTCCGAACCAAAAGGTTCCAGCAAGGGAAAGAAGACCCGGCCATTGGATGGATTGATGGTGATCCCGCTCATGAAGTCAAAGATCCCGTCAGGGTAGGGATCGTTCTGGGAGTTCATGTTATCCAGGTTGAGTAACCTGATCAGGATGGTCTTATTCAGGTTTCCTTCCGGTATATAGTTGATGGCATTCCCTGTCTTGTCATCCCTGTACAGCACATCCAGGGTAAAGTCCTGTTGACCTACCTGGTAAGCGCCCAGGGCATAGACGTTTTTCATCATCAGGTTCCATGTATAACTTCTGGGGGTGAAGTTGGTAGGTTTGATCAGCTTAAGCACCAGGGAGGAAGGAGCGCTGATCCCGCTGGATTGCGAAAGTTCGCCCACTTTATAGGTTTGCCCCCGGTAAGTATATTCGTATGCCACAGCAAGAATCTCATCGGTATTGAGTGCTGAATTCAGGGAGATGTATCCCAGCTTTTCATTGAAAGTGTATTCGCGTGAGGAGAGCAGCCGTGCATTCTCAATTTTTTCAAAATCAATCCCGAGCACCAGGCCCCCACTCTCCAGCACACTGGTTGCATTCTTGATATCCCTGATGGCAGCCCATTCACCTGTAAGCCGGTTATATGCATTGTTTATCTCATTCCGGGGGTAGTCCCCCGCCTGACCGGGTACCTGGGCGAATTCTTCCGATCTGGGTACAGCTTCTCCCAGATCATTTACTGCCACGATGTTCCTGGATTGCTCAAAATTGGTGGTCTTGTTGGTTATCCAAACTTCTATGCGCGTGATGGAGACATCAGAAGTGATGATGGGAAGCCGTGCCAGGGCACTGTTGTAATGATCGCGGTAGAAATCGGACAGGAAGAAATGCTTGTTGGCGTCATAATCATCCACGGTCACCGAATACTCGCTGAGCTGAGCACCGCCCTGGACATTAATCACCGAGGACTCTCCCCGCTGCTGGGAAAATACTGTGGTCATGGTCAGCTTCCCGAACTGCAACTCAGTTTTCAGCCCGAAAAGACTCATGCTTCCATTGATCAGTGATCCTGGCAGGGGCAGGTTCACATTCCCCGCCTCGATCTTCTTGATGATCTCATCCTCTTTACCCGTATACTCCAGTTTGGTCTGGTTCTCAAAATCGAAAGTGGCCTCGGTATTGTAGCTGATGTCCATGTTGAACTTGTCGCCAATGGATCCTGCCACATTCATGATGATTTTTTCATCGAAGGTGAAAGAAGGGACACTCCGTAATCTCTCACTGATGTTTGGATTGTCCTGTTTGGAAAGATTGAATCCGAAGATCAGTTCGGCACTGCCCGAAGGGATGATGTTGATGGTATTGGATCCGAATAACTTATCGAATGCTTCACCCCCCACCTGAAGAGGAGGGATAAACGAAAGCTGACCCTCTACCGATTCACCACTGGATTTCATTTTCCAGTAATCATCCACCTGCTGGTTAAATTCATACCGCTGGTATTCATCCATATTCATGAGCGTGGGATGCCTGTAATTCCAGTTGCCTATGGTTTCGGAAAACACATATTTTCCGGTGACAGGATCATAGATCACGCGGGATTTGATGTTGGAGGGATTCTGAAGGTAAAGGGGTGAATTGAGCGATGAGCTTGAGAAAGGATAGGATCCCTTTTCGGGTAATGGGTAATTTAAAGTGGAATCCTGTCCATTGATTCCAATGTCCAGCAGAATTCCAATGATGATCAGGAATATGTGGGTATACCGATGGTTCACTATATAAACTTCAAGGCAGCCTTCACTACCTCTTCAACAGAAAGCTCGGGCTGCTCTGATAAAATACGTGTCAGGATTTTCTCCACGGCATTCTTCGGAAAACCCAGTGCCACTAAAGCAGATAACGCTTCTTCGCGGCTCGTATTGTCCTGTGAAAAGAATAATTTATTGATTCCCGCACCTTTCCCGACTTTGTCTTTCAGGTCCACAATGATCCGTTGCGCCGATTTCGCCCCAATCCCCTTGATTCCCTGCAGAACAGAGACATTTCCCGCAAGAATGGCCTGGGCCACCTCATCCGGCGAAAGGGATGACAGGATCAGCCTGGCCGTATTGGCACCCACACCCGATACCGATACCAGCATGCGGAAGATCTCCCTCTCCTCCCTGCTGCTGAATCCATATAGTATCTGGGCGTCTTCCCTGACCACAAAATGGAGATACAGACGACCTTCAGCCAGGTTGCTTACCTGGCTGTACGTAAATACTGAAATATGAATGTAATAAGCCAGGTGACTGGCTTTGACGATCAGATGGGCTGGTGATTTCTCAACAAATTCCCCCTCAATAAACTCATACATACCAGTTGGTTTTGGTATGCTAATATAGTAAAATCAACAGGACGATCAGAGGGTTTTCTTCATCTCTGTCTCCTCGTAGGCTTCTACCATATCCCCCGCCCTGATGTCATTGAAGTTTGCGATGTTCAGACCACATTCAAGTCCGGAAACCACCTCCTTGGCTTCATCCTTGAAACGCTTCAGTGAACCCAGTTCTCCGCTGTAAATCACAATCCCGTCCCTGATGAGCCTCACTTTGGAAGTACGCTTGATCTTCCCTTCGCGGACCATACACCCTGCAATGGTGCCAACCTTGGTGATCTTGAAGGCCTCCAGTATCTCCAGCGTACCAATGATGTCTTCCTTGATCTCAGGGGATAACATCCCCTCCATGGCCGCTTTCACTTCTTCAATTGCATCATAAATGATGGAATAGAGACGTACATCGATCTGCTCTTTTTCGGCAAGTTTTCTGGCACTCAGTGATGGACGAACCTGGAAACCGATCACAATGGCGTTGGAAGCGGCTGCCAGCAGGATGTCCGATTCAGAAATCTGACCCACTGCCTTGTGCTTGATATTTACCTGGATCTCCTCTGTACTGAGTTTTATGAGGGAATCAGACAGGGCTTCAATGGATCCGTCAACATCCCCTTTCACGATCACGTTCAGTTCCTGGAAGTTTCCGATGGCAATCCTTCGGCCAATCTCATCCAGGGTAATGTGCTTGGTGGTACGCAACTCCTGTTCACGCTGCAACTGCTCACGCTTGTTGGCGATCTCTTTGGCTGCCTTATCTGTCTCCATGACGTTGAACCCTTCACCTGCCTGGGGCGCTCCGTTCAATCCAAGGATCAGAACAGGGGTTGATGGTCCGGCTTCAGTAACTTTCATGCCACGCTCATTGAACATGGCTTTCACGTGTCCGTAATACTGTCCGGCAAGCACCACGTCACCTATGTTCAGGGTACCCGATTCCACCAGGATGGTGGCCACATTTCCCCGGCCCCTGTCCAGGGTCGACTCGATGATGGTTCCCCTCCCGGCTTTATTGGGATTGGCTTTCAGCTCCAGCAATTCTGCCTCAAGCAATACCTTTTCAAGCAACTCTTCGATATTGATGTTGCCTTTGGCTGAGATCTCCTGGGACTGGTATTTTCCACCCCAGTCTTCGACCATATAATTCATTTGTGCCAACTCATCCTTGATCTTTTCGGGATTGGCTGCAGGAAGATCAATTTTATTGATGGCAAATACGATGGGGACACCTGCTGCTGCAGCATGGTTGATGGCCTCCACAGTCTGGGGCTTTACCCCGTCATCGGCTGCCACCACAATAATGGCCACGTCGGTGATCTGTGCACCCCGTGCCCTCATGGCGGTAAAGGCTTCGTGACCCGGTGTATCCAGGAAGGTAATCCTTCTTCCATCTTCCAGTTGCACGCTATAGGCTCCGATATGCTGCGTAATTCCGCCGGCCTCTCCGGCCACAACGTTTGCATGCCGTATCACATCAAGCAATTTGGTCTTCCCATGGTCCACATGACCCATGACGGTCACAATGGGAGGTCTGGATAAAAGATCTTCGGGTTCATCTTCCTCTTCCCTGATGGATTCGATCAGATCCACACTGACAAACTCCACCTTATACCCGAACTCATCAGCCACCAATGACATGGTCTCGGCATCGAGACGCTGATTGATGGAGACAAACAGGCCAAGGTTCATGCAGGTGCTAATGACCTCGTTGGGAGGCACATTCATCATGCTGGCCAGCTCGGCAACCGATACAAATTCGGTTACCTGCAGCACATTCAATCTCTGTTCGAGCTGTTCGCTCTCTTCCTGGAGCTTCTGATAAACCGCATCACGCTTTTCACGCCTGTATTTTGAGGTTTTTGACTTGGTCCCCTTGCTTGTGAGTTTGGCCAGGGTATCCTTGATCTGCTTCTGAACATCCTCCTCATTGACTTCCGGACGTGCAGCACGCTTTCTTTTCTTTCCTCCCTTGATATCCTTCCTGTCACCACCGGTTTTCTGCTGCCCTGCAAAGTCCACAGGACCTGCTTCCTTGCGGATCCGCTTCCTTTTCTTCTTCTCCAGGTGCAAGTCATTGTCCTTGCTGGAGGCCACAGGTTTTTTCTTGGGTACTCTCTTCTCGGGAAGATCGATCCTCCCTACCACAGTAGGGCCGCTTAACCTCTCCACCCTTGTGGGAATGGTGTTTTCTTCCTCTTTCTTTGCCTTTTCAGCTTTCGCCTTTTCAGCCTCCAGGGCCTCCAGGGCGGCAGCTTCATCCACTTCACTTAACTCTCTGTCAGCAGCTTGATCAGCTTTCCCTTCCTCTTCAATAACCTTCTCAACAACAGCTTCATCCACTTCAGAAACGTCCTTTGTTACTTTTTCAGATTCTTCGGCATTCGCCTCAGCTCCTTTGGTTGTACCTTTTCCCTTTTTACTTGCTCCTTTACCCTTCTTGGTGGGTCGTGTCTTCTGGTTCATGGAATCCAGATCGATCATTCCAACCACTTTGGGCCCGGCATCATCCTCCACAACTTCCTCAACTCTAGCAGATTCCTCAATGACAGGCTCCTCCGCCACGGTCTCAGCTGGGTCCTCTTGAACAGGTTCCTCCTCCTTTACTTTTTCCTTTTCACTTTTAACTGTTTCCTTTTCCCTTTTTCCTTTTT
This sequence comes from uncultured Bacteroides sp., assembly GCA_964453785.1. Lineage (GTDB taxonomy): Bacteria > Bacteroidota > Bacteroidia > Bacteroidales. Next base: position 70,455 of record CAYVRK010000010.1, read on the forward strand.
CCTCTTCTACGGCTGGCACATGCACCTTCTTGGTGACCACAATGTCCTTATCTTCCTGGGCATCTGCCAACTTCTGGGCAGCGCCTGCAGTATGATCCGTAATAAGCAATTCCTTTGCTTCCTCCTGCCTCGTAGAGGTAACTACATCATCCAGGGTTAAAGACTCCTGTCTCTCCCTGAGGTTTTTCAAGGTCAACTTCTCAGATTCCTTCTTTACGCTCTGGTCGGTGCTGTATTCCTGCACCAGAAGGTCATAAAGATCCGGATCCAGTTTGGTGTTGGGATTGGAATCGATTTCATGGCCCTTCTTCCCCAGGAAGTCAACAATGGTAGAGATCCCCACATTGAACTCCCGGGCAGCCTTGCTAAGTCTTGTTGCCTTTCTTTCAGCCATAAATTTCTATTCAAATTCTGCTTTAAGCACTTTGACCAGTTCTGTAATGGTCTCCTCCTCCAGGTCGGTCCTTTTCACCAGGTCTTCCACAGAAAGGTTGATTACCGATTTGGCCGTGTCACATCCTATGGCCTTCAATTCATCAAGGATCCATCCTTCAATTTCATCGGCGAACTCTTCCAGGTTCACATCCTCATCATCTTCATTGGATTCACGATAAACATCGATCTCATACCCTGTGAGCTGACTGGCCAGTTTAATGTTCAGACCACCTTTCCCGATAGCCAGTGAAACCTCCTTGGGCTGAAGGTATACCTCTGCCCTCTTATCCTCATCATTCAATTTAATGGAGGAGATTTTTGCCGGGCTTAGGGCCCTTGTAATAAACAGCTGTATGTTCCCGGTATAATTGATTACGTCAATATTCTCATTTTTCAGTTCCCTGACAATGCCATGGATACGAGATCCCTTCATCCCCACACATGCTCCCACCGGATCGATCCTTTCATCATAGGATTCAACGGCAACCTTGGCCCGTTCTCCGGGAACCCGTACAATTTTCTTGATGGTGATCAGTCCGTCGAATATCTCAGGCACTTCAAGTTCGAATAAGCGCTCCAGAAAAACCGGGGAAGTCCTCGATAAAATAATGAGCGGATTGGCATTGCGCATGTCCACTTTCACTACCACCGCACGGATGGTGTCTCCCTTGCGAAAATAGTCCGAAGGGATTTGTTCGGTCTTGGGAAGGATCAGTTCATTCCCTTCGTCATCAAGAATCAGTATCTCCCTTTTCCAGACCTGGTACACTTCGCCCGTCACCACATCGCCGATGCGGTCTTTGTATTTGTTATACAGGTGGCTCTTCTCCAGCTCCATGATCCTTGCTGAGAGGTTTTGCCTGAGTGCAAGGATGGCACGCCTTCCAAAATCATTCAACTTCACCTCATCGGTTACCTCTTCGCCTGCTTCATAATCCTCATCGATCTTCTTGGCATCAGACAGCTTAATTTGAATGGCAGGATCTTCCAGTTCATCATCATTAACTACTTCCCGGTTCCTCCAGATTTCAAAGTCACCTTTATCAATGTTGATGATGATATCGAAATTCTCATCGGTCCCGTATTTCTTCAGAAGCATCCCCCTGAATACATCTTCCAGGACACTCATCATGGTTACCCTGTCGATGTTCTTTAATTCCTTGAACTCGGAAAATGTCTCTATCAGATTAATATTTTCCATTGTACTTCCGTTGTATCAATTAAACTCTGTGTTTTCATTAAACGATATGATTGCTTTCGCTTTTTTAATTTTATCAAACCTGACTTCAATCTCATTCCCTTTGGTCCTAAGGACAATGTTCTCCTTTTGAACGCTTTCAAGCTTGCCTTCCAAACGTTCTCCGTCGGTCATGTAAACCTCTATACTACGACCTGTATTTTTCTCATACTGTTGCTTTACCTTCAACGGGGCGCCCAGTCCGGGTGAAGAGACTTCCAGTGAATAATCCTCCACATCGCGGTCAAACTGATCATTCAGAAATCTGCTGATCTTCACACACTGGTCTATGGAAATTCCCTCCGGGGTATCCACTTGTATGCGGATTGCATTCCCGGCTTTGATAGCCACCTCCACAAGGAAAATATCACTCCCCTCAATGTGAGCCTGCACCAGTTCTGTTATTGCTTTTTCTGTAATCATTTTTTTTGGTAATAAAATAGGGGACGCAAGCCCCCTAGAACAACTACCCTCCTAACGACGACGCAAAAATACAAATTTTCATTGAAAATACAAAAATGAAGGAGTTTTTTCGCTGATACAAACCGGATTATAGCAATAAAAGAATATTTTTGTCCCACAAATCATTCCTATGGAGAAAGGGTCCTCCACCAACAAACTGAAAATCATCAACGATCCGGTATACGGATTTATCAAAATTCCATTTGATATTGTCTTTGACCTGATAGAGCACCCTTTGTTCCAGCGGCTTCGAAGAATCAGGCAGCTCGGGCTCACCCATTTTGTCTACCCGGGTGCCAATCATACCCGTTTTCAGCATGCCATCGGATCCATGCACCTCATGGGACAGGCCATTGATGTGATCCGCTCCAAGGGACACGTCATCACAGATGATGAAGCCGAAGCAGTCACCATCGCCATTCTGCTTCACGATATAGGCCACGGTCCGTTTTCCCACTCCCTGGAACACAGCCTGATCAAGGATACATCCCATGAGGCCATCAGCCTCATGTATATGGGCCAGCTCAATGATCACTTCGGCGGTGCCCTTGAACTGGCTATCCGTATATTTAAAAATGGATATTCAAAGCGGTTCCTGCATCAGCTGGTATCGAGCCAGCTGGATATGGACCGGCTCGATTACCTGAAGCGGGACAGTTTTTTCAGCGGGGTAACCGAGGGTGTGATCGGGTCGGACCGGATCATCAAGATGCTCAACGTGGTCAACGACCAGCTGGTGGTGGATGAAAAGGGGATTTACTCCATTGAGAAATTCCTCATTGCCCGCAGGCTCATGTACTGGCAGGTATACCTCCACAGGACGGTGGTGAGTTCCGAACAACTTCTGGTCATGATGTTAAAAAAAGCGCAGCGGCTGACTTCCGAAGGTACAACGCTGTTTGCCACACCCGCCCTCAGCTACTTCCTGGAGGATACACCCGGGAAATTCGATCCGTCGAACCGAAAGATTTTCCTGGAACAGTTCGCCCAGCTGGATGACAACGATATCCTCGTCTCTGCCAAGGTGTGGTGCCACCATCCCGATCCTGTCCTGTCTCTGTTATCGGGCGGATTGGTGAACAGGGAGCTGTTTACAGTACACCTTGACAACGGCCCTTTCGAATCGGGCAGGATTGAGTCCATACGCAGGAAGGTGGCCGATTATTTATCCATTTCACCGGAGGATGCAGGATACCTGGTTATATCGGACAGCGTAAGCAATTTTGCATACAGCGACCTGGATGACCGGATCTCCATCATGGATAAAAAGGGAAACATCCGCGACATTGCGGAAGCTTCAGATATGCTGAACATTGCAGTGCTTTCGAAAACCATTCGTAAGTACTTTCTCTGCTATCCGAAGTTTATGAGAGAGCCCGATGATTAGAAACAATAAAAAGTAGAACCCTATGAATTTTACGGCAGAAGTGATTGCTGAATTTCTGAAAGGCAAAGTGGAGGGTGACCCCCAGGCCAGTGTGACCGATGTATCAAAAATAGAAGAGGGAAGACCCGGAACCCTCTCCTTCCTGGCCAATCCCAAGTACGAAAAGCATATCTATGATACCCGGGCAACCATTGTTATCGTCAATGAGGATTTTAAACCCCAGCAAAAAACCGGGGCCACCCTGATCCGGGTGAAAAATGCTTACGAGTCTTTTGCACAGCTGCTCAGGTTCTATGAGCAGAGCAAGCCCAGAAGATCAGGCATCAGCAAACTGGCCAGCATCTCTGACTCTGTAAAAATGGGGAAAGATCTCTATGTGGGTGAATTTACAGTGGTTCAGGAATATGTGGAGATCGGCGACAGAGTTCAGCTCTTCCCGCAGGTATTCATCGGGGATCACGTGAAAATAGGGGAAGGAACAATCATCCATCCGGGAGTGAAAGTGTACGAGGGAAGCGAGATTGGCTCAAACTGTGTGATTCACTCAGGCGCTGTTATCGGTGGAGATGGTTTTGGCTTTGCTCCCAACCAGGAGAACAACTACGAAAAGGTCCCCCAGGTGGGAAAGGTGATCATTGAGGACCATGTGGAGGTGGGCGCCAATACGACCATTGACCGTGCCACCATGGGAGCCACCATTCTGCGTAAGGGTGTGAAGCTGGATAATCTGATTATGATCGCACACAATGTGGAGGTGGGGGAAAATACGGTAATGGCCGCCCAGACAGGTGTGTCAGGATCAACAAAAATTGGTAAGAATTGCATGTTTGGGGGACAGGTGGGGCTCATCGGTCATATCACCATTGCCGACGGCGTGAAGATTGCAGCCCAGTCGGGCATTCCCAAAAGCATCAAACAGGAGAATGCAGTGGTACAGGGATCACCTCCTCTCGATTTTGCTTACTACCAGCGTTGTTATGTTGTCTTTAAAAATCTTCCCAAGTTAAGGGAACAGGTCTACGAACTGGAGAAAAAGGTTTCGGACCTCACGCAATAACTGACCGGATAGGTTCGTCTTATTTTTGTATATTTCGGCCACTTATAAACCAGAACGCATCAGATCCAGGTATATGGCAGAGAAACAGAGAACGCTGAAGGCACCCATCAGGTTTACCGGAAAAGGTTTGCATACGGGTGTTGACGTGAACATGACATTCAATCCTGCCCCCGACAGTCATGGATATATTTTTAAACGCACCGATCTGCCCGGCCAACCCATCATCAATGCACTTGCCGAAAATGTAGTGGAAACCGCCCGGGGAACGGTCCTGGAAGAAAACGGTGCCCGGATCTCCACCATTGAACATGTGCTGGCCTCCTTTGTTGGCATGGGTATCGACAATGTACTCATTGAGGTGGACGGACCCGAAGCTCCGATCCTGGATGGCAGCTCAATCGCCTATGCAGAAGCCATTGAGAAAACAGGGGCCGTTGAACAGGCCACCGACCGCAAGTACTTCATCCTGAAAGAGAAGCTGGAATATTACGACGAGGAGAAAGGCATTCACATCATCGCCTATCCCGATAAAATCCAGAGTCTCAATGTCCTGATCGACTATAACTCCCATGTACTGGGCAACCAGTATGCTTCTCTGGAAGAGATTGAGGATTTTAAAGAGGAGATTGCTCCATGCCGGACCTTCGTGTTCCTCCATGAACTGGAATTACTGGTCAAAAACAACCTGATTAAAGGGGGCGATGTGGATAATGCCATTGTGATCGTTGACCGCAAGATGGAGCAGGAGGAACTGGACCGCCTGGCCACCCTTTTCAACAAGCCCAAGGTGAAGGTCCAGCCCGAAGGAATCCTGAACAATGTGGAGCTACGGTTCCCCAATGAGCCTGCCCGGCATAAACTGCTGGACCTGATGGGGGATCTGGCACTGGTGGGCCGCTGGTTCAAAGCCCGCATTATCGCCACCCGTCCGGGCCACCATAGCAACAACGAATTTGCACGCGCCCTGAGACAGGTCATGAAAAAGGCCGCCCTTCAGAAGAAAATCCCTGTTTACAATCCCAACCTTCCGGCACTGCTCGACATCAACGAGGTAAAACGGAGGCTCCCGCACCGCTATCCTTTCCTGCTGGTGGATAAGGTGATCTCCATGGATGAGAAATCGGTGGTGGGAATCAAAAATGTGACCACCAATGAACCCTTTTTTACAGGCCATTTCCCTGATGAACCGGTCATGCCGGGAGTGCTTCTGATCGAAGCTGCTGCCCAGGCGGGTGGAATGCTGGTGCTGGGAACTGTCCCGGACCCGGAAAATTACTCTACTTATTTCCTGAAGATCGATAAAGTCAAATTTAAACAGAAAGTAGTCCCAGGTGATACCCTGATCCTAAAGGTGGACCTGCTGGAACCCATTCGACGGGGAATTGCCATTGTCTTCGCCGAAATATTCGTGGGGAACAAACTGGTGATGGAGGGTGAACTGATGGCACAGATCGTAAAAACAAAACCCGATGATAAGTAAACTTGCCAATATACATGCCGGAGCAAAGATCGCAGATGATGTGGTTATCGAATCCTTTGCAACCGTTTATGAAGATGTGGAGATCGGCCCGGGTTGCTGGATCGGACCCAATGCAGTCATTATGAACGGATCCCGCATCGGAAAGAATGTTCAGATTTTCCCGGGAGCCGTTATTTCAGGAGATCCCCAGGATTTAAAATTCCAGGGAGAAATAACCTCTGCAGAGATTGGCGACAACACCATTATCAGGGAGTATGTGACCATCAACAAGGGAACCAAAGCCAAAGAAAAAACGGTGGTGGGAAAGGATTGCCTGATCATGTCCTATGTACACATTGCTCATGATTGTTTGCTGCACGACCGGGTGATCATGGGAAGCTATGCCGGCCTGGCCGGTGAAGTGGAAGTGGACAGCTGGGCCATCATCAGTCCGGGAAGCCTGGTCCACCAGTTTGTGAGAATCGGATCCCACGTGATGATCCAGGGCGGAAGCAAAGTGGGGAAAGATGTACCTCCCTTTGCCATGGCCGGACGTGAACCTATCTCCTTCACCGGGATCAATTCCATCGGGCTCCGCAGAAGGGGATTCGATAACGATACCATCTATGCCATCCAGGAGGTCTACAGGATCATCTATCAGCGGGGATTGAATATTTCGGATGCCATGGAATTCGTGGAGGCCAATCTGCCGGCTTCCAGGGAAAGAGACGAAATTATTCTTTTTGTCCGCGCCTCCAAAAGGGGAATCATCCGGGGCTACTTCGACGAAAAGGATTCCTGATCTCAGCCCATCCAACATACACCGTTTTTTTTGGTGTTGTCCCGGTAAAAAAACTGCCGGAAATGATATTTCCAAAAGCAGATTCTCTATTTTTAGAAAGTTATTTCTGAAAACTTTTCATAATGAACAACTATTCAAAATGGCAGACCACCCTCCTGGTGGCTTTGCGCATGCTTATCGGATGGCACTTTTTATATGAGGGAATTCATAAGCTGCTCCACCCCCAATGGTCTTCGCTGGGCTACCTGGCGGAAGCCCAGGGGATCCTGTCCGGATTGGCCCAATGGATGATTTCAAATGCAAACGTCCTGAACACAGTTGATTTCCTGAATACATGGGGATTGACCGCCATTGGACTGGGCCTTATCCTGGGTCTTTTTACCAGGATTGCCTCATTTGCAGGTGCGGGTCTTCTTATGCTGTACTACCTGATGAATCCCCCGTTCATCGGGATGGCCCCCTCAGGGCCCATGGAGGGAAATTACCTGTTGGTGAACAAGAACCTCATCGAAGCCATTACACTGCTACTGCTAGCCGCATTTCCGGCAGTACAGCGCTATGGCCTGGACAGTTTGCGAAAAAATCACAAGAAAAAATCATAGCATCATGACCCCTGAAAATAATGCCGGAAGAAGAAATTTGCTTAAAGCCCTTGCTGGCATCCCTGTTCTGGGTGCCCTGGGTTTTCAGGTCTTCAGACAAATGAAGTACAATGACAAGCATAATCTTCAAAAGCAAATCATCAAAGAGCTTGGTTTAGAAGATCTTATGGCAAGTGTAAAACCCATTAAAGAGAGTTCCGGCGACCTTATTCGCCTGGGCATTGCCGGATTTGGTGTGCGTGGGCCACAACTGGCCGCTGCGCTGGGCTTCATGGAGAAATCTCAATTTGCCAATGCCCTTGAAAACGGATCCCTGGATGCACAGATAAAATACGGCAATTTTAATATCGCCATCACAGGCATCTGCGATGTATTTGATCTGCATGCGGAAAAAGGATTGGTCACCGCACAACACGACATTCATACACAGGGTGAATTTGCCGGAAAGCATCCTGTAAAAAGATACCGTCATTTCCATGAAATGATTGCTGATAAAAATATTGATGCAGTCATCATATCCACTCCTGACCACCATCATGCCCAGATGACCATTGATGCGATCCAGGCTGGTAAACATGTTTACTGCGAAAAGAGTATGATCAGAAGGGAGGAGGAGATAAGCAAAGTCTACGACGCGGTGAAAAACAGCAAGCTTGTGTTCCAGATGGGGCATCAGATCCCGCAGAATGCAGTCTTTCAGCAGGGCAAAGAGATTATCCGAAGGGGCCTGCTTGGCAAGATCTCACAGATTGAAACCTGCACCAACCGTAATTCGAAAGACGGGGCCTGGATCAGGCACCTGGACAAACAGGGCAATCCCAAACCGGGTGATACGCGCTCCATCGACTGGAAACAGTGGCTGGGCAGCTCACCGGATGTTCCATTCAGCATTGAAAGGTACTATGGATGGGCCCGTTATTTTGCATATGATACCGGGTTGTTCGGCCAGCTTTTTTCCCATGAATATGACGCCGTTAACCAGCTCTTGGGTATCGGGATCCCAACAACCGTGGTCTCAACCGGGGGACAATATTTCTACAAGGATTTTGGAGATATCCCGGATGTAATGAACACCAATTTTGAATACCCCGATAAAGAGCTCAGTTTAACATACAGTGCAAACCTGGCATCTTCCCAGTTCAGACCCAGAACCATCTATGGGAAGGATGCCTCCATGACCATTGGCGCACAACTGACCGTCACACCTGACGGAAGTTCGGAGCGGTATGCCGGAATGATCGAAAAGGGGCTGATCGATCCTTCCTCTCCCATGTTGGAAATTCTCAAGGTTTCCGATACAATGGAAGCCGTGGATGCTGTCTCTTCAGCCACCACCAGATATTATGCCTCCAGGGGCCTCACAACCACCAGCATCGATGGCCAGGAATGGGATGTCACCCACCTTCACCTGAAAGAGTGGCTCGATTGCATACGTCACGGTGGGAAAACCTCTGCAAATATCGATAAAGCGTATGAGGAGGGTGTAACCATTGCCATGGCTGACATTTCTTACAGGGAACAGTGCCGGACCCATTGGGATCCGGTCAACAGGAAGATTATCAGAGCTTCATAGAAGCAATCACATCCCTGTATCGGGATAGGCGTTCCACCCCTGGGCCTGCAGCAAGATCGCGTTTCCATCGTTGCCCACCAGCAGTGCTTTGCCTGACTGATCTGTTATATTCCCGATGACGCTGACTCCGGGGATGGCAGACACTTTATCAAAGTCAGAAAGAGGAACCGTGAACAGCAGCTCATAATCCTCACCTCCATGCAGGGCAGCGACCAGTGGTTCAAGCTGGAACTCTCCGGCAGCCTCTGCTGTTTCACCGGCCACGGGAATACGCTCATCGTAAACCTGGCAGCCACAGTTCGATGCCTTGCAGATATGAAGCAGCTCGGAAGAGAGTCCGTCCGAAATATCGATCATGGCGCCGGGTTTTATCCCAGCCTCCTTGAGAGCCAGCAGCACATCCACCCGGGGCTCGGGCTTCAGGAAGCGTTCCAGCACATAGTCATATCCCTTCAGATCTGGCTGAAACTCCGGGTCCTCGGCATGGAGCTGTTTCTCCCGCTCAAGGATCTTCAGTCCCATATAAGCCGCCCCCAGGTCTCCCGTTACACACACCAGCTGGTTGGGTTTTGCACCACTTCGGAGCAGTAATTCCTCTTTCAGGGCTGTTCCAATGGCCGTTATGCTGATCACCAGTCCGGTCACCGAAGCCGAGGTATCACCTCCCACCAGGTCCACATTGAACCGTTCACAGGCCAGCTGAACGCCCGCATAAAATCCTTCCAGGGCTTCCACCGAGAATTTTCCTGAAATACCCAATGAAACCGTGATCTGACGCGGGGCAGCGTTCATGGCATAGACATCCGACAGGTTGACCACCACTGCCTTGTACCCCAGGTGTTTCAAAGGAGTGTAGATCAGGTCAAAATGGATGCCCTCCAACAACAGATCGGTGGTCACTACCTGGTAATAGGATCCATGGTCGATCACAGCAGCATCATCCCCGATAGCGGTGTGGGTGCTCTCCTGCTTTTTGGTAAATCCCGAAGTGAGGTGGTCGATGAGCCCGAATTCGCCTAATTCTTCGATGGTGCGGATTTTTTTGGAAGCCATGAGGAGTTTTGTTAAATCTTGAACATTTCAAAGGGGCTGTTGTAATACAAATGTAAGCACAAGTTTTTGTATATTTGCGTCTATTTTAAATTAATCTAATTTACAATTGCTTAGGTGACAGACCAGGAAAAGATATTAAGTGAGGTAACGGAAAGCGATTACAAATACGGATTTCATTCCCTGATTGAAACCGACACCATTCCCAAGGGCCTGAGCGAAGAGGTGGTGCGGCTGATCTCAGCCAAGAAGAAGGAACCCGAATGGCTCCTGGAATCAAGATTAAAGGCTTTCAGACACTGGCAGACCATGAAAATGCCCCGGTGGGCACACCTGGAGATTCCGGAGATCAACTATCAGGATATCATCTATTATGCGGCCCCCAGGCAGGGAACCAAATATGAGAACATGGATGAGGTTGACCCAGAGCTGATCGATACCTTCAATAAGCTGGGGATTCCCCTGGAGGAGCAGAAACTGCTGGCCGGAGTGGCAGTTGATGCTGTCATGGACAGCGTTTCGGTGAAGACCACCTTCCAGGATACCCTGGCGGATAAAGGGATCATTTTCTGTTCTTTCAGTGAGGCCGTGCAAAACCACCCCGACCTGGTGAAAAAATTCATGGGATCGGTGGTGCCCCATACAGACAACTATTTTGCAGCCTTAAACTCGGCTGTGTTCAGCGACGGATCATTCTGCTATATCCCCAAAGGGGTACGCTGCCCCATGGAGCTCTCCACCTATTTCCGGATCAATGCCGCCAATACAGGACAGTTTGAACGAACCCTGATCGTGGCCGAGGATGATTCCTATGTGAGCTACCTGGAGGGATGCACCGCCCCCATGAGGGATGAGAACCAGCTGCATGCCGCCATCGTTGAGATCGTGGCCATGGAGAATGCTGAAGTGAAGTACTCTACGGTCCAGAACTGGTACCCGGGCGACAAAGAGGGAAAGGGCGGCATCTACAACTTTGTAACCAAACGGGGAATGTGCAAGGGCGACAACTCCATGATCTCATGGACCCAGGTGGAGACCGGTTCGGCGGTCACCTGGAAATACCCCAGCTGCATTCTCAGGGGGAACAACTCCGTGGGTGAGTTCTATTCGGTGGCGGTGACCAACAACCACCAGCAGGCCGATACTGGCTCCAAAATGACGCACATCGGGAAAAACACCCGGTCAACCATCATCTCCAAAGGGATCAGTGCCGGGAAGAGTCAGAATTCATACAGGGGGCTGGTGAAGGTGCTCAAGGGTGCAGAAAATGCAAGAAACTACTCGCAATGCGACAGCCTCCTGCTGGGCGACAAGTGCGGGGCACACACCTTCCCCTACCTGGAGGTGGATAACAAAACGGCCATCGTGGAGCATGAAGCCACCACCTCCAAAATCGGGGAGGACCAGATTTTTTATTGTAACCAGCGGGGCATCGATACAGAAAATGCCATCAGCCTCATCGTAAACGGCTATGCCAAGGAAGTGCTGAACAAACTGCCCATGGAGTTTGCGGTGGAGGCTCAGAAATTATTGGCCATTACGCTGGAAGGGAGCGTCGGCTAACGCCGACTTAGTACTTAGTACTCAGTGCTTGGTACTTAGGAAAAGAAAATTGTAAATGATAGGGTAGATAGGATGGATAGGGAGTTATCGTTTGGTGAAGCCAAACTCCAATCCACTATCACGAGCAAAGCGAGTTACTAACATGAGCAAAGCGAACCATATGTTAGAAATAATAGACTTAAAAGTCAACATCGAAAATAAAGAGATTCTGAAGGGGATCACCCTCTCGGTGAAGGCCGGGGAAGTGCACGCCATCATGGGCCCCAACGGGTCGGGAAAAAGCACGCTGGCCTCGGCTCTGGCGGGACGTGATACCATTGATATTACACATGGGAAGATTACATACGAAGGGAAGGATCTGCTTGAGCTTGCACCGGAAGACAGGGCCAGGGAAGGGATCTTCCTCGGATTCCAGTACCCGGTGGAGATTCCCGGGGTGAGTATGGTTAATTTCCTCAGGACGGCCATCAATGAGAAGCGGAAATACCTGGGACTGGATCCCATGCCCGCAGGCGATTTTCTGAAACTCATGAGGGAAAAAAAGAAGGTGGTGGAGATCAATTCCGACCTGACCAACCGCTCGGTGAATGAAGGGTTTTCCGGGGGAGAAAAAAAGAAGAATGAGATCTTCCAGATGGCCCTGCTGGAGCCCAAACTGGCTATACTGGATGAGACCGATTCGGGACTGGACATCGATGCACTCCGCATCGTGGCCAACGGTGTCAACAATCTGCGCACACCCGAAAACGCCACCATCGTGATTACCCATTACCAGCGCTTGCTGGACTATATTATTCCCGATTTTGTTCATGTATTGTACAAGGGCCGCATCGTGAAGTCAGGCGACAAACACCTGGCCAAAGAACTTGAGGAGCACGGTTACGACTGGATCAAGCAGGAGGTTGAGCATGGAGACAATTGAATCAATCAGCACCAGCCAGAAATACATTGAACTTTTCCGGCAGAACAGGGACCTGATCGGCACAGAGGACCCTGTTTTCCTGACCAAGCTAAGGGAGCAGGCCATCCGTTCTTTTGAGGAGACCGGGTTCCCCATCAGGAAACAGGAGAATTACAAATACACCCACCTGGAACCGGTATTTGACGGGGAGATGTCATTCGAGTTCATGCCAAGGAGTATCAGCTTTGATAACCAGGAACTTTTCCGCTGTGATGTGCCCATGCTGGACTCCCATGTGCTCACCATACTCAACGGGTTCTTTTATAATCCGGAAGGGCCTGCCCTCTTTGAACTGGAGAACGGAGTGGTTTACGGAAGCCTGAAAGAGGCTGTACTCCGCCACCCCGGCCTGGTTTCCAAATACCTGGGCAAAAATGCCACCCTGGACAATGAAGCCTTCGTATCGCTGAATACAGCTTTTTCACAGGACGGCATATTCCTTTATGTGCCTGAAGGCCGTGAACTGGAAAAACCGATCCAGATCATCAACCTGCTGCTTTCCGACAGAAACCAGATGGTCCAGCACAGGAACCTTTTCGTGGTGGAGAAAAATGCTTCAGCCCAGGTGATCATTTGCGATCACACCCTGTCACCCCACCTTTTTCTAACCAATTCGGTGACCGAATCATATACAGGAGAAAACAGCGACATGGATATTCTGCGGCTGCAGAACGAACATAACAACTCCTGCCAGGTGACCAATACCTGGATCAGCCAGGAACGGAACTCACGCTGTCAGCACGGAACCATCACCCTCCACGGAGGGATGGTCAGGAACAACCTGCATGTAAAGATGCAGGGGGAGGGAGCTGAAACCAATGTACTGGGCCTTTTCCTCATTGACAAGATGCAGCATGTGGACAATTTTACGGTCATCGAACACGCCAGTCCGCACTGCACCAGCAACCAGCATTACAAAGGTGTGCTGGATGACATGTCCACCGGTGCGTTTAACGGGAAGATCCACGTTTGGCCTGATGCACAGAAAACCGAGGCATTCCAGGCCAACAACAACATCCTGCTTTCCGATACTGCCAAAATACACAGCAAACCCCAGCTGGAAATCTATGCGGATGATGTAAAATGCAGCCATGGCGCCACTGTTGGACAGCTTGATGAAGATGCACTCTTCTATCTCCAGTCCCGGGGGATTCCCAAAAATGAAAGTCGCCTCATGCTGATGGATGCCTTTGCCCACGATGTGATCTCGCGGATCAAGCAGTCTTCTCTCCAGGGACGGATCTCCGAACTGGTGGGCAAGAGACTGCGGGGAGAACTCTCAAGGTGTAACAACTGCGCCATGAACTGCCACGACTAAACCCTGAAAAACATGGCCTTTGAAATCAGCCAGGTCCGGAAAGACTTTCCCATATTGAACCAGCAGGTTTACAACAAACCGCTGGTCTATCTGGATAACGGAGCCACCACCCAGAAACCGTCTGTGGTGACCGATACCATCAGGGAGCTGTACAATCTGCAAAATAGCTCCATCCACCGGGGTATCCATTACCTGAGTGAGCAGATGACCGGCCGCTATGAACATGCGCGGGAGAGTGTCCGCTCGTTCCTCAACGCGGCATCCACCAACGAAATAGTATTTACCAGCGGTGCCACCGGATCCATCAATGCACTGGCCTTTTCCTTCGGAGAGAAGTACGTGGGAAAGGAAGATGAGGTGCTGATCTCTGAGATGGAGCACCACTCGAACATCGTACCCTGGCAGATGCTATGCGAGCGCAAGGGTGCCAGGCTGAAGGTAATCCCCTTTGATGATTCGGGAATGCTGGATATGGACGCGCTGGACGCCTTGCTTGGTGAACGCACCAGAATTGTCGCGTTGGCTCATGCCTCCAACTCACTGGGAACCATCAATCCGGTGAAAGAAGTGATCCGAAGGGCACATGACAAAGGAATTCCGGTGATGCTTGACGGAGCCCAGATGGTCCAGCACGGAGAAGTGGATGTGAGGGAACTGGATTGTGATTTTTATGTTTTTTCCTCCCATAAGATCTTTGGTCCCACCGGATCGGGTGTGCTCTATGGCAAAGAAGCCAGGCTTGAAGAGATCCCTCCCTACCAGGGAGGCGGTGATATGGTGGACCAGGTCACCTTTGAAAAGACCACATACAACACCCTTCCATTCAAATTTGAGGCCGGTACCAGCAATTACATCGGTGCCATCGGTCTGGCCAAAGCCCTGGAATATATCGGAACACTCGGCATAGACGGGATCAGGCAACATGAAGAGCAACTCATCAGCTATACACTCGGTAAACTGGGTGAGATCCCGGGGCTGACACTGTATGGAAAAGCGAAAGAGCGCATTTCGGTATTCTCCTTCCTGCTGGAAAATATTCATGCGTATGATGCGGGGATGATCCTGGACAAGATGGGCATTGCGGTGCGTACCGGGACTCATTGCACCCAGCCTGTCATGGATCATTTCGGCATTTCGGGAACCATCCGGGCCTCTATGGTGTTGTATAATACCACCGATGAGGTGGACCAGCTTGTACGGGGAATAGAAAAAACCATACAAATGTTATCATAACAGAACAGATTTTACAATGAACCTGAATGACATACAAAAGGATATCGTGGATGAGTTTTCGGTTTTCGAGGACTGGCTGGACAGGTACGACTACCTGATTGAGCTGGGAAATGACCTGCCGGAAATCGATCCTGCTTTTAAAACCAATGAATACCTGATCAACGGATGCCAGTCCAAAGTGTGGCTTCATGCCGAGCTAGTGGACGGGAAGGTCATCTTCAGTGCCGACAGCGATGCCATCATTGTGAAAGGTATCGTGGCGCTTCTGGTAAAAGTGCTGAGCGGCCGGACACCCGCTGAGATTCTGGAAAACAAATTGTTTTTTATTGATGACATCGGCCTCAGCCAGAACCTCTCCCCAACCCGTTCCAATGGTTTGCTGGCCATGGTGAAAAAGATGCGTTTGTATGCTCTGGCCTACCAGGCGCAAAGTGAAAAGGTGAAAGGGAAAAGTTAAAAGGGAAAAGAGATGAGTGAGTCACTGGATTTTTTAGAAATAGAAGGGAAAATCGTGGAAGCACTGAAAAAAGTGTATGACCCCGAGATTCCCGTCAATATATATGACCTGGGTTTGATCTACAAGATCGACTTCACCGATAAGAAAGAGGCCAATATTGACATGACACTTACGGCCCCCAACTGTCCTGTTGTGGATATCCTGATCATGGATGTGGAGAATGCCGTGGGGGCCCTTGAGGAGGTGGAAAAGGTGAACATCAACCTGGTATTCGAGCCTCCCTGGGACAAGCATATGCTGTCGGAGGAAGCCAAACTGGAGCTCGGGATGCTTTAAAAGCATTCCTCAAGGAAAAAGGTGCAACCAAAGGAACTGAGGCGAATGCCGAAGAACGGAAAAAGTAAAAAAGAGATTTCGGAAGCCATCAGGGAGGAGGCGCTGCGGCTGGGGTTTGCCGACTGCGGATTTTCGCGGGCGGAAGCGTTGCCGGAAGATGCAGACCGGCTGAAAACATGGCTTGACCGGGGGTATCATGCCAGCATGGGCTACATGGCCAATCATTTTGAAAAGCGCAGCGACCCCACCGGGCTGGTGGAGGGGGCAAAGAGTGTGATCTCCCTTCTTTTCAATTACTACACAGACCGGGTCCAGCTGGATCCCAAAGCGCCGGTGCTCTCCAAATACGCCTACGGAAAAGACTACCACAGGGTGATGAAGGAGAAAATGGGGCTGCTCCTGGAATTTATCCGAACCGAAACAGGTGCGGTACAGGGACGGGCTTTCGTGGATTCGGCTCCGGTACTGGACCGCGCCTGGGCAATGAAGGCCGGGCTGGGCTGGATCGGAAAAAATACCAACCTGATCTCCCGCTGTGCCGGTTCATTTGTCTTTATCGGTGAACTGATCACCGACCTTGAGCTGGAATACAACCAGTTACCGGAAGGGGACTTTTGCGGCAGCTGTAACCGCTGCATTGAAGCATGTCCCACGGGTGCCATCCTGTCAAACCGAATCCTGGATGCAGGCTTGTGCATCTCCTACCAGACCATCGAGAATAAAAAGGCGATCCCGGGACCATTCAGGGGGAAGCTGGAGAACCGTTTCTTCGGATGCGACATCTGCCAGGATGTATGTCCCTGGAACCGGAAAGCCCTGAACCACGGTGAACCTGAATTTAACCCCTCAGCAGGACTCCTGGAGATGACCAGGGAGGAGTGGGAAAAACTGGACCGGAAAACTTATACCAGGCTCTTCAAAGGATCTGCTGTAAAGCGGGCCGGATTCCCCAAAGTGAAGGAGACCATCGCTTTTCTCGGGGCAGGGAACAAAGAAGATTGACTCTCCTGTAACAAGATGACAGGTTGCTCGTCTTATGAATAAATATCCAAAGACGACCATCATGAAAAAGCTCATTTTATCCACCATGGCCCTCCTGTTTGCAATTTCGCTGCTTGCACAGCCGGCAGGATACCACAGTGTCTACAATACCTATAGGGGGGAAAAGGGGGTGACCTCCATTTATGTCCCCGGCATCCTCATGAGATTTGTAGGAAGGTGTGCCGACTTCGATCAGGATGAGAGGCAACTGGTCCGCAGTCTGAGATCAGTCTCCGTTCTCACCATCGAAGACCAGGAGCTTTTCCCCGGTGTGAATTTTGCCCGGGAAATGGACCATACCCGCATGAGAGGTGATTATAACCTGCTGATGGAAGTACATGACGGGGATGAAGATGTGATTATCGCGGCCCGTGAGCAGCGGGGAAAGATCACCGACCTGATCGTGGTTGTGGGAGGCGAGGAGAACACGCTGGTTCATGTGCGCGGCAAAATGGATTGCGATCTCCTGGAGGAACTTGCCGAGGTGTCGGGTATAAAAGAACTGCAGATTACGGCCAATTTGTAATCAGCCCATTTGAAGGTCTGATTCGCCCTCAAGAAGTTACTTCAGGCCCGGCATCCATCACGGTGACCACGATGCTTCGCTTGCTGCGGGGACCGTCAAATTCACACAGGAAAATATTCTGCCAGGTAGACAGGCCCATCTTGCCATTCACGATGGGAATGGTCTCCTGGGGACCTACTATGCCAGCCTTCAGGTGTGAATCGCCATTGTCGTCCTGGTGATCATGCTCCCAGATACCGGCCGGTACCAGGCGGTTAAAAAGTGTGACAACGTCATTCTGGACCGACCGATCCCAATTCTCCTGGATCATGATGCCTGCCGTAGCGCCCTGGGCATAGACATTGACCAGGCCGGTTTGCACGCCGCTTTCGGATACGATGGCCTCCACTTGCCGTGTGATATCATAAAGGCCGTTATGGGTGGGGGTGGAGATATGGATGGTTCGCTGCATAATAATCAATACTAACGTAAGCCGGATTGATAGTTAATTCCTAATTCTCCGGCCACCTGCCTTAATGCATTATCTCTTGTCCAAATAGGGACATGATGTATCATTGCTGAAGCAAGTAAATGAACATCAATAAATCCCAATCCCTTGCCAAACAGCTTCCTGTCTTCTATCAGAATGAAGACCTCTTCATCCAGCACGAGATCTATGCTCTTAAGAGTCCTTAGAAGTGAAAGAACTTCTATCCGATTCGATATATTGCCACAGCTCAGTTCACCAAGAATAAATGGATGAATGCAAACCTGGTTTGAAAGAAGTAATTTTTTAAAATCCTCATCAGAATGATGAAAGTGATCAATCCAAACAGATGTATCCACTAAAATCATTCCGTGGCCGATTTTCTCCTTGGAATGCTTATCAGTTTCTTTTCACTTCCACCTAAGGCAGCAAGCCGTTTGGCACTCTCCTGGGCTATTAATGCTTCTAATCCCTTCCGCACCAGGGTGGTTTTTTCAGAAATTCCTGTAAGCCTGGATGCTTTTCTTAGAATCTGATCATCTATGTTCAATGTTGTTTTCATACTTGCAAGATATATGAAATGGATGTATTAGTCAATACACATTAGAAATATCACACTTATGCATCATTCCATTTTTCACCGGGTACATTCAAATGCCAAGAATCATTTTTCCTGCTGTTGCATACCTGGGCATTAACATTGACCAGGCCGGTTTGCACGCCGCTTTCCGATATAATGGCTTCCACTTGCCGGGTGATTTCATAGAGGCCGTTGCGGGTATTTGTACTTACATGTATGGTTTTTTGCATATTCCGGATCTTACTTTAACGGTACGGCTAATGATTTCCAGCTTTAAGCTTTTGGTTTACGTGGCCAAAACATACCAATTTGTTTTTGATATTGAACATAGTCCGTTTTATAACGCAAGACCAGGTCTTTTTCCTCGGCCAGGCTTATGATATAAAAAGCAGGGAACCATAAAAGGGAATAAATCGCCAAAAAAGGCGAATGGCAGGCGAAGGCGATAACCAGAAACAAAAACACCTCACCCACTGCCTGGGGATGGCGAATTTTTTCATAAAGCCCTTTATACATCTTATGGGATTTGTCCGGCATGGCTAGTTCGCTACCCGCGTCCATCATCCCTTTTATCATTAAGGTTAAGCTGGGTACGCAAATAATGACCGCTATGACTTCAGAGACCCACCAGGGCCATGGAAAGTGCAGGGGGACGAAGCTATCAATCGGAAGGGGATAAAAACAGAACATTATATAATTCGCGCACGCAACAGACATAAAGACCATGGACCAAATACGAATAATTCCGCACTTTTTATAAGCAATCTCACCCCACTGGTTCTCGAAAAAAGCTGGACTCACGCTCATATTGTACAGTTGCACAAATAAGACAGTTGAAAAGATAAGTACAAAAAAATTGATCCATGCAATCATAATAACCTCCTGTTCCTTATTAAAAATTAACCAATTATTGCTAACTATTTTTGTCGTTATTAAACCTCTTCTTCCTTGGTAATGTATTTATCTTCAATCAATACTATAACCGGTCTTTTTCCATGCTTCCATCATAACAGGATTTTTCTTAAGGTATTGGTCCACATACTTTTTAGGGACCAGGTTGAAGGGGCAGGAAAAATTGACGCACTTTGAACAGAGAAATTTTCCCACAATATAGATACAGGCTACCGAACTAATAAGAAAGGCGCCTGCAATCCCTGAGATTCCAAACATACCAATGAACGAATATTGTATACTTTGAGGAAATGCCCATAAAGTATAACCTATAAATATACCCGGCCAAATAAAAATGCTTGCTCCGAAAAAGACCATCAACGTCTTTTCCAATTTATTCATGGGACCGGGCTGGGATTTTCGTAGCTTCAGACTTCCTTCGTTAGCGTGGCAGTGCAGGGTCCTTCCCGGGGCTGCGTAAAAAGGGCAGTGGGAACATAAAAAGATCGGTTCTATGACAGCGACCATAATTGCATAATAGACCCCATATGAGATTAAAGGCCACCACATACCAGATATGTTTCCAGTGAGGACCAGTCCGAAAATAGCGATCAGACCCGGCGGTATCACAGCCGCGAAAAATCCCAAAAGAACACTGGTGTCGCGTTTACAATTAATATAACCGCTATTTGAGCAGCCGGAACAATCCGATGCCGTATCGTTGGTGCAAAGTAGCTGATTCATAGTATCCTCCATATCTATTTATAAAATAGATCACTAGTGTCCTGTAAAAAGCAAATGTTACTAAACAAGTTTTACAAAGTTCAGGTATCACATTAGAATTTCATCATTATTCCAGCTGTTGCACACTTCGCGTAGACATTGACCAGGCTAATGTGGGCGGGTGTGCTGATCTGAATGATTGATGAGACTGACAAGCATTTATTATCAGAAAATCTCCATTGAACAACTTAATTTTCTTGGGAATTAACGAGCTTATCTGAAATGTCTTACTCAAATGCTGATAAGATAGTCCGCCAAATCAATGCAGTTCCTTCATCCGTAACATCCAATTCATTTTCATATTCTGAGTGGTTCCCTTGTGCTTCAGGTGTGACCATGCGGACAAAGACAAAATTCTTGGAAGGGTCAACAATACAGATATTATGATATGCTCCCAGAAAGCCGTATCCTGATTTGTCCACACCTTCAAAAATTCCGTTGGTGTTTACAAACATTTGCCATCCATAACCACGACGACGAAAATCATCCTGACCATCGGCAACAGGTATATGAGAGAGCAGGGGATCATTGACAATGGCTTGATCAATAAAATCTTCACTAAGTAATTGTTCTCCGTTCCAACGGCCCTTGTTTAAATAGAACTGCCCGAACACAGCCAATTCACGCGCACTGATCAACACGCTGCGCCAACCCAGGCAATCACCTTGACGGGAGCGGAGCCAATCCGCTTCCAGTATACCAACCGAATTCAATATACGTTCACGTAAGAAGACAATTGGCTGCTTGCCGGATATTCTTTTTACGATAATCGACAGGGCATGAGAAGTCGCTTGTTCATAAGACCAGGCAGTTCCGGGTTCTCTTTCCAAAGGCCAGTTTAGCATCGCCTCAGTAGGATCAGGCGAATTGACAAATCCGTCGTAGTCCAGCTTTAAACCTGAGGTCATCGTTAAAAGATTTCTTATGGTAATCTCTTTTCGCTCATCATTGGCCCATTCAGTTAAAATGTTACAGGCTGGGTCATCCACCTTTAGTTTTCCATCATCTACCAGTAATCCGATGGCTGATGCTGTAAATGCTTTTCCCGCGGAATAAATATCAAAGCGTGATTGGGGACCAAAGTCATTCCAATAATATTCCCAGACCAGCTTGCCATTTACCAACAAACATGCTGCGCCGGTTTTGTTTGCTCCTAATAGTTCGGTCAACTCCTGCTCTAACACCTCAGATTTCATGCCCATTTCTTCCGGCTGAGCGACTGGTAGTTTTGTGAAATTCATTTGTCCTTTAACTAGACATGAGGTATGAATAGGTTCGGATTTATTAGTACATGCAGATGTTAAAAAAAACAGGATTGTCACGGAACAAATAAGATAAAAAGGAAAACGTTTCATAAGGTTATAGGGCTTAGTTTTTTGCAACGCTTATCATGGTTATTAAAGAGGAAACTTAAGGAAAGTACAAAGAATAATAATCTCAAACAAGAGTAGAAATTTTGATTTTGACCTTTCCTAAACACCAGATAAAAGAGGGTCTGTCATATTGAATTCTTTCTTAACGCCTGCCAGCAAGTCCGATTTCATTGATGGGTCATGGTTTTCCGATCTTATACTTCATCAGGGTATAAATATCCGGTAACTGTGACTTTTTTCTTATCTCAACACTGACAGGTTTTAATCTCCCGACGGGTAAATGCTTTATATCGTCCTGTTGACCTAAGGGAGGAATTAACGCGTTTTAATTGCGCCAAATGCGCTAAAACATGAATTTTTATGCAAAAGTTCAACATAACTGAATCCCACCTTGCGAAGAAGTTCCAATTGATAAGTAACTGGTCTTGGTGAGTCTTCTTTATGAATATAGTTAAAGACTTTGTTTCTATATTCTTCCCCGCCCAGTGAGTGCAAATAATCACCGTAGCGCTTCCACATAAGAGCCTGAACGTTATCTGTTTCGTGAGAGACAAGGTCAGTGATCCATACACTGCCTCCAATGGCAGTTAATCGATAGATCTTTTTAAATGCTGTCTCCCAATCAAGATCATCACGTAAATGGTGCAGTACTGCCGCGGCAAGAATGACATCATATCCTTGTTCAGGCAAATCAAGGGTGCGAAAGTCTCCCTTCAATATTCTGACTTTGCCGCTATTGATCTCGCAAATACGCTCACGCGCTTTTTCCAACATTGGCAAACTCAGATCAACAAGATCACACTCCAGGGGTGAAATTTGATGCAGAAGCTTCAAAGTGTTGTTTCCTGCCCCACAACCAATATCCAAAACCCGCCAAATATGCGTGGTTGATTTTACAGCTGCCTGAGTAATCAACTCCATAGCTAATGGAGCATCAATAGTAGCAGACTGCCCGGTTTCCAGATTTGAAAACCGCTCCACATCCTTATCGAAGCGTTCTTCAATTTCCTTCAACGATGATTTACTATTATTTTGTATGCTCATAATTCAATTTGTTCTGCGATATAGCATTCCCTCAGTGATAGCAACTGCTGACTTATTCAATTGGTGTTATTTCACCAATTATTGTGATCGGATCCTCAGAATCATCGGAAAAAAAAGTAGCGCCATTGGCCCAAACGATTCCATTTACTTTAAGTCTGTTTGCGTAGGTCCAAATTCGAATGTCTGTTCTTCTTTATCGCAGCATACAAATAACAAGGGTGCTATGAAGAATGACAGAAGGGTTGAACTAACCTGGGCCCGCCACCCCTTCGCTTTTTACCGCTGGTGATCCCGGCGTCCGCTTTGGTTCAATATTCGGCATTTCGTTAAACAGAGTTGCCAACTCTCCAGGGTGCTTGATACATACCTGCGCACCTGAAGCTTCCAGTTCATCAACTGTTCCGTATCCCCACAGAACCCCAACTCCACGAACTCCATTTGCTTTGGCACCGATCATATCATGTTTTCGGTCTCCGACCAACCATGTTTCTGAAGATGCAATCCCTTCACTCAAGAGAATATGGGATATTAGTTCTGTTTTATCGCTTCGTGACCCATCCAGTTCGCTTCCATGGATAGTCCGGAAATACCGCTGTAAGCCGAAATGTTCGATAATCTGTTTTGCGTAAACGCTTGGCTTTGATGTGGCAACAAAGAGGATATGCCCCTTCTCCTGGAGGGCTCTCAGTGCATCAGGGACACCCTTATATAATTTGTTTTCAAATAAGCCAACTGAGCCAAATCGCTCTCGATAGATACTTAAAGCTTCTTCTGCAAGCTTGTCGTCCTCAGAGTTAAGCAACTTAACGAAGCTGTTCTTCAGCGGAGGACCAATACACCATTTCAAATTCTCTTGTGGTGGAGCTTGTCTGTTGAGAGCCAATAAGGCATGAGAAATACATCTTGTGATGCCTAGAAATGGGTCTGTCAGGGTGCCATCTAAATCAAATAATACATTCATAATTTTCTGCCGAACGGTACAACATGTGGATATGTCTTGCCTTTGCGCTGCCCTAGCTTCAATAGCTTGAAGCCAACCTGAATATACCATGCCAGGGAAAGCAATCCACCCCCAATATAGGTCACAGCGATGAAAACCTTCACGAAGGTTGTCGTTGGCCCGGTGGTTGTATACCCGGCGAAAGGCATACTTGCCACCAAAAGCCCCAGTCCCAGGATGCCTGCCCAGGCAGTTGATTTGCTGAAAGCATTGTTCCTCAACATAACGACCGAGAAGATCAAACCTGCGAGCCACACCAGGGGCATGCCTGTATACTGACCCCCTGTGCCCTCACTTATTGAAACCAGCGCCTGCCCGGCTGCCAGGATGGCGGTTTTCTCTGTTTCAGTTACTGCAACCGCATATTTATGGCTGAGGGAAAGCATGGAAAAGGCCATATTGGTGGCAAGGTAGACTGCTATTCCAACGAATACAAATGCGATGGCTATCCTCGCCCAGGTTTTGCCGGATTGCCCAAGGGCATCGTAAATGGCGAGTGAAAGGGGCCCCCAGAGGATCATGATGACAATGTCGGCCAGACCGAGAAAGAAAAGACCCGTGACTGGATTGGTCCGGAACAGTGTGAACCATTCAAATACGGTTGCAGGTGGTGGAGCTGCACGATAGGCAGGAAGGTAGACCCCGAGGGAAATGACATATACAAGGGCGCATATCAGGCCGGCCACTCCGCCAATCCTGAAAAGGCTATTTCGAATTGAACCCATTTTTTCGGACATAACATC
This sequence comes from uncultured Bacteroides sp., assembly GCA_964453785.1. Taxonomy (GTDB): domain Bacteria; phylum Bacteroidota; class Bacteroidia; order Bacteroidales. The sequence goes on from CAYVRK010000010.1 coordinate 94,834, forward strand.
ATTCATATAAGAACTTCAATCCATGGTAAAGGCTTTGATAGGGAACATGTCCTTCATCTTCGTATATTTTATACTTGCAATCGATATTTTCATCTGATTCGATTAGCTGGATGAAATTTGATAGTTGCTTTTGTATAACTCCTTCAGGATCAAGAACATCCTTTGCTCCATAGCTTAAAAATACTTTCTTCAGTTTTCTTTGTTTGGTTTCTAACATTTCATTGGTCAGATTAATAAAATAGGGTTCGCAATCAGGAAATCCAGCACTACTGGCAATGAATGAATCAAACGAATCTGCACTTGTCAGGAAACAATATAATGTGAAAATTGAACTCAACGATTGTCCGCATAGAATTCTTTCATCTGTTACTCGATATGAACTTCTTATGAAAAGAAATAATTCATGTTCAATGAATTCCTTGAACTTTCCGGCTCCTGGCTCTTGATGAAAAAAACCTGTGTTTGTAGGCATCATATCCCTGTTTCTATCTGTATTCTCGATCATGACTACTATTACCTCAGGCATTACCTCTTCCCTATATGCCAATCGATGAACTATACCAACAGTTTCAATAAATAAGTCCAAATCTCCATCAAGCCTGTAAATGACAGGGTATTCTTTTTCAGAACGATAATAATCTTTCGGAAGGCTGATATATAGTCTTCTTGTTTCCATTAATACTTTTGATTCAACTGAATCACGAGTTCCTATTCTTATTTCCTGACTATATAGTGTAATTGCCGGGAGTATAAGAACGAGAGTCAATAGTAATGTTGTGTGCTTGTTTCCTTTTTTCATAATCGTTGAAACTAAAATATCTGGTAAGGTAGGGATAAGACAAGCTAACTGCTATGTTCCTACATATATAACGGTTGAAATAAGCCACTGTTTTAGCGCTTAGCTATTTTTCATTCCTGATCACAACCGCAATAATAATGGGAAACCAACGCACTGCGAGTCTCCTACTTCCGATGCTCGGTCACACTTCGAATTGCAGCGGCTATATCCACCGTACGAGGGGATTCCCTGCCTTTGAAGATTGTAGCCCGACTGGTTTCCATAAGAATCCGTTTCAGTTCCTCCGGCTAAAGATCTGGCCGCACACTCTTGAGCAATGCGACAAATCCTGCCGTAACTGGCGATGTGGAGGAGATGGACAGAAACGGTCGATAACCGGCATCCGTTCCATGCTGCATCCAGTCTTCGTACTGCTTGGTGAAGACCACCGAGTAGTCATATTGCAGGATGTTAACATCAGGCTCCCGATCGTCGTCACCGGTCATGGGCCCAAGCCAGGAGGGTAGTATATTGCCGGGGTGCGGATAGTGTATAAAAGTGGTGACGATACCTTTCGCGAGGGCTCTATCAACGGAGCTGTCAAGTCTCACCCGGTTTTCGGGAGAAAATCTGGCGGCAGAATAAGTCAGCACATCGAGATTGTTAGCGATTGCCCAGTCGAACGCCTTAATCATAGCATCTACTTTATCCGATTCATCGGAGGAATAAGTGCCCAGCGCATAGATCTCTGCATCAGGTGCTATCTCACGCAAGGTTGATGCCATCCAGAAGCCATGGTGACTCTCGTTATTAAATGACTTTCCCCAGCCTCCCTTTTGAAAGTTTTTACCTCCGGCGATTAAATCCCCGTGATCCTCGTATCCAAAAGAATGGTCAAGAATCCCAACCTTTACGCCTTCCCCCTTTGAGACCGCCCAGGCCTCATGCACATTGTAGATCGTGAAGTACGTGGGCCGGGAGTTGGCATTGGGAAAATAGAGGATCGAGGGAACATCCGACGCAGGGACCTCTTGGGCTGCTGCTCTTTTTGCTCCCAGGGTAGATATGAATAGGGCAAGTCCACATGAAAGGAGTAGCATAGGAAGGCTTCCGGACGGGTGTGACGCACTTTGCGATGGAAATGCTCGCCGGCTCAAGCACGAAAGACTTTGGAAACCGGCCATAGCGGATGGATTGTCTATAGAGAACATGGAAGAACCTGGAGCAAAAAGAATGGGTGAAGGGAGCTGACCAGCCAAAACAATTGATTATCTATCTGAAAGAATGCTTTTATAAAGTTTATAATGATCTGTTTCTTTGTAATCAATTAACTGTATTGATTTGTAGTCAAAACTATATATTCTTGCATTTTCGTATGCCAGCAAAATAGGAGAATGGGTCGCTATTATAAATTGTGCATGTCCTTTCTCAGTATTTTTTCTGATAATCTCCAACAATTTAAGTTGACTGTTCGGGGATAATGCGGTTTCCGGTTCGTCAAGAAAATAAATACCTTTTATCTTGTAACGAGACTCAAAGAATGACATCATTGACTGGCCATGGGATTGTGTAACAAGAGATTTGCCACCAAAACAATTTAGTTGCCCCGGATCAGAGGCAGCCCAGTTATCGACAATTCTTCTAAAGTCATTAAATATTTCTGAACCAAAATACGATCCAGGCACCATTCCATTTCTCCACTTTACGGTGATATACCTGAAGAATTCTTTTTCGTATTGATTGAAATGAAAACGAGTACCTTCATTTCTTCTCCAAATGTGGATATTGCAGGCAAGAGCTATGGCTTCCAATAATGTAGACTTTCCTGTTCCATTCTCCCCAACGAAAAATGTCACTGGGGTTTTGAATGTCAATTGCTTTGAACAATTAAAAATCGGCAAAGCGAAAGGGTAATGAGTATTACTTGGGTACTTATCTTGGTGTAGTGTTGCGCTGAGTATATGATTATTCATGTTGAGTCCTGTTACACCTTTTGTCCAATATTGTGCAATATAAAAATCATATGGATAGGCTTTAAGATGCCTTTTCTAAAATGTTATCACATGCCGTTCTTTAATGAAATTAGTAAGATCGTTACCTGTATATCTGACTGTAACACCAATTTGTTCGAGTTCATCAGATACCTCATACAAATCAGCACAACCTTTGCATGCCAAAACATGGATTCCGCTATCGAGCATCGCTTTTACGTAATCCTGTAATTCTTTGTCTTCCGAGAGAAGCTTTGATGAAGGACCCCAGACTAATAAGGTAATATCATCCCACCATTTATACTTCTTTGCGTTGAAGGTGTACATGAATACCATTTTTTCGGCTACTTCTTTATCACCACTTGTCCATACAACCACCAGCTTATCCTTATTGGAAATCTCGGTGGTATCTTTTACGGTACCGTTTTCAGGTGATACACCTGCAGCTTTTGTTATCGGCAATGACAATAGCAAGCCAATTACTACACCAAATAGAATTTTTTGTTTCATAATGTATGGTTTTAGGATGATGATTTTTATGACAGTTAAGGGACCAAAACTTGTATCATGTGATGTTTGAATCTACAGCAGATTGGCTATGGCGTATGTTTAAATTGACTCGTTGTATATGCCGTTCTGCTTCATTTCTTGTTGAAGTACCTGTCTTTCCCATCATTTTACGGGGGAACAAAGCCGCCGCTTTTGCAGCCGGCTGTTCTTTGTTCTGTGGGTAATTATTCTCTGATTCGTCTTTTCAAATCCATTCGTTCGTGAAGGATTCTCACAATATCCACAATACCGTGATTAGTCTTTTGATAGAAGATTATATGCTTGCCTGCCTTGTGCCCTAATAAGTCTGCATATATGCCATCATATTGTCTTTCAGGAACTTTTCCATCACAAATGTATTGGCAACTGTCAAGCAGCATTCGGTAATATAGATCGGCTTGATTCTCTGACCAGGTATCAACAGTATAGTTCCATATGTGTGAGAGATCCTGAGTAGCTTTTTTCGTTAAGCGAAATCTAGTCATTAGGTGACCTCTGGCCTTTTAAGTTCTTGAGGAATTGGTCCGGATCAAAATCCTCAACGAATCCACTGTCAATACCTTCTTGGATTGCTTGTTTTAAAGCAACTACCTTATCCTCTTCCTCCTCCAATAATCTTAATCCCGCACGAATAACCTCACTTGCATTTTTGTACCTACCTACAGAGATGCGGCTTTGGACGAAATCTTCAAAGTGATTTCCTAAAGTGATTGATGTATTCTTGCTCATGACAAACCGACTTTTTACAAAGGTACCCAAAATTGGTATAATTATCAAATGCTAGATTCTCATACTCCACAGAACACATATTGACTCTCCTCGCAGCAAGCTGCGAGGAACCTTTAGCTCGACGAAGTCAATCATCGATTAATTGTTTATTTTAATTGTGCTCGCTAAGAGGCTGTCTCAAAAGGGATAGCCTCTTCTTTTTTCTAAGGGATGCTTATTCGTAACGTGCTTATTTACTGCGTAAAAAATGCCAGGTTACTTCATAAGCATCCCTTAGAATTGAATAAAAAGGGCCTTTTGAGTCAGCCTCAACCGAGTTTACGAGCTCAGCGAATTCTAAGCTAATGCGCTCGCGTAATTCAACTGTCATTGGCAGGATAGGACTCGGATTTTGGGTGTTATGTTGTTTCTGGCGGGATAATTTGATAACCATCCCCGAGGGTACTTGAATCATTGGTTTTAGTATTGCTTCGCCACACCACTCCCATGAAAACGAATATTGAGGGTGCCAAATGTTTTTTGCCGAGAATTCAAGATATGAAAAAAATGATGAGACCGCAAGCAAATGGCCTGAGGTTCATCACATGTATGAAGGCAAGCGATTAGATTGGTTAGACAGAAAATCATTGTCTGAAGATGAAGCGCTCAGGGTAATTTCAAACCTTCAGGGAGAATTTCATTTAATGGCCTCGCAACTATATAGTGGTGGTTTGCGATTAACCGAATGTTTAAACCTGCGGGTAAAGGATATCGACTTTTGCCTAAATGGAATTGTTGCATCATAGCCAACATGGCCCTCTAGGCAAAGACATTTAGGCCTGAGCTGGCTCTTTGTTTGTCTTACATACCCATGTATTCCAAAATACTGCTTTCTGCATTATCCAAGCGGAATTTGTATGTTTACGCTCTTAAAAAAAGAATTTATGAAAAGAATTTGGCTCGTTTTATTATATGTTGTTTTTGTTTCGGTAACCAATGCCCAGATCTATCAATTTCGCGGACCCGACAGGGATGGGAAGTTTCCTGAAAGCAATCTCCTGAAAGAGTGGCCGGAAAACGGTCCGGACCTATTGCTTGAATATGCAGGAATAGGAGAAGGATATTCTTCCGTCATCTCAAACGGAAAGTACATCTATGCTTCAGGGAAGATCGGAGATATGGACCATCTGACATGCATCGACTTTGAGGGCAATAAAAAGTGGCAGGTTGCCTATGGTAAATCCTGGGATCAATCCTTTCCAAATACCAGAAGTTCCCCGACAATTGAAGAGGATAGAATATACATCATAAGCGGGGTCGGGGAATTGGTCTGTCTGAATGCCGAAACAGGGGATATCAACTGGAAGATCGACG
>CAYVRK010000011.1:0-91628 GCA_964453785.1 uncultured Bacteroides sp.
TCCCAAATGATGCCTGTTGTCTCAAATATTTCAATGGCATTGTCCAGATGATTCTGCGCAATTTCATGGGCCAGGGAATCTGCTCCAACGCTTGTCAATCCCTGAAGAACCATATAATTGGTCATTGCCCAGACAGCCCCCAACCAGTATCCTCCTTCCGGATCAAAGTTGGGATGATCTGCTGAAAGGGTAGGTATTCGGTGTGGTCTGTTAAACTCCGAGGTATCCGAGAGATGGGCCAAAAAACCAGGGATTCTGGATGGAGGAACTACATCCGCCAGAAGCGCCCAATAGGCTCCTATGGTTTTGACGTCGGACAAGCTGCCATCTCTGAAGCGGTCCACATAGATATTATGTTCTGCATCCCACATCTTTTCATTTACATAGCTGGTCAAATGCGAAACTTCTTTTTGAATTTCACAAACATCTGCCGACCGGTCGAGCACCTCAGCCATTTGAATGAGAATTTTAGCCGCAAATATTTGTTGCAATGTGGCATCAATCCATGACATGTGACCGTGACTGAAGGCCGGATTGAATCCCTCCGGCAGTCTGGGCTGGTTATCCATACCGCATCCCCAGCCACTGGAATAATACGTTCCATCAGGCCAGGTTCTGTAAACAGCATACCATTGATAATTGGCCAACAAAACAGGAAACACCCTCCTTAGCCGGTCCAGATCATTCAGGTTGTTAAAATAATTCCACTCAGCCCAGGGGAAAATATTGATTCCGGCACTGGATGGATCAAAGCGCTGAAATGCATCATTCCCATTGGAACCATTAATTTCCCGGCAAATGAATCCATCCGTATGTTGTTTATTGTAGAAATTATCAAGGGTCTGCTGAAAATCAAATGCGCGTGAACCGTAGCGACAAAAAAGTACCATGAAGCCGCAATCCTCCGTGAAAATGTTACCATTAAACGCAGGATCGATGTAGGGAGCGATAAAACCATTATTTCCCGTAACCGGATGTATGTTCTTAAATGCAAGTTCCCAGGTCCGCCAGTAAAACCTGATAACGTCCGGTCTTTCGGGCCAATGAGGAACCGGTAGTTTATCCTTTATCTGTAGAAAATCAGGTGGTAAATCGGAATTGGTCGTGCTATTTATGAAGGTGTTTTCCTCCACATATCTGTTGGGTACATGGGTATCAAAGTAGGGTTGTGCCCATAAGGTACCAAAACACAATACAAGGCAAGAACAGATTAGGATTGGTTTCGTTTGCATCTTGTTCTACTTAAATCTTCCTTCAAATTGCTCCCATAAACCATCCCGCACATTGGGTTTCATTTCAATCATCCAGTTCACATGGCTCAGAACCTCTTTTGTCTTTTCATAATGAAATGCTTCCCAGGGAATTTCACCGGGATGATATAAATACCCGTCCTTTAAACTGTTTCTCCAGTCTCCGGATGCCAGTTCCTCAAGCAATTCGAGGTGTGGAGGATAATCAAGGTAGAGGCAACGGGTGATCTCCGGATAACCCTGCGCTTTTATTTTAAGTAGTGACTGGATGGGAATCTCAAACTGCAACGCTCCGTCTTTCAGGGTGTGCGATGAGATTTTCTGCCCTTGAACAAATGTATTTATTTCAGCATTTTCAATTTCCTCTCCGGTAGAAGGATCATAAAGTTTCAAGTTGACTTGGGAAATCAAAGCTTGAACGGGTTTGGTTCCGACTTCTCTGAAATAAAATGGACTGGTAATACATACATCGTGGCTGTCCCCGGAGAAATCAGGAAAATCCATATGTTCCTTCTTTACACATAAATCCATGATATTCAGATCCTTTGGATCATCAACTGCTTTTGCTCCATAAGCTTTGACCACATACCATGCATTTTCGGTTTCCTTAAGCTCAATTGAGTTATTAAATTTTCTTGTTTTGTCAGCCCTTACATCCCAAACCTTATATACCTGGCCATTTCTGTATACAATCACCCAGGAGAGATAATCATCCGCCTTGCCTGATGCCAGTACGTTCAGGTTCATCTTATGGCTCCTGTTATCCAGTGGAATCACATCTCCAATCTCATAAGCATTGTCAATATTCGTTTGGATGATTGGGCCAGAGGTAACAAAAGTTCTTCCTTTACGGACTGCTTCAGCCACATTGGCTATGGAAAAATCGGCCCCTACCTTGAAATAAGTCCGCATGGATCCGTAGTAGAAGCGATCACCTTGATTGATTCCTCCATCCAATTCTCCAATCGCCGGCATCTGGTAGCCCAGATTAAGGATATGAAACCAAAGATTCTGATAGAAGATGTGATCATGGTTATATCCCATTACCACCAAACCGTCCCATATCTGTCCTGCAAGCAATCCAAAGGAAAGATAGCTTACCACATTGGTTGTATATTTTTCAATAGCTCCCCGTTCCTGCCACCACCATGAAGTAGGATGTGCCATAATGGCTACGGAATTGTCTCTCATTTTTAACCCTTGAACAATTTCAACATCCGGAATAGCCGGAAAACCCAGGTTGTCGAAACTCCAGTGTGTTGATTCATACGATTGATAATATTGATTTTCGTAAGCAGTATCCATGCTGTTCCAGTAATAGCCCATCGTAGATGTCTGGCCAAGCCACCAGGTATGCCCTGTTCTGTATTTGGGCATTTCAGAGCCATAATGCAAAATGAACTTTTCATCAGTGAACGGTTCGTACCCCTTTTCCCAGGTGCTGTCGTTATAACCGGCCCAACCCTGTGCCGCACAGACGAAATCCACTCCCTGGGCCCTGCAAATTCGACGAACCAGTGCAGCCATGGCAGTATCTGGTTTGATTTCTGTGTATAAATGACAGTGACCGTCTCCATTTACCCAGCCTTTTTCTTTTAGGTCGATCCAGGACGGCAGATAAATATTTGCATCAACACCTTGTTTGTCAGATACTTCAAAACTAACTTTTTGAGAAAGCCGGTCAATGCCGTGGAAAACCTCCATTTCATATTTTCCCGGAGCCAGGTTCAATTCAAATGACCCGTCTTCTCCCGTGAAAAAGCCAGGTGCTTTTTCATAGTAACTATTGATGTACGTTCCGCTGGTATCCTTGATGGCTATTCGTGCAGGTAGTGCCTTTCCGGTTTCAGTCTCATATACAGATCCACGGATACCTTGAAAGTCAGAATCCGATAGCTCATTTTCAGGTTGACTTTCATTCTTGAGGGAGCAGGAGCCGGTCAGGGTCAAACAGATCAGTCCAATGAGGAAATAGCGGGTTCTAATGAGTATCATTGTTTTTTCTACTTATTCAGTATTGATTTTGAAATTCACTTTGCCTGAAAAAGGGTCATGATCCAGTTGGAAAATATTCCCTTTTTTACTGACAGTGATCTTTGCCAGGTTTTGATCAGAAGGCAGGCAAACCAGTCCATCGGCAACGTTCTTCCCGGCCGAATAAACCCTTAGTTCCAGTTCAGACCAATCCATCTCTTTGGTTGATTGAGCCAGTTTTATATGCGGTATTATTGCGCCGTCGCGCACCAGCATGACAATGGGAATGATTCCTGCTTCCATGTTATGCCACCCTCCATCATATACTTTCCCGGTTTGATAATCAATCCATTTCCCTTTTGGAAGGTAAACGTCCCTGTGCGTAACTTCTTCGAACAGAGGGGCAACCAGGATGTCGGATCCAAACAGGTATTCATCATCGATGAGCCAGGAACCGGCATCTTCGGGGTATTCAACAAAAAGGGCACGCATCATGGGCAAGCCTTTTTCGCTCGCATATTTCGACTGGGCGTACACATAAGGCATCAGTTTGTATTTCAACTCGGTGGCCAGACGGAATGCATCGTTAAAGCTCTCGTTATATTCCCACGGTTCTTTGGGAGGTGCGCCATGGGTGCGGGTATGGGAGGTGAGCATGCCAAAGGGCAGCCAGCGGCGGTATATATCTTCAGGCGTTTTCAATACAAAGCCCCCGATATCATGGCTCCAGAACGTAAACCCGGAGAGCCCGATGGATAGTCCGGCCCTCAATGTCGCTGCCATGGCCGTGTTGGTGTTGGCCGCGTCGCCACCCCAGTGTACCGGGTAACGCTGGCTGCCCGCCCACGTGGATCGTGCCCAGATAATGTGATTGCCTGTTACCTCCTCGGTAACATCGGCCACCGCTTTGTTATACCTTAAGGGATAGAGGTTATGCTCGTAGAAGCCGGTGCGCCCTGAAGCATAAATGCCTTTGGGAGGGGCGGCCTCGCCAAAATCAACCTTGATGGCTCCTACCCCCAGATCGAGCAATCCCCTGATTTTATCCTGGTACCATTGCACCGCTTCAGGATTGGAAAAATCGAGGACAGCATCTTCGTACGGCAAATTGCCCTTGTCATTTTTTACAAACAGACCCTTTTCAATGATTTCAGGGAATAGTTCATTCTTGGGTACAAAATAAGGAAGTTGCCACAGGCAGATTTTGAATCCCATGGCATCCAGGTCAGATATCATTTTTCCAGGATCGTCGAAACGCGATTTCGAAAATTTATAATCGCTCCGCCAGTCGTGTTCAAACCATCCCGTGTCGAAATGGATCACATCGGAAGGGATGCGGTTTTTGCGCAATTTGGCAGCCACATTTCTCCCGTCGGCTTCTGAAAAATAGGTGATACGGCTCATCCACAAACCAAAGGACCAGAGTGGAGGCATGGGCGCTTTGCCGGTCAGGTTTGTATATTCGTCTAAAATATCTTTCGGATTTCCCAGGAATACAAACAAATCAAGCGCCTCGTCGCCAATCATCAACGAGTTAACGGCATCGAAGTATTTTCCGATATCGCAGGTGATGGGAGTCGATGTATGCATAAACATACCATACCCTTTGTTGCTCATAAAAAACGGGATGGGCTTGTACATGGTTTCGTTTTGAACGCCATTGGCATCGTCGGTCCACAAGACCACTTTTTGCCCGCGTTTGTCAAATCCCTTGAAAGATTCGCCCAAACCAAAGATCTTTTCGCCGGGAGACAATGAAAAGACAGCATCAACGCTGCGGGAATAATCGGACGAACGTCGCACAAAGGAAAAGGGTACAATGGGTGTAAAAGTCCCCGCATTGTCCAGGTTGTGGTTGGTTTGTGTCAGCAACTTCCCCTGGGCATCATAAATCTCGATGTGCCAGGGGTAGGTCCTGACCACCACCGACCCAAACTCGCCGGTGTATTGATGCCCGTTCTCAATTTTACTGTATTTCCAGGAGTTGTCCGTTGGAGCAAAACCGTTTACCAGCATCAGCGACGCCTGCTCAGGCTGTACCTCAAAACCGGTTTTCACCCTGATACGCACCGTTTTGGGAGAAATAAATTCCAGACAGAAAGGCAAAACAGGATTGGCCTCGTACTCTGCCCCCGGGAATTCGTTGCCGCCAATGGGCCTTAAGAAGGCCAGCATGTTATTAAAGGCCTGCCGCGTCTGGTATACATTGCGCTGCCATTGAATGGTACCCTCGCCTGTTGAGGGATTGAAGGAAGCCAGGCTGTCGGCTGTAAAATAGGTATTCGAAAAATTCCTGAAATCACGGCTGATGTCCATGGGCTCATTCAAAAGGGCCTGGTTTTCCTGCCCTGTTGCAATAGGCAGCTGGGCTAGCACCCGGTCAGGGTTCAGCCCCATCAGGGCCAGAACCAGGAAAAAAGGAATCATCAGGTTGGATGTGATTCTGCAAGGTTGTTGATTCATGATGGTTAAGTTTTTTTACTCCACATTGATTGATTTTTGTAAACGTATATCAGCAGATGAAGCTCCTATCCGGATCTGAATACTGTCCCGCTCCACATGCCAGTCACTCTTGCTGATGTCCCAATAGGCAAGTTGTCGGGCAGGCAGGGGTATTTCCACAGTTTTACGTTCGCCGGTTTTCAGATGTACGCGCTGGAATCCTTTAAGCTCCTGATTTGGACGGCTGATCTCAGAATGGAGGTGTTTCACATAAAGTTGTACAACTTCATCGCCGTCCTGTTTTCCGGTATTTTCCACCTCCACACTCACGGTAAGCGATCCGTTCCTTGACAAATGATCGGTACTGGTTTTTAGGTTTGAATAGTCAAACGTTGTGTAACTCAGGCCAAATCCAAACGGATAAAGAGCTTCCTTGTTAAAATACATGTAGGTCCGTCCATTGCGGATGTTGTAATCCAGCATCTCTGGCAACTGATCCAGCGATTTGGGCCAGGTTTGCACCAACCTTCCTCCGGGGTTGTAGTCACCAAACAATACATCTGCCAGGGCATTTCCTTCCTCCTGACTGCTGTGGGCCATGTGAACGATCGCAGGTACATGGTCCTGGGTCCAGTTTATGGCATATGGGAAGCTGCTTTTTAATACAACCACAGTCCTGGGATTGGCAGCCAGCACCTGTTTTATCAGTTCTTCCTGAACACCCAGGGTAATCATTTTCCGGTCCAGATCTTCACGCCCTTCACCTTTATCATTTATCTTTTTCCATGCATTGTCCTGATTGGGGCTGTTGCCTACACAAACGATCACAACATCTGATGATTTGCTCAATTGAACAGATTCAGCCATATCGGCTCCGTCAGCATAACGGACCTCCACATCCGGACCAACCTTATTCTTCATCCCAGCCAAAGGGGTAACCGCATAGGGTGGTTCTGAGCTATACCAGTCAAAAACAACTTCATTTGCCCGTGGTCCGATTACGGTAATTGATTTTATTTTCGATTTATCAAGAGGCAACAGGTTTTCAGCGTTTTTAAGCAAGACAATGGATTTTTGGGTCGCCAGGCGGACCACGTTTCTATTTGCTTGTGTGTTCCAGGGTTCGGTAGCTGTTGTGTCGGATCCGATCAAGGCATAGGGGACTCTGTCTGACGGATCCAGTAATCCGAGCCGGATGAAAACACGCAGGGAACCCTTGATCACTTCGTCAAGTCGTTCTTCAGTTAACAGGCCTTCTTCAATCGCTTTTTTTACAGGTTCTTCGAAATTTCTATCAAGATATTGATTAATACCTGCATTGACCGTGCCAGCCCCGGCCTGGGTTGTGTTATCATAGTAATGCTGTGAGCCGGTCAGGTTACGGAAGCCCCCGGCATCCGTGCAGATGACTCCATCCACACCCCACTGACCGACTGTCAGGCCCTCGATCGATGGATGTACAGTAGCGGGAATGCCGTTGACCAGATTGTAAGAGGTCATGAAACATTTTGCGCCTCCCTCCACAAATCCCATATGGAAGGGAAGAGAGTAGTACTCATAGAACTGGCGTGTATCAAAATCCGATGATGTTTTGGTTCGTTCATCTTCATTGCTGTTGGCCAGAAAATGTTTCAAAAGTGAAGCGCTCAACCAATAGTGTGGATCGTCACCCTGTAGTCCCTTAATCATTGCCACAGACATCACACTGTTGAAGTAAGCATCCTCACCAAAACACTCTTCTGTGCGGCCCCAGCGGGGGTCGCGACCCAAATCTGCATTTGGAGCCCGGATAATAAGCCCGCCGCGATTATATTTGGGACTTTGGAACACGTACCGGGCTTCAAACCCTTCGATGGCACCGGACTGTCGGACAATTTCCGGATCCCAGGTTTCACCCATGCCATAGGACTGAGGAAAAGTTGTTGTAGTAACCGGACCTCGCCGTCCCCATCCGCCAGGTGCACCCTGTGCCAGTCCATGAAGGCCTTCGACATGCCCCATGCGTTTGATGCCCAGCCGTTCGACACCCGGCCTCTGACTTAGAAAGGCAACCTTTTCATCAAGGGTCATCAGTGAGACAATATTGGTCACCCGCTGCTCAAGAGGCAAATCGGGGTTCTGGAAAGGAAAAACTGTCTGATCCTGAGCCACCAGGGCAATCGTTGGACCAAGGCAGATCAACGCAATCAAGTAAAAGAACGTTTTTTTCATTTTTTAGAACTTTAATGATCATCCTTCCCAAATAATCCGGTACAATGGTCCGTACTCATTTCGGAAGAACTCAAAGACACTTACCTTGCAACCAGTGTGGTATGCAACACCGCCGGAACATCACCAATGCGGGGTCCGCCCCAGTCGGTTTCATCCCCGTTACGAATGCGCAGGAGCTTGAATGTTCCGTTCTCGTACATGCCCTCTTCAACTTTCAGGAATTGCCAGGCTCTGCCTTCATTGGCACCAACAGGCCGGAAGGTAAAACGGCAATGTGTACCCACGAGGACAAATTCGTTCTCACCCAGCTGTACCACCATCGCTTTGCCGACCGGCTCGGTATTGTCCTGTGCCGTGCGTCCGCTTGATGCACTGAATGTGATGATGGCTTCCCAGACACCTAGATCGATCGTATGCACTGCATCATCTTCCCGTTCAACCACAGCCTTGATCTTTCCTTCAAATCCCCATTTTGCCAGTTCCCTCATCATGGGACCGGCCATGGCATATTCCTTCGCAAGAGATCCCAGGCGTTCTGCTGTTTCTTCCGCAGTCTCTCCCCGGCCATTGTCATCTATTCCAAAAGGTGAATATCCAATACCTCCCCGAGCGATCAATTCATACAGGTATTTTGAATATTCTGTAGCGGCCCGGGTCTCGGGAATAAACAGCGCATTGTCAGGGCGATCGTATAATTCAATGACCTTCAACACGGTCTCAGTGCCTGACAGATAAATATCCGGAGCAACCAGGTCAATGGACGGTGCGGCGACCTTCCAGATCGGAATCACATTGTCTGTGGGGCCTCCGCTTTCGTAGGTTGATGCTTTGGGATTGGTCAGGGGATCGCGTAATGCTGCATTGACGTACAAGGGCAAGGGATTGACCGCTTTGCCGGCCGCAGCAACAGTTTCAATATAGCTGGCCACCGACCAGGCGTGGAAATATTCATCGGCATCCTCACCAAAAACCTCCTGCCAGGTCCCTTTTGTAACAAGGGGTTTGTGAAGTGCCTTCAGAACCTCAGGTTTGAGGAGCTCCCCGGGAACCGGTCCTTCAAACAGTTTTTGAGCGACAAGGGAATAATCCCGCACACTTCCCCATGACCCGGGCTCGTTTTGTACCTGGACCATGAGAACGGTATGCTGTGGGTCGGCCTCTTTCAGATACTTCATAACTGCTTTAAAAGCTCTGGCATCCGCTTCCATGGCTGCCCTGGTATGTGGCGAAGGCGAATCGACCGCTTGTCCGTTTTTCCCTGTGATGTTGGGATATTTCGCAGCATCGTTTTTCATCCATTCCGGCATATAATGGTTGCTTCCGTTTTTCCAGGTGGCAAACCACAGGATTACAAGATATTTGTCCCGCTCTCGTGCCTGAAAAAGCAGGGTGTCAACAAGCGAAAAATCGAACTTCCCGGGTTGAGGCTCAATCTGCTCCCAGTAGATGGGAACTTCCAGGGTGTTGGCATTCAAGGCCTTTATGGCCGACCAAACCTGTGGCATCATGTCCGGCCATGCACTGGAATTATGTGCCTGACCTCCAAGTATCAGGAAGGGTTGTCCATCCACCAGAAGGGCATGCCGGCCATCCTTTTCAACAATCCGGGGCATCGTCCCCACGGCAGATTGACCCATGGCGACTCCAAACATGAATAATGCGCACATGCATAATAAACCACCAATTCTTTTCATAACGTTAGATTTTTTAACGACAGACTTATTCAGGCGTTCCCGGTTTCATAAAAATGCTTAGAAAGTTATTAATTTTCCTGTTCTTTACCGCGCTGTGAATTGTTTACTGAAAACCATTGGGGACTTTTTTTTATCTTAGCCACAACCAATCTGAACTGTGATGCCTGACAAAAACGCTTCCAGAAAGATCGAGCTCCAGAGTGACGAGGTAGAAGATATACTGGGAAGGGTCCCGGGTTGGATCACCCGGAACGGGATCATTCTTTTTCTCTTCCTGCTTGCTCTGCTTATCTTCGGGAGCTGGGTATTCAGGTACCCTGATATCAAGCGGGCCAGGATACTGGTCACTTCGTTGAATCCGCCGGCCAACCTGGAAGCGCGTGCAAGCGGAAAGATCACAGGTCTTTTTGTGAATGACAATGACATGGTTCACTCCGGAGATGTGCTTGCCATGATTGAGAACCCGGCTACCTACGAGGATATTCTGGAATTGAAGGCCGGACTTGCATTCCTGGATACCATTGCCATTGAGGATGTATCCGAGGAGATGCCCGAGCTGAGGAATGTGAGACTTGGCACCATCCAGACCGATTACTCCATCTTCCTGAAAGCCTACAGGGATTATGTTGAGTTCAGGCGCCTGGACTACCACCAGCGGCGCATCGAACTGCTTCGTTCGGAACTGGGGAGGCAGCAGGAGTACTCAAAGAGCCTCTCTGAAAGGGCCAGAATTACCGAGGAGGAATACAACCTGTCCCAGCGGCAGGCGAACCGTGATGCAGATCTCTTTATCGAATCGGTGGTGTCTGAATCGGACATGGAGAAGTCTCATTCCGAGATGCTTGCCAAACGCAACAAATGGCAGGAGATCGTCAGTCTGATCGCTGAAAACAACATCAGTGTGGGTAAAATCGAGGAGCAGATTGTGGACCTGGAGTTGAAACAGCAGGAGGAGCAATCAAGAAATATCAACATTCTGGAAGAATCCATCAACAACCTGAAAGCCTCCATTGCCACCTGGGAGCAAACCTACCTGCTGATTGCTCCGGTAAGCGGTGCAGTTACCTTCACAAAGTTCTGGAGTGAGAACCAGAATGTGGAAGCAGGTGAAAAGGTGCTGACCATCATTCCAACGGATGCAGGATCAATGGTGGGGAAAATCAGTCTGCCCACCGAAGGTGCAGGGAAGGTAAAACCGGGTCACCAGGTGAACATCCAGTTTGACAATTACCCGCACCTTCAGTATGGGATGGTGAAAGGGTATGTGAGCAATATTTCCAAGGTGGCTGATGATGAATACTACATGGTCGAGGTTGAATTACCTACCGGGCTGCGCACTTACTATGATATTGACATTCCATTCAGCCAGAACATGCAGGGTCAGGCAGAGATCCTGACTGACAAATTACGCATGTTGCAGCGGGTATTGAATCCCATCAAGTCTGCGATTACCAAACAGATAGAGATGTGATTACAAGGAATCTGCTTATCTCCATACTGGTATTAGCGGCCGGACTCACAGCCGGCTTCTTTGCATCCAAAGGTGTCATCGGTTTCCTGGCCATCAGTTACCACGAAAAGGATCTTTCCGAAATCGCACGTTTCCATCCCAGACCGGATTCGGGTTCGGTTGAAATGTCCCTCAGAATTGTGGATATGGGAGGAGTGGGTGTATTGCCGGATACAGCCAACTGGGGAGACAATTATGAACACAACCAGCACTTCTTTGAAGATGTGATGCTGGTCAATCCTCCCTTCATCGATACCGCTGCCTTTTCCAGGGAGAGCCGAAAGTGGGATGGATACACGGGTAGAATGGGCAGATTTGGTTACAATGCCATCGCCATTCCATGGTTCCTGGAGTACGTTAACTTTGACAAAGTGGGCAACGGCCGGCAGGTATACGGGGATGGAAGTATTTACAGGAGCAGGCATGACAGCCTCTCTGCCCGGTTCGGAGCACTCATGGAGGTAGCGGCGGACAACGGACTGGGGACATACCTGTGGACCGATATGGTGGCACTTACTCCTCCGCTAGGGAGATACCTGGAGCGGCAATTTGGATCCATTGATACGGAGAGCCGGGCTTTCTGGGAGGTATATGGAAAAGCAGCAGAGGAGGCATTTGAAAAATTTCCGGACGTGGAAGGGATTATTATCCGGATCGGGGAAGCGGGGTCCATCTATAACAAACCGGGATGGGACTATACAAGTGAGTTGTATGTAAGAACTCCCGAAGCAGTCAGACTCATGCTGGAAGCCTTCCTGGAGGCTGCTGAGAAATATGACAAAAACATCATTTTCCGGACCTGGTCAGTGGGCGTGGGAAAGATCGGGGATATGCATACCAACCCGGAAACATACCAGCAGGTGCTTGGAAAAATTCAATCGGAACACCTGGTGGTATCTACCAAATACTGTAGCGGGGATTTCTACAGCTGGCTTCCATTCAATTCCACCCTGTACCAGGGGAAACAGCGGCGCATCACTGAGATTCAGGCAAAAAGAGAGTTCGAGGGTTTCGGGGCCATCCCCAATTACGTGGCACCACTTCACCAGGCGGCAATCCAGAGTTTTCTTGCAAGGAATCCGAAAATGGAGGGTGTTTGGGTGTGGACACAATACGGCGGACCCCTGAGGGCCGGTCCCATGATTATCTACCCCTTTTACGGGTTTAATGTCATCAATGATGTCAATGTCTATTCAGCCAGCTGCCTGATGATGAATCCCTATGCCGATCTGGACTCCATTACGGCTGCCTGGGTCAGAGACTATTTTGGTAGCGATTCCCTGCTGGTAAGAAACATGACTGATTTTTTGAATTACTCCTATGGCGTGATGTTGAAGGGCTTGTACATCAGTGAGTTTGCGAAGTATGACGTGAGGGCACTGGGACTGGAGCCTCCTCCCATGCTGTGGATCTTTGAGTGGGATATCCTGGGAGCTTCCAGTGCGGTATTCAGCAACATCTACTACATCACAAAGGAGAATTTCCAGGATGTGGTGGATGAAGGATTTGAAGCCGTTCAGGGCGCTGTTCGCCTGAAGGAGCTTTTAATAGAGGCCAGGGAGAGAGTGGCAGGGAATCAGGATGATTATGAACGGCTGATCGCTTCAGTGAACTATGAAATTGAACTGTTCAGGCTGCTGGATTATTACAGGCAGTTCTTTATGCACTATTACCGTTGGATTGATACGGGCGACAGGAAATCAGAGATCCAATATAAGCTGGCGTTGGGTCAGTTCAAAGCAGTGTTGCAATATCATGAGGATAAATTCAGGGGAGACCTGAATACGCTTGGAATGGACTTTGAGGAGACAAAGGCAGGGATCAGGCTTGCAGAAAATACACCGGCAGCCATCCGGTGGGCAAGGGTAACAGCAGTGCTTGCGATCTTTCTCCTGGTCATGGGGATCCCTGGTTTTGTAAGGGACAGGGCCCACCGGAAATTTGCCGGGACACTCTATTTTGATGCCATCTTCAGGCCATATACCATCAGTGATCTGGATGCCTGGCACGGGACGCGAAGGTTGGGAGCAGCCCTGCTGGCCATTTACATCCTGTCACTGGTCATCTTCTCTTCCTTTTCATCCCTGTTGTTTCCCCTGGTCCTCGGAGTGCTTGGCCTGGTTTATGTACTGATTCTGGCTCTGTTCATGAATGCCTGGAGAAAGCTTGACAGGATACTGGTGACCCTGCTGGCTCCCAAGGTGTTGGTTATGATATTCCTCCTGGTGATTGTTGCTGTAAGGGGCCCCAACTATTTCTGGTACCAGATCTGGGTCTCCGATCTGTTTAAAATGATTTTCCTGTCGGTCTATTTCATGCTCCTATTCAGAAAATTCCAGGTGTATGTGATCATGGGCAGGCAATGGGGACACCGGAAGAATACCGGCTCCCTGGCCGTTGTACTTTTTGCACTGGGGATCCAGTTTCTGTTGGCCGGGTTGGCCCTGCAGTTTTTCGGGCTGGAAGAGAGTCTCACTACCATCAACAATGAAATGCTGGTGTTGCCCGGGGGTCTTTCTAAGATCATGGGGATCACCACGCACCTAAGTATTCCGCCGGAACTACCGGTCTGGATCATCTTTTTTGCTTCCGGTCTGAGCCTTGGTTCGCTCCTCATTTTCATGCTCAATCTCCGCTACCAGAGGAAGGGAATTCACAGGATCGCCTGATTCGTCATTTGAAGGAGTTATTCACCCGGTCGGGGAAAAATTCTTTGCAGTTATATATATATGTTTTATAACTTGGGCCGTTAATTATTTGTAACCAACAATTGCAGAAATGTCTCGGATCCGTAACGGAGTTTATATTGGAATTCCACTGATTTTAATGGCTGTGATCATCATCGTGGTCTTTGTCCCTTTCAACGCAGATAAATCCCAAAACCAGGAGGTTCAGATTTCGACTGTGGACGTTGGCAGGATTACCAGGTCCTTCAATGGGGAGGGGATCGTGGTACCTCAGAGTGAGGTGATTATTCTGAGCCCGGCATCAAGCATCATCAAAGAGATTTTGAAAGAGGCAGGAAATCATGTGGACGCAGGTGAACCCATTATCATCCTGAATCCCACACCCATCCAGATCGAAATTGAGAACATCCAGGACCAGCTGGAGGTGAAGCAGAACTCCCTGCGGAAAAACCATCTGAGCGCCAGGAGCACAAGGGTTGACCTGGAATATAATGTGCAGGTAAAGAATCTCCGGATTGCATCTTTGAAAGCGGAACTGGCTGATGAGGAGCAGTTGCTTGAGGTTGGAGGGATCTCACCGGCAAAATTTGAGCAGACCCGGCAGGAACTGGAACTGGCTGAGCAGGACCTGGTGATGCTGAAGGAGAAGAATTCTATTCGGCTTCAACAGCTCGAAGCCGACGAGGAGGGTTTGCGTTTACAGATTGAAATGCAGGAAAAGGTTCTGGCAGCCAAAGAAGAGGCGCTCAACAATATGATTATCCGTGCCCCGTCGGCCGGGATCATCCTTTCCATCCGGGGCAAGGTGGGGGAAAAGGTGGATAACGACAGGTTACTTATCGAGATGTCTGACCTGACCAACTTCAAGATCAGAGGAACCGTGGATGATGATTTCTCCGATCAGTTGAAAACGGGAAACAGGGTTTATGTGGGTATTGACAATGAAAAACTCACAGGGGTAGTCGGAACTGTGGACCCTGTCATCAGGGACCGGAAAATTGAATTTGATGTGAACCTCCAGGAGAGCAATCATTTTAAGCTGAGACCCAACCTGAATGTGAACCTGGAGATTGTCTGGGCTGAGCGGGACAGTGTACTCCGTATAGCACCAGGACCTGCCATTGGCAGGGGCAGGGAGCATGAGGTGTATGTTCTGACAAACCGGGGGGCTGATTTGAGGCTGATCCATACCGGGTTGAGAACAGAAGAGTATGTTGAAGTCGTGGATGGATTAAAAGAGGGGGATCGTGTGGTCCTGACACCCATCTCCTCCATCGAAGAACTGGAAGAACTGAAATAGTTACATACCAGGTGATCAAATATCAGTCATGTTAAGAAGGTATTTTACAATTGGATTGATTGTTTGGGCGGCAAACCTGTCAGCCCAGGACACCATGATGATTTCACTGAGCCTGAAAAACGTTGTTGATCTGGGCATATCGCAGTCTTCGGCTGTGAAATATGTTCAGAACCAGGATGTAAACTATTACTGGCGCTGGAAAAACCACCAGACCCGGTTCCGCCCCCAGCTCACCCTATCAGGGAGCCTGCCCGACTTTGAAAACCAGACCAAACCCATAATCCAGCCAGATGGAAGCATTGTCTTTAATCAGGTGACCCAGCTGGAAACCTCTGCCCAATTGGCCATTTACCAGCCCATCCCGCAGCTGGGGGCCAATGTATACGCGGCATCGGGCATAGTCCGCCTTCAGGATTTTAACAACAACACCGTGGGTTTCTCAGGTTATCCGGTCAGTGTGGGGATCATCCAGCCCCTGTTTGCCTACAATTGGATGAAATGGACCCGTTTGACCGAGCCGCTTGTGTATGAAGAAGCGCAAAAGCGGTTCATCGAATCCATTGAGGAAATTTCTGCCATGGCAGCCTCCCTGTTTTTTAATTACCTGAAAATACAAACCAATTTTAGCCTGGCGGAAACCAATTTGAAGAACAGCAAGGACAATCTGAAGATTGCCAAGGTAAAACAGGAGCTGGGGAATATCTCCGAAAATGATTTTTCACGGATCCAGCTTTCGGTTTTTAATGCCCAGAAAGCCTTGAACAATGCCAGGATCGATCTGAAAAATGCCGATTACGAATTAAAAAAATACATCGGGCTGGACCAGAAATATCAGATAGAACTGATCATCCCCCTGGATATGATCCTCTGGGAGGTTGATCCCGTGAAGGCCCTGGCGGAATCGCTTGAAAACCGCAAGGAGACCCCCCAGTATGAAAGGAGACTGATCCAGGCGGACCGTGACCTGACGCAGGCAAAGCGGAATGCAGGGGTGAATGCAACCCTGAACATGAGCTACGGGGTTTCCAACAGTGCGGATGTTTTTGCAGGGGTATATGAAAATCCTGAACAGCAGCAAAACGTGAGGCTCGCTTTGAGCGTTCCGATCCTTGACTGGGGCCGGTCCGAGTCACAGATCAAACTTGCTGAATCACAACGGGAGCTGGTGTTGTACGATGTGGACCAGGACCGGCAGGATTTTGAAAGAGGGGTGGTGGTCCAGGTGGAGCAGTTCAACCTGATCAAGTCACAGATAGAGACTGCCGAAGCTGCGGATAAAGTGGCAGCAGAAGGTTACCTGATTGCCCTGAAGAAATTCCAGAACGGGGAGATCAGCATTACCGATCTGAACATCTCCCTGGCTGAAAGGGAGGGAGCCAAACGGGATTATATCCGATCCATTGAGAACTACTGGGAATCCTATTACCGGTTGAGGGAGATCACCCTCTATGATTTTGAATTTCAACAGAAAATATACTATACCAACCCTATGCTTACGACACAATAAGTGCTCAGTGCTTAGTCAAAAAAAAAATAACTTATGAAAAGAATTTGCAGTTTGATGATCATGGCGATGATTGCCACAGTCGCATTGAATGCCCAGGAGTGGGTTGAATTGTTTAACGGGAAGAACCTGAAAGGGTGGACCAAACTGGACGGATCGGCAGAATACCGGGTGGAAAACGGGGAAGTGATCGGGACCTCCAAAACAGGGACTTCCAATACATTTTTAGCAAGCAAAAAGGTGTATGGGGATTTTATCCTGGAGTATGAAATGAAAATGGACCGGGGACTTAATTCAGGTGTTCAGTTCCGTAGCGTGGCACTTCAGCCCGACGGTACGGAGCGTGTAAACGGCTACCAGGTGGAGTGTGACGACGGCGATGGCAGACCCTGGGCAGGAGGTATCTATGAGGAGGCATCCAGGGGGTGGCTCTACCCCATGTCATACAATCAGGACGTTGTGAAAAACAACAAGCGTGGAGCATGGAACAAAATCAGGGTGGAAGCCGTTGGAAGTACCATCCGCACTTACATCAACGGGGTCAATTTTGCCAACCTGGTGGATGATGCCCGGAAAGAGGGTTTTATCGCTCTCCAGGTCCATGCCATCGGTGATGATAAGGCACTGGACGGGAAAGAGATCAGGTGGCGTAACATCAGGATCATTACCGTGGAGCCCGGAAAATACATGAAAACCGATGTGGATATAGCCCCGGAGGTGAGCTACCTGACCAATGAACTGACCCCTGCCCAGAAAGAAGCGGGCTGGAAGATGCTCTGGGATGGAAAAAGCCCCGAAGGGTGGCGTGGGGCCAATCTGGATGAATTTCCTGAGAAGGGATGGAGCATGGAGGAAGGAATCCTGAAAGTTGAAAAGAGCGGGGGCGGGGAGTCTGCCAACGGTGGTGATATTGTGACCAGAAAGAAATACAGGGATTTCATCCTGGAGGTGGACTTCATGATCACCGAAGGAGCCAACAGCGGGATCAAATATTTTGTGGATCCTGATTTAAATACCGGGGAGGGATCAGCCATCGGATGTGAATACCAGATCCTGGATGACATGCGACACCCGGATGCCAAAATGGGTATTCCCAGGACACGAACCCTGGCCTCCCTGTATGACCTGATCCCGGCCAATGCCCTGATATACGGAGAGGACAACCAGCAGAAACGTTTTAACGGTGTGGGCCAGTGGAACCGGGCCCGCATAGAGGTGCATGGATCAAAAGTATCACACCACCTGAACGGAGTGAAAGTAATCGAATACGAAAGAGGAACCCAGATGTGGAAAGCACTGGTGGCCTACAGCAAATATGCCAAATGGCCTGCCTTTGGTGAGGCTGAAACGGGACATATCCTCCTCCAGGATCATGGAGATGAGGTAAGTTTTAGGAACATCAAGATCCTGGAATTATAATCACAAAATACATTTTATTTGTGTATATTTAACACTGAATATTAAATTTACACAAAATGTATGTAGCTCGTGAAGCAGAGAACTTGTTGATTCAGTACCTTGAACAGTTTTCATCGGTCGGGATTATGGGCCCTCGTCAATCGGGGAAATCGACCATGGTAAGGCAACTACTGGGTTCAACCTTTACTTATCTGACTTTTGACGATTTTGAGACAAAGGATTTATTCTATTCTGATCCCAAAAAATTCCTTTCAAGATACAGCAACCGGATTATATTTGATGAGGCCCAGTATATACCGGAACTCTTTCCTTTGATTAAACTGGCCATTGACGATGACCGGATGAATTATGGAAAATTTGTAATCACGGGTTCTGGTCAATTCCTCATGAGTAAGCATGTATCAGAAAGCCTGGCGGGGAGGATCGGCCTTATACCATTGCTTCCAATGCAGTATAGTGAGAATATTGTTAAGGACGAATATAATAAGATCATCTTCGGTGGGTACCCTGAATTGGTTGTCAGGAATTATACTGGTCATAGTGCATGGTATAATTCATACATTGAAACCTACCTTCAAAAGGACCTCAGACAAATGGTGAATGTGTCAGATGTTCAGGCATTCACCCAGTTCATCCGATTACTTGCAGGACATGTTTCTCAGGTACTGAACCTCTCTTCTTTATCAAGGGATATCGGGATCTCGGTTCCAACACTTAGAAGATGGTTATCCATTCTGGAAAATTCATACATAGTGTTTCTGGTTCAGCCCTATTACCGCAATTTGGGAAAGCGAATTATTAAAAGTCCGAAAATCTATTTTTATGATACTGGAATGGTGTCTTATCTGACCGGATTATCGTCGGTCGATCAATGGGAAAAAAGTATCATGTACGGACCTCTGTTTGAGAACTATATCATCTCTGACATATGTAAACAAATCCTTCACAAAGGCTTCAATTATCAAACCTATTTTTACAGGACCAGTCACGGAGATGAGATCGATCTGATCATTGAAAGGGGAGCAGCAATTGACCTGGTTGAGATTAAAGCATCTGTTACTTACCGGTCGGGGTTTCAGAGTGCACTGACGAAACAGAATATTTCAAGTTTAAACCGTATTGTGGTTTACCAGGGTGACGATTCAGAGAAAACTGATGGAGTGATGGCAAGGAATTATAAATCTTTCCTCAACGATTTCCGGTAAAGCACGTTCATTCCAGGTCCAGCACAATTCTGAGATTTTCACGGGTGATGTGCTTTAAGGAACCGGGTAGCTCACCTATTTTTTTTAGAAGACGCCTGTTATCG
The DNA here is from genome assembly GCA_964453785.1 of uncultured Bacteroides sp. Lineage (GTDB taxonomy): Bacteria > Bacteroidota > Bacteroidia > Bacteroidales. Next base: position 19,301 of record CAYVRK010000011.1, read on the forward strand.
ATGGCTCTTAGCTGATCAATCAGGATATCACAATCCCGGTGAAGATTGGCCATTCCTTTTTTTATATGAACCCTCAATACTTCAGTCCCTGTGGTTACCTTCGATGTGATTGGACAGATAAGTGTGGATGGATGAGGGATACAATTGAGCAGATTCGTCTGAACTACTAGAACAGGCCTGGTTTTGCAAGGTTCTGTCCCTATTCTGGGATTCAAATCTGCCAGCCAGATTTCAAACTGGTTCTTCTCCATAATCAATCTCTTCAAAGTCCCTGAGGATATTCATGGAATTCTCCTGTACGGCATCAGACTCTTTTTTCAACCTGCGTTCAAGCATCAACCGTTTTTGATGTTTGTTATAAAAGTCTACCGCTTCATTGATATACCTGTTTCGTGGTTTCTTCACCATGGCTACAATTTCCTCAGTTTCGATGAAGATACCTTCATCCAGATTTAATGATATAACTTTCATGGCATATAATTATATAACAAAACTATATAAAAAACAAACGTGAGTCAACTATATGTCCTTTTGTTTGGACGCAATATTTTCCAATGGCCATTTTTCTTGGTAAATTATGGCTCTAAAACTTCCCATATGAAAAAAGGAATTCTGACATTGGTTAGCACGGTTATTTTTCTGCTGAACGGTTGTCAAAACGCGACCGAGGAACCTGCCAGCGATTATCCCATTTCGCCGGTTGATTTTACGCATGTTCAGCTACAGGAGGGTTACTGGAAAAATTGGGTTAGAACTGTCCGGGATGTCACCATCCCGTTCGCATTTGGAAAATGTGAAGAGACGGGGCGGATTGACAATTTCATATTTGCCGGGGGGATCAAAGAGGGCAAATTCCAGGGCAAGTTTGGATTCAATGATTCGGATCTCTACAAGATCATGGAAGGGGCAGCCTACAGTCTGGCGCTGGAGGACAATCATGAAATGGAAGCCTATCTGGACACGTTGATCTACTTCATTTCAGAGGCGCAGGAGGAGGATGGATACCTTTATACTGCATGGACGCTGAAAGCCAATGATTACAATGACTTTGCATGCTGTACCTATGCCGAAGAGGGCCAATGGATCGGGACTCCCCGTTCCAGCCATGAGTTCTACAACCTGGGTCACATGGTTGAGGCAGCGGTTGCCCATTACCAGGCAACGGGGAAAAGAAGTTTCCTGGATGTGGCCATCAAGAGTGCAGATCTGGTCTATGATGTGTGTATCACCCAGGGCCATGATTATGTACCCGGACACCAGGAGATAGAGATTGGACTGGTTAAATTGTACCGGGTAACCGGTGATCAGAAATACCTGGCCCTTGCCAAGCATTTGCTGGATATCAGGGCTGAAGTTCATGAAGGATCCTATTCCCAGGCCCATCTTCCTGTGACCGAGCAGACCGAGGCGGTGGGTCATGCGGTCAGGGCCAACTACATGTACAGTGCCATGGCAGATGTGGCTGCGCTTACGGGCGATTCAGCCTATCTGGCTGCCATCGGAAAGATCTGGGACAATGTGGCCGGAAAAAAGCTCTCCATTACCGGGGGTGTGGGTGCCAGTCACCAGGGTGAGGCCTATGGTGAAAATTATGACCTACCCAACCATCCATACAATGAAACCTGTGCTGCCATAGCCAATGTGTACTGGAACCACCGTATGTTCCTGTTGCATGGGGATGCAAAATACATGGATGTACTGGAGCGGTCCCTGTACAACGGAGTCATCTCCGGATTGTCCCTGGACGGGACGCTCTTCTTTTACCCCAATACACTGCAACATGATGGCGAGACCGCTTTTAATCAGGGGGTCAATGGCCGCTCTCCCTGGTTTGACTGTTCTTGCTGCCCCTCCAATCTCTCCAGGTTTGTTCCTTCGGTGGCCGGGTATGCATATGCCACAAGAGGAGATGATTTCTATGTGAACCTCTATATGAACAGCGATGTGTCTGCGCAGACCGGGGACGGGGTGCTGAGCATTGCCCAGCGATCCAACTATCCGTGGGATGGAAATATCGAAATGGAGATACAAAATGAAAAGGCGGTAGACGCCACAATTTATTTCCGAATTCCGGGATGGGAGCAGAATGAAGCGGTCCCATCTGATCTGTTTGTATTTGAGGGTGAGCAGGGAGGGAAGCCTTCCCTGCAGGTAAACGGCAAAACCATAAAAATGGATCCAAAGAAAGGATATGTGGCAGTGCACCGGAATTGGCAGAACGGGGATGTGATCCACCTGGACCTGCCCATGGAGGTACGCCTGGTCTCGGCCAATGAAAAGGTGGAAGCCAAAACCGGATTGGTTGCAGTGCAATACGGGCCCATAGTGTATTGTGCAGAAGAGATTGACAACCAGGTTGATGTGTTGGAATCAAAGGTGGATGAGGCCACTCAGTTTAAGGTCGCTTACAAGCCCGGATTGTTGGGTGGAGTGAACATGCTTGAAGGGAAAGAATTGAACCTGGTGCCCTATTACGCATGGGCCAACCGCGGAGCCGGAAAAATGAATGTATGGTTTTATCAATAAGGAAATAGTCTAAAATATTATTACAATGAGATTCTTAAGAAGTTTGATGTTGTTATTGTTTGCGTTTTTTATGGCCTGTACTCCTTCTAAAAAGGAGGGAGATTTATCAACGGTACAACCCAATATTGTGATCATCTACCTCGATGATCTGGGATACGGGGATGTGGGAGCATACGGAGCCACCGAAATCAGTACTCCGAACATAGATGCCCTCGCAGCGGGAGGAATTCGTTTTACAGATGCCCATGCATCTTCGGCCACCTGCACACCCAGCCGGTATGCACTTCTCACCGGGGTCTATCCATGGCGGAACAAAGAGGCCAAAATCCTGCCGGGAACCGCTCCGCTGATCATTGGAACTGAACAACAGACTTTGCCGAAAATGCTGAGGGAGAGCGGCTACCAGACTGCCATTATTGGCAAATGGCATCTTGGTCTGGGCTCAGGAGTGGTGGATTGGAACCATAGGATTTCTCCCGGGCCCAATGAAGTTGGTTTTGAATACGCCTATATCATGGCGGCCACCCAGGACCGCGTGCCCACGGTGTATATTGAGAACGGTCATGTGGTTGGCCTGGATCCGGATGATCCCATCGAGATCGACTATAAAAACAATTTCGACGGTGAACCCACAGGGCTGGATAATCCCGAATTACTCACCATGCGATGGCATCATGGCCACAACAACAGCATTGTAAACGGAATTCCCCGGATTGGTTTCATGAAGGGCGGAACATCTGCCCGGTGGAGTGATGTGGATATGGCTGACCATTTTCTTGCCAAAGCAAAGGAATATGTAAAAGGCCATAAAGACAAGCCCTTCTTTCTCTATTATGCCATGCAACAGCCCCATGTGCCCCGTACCCCGCATCCCCGGTTTGTAGGCAAGTCGGGCTTGGGTCCAAGAGGGGATGTGATTGTTGAAGCGGACTGGTGCGTGGGTGAATTGATGAAAACGCTTCAGGAGGAGGGTATCCTGGAGAATACCCTGGTTATATTTTCCAGTGACAACGGTCCTGTACTCAACGACGGCTATTACGATGATGCGGTAGAGAAACTGGGAGATCATACGCCGTGGGGCCCTCTGAGGGGAGGAAAGTACAGCCTGTTTGAGGCGGGTACACGTGTGCCCATGATTACCTACTGGAAAGGGACCATTGAGCCCGGGGTATCTGATGCGCTGATCTGCCAGTTGGATCTTCTCTCCTCGCTGGCGTCGCTTGTGGGACAGGAAGAGAACAGCACGGACAGCCAGGATTTGCTGGATGTTCTGATGGGAAAAGAGAACCAGGGGAGGGAAGCCCTGGTCCTGGAGGCCACCTCAAGAACAGCCCTGCGCAAAGGGGATTGGCTGATGATTCCTCCTTATGGGGGAGATCCCATAGCCCCCAATGTGAACATCGAACTGGGCAATGCGGACAACTACCAGTTGTACAATCTGAAAGATGATCTGGGTCAGCGGAATAATCTGGCTGATTCCCTCACCGGGAAACTGGAAGAAATGATAGGAGCGTTTACCACTCAATGTCCAGGACTTGGCCTGCTTTCAGTTCAATCTCCTTCTGCTTGTCTCCGCTAATGAGGGTGGTTTTCCCGTCTTTTTTGGCTGATATGTTCACCCTGGACAGCGTCATGTTGCTCCACTCCATGGAAATCTCATATCCTCCCCTTGCACAAATTCCCTGCACAGCCCCGTCTGCCCATGCCCCGGGCAAAGCGGGAAGCAGCCTGATTTCATTTTCGCTGGATTGCATGAGCATCTCCACAACGGCCGCTGCACCTCCGAAATTCCCATCAATCTGGAACGGAGGATGTGCATCGAACAGGTTGGGGTAGGTGCCTCCTCCTCTCGCATAGCTGGTTCTCACACCGTCAGGCTCCACGTATTTGAGTAGCTCCCTGTACATTTTGTAGGACCGGTTTCCATCCCGGAGTCTGGCCCAGAGGTTGATCCGCCATCCTTTTGACCATCCGGTAGTCTCATCGCCTTTTATCTCTAAGGTCTTTCGGCAGGCCGCAGCCAGCTCCGGTGTATTTTCCGGGGTGATCTGGTGTCCCGGATAGAGCCCGAACAGGTGGGATTGATGACGGTGTCTGGGATCTGCATCCTCCCAGTCATAATACCACTCCTGTAAATTGCCTTTCTTCCCAACCTGGTAAGGATAGAGTTGCGAGAGTGCCAATTCAACAGTATCCCTGAATCCCGCATCGGTGTTTAAGACCGTGGCTGCCTTTACCACATTGTTCAGACACTCCCTGATCATAGCCAGGTCTGCGGTACCCCCGTAAAAGGTTGCCCCGCGGTAACCCGTATCTGTGAGATAGTTGTTCTCAGGGGATGTGCTGGGGGAAGTGATCAGGTAGCCCTGGTCGTCCCTGATCATCCATTCGAGACAAAATTGAGCAGCCCCTTTCATCAACGGGTATGCACTGTTCCGGAGGTAGGTTTCATCACAGGTAAATAGGTAATGTTCCCATAAATGAGTGCTTAGCCAGGCTCCGCCCATGTTCCAGTTGGCCCAGACCGGATCCCCGTTCCCGAAATCACCCACCGGGTTGCTCATGGCCCAGATATCGGAATTATGTCCCGCCGACCAGCCGCTCACTCCGTAGAAAGTCCGGGCCGTGATTTTCCCGGTTTCTGCAATGTTTCCGATAAATGTAAGCAAGGGCTGCTCCATTTCCGACAGGTTGGTATTTCCTGCCAGCCAGTAATTCTCCTCTGCATTGATGTTCAGCGTGTAGTTGCAGCTCCAGGGGGGCCGAAGATGCGGGTTCCAGATCCCCTGCAGGTTCGCCGGTACGCCATCCGTCCGGGAACTTGAGATCAGCAAATAACGGCCGAACTGGAAGTAGAGGATCTCAAGGTTCTTATCCTCCGCTCCTGTCATGTATCGTTTAAGCCGTTCATCGGTGGGAAGATCCGGTGCGGTGGTTTCCCCCAGGGACAGGTGGACGCGGTTGAAGAAAGCCCGGTAATCATCCAGATGCGCTCTTTTTAATGCTTCGGCTGATTTCGAAGATGCCTTTTTCAGATGATCCAACGCCAGGGCCATCTGGTCAATCCCCTGGGTGGCAGGGTTTTTATCATAGCCATTAAAACTGGTGGCTATAGAAACCAGGATGGTGGCCTTGGTTCCACCCTCCATCTCCAGGCTGCTGTCTGTGACAGCCAGGTTGCCATCACAATTCATCACCCTGATCAGTGAACTGAACCTTGTCGCCCTGTCCTTGTCAAACCTCATGGCATAGGGCATATTACCACGGTAATTGGGCTCTGCATGCCATGGAGCGTATCCTTCGATTTCCAAAGTGCTTTCAGAGGAAGTTGTATTGTATCTGAGCAAGCTTTCAAAATCAACTGAGAAGCTCAGAGCCCCTTGTTTGCTGCTGCTCAATTGAATTACCATCACCTGATCGGGATGGGAAATAAAATATTCCCGTTGGTACCGGACACCATCAATGTCGTATTTTACCGTGGAGATGGCCCTGCTGATATCCAGTTCCCGGTAATAGGAGTCAGCTTCATTTTCATGTGGGAAGTGGATGAACAGTGTACCCAGGGGTGCATAGGACTGGGAAAATGAACCCTGTAATTTCCTGTTGAGGGAATCGGCCAGCCTGTAATTCTCATCATGAAGTGCGGCCCTGATTTCAGGAAGATGCTTGTAGGCCTCAGGATTCATGTTTGGATTCACAGGTTCCCCTGACCATAGGGTAATATCATTCAGGTATATCTGGTCAGTGCCGACTCCTCCAAAAACGGAAGCGCCCATCTTGCCATTTCCCAGAACCAGGCTCTCTTCAAAATATTCAGCCGGGCGGTTATACCATAAAAGGTGGTCCGATTGAGCGGATGAAATGCCACCAAACAGGATGATAAACAGGATCGAAGGGATGGTTTTGTTTTTCATGGTCCTAAAATTAGTATTTAAACATAAGATATTCTTCTCATACGATGGATTATCCCATTGCTTTTACCAGAAAACCCTTTAGTTTTGGGTTACCTGACGTTCATACGAATTAGATCATTGATTACAATGAGAATATCCTTAAGCAAAATAAGCGGGTTGGTATTTCTGATGTTGATCGCCGGAATGACCTGCCGCTGTTCCTTGCAAAGGAAAGAGTTGCGCATTTCAGCTGATATGGAAATTCCGGAAATTGCATTTGCGGTGGAGGAGGTCACAGCAGCGCTCATGGAAGAGGGCATTAAAACCATGGTTCTTGAAGCGGGGGATGCGGATGTGATTTTTTCAATGCATTATGATAACCCGGCACTGAAGGAGGAGGGTTTTAGCATACTGAAAGATGCCAGGATTTTGCATGTGGCAGGCGCAGATGCAGCAGGGGCCATGTATGGCGGATTGGAACTTGCCGAGCAGATCAGGCTTTATGGTTTGGACGGTGTGAAAGAGACCACCCAAAATCCCTACATGGAATTGAGGGGGACCAAATTCAATATTCCCCTGGATGCCCGTACCCCCAGCTATACCGATGTATGTGATGCTTCCCAGGTAAACATCCCTGAGATGTGGAATTTTGAGTTCTGGAAAGAGTACATCGACAACCTGGCCCGCTACCGGTACAACTACATCTCCCTCTGGAGCCTGCACCCATTCCCTTCCATGGTAAGGGTTCCCGGATATGAGGATGTGGCACTTGCCGATGTTCATCGTTCCACCGTGGAGTGGAAGGAATATTACAGCGGAAGCGGGATGGGCTTCACCGACCCGGAGATTCTTGCCAATCCGGAAGTCGTCAAAGAGATCTCCATGGATGAGAAGATAGCGTTCTGGAAAAAGGTGATGCGGTATGCCAAAGGCCGGAACATCGACTTCTATGTGGTTACGTGGAACATTTTCGCAGGCGGAGCCGAAGGAAAATGCGGGATCACGGATAAAATTGACAATCCGGTTACTACGGACTATTTCAGAAAAAGCGTGAAGCAGATGTTTGTTACCTACCCTGATCTGGCCGGGATCGGATTGACCACCGGGGAGAATATGTACGAATCCAGTTTTGAGGAAAAGGAGAATTGGGCATTTGATACATATGGACAGGGCGTACTGGATGCTGTGGCAGAAATGCCCGGTCGAAAAATCACTTTTATTCATCGTCAACATATGGCCGGAGCCCTGGATATCGCAGAAAAATTCAAGCCGCTGGTGGACCATGAGAACATTGAATTCCTTTTCAGTTTCAAATATGCCCAGGCCCATGTGATGAGTGCCACCACCCAGCCATTTCACGAGGAGTTTGTGAAAGAGATTGAGGGGATGAAAACCATCTGGACCCTGCGGAATGACGATAACTATCAGTACCGGTGGGGCGCCCCTGATTTTGTCCGCGGGTTCATACGGAACATCCCCATGGAGGTTACCAGGGGATTTTACTACGGTTCCGACCAGTGGGTGTGGGGGCGTGAGTTTCTTATGAAAGAACCGGAGTCACCCAGGCAGATCGAGATTGTGAAACACTGGTACCACTGGATGATGTGGGGCAGGCTGGGCTATAATCCCGAAATGTCCAATGACCGGTTCATCCAAATCCTTCAAAACAGGTATCCGGAGGTGGACGGGGAAAAACTCTTCACTGCCTGGCAGGAAGCATCCATGATCTATCCCACCACCACCGGCTTTCACTGGGGACCGCTGGATTTCCAGTGGTACATCGAGGCATGCAAGAGCCGGCCTGGCTATGCCCAGAATGAAACTGGCTTCCATGATGTGAACCGGTTCATCAACCTGCCACCCCATGAGCGATCGGGTTTTCAGTCCATCCCCGATTATGTGGCCATGGTAAAGGAAAAGGGAACATCTGATCTGGTTAGCCCGTTTGAAGTGGCCAAAAAGTTGCATGCGCATTCGGACAGGGCCATGGAATTCATTGGTTCCATGGATCCTGGCGGCAACAAAGAGCTGAAGGTGACTTTGCATGATATTCAAACCATGGCGCTGCTGGGAAAATACTATGCCTTTAAGATCAATGGATCCACAAACGTGGCTCTCTACAGGGCGACTGGTGATCCCCAATACCGGGAAGAGGCAGTTTCCCAGCTCAAAAATGCACTGGAAACCTGGAAATCGTATGTGGCTTCATCCATGGAGCAGAATAAAAATCCGCTCTGGACCAACAGGGTGGGAATTGTGGATTGGTCAAAGATTACCCAATGGGTTGCGGATGATATTAAGATTGCCCAGGCGGAGATTTTCCGGTAAACCGGCCCTACTGGATTACTCGGAATATAGAAAGAATTATTATTTTGAAATCTAGTTATCCATCCATGAAGATCAAGAAAACCTTAGCCTTCTTTGCCCTCCTGTTTCTGGTGATGTTGAAAGGAACAATGAACCTTGGCGCTCAGGACAGACCCAACATCATTATCATCATTACCGACGACCAGGGTTATGGGGACATGGGATGTCATGGCAACCCCTACATCAAAACGCCAACGCTCGATGAGTTTTGCAACGATGCGGTGAGCTTTACAAATTTTCATGTGTCAACCACCTGTGCGCCCACCCGGGGTGCATTAATGACCGGCCGGCATACCAACCGGATCAACACATTCCACACCATCGCAGGAAGATCCTTGCTTTTTGAAGATGAGGTGATCCTCCCCCAGGTGCTTGGGAAAAACGGGTACCGTTGTGGCATGTTCGGAAAGTGGCACCTGGGTGACAACTTCCCATACCGGCCGGAGGATCGTGGGTTCGACGAAGTGGTGAGGCACGGAGGAGGAGGAATATGCCAGATGCCCGACTACTGGGGGAACGATTATTTCGATGATTCTTACTGGCACAATGGGGTGATTGAATCCTACGACGGATATTGTACCGATGTGTTCTTCCGGGAGGCCATGCGGTTTATAGAGGACAACAAGGCAGGTCCGTTTTTCTGTTACCTCTCCACCAATGCTCCGCACGGTCCCCGCAATGTGCCCGTGGAATACATGGATCTTTACAGAGACAATGATGAGATCCCGGAAGGTTTGAAGCGATTCTATGGGATGATCACCAACATTGATGACAATTTTAAAAAGCTCCGGGAGCACCTTGTAAAACTTAACCTGACTGACAATACCATCCTGATCTTTATGACGGACAACGGGACGGCCAGAGGTCAGGAACTTTACAATGCCGGGATGCGCGGACACAAGGGGAGTGAATATGAGGGCGGTCACAGGGTCCCTTTCATGCTAAGATGGCCGGAAGGGAAGATGACGGGCGGGAGAGAGGTGGATCAACTGGTGGCACACTATGATGTGCTGCCTACCCTGTTGGATCTGCTGGGACTCGACTTCACTCCCGCAAAGGCTCTGGATGGAATGAGTTTCAAGCGCCTGCTGGTGGGACAGAACAAAGGTTGGCCGGACCGAATCCTGTACATGGATACCCAGCGTTGTCAGAACCTGGTGAAATACAAGCAATATTCTGTGATGGAGGGGGACTGGCGCCTGGTCAATGGAACGGAACTTTACAACATCCATGATGATCCGGGACAGAGCAACAATATCATCGAGGATCACAGGGAAGTGGCTGTCCGCCTCGCGAAAGGATATGAAACATGGTGGGATTCCTTTGTGGAAGAGGGAGTCAATGAAAGATATGCCTATATCAAAGCCGGGACTCCCAATGAAAATCCTGTGAGGATCTGTACCCATGACATGCTCACTCTCAACCCGGGACAAGCATGGCATCAGTACGGTGCTGTAAGCGCCGTGGAAGGGAGTGGTATATGGAAAATTGAAATTGTTGAAGAAGGTGACTACTCCATTGTACTGAGGCGTTACCCAAGGGAGAGCGGATTGGGTTTCAATGAGCCCTTCCCTGCTGTTGATAAACCGCGACAGCTTGAGCAGTCTATGCCTGCCAGTAACAATGTGGGATTTCAGCAAGCAACCCTCTACATCGCAGATTTTAAAGGAAAGGCCAGCATAAGCGACCAGATGAAGGAAGTGACTTTCAATATCCATCTTCCTGAAGGCAGATTTGATATGCAGGCCAATCTGATTGATCAAACAGGCTGTGTTTATCCGTCTTATTTTGTGTATATTGAAAAGCACAACCAATAAAATATCTCATGAACTCCAAAACGAAATCCAGCATGATTGTACAAAAAGTTACCAGGGGCCTCCTGGTACTGACCTCATTTTTTCTGATCTCCGGGTGCCATCATTCCGACCCGATAGCGGTACTGATTTACACCCACAATGGCGAAGGCTATGTCCATGAGAACATCTCAGCCAGCGTGGCTGCACTGGAGAAAATTTGTGCCGCTGAAGGGATGCTCTCTGAAGTTTCAGACGATCCCTCTGTGTTTACCCCGGAGAACCTGGACCGCTTTCAAGCCATCATTTTCTCCAACAGCAACAACGAAGGATTTGATACGGACGAACAAAGAAAAGCATTCCAGGCATTTATACGAAGTGGCCGCGGATTCATGGCCATCCACTCTTCCAATGCTACCGAGCGGCAATGGCCGTGGTACTGGGCCATGGTGGGAGGGAAGTTCATCCGTCATGCCCCCCACCAGGAGTTTGATGTATTGGTGACAGATCCGGACCATCCCTCCACATCCCATCTTCCGGAGCGGTGGACTGTGAATGATGAGTGCTACTATTCCTTCCAGCTGAATCCGGACATCCATGTGCTGCTCTCTGCCGACATGACAACCGTAGAGGACGAAGGCAAAATGGAGTATCCCGGGGAGACCTTCGGAACACAGTTCCCACTTTGCTGGTGCCACCACTTCGAGGGAGGCAGGCAGTGGTACACAGCCCTGGGACACGATCCTGAATTCTACGAAGATCCGCTGTTCGTGGAGCACCTCAGGGGTGGATTGCTCTGGGTCCTGGACGCCTCACCAAAACAATGATACCCTTATAACACTCCAAGGAAAGAGCAAAGGAAATTCAATTTATTTCTGATGATGTTTGTATATTACCAATTCAATTCTCATGCATATGGAATACGCATCCAGGCAGGAATACACTGTCTACAAACGTTATTGTAAAACACTCTCCCTGGAGGATGATCCACAACTGATCGAAGAGTACAAAAAAGTGCATGCTCCGGGGGCCGTCTGGCCTGAGATTACCCAGGGGATGCGTGATGTGGGTATTTTGGATATGGAGATCTATATCACTGGTACCAGGCTTTTTATGATTATGGACACAGTATCCGGTTTTGATCATGACAGCGCCATGAAGGAGCTGGCCGGAAAACCCCGGCAATCGGAATGGGAAGCCTATGTTTCAAGGTTTCAGCGGACCTCTGCAGACTCCTCGGCGGATGAGAAATGGCAATTGATCGAACGGATCTATAAACTGGGAGCGTAGCATGATTATTGATGCCCATCACCACCTCTGGCAATTCAATGAGAATGATTATGGCTGGATGGATGATTCCATGGAGATTCTGAAGCGTGATTATCTTCCGGTTGATCTGCTGACCGAAACAAAAAGGGCGGGGATAAGCGGCACCGTGGTGGTTCAGGCCAGGCAAAAGACAGAGGAAACCAGCTGGCTCCTTGAAATAGCAGACGCGAATCCATTGATCAAGGGGGTTGTTGGGTGGGTGGATTTGCGTTCGGCAAATGTGAAAGACCAACTGGACCGGTTTTCCGGGCACCCAAAACTGGTGGGTGTCAGGCACGTGATCCATGATGAACCTGACCTCGATTTCATGTTGCACCCCGAATTTAAAAGGGGGATCGCTTTGCTGAGTGAATATCAGCTGGTCTATGACCTGCTTCTGTTCCCGGAACACCTGAAGAATGCCACAAAGCTTGCGGAGATGTTTCCCGATCAGCGGTTCGTCCTCGACCACATGTCCAAACCACGGATCAGGTCAGGCGTGCTTCAGCCCTGGAAAGAAGATATTGAAGCACTTTCTGCCCATCCCAATGTATGGTGTAAAATATCCGGGATGGTCACCGAGGCGGACAAGGCATGGAAATACGGGGATTTTGTTCCTTATATGAAGGTGATCATTGATTCATTCGGAGCAGACCGGGTCATGCTGGGCAGCGACTGGCCGGTTTGCAGGCTGGCCGGGGAGTACGAAACAGTGATGGGGATTCCAATGGTATATATGAGAACCATGAAGGAGGAAGAGAAAGAAAGAATATTCTATAAAAACGCTATGGATTGCTACCAATTAAACATCAACTAGGAATGGAAAAGACGAAATTGAAAGTGCTGGAGAAGCAGTACCTGGTGCCCTTTATACTGATCACCTCCTGTTTTGCATTCTGGGGATTTGCCAACGACATCACCAATCCCATGGTGAAGGCATTTTCAAAGATATTTTTAATGAATACGGTCCAGGGTTCCCTGGTCCAGGTGGCCTTCTACGGGGGTTATTTTGCCATGGCTTTCCCGGCTGCTATTTTTATCCGAAGGTTTACTTACAAGGCAGGGATCCTGGTGGGTCTTGGGTTGTATGCCACGGGTGCCCTGCTGTTCATTCCCGCCAGTGCCATCGGGGTATATGCACCTTTCCTGATCGCCTATTTTATCCTGACCTGCGGACTGTCGTTCCTGGAAACCAGTGCCAATCCATACATACTTTCCATGGGCAGCGACGAGACTTCCACACAGCGGCTCAACCTGGCACAGTCGTTTAATCCCATGGGTTCCCTTACAGGCATGTTTGTAGCCAAAACATTCATCCAGGCCAGGCTTGATCCCATGGATACTGCGCAACGAATGCAGCTGAGCCCCGGGGAGTTTGAAGCAGTAAAAATGAGTGACCTGGATATTCTCAGTTCACCCTATATCATCATTGGAATTGTGATCCTGGTGATGTTTGCCCTGATCGCGCTGGTCAGGATGCCCAAAAATGAGGATTCAAACCATACCATCGATTTTATTCCCACACTGAAACGGATTTTTGCCATTCCCAGATACAGGGAGGGCGTGGTGGCCCAGTTTTTTTATGTGGGCGCCCAGATCATGTGCTGGACATTCATCGTGCATTACGGAACCAGGTATTTCATGAGCCAGGGAATGGGGGAGCAGGAGGCTGAAGTGCTTTCCCAGCAGTACAACATTGTGGCCATGGCCATTTTTCTGGTGAGCCGCTTCATCAGTACCTTCCTGATGAAGTATGTACGACCCGGCAGATTGCTCATGTTCTTTGCCATGGGAGGATTTATGCTGGTTGCAGGTGTGATCGCTTTCCAGGGCCTTGTTGGTTTGTATTGCCTGGTGGGTGTTTCTGCCTTCATGTCGCTCATGTTCCCCACCATTTACGGAATTGCACTCAGGGGATTGGGCGAAGATGCCAAGTTCGGGGCTGCGGGCCTGATCATGGCCATCCTGGGGGGATCTGTGATGCCGCCCCTGCAGGGAGCGATCATCAAGCAGGGAACCATCCTCTCCATGCCGGCTGAGAATGCCTCCTTTGTTATACCCTTGGTTTGCTTTGTTGTGGTAGCCATTTACGGATACAGGACCCGCACCTTTGCCCATTGATCTCGGATTGCGGAAGATGAAACTTGCCTCTGAAAAGCCACTGGGAAATACGGGACTGACTGTTCCACAGGTTGTCTATGGAACCAGTTACCTGGGCAATCTTTATACGGCACTGCCATACGAGGAGAAGTTTGAGATTATAAAAAAGTGGTTCGCTTGTACGGAGAAGCCTGTGGTGATCGATTCGGCCGGGAAATATGGCGCAGGACTGGCCCTGGAGGTCATCGGAAAAGGGCTGGCCGACCTGGGCATTGATCCCCGGGATATAATCATCAGCAACAAGCTGGGCTGGTACCGGGTGCCGCTGACCACCCCTGAACCCACCTTCGAGCCCGGGGCGTGGGTTGGCCTGGAACATGATTGCATCCAGACCTTTGGTTACGAAGGCATTATAAAGTGTTTTGAGCAGGGGAATGAACTTTTGGGTGGTACCTACAGATCGGAAGTATCCTCCGTTCATGATCCCGATGAATACCTGCTGGCTGCCAAATCGGCGGTCGACCGGGACAAACGGTTTCTGGAGATACTGGAATCCTATCGCGCCCTGTTCGATCTGAAAAAGGAGGGGAAAGTGAAGGCTGTCGGGATCGGTTGCAAGGACTGGACCATCATCAGGGAGCTCTACGATCATGTGCCCTTCGACTGGGTGATGTTTGCCAACAGCTTCACCCTGTTCAGTCACCCGGAGGAGCTGCTTGAATTCATGGATCTCCTGCATGACGAAGGTGTGGGCATCATCAATTCGGCGGTATTTCATGGGGGATTCCTCACCGGAGGCGATAAATTTGACTACCGGGATGTGGATCCTGATTCGGAGCAGGGCCGGATTATCTATGGATGGAGGGAGGCATTTCATGCAGTGTGCCGCAAACACGCAGTTGATCCCGGGGATGCCTGTATCCATTTTGGATTGTCACATCCTGCCGTTGTGAGCATTGCCCTGAACACAAGCAGGCCTGAGAAGATGAACCGGAATGTGGAGACCCTATTGCGGAAAATCCCGGATCCGTTCTGGAAGGCCCTGAAGAAAGAGGAAATCATCGATCCCGATTATACATACATCTAAACTTTGTACAATGAATGCACTGGTCATCGAGGAACCGGGAAAAGTAGCAGTTGTGAAAAGGGAAAAGCCCGATTTGTCCACAGGGGAGGTATTGGTACGGCTGAGGTACACAGGGTTCTGCGGATCGGACCTGAGTACCTACCTGGGCAAGAATCCCATGGTGAAGTATCCCAGGGTCCCCGGACATGAGATCTCAGGGGTGATTGAAGCCACAGGGGAGGGAATCCCCGATAAATTCAGTGCCGGAGATCCTGTCACGGTGGTTCCCTATACCAGTTGCGGACAGTGCCCTTCTTGCCGAAGGGGAAGAAGTTATGCCTGCCAGTTCAATCAGACCCTGGGCGTACAGCGGGATGGTGCCATGCAGGAATGCATTTCCGTACCCTGGCAGAAAATATTAAAAGCGCCGAATCTCAGTGAACTGGAACTGGCCATGGTGGAGCCCCTTACGGTTGGATTTCATGCCATCAACCGGGGGCGGGTGACCGATTCGGATGTGGTGATGGTACTGGGTTGTGGTATGATCGGTGCCGGGGCCATTGTCAGGGCAGCCCTCAGGGGGGCCACTGTCATTGCTGTGGATATTGATGATCACAAGCTGAACCTGGCCAGGGAGCTGGGAGCACACCACATCATCAATTCCATGAATTCCGATCTTCATGAAGCGCTTGTAAAGCTTACCGGTGGTGACGGACCCGATGTAGTGGTTGAGGCAGCCGGGAATCCCATAACCTACAGGACAGCTGTGGATGAAGTGGTTTTCACCGGAAGGGTAGTGTGCATTGGTTATACGGCCATCGATGTATCCCTTGCAACCAGGCTTTTCGTGCAGAAGGAATTGGATATCATGGGCTCGCGGAACGCCTCCCCCGAAGATTTCAGGGCAGTGATCAGCTACCTGGAGCGGGGTACCTTTCCCCTGGACCGGATGATCACAAGGAAAGTCAAACCGGGAGATGCCTCAACTGCAGTGCAGGACTGGGCCGATAATCCCGGCAAGGTGATGAAATTGTTGCTGGACCTCACATAAATCCGAAGGAATTGAGTAAGCAAAACTTCTACAACTAGAACATTTCCTCACATGACCGGAAAACCTGGATTACTGATTCTCTTGAGTGGACTGGCTTTGACCTCCTGCCTCAGGGATGCCGAACCGGAAAAACCCAACATCTTGTTTATTTTGGCAGATGACCAGTGTTACAACACCATTCATGCCTTGGGAAATCATGAAGTGATTACCCCTACGCTTGATGAACTGGCAAGACAGGGCACGGTCTTTACCACTGCCTACAACATGGGCGGCTGGAACGGGGCCATATGCATTGCTTCCCGCACCATGTTCAATACTGGACGCTTCCTTTGGAGGGCCGAAGCCTATGACAGCAGTGAGGGTATGAGTACCCTTGCCGAAAATGGACAATTGTGGAGCAGGGAGATGGAAAAATTGGGATATGAAACATTCATGACAGGGAAGTGGCACGTAAAAATCGAACCCGGGAAAATATTTAACCATACCGGTACCGAAAGGCCCGGGATGCCAAAAGACTCACCTGAAGGATACAACCGTCCCCTCAGCGAAAGCGATACCACCTGGAGGCCCTGGGATGCTTCCAGTGGAGGATACTGGGAGGGTGGGACCCACTGGAGCGAGGTGGTGGCCAACGAGACCATAGATTTTCTGGATACTGCGGCTCTTTCTGAAAAGCCTTTTTTCATGTATGTAGCTTTTAATGCACCCCATGATCCACGTCAGTCCCCTAAGGAGTTTGTGGGCATGTACCCACTTGAAAACATTGCAGTTCCCGAGAGTTTTCTTCCCGAATACCCTTTCAAAGAGGCCATGGGGTGCGGTCCCGGTCTGCGGGATGAACGTCTTGCTCCGTTTCCCCGGACCGAATATGCGGTGAAGGTGAACCGGCAGGAGTACTATGCAATTATCACCCATATGGATGTGCAGATCGCCCGGATTCTGGATAAACTTAAGGAAACCGGTCAGGCCGGGAATACCTATATTTTCTTCACAGCTGACCACGGACTGGCAGCGGGAAATCATGGGCTTATGGGAAAGCAAAACATGTATGAGCATAGCCTGAGGCCGCCCTTGATCATCGTCGGTCCCCGCATCCCCAGGGGGGAGAGGAGGAACATGGAGGTTTATATTCAGGACATCATGCCAACAGCCATTGAGTATGCTGGTGGGGAAGTTCCGGATTATGTGGACTTCAACAGTCTGAAATCCTTTCTGGAAGGGACCAGTGATCATTCCAATTACCCCGATGTATATGGAGCCTATATGGATATGCAGCGCATGGTCAGGGTGGATGATTATAAGCTGATCGTTTACCCCTATGCTGGTGTAATGCGATTGTTCAACCTGGCAGATGATCCTAGGGAAATGGTTGACCTGGCCTTTGAACCTGGCGAACAAAACCGCTTGAATGAGATGTTCGGAAAACTTAATGAACTGATGGTGGATATGGGAGATACACTCAAGCTGAATGATTTTCAGTTCGGACTTTGAGAGATGGTCCTTTCGATTTATTGAAAAATACTAATTTTAAGCTGCGCAATGGATTGCGCAGAAGAGTGGAACAATAATCAGTAGAAAAATGGAAAAACTCAATATCAAAAAGCTTGGTGAATGTAAATATGCCTGTATTTCCCTGGGTGAGGTGATGCTCAGGCTGGACCCGGGGGAGGGAAGGGTAAGTACCACCAGGCAATTCAGAGCCTGGGAAGGCGGTGGTGAATACAATGTTGCCAGGGGCTTACGCAAATGTTTCAAGTTGCCCACTGCCGTGGTTACCGCTTTTGCTGACAATGCAGTAGGTCGTCTGGTTGAAGATTTTATCATGCAGGGCGGTGTGGATGTGGATCACATCAATTGGGTCGCCTTCGATGGCATCGGGCGGACTGTGCGGAATGGTCTGAATTTCACGGAAAGGGGTTTTGGTATACGTGGAGCCCTGGGTGTTTCAGACCGAGGTCTTACGGCGGCCAGCCAGATGAAGAAGGGTGATGTGGACTGGGAATATATTTTCGGAACCCTGGGTTCGCAGTGGTTCCATACCGGAGGCATTTTCGCTGCCCTTTCCGAAACTACTCCCGATGTGATAGAAGAGGCCATGATTTCCGCCAGGAAACATGGTACCATCATCTCCTATGATCTCAATTACAGGCCTTCCCTCTGGAAATCCATCGGAGGGATACATAAGGCCCAGGAAGTGAACAGGAGACTTGCTCAGTATGTGGATGTAATGATTGGCAATGAAGAGGATTTTACGGCCAGTCTGGGGTTCAAGGTCGAAGGGGTAGATGATAATCTGTCCAACCTGGAGACAGATAGTTTTAAAAATATGATCCTGAATGTAGTAAAAGCCTATCCGAATTTCAAAGTGGTTGCCACCACACTCCGGACGGTGAAAAGTGCTACTGTGAATTCATGGGGAGGAATCTGCTATTATAAGGGCCGGTTTCATGAAGCCAAACCCAGACCGGACCTCGAAATATTCGACCGTGTTGGAGGAGGTGATAGTTTTGCTTCAGGCCTGATCTACGGATTAATGACCACCGATGACGGACAGGAAGCTGTGGAATATGGTGCGGCCCATGGTGCGCTTGCAATGACAACTGCCGGGGATACCACCATGGCTACCCTGGCTGAGGTGGAGAAGGTGAAAGGCGGTGGCTCCTCCCGTGTGGATAGATAGTGCCAAGTATATAGTACTCAGTGCCCAGATAAAAAGTATTTTAATCAAAAATCTGGATATTGTGAGGAACCTATTTTTTGCGCAGCAAAAATCAGAGACGAACAATATTTCAGATTTTCAATAAACAGTTTAAACATGGAGTTAAGGAAAGATGCAACATATGCCATGGTGATCCCAACCAGCATGGGAATCAGGATTACCCCGGTAAATGGTCAACCGGTTCACAGCAGTGACCTTTTTAAAATGACAGCCTCCAGTGCTGAATCCAATGTGGGAAGCACCGCTTCCTACCTGGGCCTGCCTGTGAAGATTTTGACCACCTTTGTGAAGGGGAGCCCCATTGCGCGGATGATCAAGGACAACCTGGCCAGCCGGCACATGGATTACGAGGGTCCGGAACTGGAGCAGGGGAATCCCTGGGGATACAGGCACCAGATCAACATTGCCGATGCCGGGTATGGATCCCGTGGTCCCAGGGTGTTGAATGACCGGGCTGGTGAAGTGGGCCGGACGCTGAATGTGAAGGACTTTGACCTGGACCGGATTTTTGGCAAAGAAGGAGCGCAGATTGTACACCTGTCCGGTCTGATTGCAGCACTCTCGCCCGAGACCAGCCGGTTCTGCCTGGAGATTGCCAGGGCAGCCAAGAAGCATGGAACCCGTATCTCCTTTGACCTGAACCACCGTGCTTCCTTCTGGGTCGGCCGGGAAAAGGAGCTGCATGAGATATTCAAGGAGATTGCCTCGGTATCTGATGTGCTGATCGGAAATGAAGAGGATTTTCAGCTTTGCCTCGGCATTGAAGGACCTGAGGCAGGAGGCAAAGACCTGGCAGCAAAGATCGATGGCTTCAAAGGCATGATCAACCGGGTCAGGGAGGCTTTTCCGGATGTATCGGTTTATGCCACCACGCTGCGCCAGGTGATCAGTACCAACCAGCATATGTGGGGAGCGATCATTTTTGAAGGTGGAAACTGGCATGTGGTCGAACCCCGCGATATCTATGTGTATGACCGCATCGGCGGTGGTGACGGCTTTGTAAGTGGCATGCTCTATGCCATCCTGCGTGGCTGGGAACCGGAAAAATGGATCCAGTTCGGCTGGGCAAGCGGAGCCCTTGTGGCCACCCTTGAAACCGATTACGCACAGCCTGCCGACGAGGACCAGGTCTGGAGCATCTGGCAGGGAAATGCCAGGGTGAAGCGCTAAAAGGCACAGAACATAACCAAACATCATAAGAAATGGAATCAAGAAGATCTTTTATCAGGAAAACTGCAGCTGCCAGCTCAGCCATTATCGTTGCTCCAACCATTATTCCGGCCCGTGCCTTTGGCGCCAATGACCGCATCAACGCTGCGGTTCTCGGCCTCAATGGCCGTGGCACAGCGCATATTTCGGGCCTGATGGCTCAGGACAATGTTCAGGTGACCACCTTGTGTGATCCGGATCTGAATGTATTAAAAGTACGCCAGAAGGAATTCAGGGAAAAATATGGACAGGATGTGGCCCTTGAACAGGATCTTCGCCGGGTGATGGACAACAAGGACATTGATGTGGTCAGTATCGCGACGCCAAACCACTGGCATTCCCTGGCAGTCATCTGGGCCTGCCAGGCAGGCAAAGACGCCTACGTGGAAAAACCGGGCTCACATAACATATGGGAAGGCCGGAAGATGGTGGAGGCTGCCCGGAAATATGACCGCATTGTGCAGCACGGGGTGCAATTACGAAGTTCCCCGGCTGTGAACGAGGCCATCGGATTGTTGAGGGATGGATACATTGGCAGGGTGTATATGGCACGCGGACTTGTATTCCGCTGGAGAGGCGATATCGGAGACAAAGGGTTCTCTCCGGTTCCGGAAGGATTGGATTACGACCTGTGGACCGGTCCTGCACCCAAACGTCCGTTCACAAGGAACCTGGTACACTACAACTGGCACTGGCACTGGGATTACGGAAATGGTGATGTGGGCAACCAGGGCATTCACGAAACCGACCTTTGCATGTGGGGGCTGGATGTGGGCCTTCCCACCAAGATCACCTCCATGGGGGGCAAATTCCTTTGGGATGACTGCAAGGAGGTTCCCGAAGTGCTTACTTCTGTATACAACTACCCCGAGGAGAACAAGATCATCCAGTTCGAGGTACGTCCGTGGTGCACCAACACCGAACAGGGTGCGACGGTCGGAAATATCTTCTATGGTGACAAGGGGATCCTGGTTGTGGACGGATACGACAAATACAAGACCTATCTGGGACAGAACAGGGAGCCTGGCAAATCCGGAGCTGATGGCGGCCAATCGGGTTCAGAAATGGACCGGGGCCTCAACGGAACAGACGGGCATTTTGCGAATTTCATCGATGCAGTGCGCAAACATGATGCTTCCATTCTAAACGCCCCTGTTGAAACGGCTCACCTCGCTTCGGGATTGGCCCATCTGGGGAACATAGCCTACAGGATGGATCGGGTATTAACTTTCAATCCTCATTCTGAGTCCTTTGTGAACGACCCGGAAGCTGATGAGATGCTTACACGAAACTACCGCGATGGTTTTGTGGTTCCTGATAAAGTTTAAAAATGTTGGTCACAAAATCATGTACACACATCAGTCGTCAATGGCCTGAAATACCAGCTGCCTGAATTTCCAGCCGGTCTGATCGTTCACGGGCCCCTGGGTTTGTTTCATGATGATTCCAATGACGTTCTCCACCGGATCGGCAAAATACTGCGTATTGAAATAGCCGCCCCAGTCGAAGGTTCCTGTGCTGCCTTGTCCACCTTTGTTTTGTCCGTTTTCAGTAAGAATGCCAAATGCCAAACCATATTTTGTATCTGAATTGTCGCCCCAGATGCTGTCAATCTGGTTGCTTAAAATGGTATTCACAGTTGTCCGGCTAAGCAGTCGAACTCCATTGTATTCCCCTCCGTTCAGATACATTTGAAGAAAGGTGGCATAGTCTTTTGCGGTGCTGGTTAAACCTGCTCCGCCTGAAAAAAATGTTTTTGCTCCTTTAATCGGGTAGTCGGTATCATAAAATGTCACAGGGTATTTTTCCCATTTCCCGTTCACTTTTTGCTGAACGGCAACCAGCCTGTTTGCTTTTTCGGCAGGTTGGTAAAAACGGGTATCATTCATCCCAAGAGGATCGAAAATGTGTGATTTTAAAAATTCATCGAATTTCATGCCTGAAACAACTTCAATGAAATAACCAAGCACATCAAGGCCTTCGCTATAGGTGAATGCTTCACCTGGCTGGTGATGCAAAGGCAGTTTCGCCAGTTTCTTCACACTCTCTTCGATGGTCATGTTCCCGGTGGTAAACAGGTCGGTAACTCCTGCTTTGGCGTAAATCATTTTCATTCGTTCGTCACCGTCAATGACCCCATAGCCAATGCCCGAGGTGTGTGTGATTAAGTGGCGGATGGTTATTTCCGACTGAACAGGTTCACCCGTCCATGAGGTATCGCTGTATTGGAATGTTTTAAGTACCTGCTGGTTTTTAAATTCAGGAATGTACTTCGAAATCGGGTCGTCAAGCTGAAATTTACCCTCTTCCCAGAGCATCATGACTGCCGTTGAAGTAATTGCTTTGGATTGGGATGCAATCCTGAAAATGGCATCGCGCTCCATCTTTTTACCCTTCTGATTGTCTGCCATTCCATAAGCCTTCCAGTGTACGATTTTTCCATTTCGCGCCACCAGAGAGACGATACCCGGGAGGTTGCCGTTTTTCACCTCCTGTTCGCACATCTGGTCGATCCGGGCCAGACGCTCCGGAGAAATACCAACGGTCACGGGAGCTGCCTCTGCCAAAGCGGGCGTTATTTTTACCGATTTGGTCTGGGCCGATAATCCTGTCGCTACAGACAGAATCACAATGAAATGAAGGAATTGTTTCATCTTTGAAAATTTAAAAAGTACAAGGTTTGTAAATATATTAATTCTAAAACCGAATTTGAATATAATTGATATTTTTAGCCAGATGAATGGTGTTATGCAAAAAGACCCATACCTTCCGGACCCTTCGTCCGTTCAACCGGCTCCGATCAACTTCGGACAGAAACTGAAGTACCTGGGTCCCGGTTTTATCCTTTCAGCCTCCGTGGTAGGTTCGGGTGAATTGATATCCACCACCACCCTGGGGGCAAAAGCCGGGTTTGTCACCCTATGGGTGATCATCGTCAGCTGCCTGGTAAAAATTGTGCTGCAGCTTGAATTTGGGCGACAGTCCATTACGCGGGGTGTTTCGGCCATGAACCTGATGAATGAACTGCCGGGACCCCGATTCGGAAAACAGCGGGTCAGCTGGAGCGCATGGTCCTGGCTTATACTCTGGTTGTTTAAACCCCTGCAGCTGGGGGGAATCATCGGAGGTGTGGCCATCATCCTGAACATGGCCATTCCCGGCCTCTCTGTTCCCGCATGGACAATCCTCACTGCCGTAGTTGTGATTGGCGTGATGTTGTTCGGATTCTATGAGGTTGTGGAGAAGATATCCCTTGTTTTCATGGGCCTCTTCACAGTGTTTACGCTGCTGGCGTTGTTTATGGTACAGAAGACCGGATTTGCTGTTACCTGGTCCGATATGGCCACAGGATTGTCCTTTAAGCTCCCTGCCGGCACAGTGGGTTTTGCCATTGCAGCCTTTGGCCTGACCGGGGTGGGAGGGGATGAGATCCTTTCCTACAACTACTGGTGTATTGAGAAAGGATACGCCAGGTTTGCCGGTCTGCAGGAGGAGTCCAAGGTTTGGAAGGAAAGGGCAAAAGGATGGATTCGGGTCATGTACATGGATGCCTTCCTTTCCATGATCGTCTATACCATGGTGACTGCAGCCTTTTATCTCCTGGGGGCTTCCATTCTGTACCAGCGGGGTGAGGTCCCTGAAGGGTACCGGATGATCGAGACCATCTCCAGGATCTATACTGATTCGGTTGGCCCAGCTGCAAAAAATATCTTTCTGATCGGATCGTTCGTGGTCCTGTTTTCAACCCTTTTTGCAGCCCTTGCCATCCGGACCAGGGTTTTTTCTGATCTCTTTGGCGTACTGAAGTGGATCGATTTCGGCAACATGAAGGTGCGCATGCGAACCATCAGGATCCTGGCCATCGTGTTTCCGGTGTTGTGGACCATTGCCTTCCTGTTGATCAGGTTACCGGTTCTGATGGTTACCATAGGCGGGATTGCCACCTTTGTCATGCTGATCATCGTGGTGATCGCAGGTGTCTGGTTCCGTTTCAGGTCCAAAGAGAGCGTGATTGAGCCGGGCGGGTTCTATAAAACCGCCCTGGTCACCTCCTGTATCGCCATCGTCCTTGTGGGGATTTACGGAGTATTTAAGTTGTTTTGAACTGAAAATAAAAAGAATATTATTCTCAGTTCATTGAGCATAAAGGCGGTGCTTTTCACTCAATAAACAGAATGCAGGTGGGCCCGGGGAGACTGGCCTTTGCGCCTGTCTTTGAAAGCATTCCGGTGGTTCCATCCACCTGAAAAAGTTCAATCTCATTAGACCTGGCGCCTGCCACCACAAGGAATTTGCCATCGGGAGTGATGTTAAAATCCCTGGGCCAGTAAGGGATCTCATGAACAAGTTGTATGGGTGTAATCCCCCCGTTTCCCTCTTTTTTGAACACAGCCAGGTTGCTTACATCATCACGGTTTGACGCATAAATGTATTTTCCGTTGGGGTGCACCCTGACGGCCGCAGATTGCCTGTTACCCGTAAAATCATCGCCAACAATACTGGCTGAATTGATTGCTGTCAACACGCCCGAGTTCTTATCAAACCTGCATGCTGTCACCGTTGCACCCATTTCACTCAAAACATAAACGAAATCCCCCGAAGGATGGAAAGCCAGGTGCCTGGGCCCCGAACCAGGAGGCATCTCCAGGTAGGGTTGATCCGGATTGGGAGTCAGCTGGCCGGACTCACTGTCAAAGGCATAATTCATCACCTTGTCGGTACCCAGATCCGGAACCAGCAGGAATTTCCCGGCGGGATCCATCATTACCTGGTGGGCATGCGGACTTTCCTGCCTGCTGGCCACAGGTCCGGATCCCTCACCCTGAATCACCGACGTGGCAGCTGACAGCTTGCCTTCTGCATCAACCGGCAGAGCAGCAGCATGACCTGAATTGTAATTGGCAGCAAACAGGTAATCTCCTTTGGGACTGGCCTGCACATGACAGACACCACTTCCCTGGCTGGATTGTTTTCCCACAGGCACCAGGGAATGATCCTCCGGGTTGACCCTGAATGAGGTCACTGAATTGTGACGCTTATCTTCAGGAATACTTTCATTGCTGGTTGCAAAGAGGGTAAGCCCGTCGGGAGACAGGGCCAGGTAGGATGACCCGGTTGCGCCGGCGAATGAATCCAGTACACTGAATGCAAGGTTCACGGGGTCCAGTTCACACAGGAAAATGGAATACTCCTGGTTTCCATTGCCAGATCCCACATAGAAGCGGATGTTTTCGTCTGTCTCTTTCGCTCCTGCTGCAGAACACGAAACCTGGGCCAGCATGGCCATGCCCATCAAACCAATTACCAAAGTTTTCATATGCATCCTTTTTCTTTTATTATCTTTTTCCTTTACCTTTTTTACGATCTAGGCACTGAGTACTAAGTACTGAGTACTACTTTTTCTTCCATATTTTTTCAAGATCTTCAAGGGTTCTTCCCTTGGTTTCAGGTACCAGTTTGATGATTAACCAGGCAGACACAAAGCCCATGATTCCATAAATCCAGTAGGAGAAGCCATGATTGAACATACGCGTCAACACAGAGCTTTCGTTCATCATGGGGAAGGTCCAAGAGACCATCAGGTTGGCAACCCATTGAGCGGCCACTGCAATGGACATGGCTCCCTTGATGCTGTTGGGGAAGATCTCCGACAGCAATACCCAGGTCACCGGTCCCCAGCTCATGGCAAAGGCCGCTGTATAGGTAAGCATGAAAATCAGAGAGAGCAGTCCCATTTGATCCAGATAAAAGGAGAGACCCAGGGCCAGCATGCTCACTCCCATGGCGATCCCTCCGAATACCATCAGGGGTTTACGGCCAAAGTGGTCCACTGTGAATATGGCCACTACCGTAAAGGTCAGGTTCACGGATCCTACAATGATGGTTTGCAGCAGGGATGAATCGTTACCAGCCCCCATACTCCGGAAAATATCCCCGGCATAATAGAGCACAGCATTGATGCCCACAAATTGCTGGAAGACTGAAAGCATGATCCCGATCACGATGACCAGTCCTCCGAAAGAGAGCCATGGCGCCCTTTTTTCCTTCAGTGACTCTTTCACTTCAGCAAACACCTTTTCTGCACTGGCCGGATTGATCCTTTTCAAGAGTGCCAGTGCTTTGTTTTCCTGTTTTTTCAAAACCAGGAACCGTGGTGATTCCGGAACCAGGAAAAGGAGGATCAGGAACAGGGCGGCAGGGATGGTCTCTGAACCGAACATCCAGCGCCAGCCCACCTCATTGATCCATTCGGCAGCCCGACCCCTGGCAATGAAATAGTTCACAAAATAGACCACAAGCATACCAAAAATGATGGCAAACTGGTTCCAGGACACAAGCTTCCCACGGATGCCAGCCGGTGAAATTTCAGCAATGTACATGGGGGAAAGCATGGAAGCCAGACCCACGCCGATACCACCCACCACCCGGTAGAAGATGAAGGAAGAGATGGTGGCCAGCCCCATGAAATTAAGCTTCTCGGGGAGGGCCGATCCCAGTGCGGAGATCAGAAAGAGCAAGGCTGCCAGGATCAATCCCCGTTTCCTGCCAATGCTCTGACTGATGTATCCGCCAAGGGAACCGCCTATGATGCAACCCACCAGGGCACTGGAGATGGTAAATCCTTTGATGGAGTTACCCAGTCCCTCGGTGAGTACGTTTTCGCCCCTTAAGAAGAATACATAAAGTACCACAATGCCCACAATCCACAAAACTCCGCTGATGAGCAGACCTTTTTTCTTTCCAAACAGTTTGATAATAAAACTGGTGATCAGTGCAACCACGATGACCAGGCACAGGGTTACGATCCCTTTGAACTGGATGATGGTGGCTGTCGCCAGCACGGCATCACTCTCCAGGGGTGTAATAAAGAACTGCCGGAGGGCATTGGTTGCACCATTGATGACAGCAGTATCATATCCAAAAAGAAGACCACCCAGAGCGGCAACCAGCGTTAATGCGAAAATTACCGGAGTGATGGAACGGGTTTTTGTAGATTGGGACATGGGTTCCTATTTTATGTACTGGTTAATAATTGCTTCGTACAATTCCTGTTTTCCGGAGATCTGTTTGGGTTCTCCGTTTGCTTTGGCAAGCGCAGCAAGCTGTTCCAGATTGAGTTTGCCCTTTTCGAAACTGGCGCCCTGGCCCGAGTTGAATGAAGCATAACGGTCGGCCTTCATCTTCTTATAAGCGGAGTTTTTCAACAGGTCGAGGGTGATTTCAAAAGCCCGCGCGAAGGCATCCATCCCTGCGATGTGTGCAATGAAGATGTCTTCCATGTCAGTTGAGTTCCTGCGGGTTTTGGCATCGAAATTGATTCCGCCGCTGGTGAATCCTCCTGCCTCGATAATCGGGAACATGGATTCGATCAACTCATACAGGTTGATGGGGAACTGGTCGGTATCCCAACCGTTCTGGTAATCACCGCGGTTGGCATCGATGGAGCAGAACATTCCGTTGTCCACTGCTACCTGGAGCTCATGCTGGAAGGTATGGCCGGCCAGGGTGGCATGGTTCACTTCGATGTTCATTTTAAAGTCATCTGCCAGGCCGTATTTTTTCAGGAATCCAATGACAGTAGCCGTGTCAAAATCGTACTGGTGCTTGGTGGGTTCCATGGGCTTGGGCTCAATGAGGAAAGGTCCGGTAAATCCTTTGCTGCGGGCATAGTCCCTGGCCATGGTAAAGAAACGGGCAATGTGTTCCTGCTCTCGCTTCATGTCTGTATTCAGCAGTGACATGTATCCTTCCCTGCCTCCCCAGAATACATAATTCTGGCCTCCCAGTGCAATGGTGGCATCCAGTGCATTTTTCACCTGGGTGGCCACCCAGGGAAGCACGTTGAAATCGGGATTGCTGGCAGCACCGTTCATATAGCGGGGATTGGAAAATACATTGGCAGTTCCCCAGAGAAGCTTTACCCCTGAGTCTGCCTGCTTTTTCTTCGCGTATTCCACCATGGACTGCATGTTGGCTTCATATTCAGCAACGGAGTTGCCTTCAACTGCAGCATCGATATCATGAAAACAGTAAAAAGGCGCTCCGATTTTAGTAATAAATTCGAATGCTGCATCCATTTTGT
This sequence comes from uncultured Bacteroides sp., assembly GCA_964453785.1. Lineage (GTDB taxonomy): Bacteria > Bacteroidota > Bacteroidia > Bacteroidales. The sequence continues at coordinate 47,416 of CAYVRK010000011.1, forward strand.
TCTGCATTCTTTCCGCAGCATTGGAACCGTTGGCCCAGGGGAATAGCTGGGTACCGGGGCCGAATGGGTCTTCACCGGTTCCGCAGAAGGTATGCCAGTAAGCAATGGCAAAACGCATGTGTTCTTTCATGCTTTTTCCGGCAACAACCTTGTTCTCGTCATAGAATTTAAAAGCCAGTGGATTGTCCGAATCCCTGCCCTCAAATTTAATTCTCCCGATGCCCGGGAAGTACTCTTTGTTTCCTAATAAATATTCCATTTTCTTAATTTTAGTTATATATTTTCTTTTTCCTTTTCCCTTTCACCTTTTCTTCGGCTAAAGCCTCAGTTCCTCCGGTTGCCCTCACTTAGCACCAATCATTGGTGCTAAGTGTTGGCAAGGCAGAACTCCAATACCTTTCTCCATTCCCTGTAAGACTCCTGATATTGCCCCCTGTGACTTCCTGTCGGCTCGATGACCTTCACTTTGTTCAGGTTTTCAAAGGCTTCATGGAAGGACCCGAATGTGCCCGATCCGATACCGGCACCGTTGGCAGCACCGATGGATCCATCCGTATCATAAAGCTCGATGGTGGCACCGGATATTTCCGCCAGGGTATCCCTGAATATGGGGCTCAGGAACATGTTGGCCATTCCTGCCCTGATGACTTTCGGGCTGATACCGATCTCACGCATGATCTCCATTCCGTACTGCATGGAGTAGGCCACACCCTCCTGGGCAGCCCGAACCAGGTGGGCCTCATGATGAATGTTGAAATTGATGTTCTTCATGGTGGCGCCCACATTCAGGTTGCCCAGCATTCGTTCAGCTCCATTCCCGAAGGGCAGCATGATCAGTCCGTCCGATCCGATGGGAGCAGTCATGGCCAGGTCATTCAGACCAGGGTAATTCTTTTCCCGCTGAGTCAGGTTCTGCTTTAACCAGGAATACTGGATCCCGGTTCCATTGATGCAGAGTAGGACACCGAGTCTGTTCAATTCAGGGCTGTGGTTCACATGAGCAAAGGTGTTTACCCTGCTTTGGGGATCATATTTGACCTCGTCACTTACCCCATAGACCACTCCCGAAGTTCCTGCCGTGGCTGCAATTTCTCCGGGATTAAGGACGTTCAGGGAGAAGGCATTGTTGGGCTGATCGCCTGCCCTGTAGGCGATCTGGATCCCCGGTACCAGGCCCAGTTCTTCGGCTGCAGCGGCGGACAATCTTCCCTGTTCGGCAAAAGTAGGGATGATATCCGGGATCAGGTGCTTATGAATTCCATAATACTCCAGCAGGAAATCGGCAATAGAGTTCTCCTTGAAATCCCACAGGATCCCTTCCGACAGTCCGGAAATGGTGGTGTTTATTTCACCGGTAAGCTTCATGGCAATATAGTCGCCCGGCAGCATGAACTTGTATGCTTTTTCATAGATTTCAGGCTCATTCATGATCACCCAGCTCAGTTTAGAAGCTGTAAAATTGCCAGGCGAGTTGAGCAGGTGGGAAAGACATTGTTCATTTCCCAGGTTATTCATGGCATGTTCTCCGTGTGAAACAGCCCTGGAGTCGCACCAGATGATGGAAGAGCGGAGCAAGCGGTGGTCCTTGTCCACAAGCACCAGTCCATGCATTTGATAGGCAATACCGATGGCAACAATGGCAGAAGGATCAATTTCCGCACTCTGCACCACATCATTGGTAGCCAGTCTCAGGTTTGCCCACCACTGCTCGGGATCCTGTTCGGCCCAACCTGCAACAGGTGCATTGATTTTCATCTCTTTCTTTGGATGGAAGGCTGAGGCAACAGTCTTGCCGGTATCGGCATTGATCAGACTGGCTTTTACAGATGAGCTTCCGACGTCATATCCCAGCAAGTACATAGTTGAAAGTTAAAAGTTAAAAGTTAAAACCGAAGTAGTCTTTTTTATTATGCTCGTATGCGGCCTTATCAAAACGGTAATAAGATGCGGGTTTATGGGCTACGCCAGCCTGCTTTTCATCCAGATGGATCAGGTGGGAGGCCTTCAGGATTTTCTTCCGGAAATTCCGGTTGTCCAGTTGACAGTCCAGTATAACCTCATAAAGCCGTTGCAGTTCCCTGATGGTGAATTTTTCGGGCAACAATTCAAACCCGATGGGTTCGTAGCGCAGTGCATATTGCAGATGTGACAATCCTTTTTCAATGATCTCCCTGTGATCGAAGGCCAGCTCGGGGATTTGGGTCACATCGATCCACGATGCATTGTTCTTGATGGCAAAATCGCTGTCGCTTTCAGAAATGTTGATCAGCGCAAAATAGGCCGTTGTAACCACCCTTTGGATCTCCATCCCTGTGGTTTCCGCAAGCCAGGCCATATCGATTTTTCTTGAAATCCGCTCAGGATGTCCGAATACTGAAAACTGCTGCAGATAGATGTTCTGCAGTCCGGTAAGTTCCCTGAGCGTCCGGCAGGCTGCCAGGTCCAGGTCCTCCTGCGGGGCAATAAAATCCCCCGGAAGCTTGTGGTCCGTTGAGTGTATTCCGTTTTCATCGGTATACTCTCTTTCGATAAGCAGTACTTTCAGCTGGTTGGTGCTGAAACCAAAAATCACACAGTCCACCGAAATATGTGGATTGATGGATCTTGCCGCAGAATTCATGGAGCTAATGTATAAAACAAAATAATTGAAAGCAAAGTTAACGTAAAAAATACGCTTACTCTTTTTCGGCGGGCAGTGAAATGGTAAATGTGGATCCCTTCTCAGGTTCGCTCTGTACCTTCATAAAACCATTGTTCATCGCCAGAAATTCGTAGCACACCAGCAATCCAAGCCCGGTCCCGGTTTCACCTGATGTCCCCGGGGTACTTTCTGCCTTATCAATGGAAAAGAGTGTTTTGATTTTATCTTCTGCCATACCAAGTCCCGTATCGCTTACATGGATCTCCACATGCTTTTCATTCCGGGTGGCTGATACTGTAATCTTTCCCCCTTCAAATGTGTACTTGATGGCATTGGCTACCAGGTTCCTCAGGATGGTATGAAGCATATTTACGTCTGCCAGAAGATGAAAATCCGGCTCCACATCGTTGATCAAAGCAATCTCCTTGTTCTTGGACTGGGCGCAAAGCAGATCAAGAATCTCTCCCACCTCTTTTCTGACAACCAATTGCTGCGGCCGGATCCTGATGGACCTGGTCTGGGCACGCGCCCATTCCAGCAGGTTATAGAGCAGGTCGTACGCGGAAGTAGATGAGTTATAAATACATGCAAGATACTCATTCACCTGGGGCTGGTCCAGGGTATTGTACTGGTCCTTCAGCAATTCTGCAAATCCGATGATTGCCTGGAAAGGATTCTTCAGGTCATGCGCAATGATGGAAAAAAGACGGTCTTTGCTCGCATTCAGATTTTTGAGCAGGTCCCGCTGGGATTCCAGTTCATATTTCTGTTGTTTGATCTGGAGATCAGCCTTCTTCAGGGCTGTAATATCCGAATCAATCAGGAACATGGAGGTCACCACGCCCTTTTCATCCAGGATGGGTGTGATGTTTGTCTGGTACCATGCATCTTTCGAATCAAGGTCCTGGGTACGGGATGTATAGGTATAGGGTTTGCCGGTACGGATTACCTCCTCCAGGATTTCATCAATGAGTTCATGGGAGGAGTTATCTCTCAGGTTCCGGCCTTTTTTCTTCACATATTCATCCAGGGTGGTGCCATACCTCTCTTCAAATCCCCGGTTTACCCATTCAAAGTTACCATCGGCATCCATGGTGACCACTACGTTTTCGGTTGCGCTTGCAACCATGGAGAGCTCCCGCAGCCGTATCTGGTCTTTCTTTTGCCTGGTTATATCCCTGCCAATTCCCACAATACCAACGGTTTCCCCGGACTTGTTCTTCACAGGGATCTTGGTTGTGGACAGGATCAATTCGTTCCCTTTTGAATCCCGGACTATCTCCTCCTGGTTAATGATGGATTTGCCGGAATCCATGATCATTTGCTCGTCGTTATGGAATCCCTCGGCAATCTCTCTGGGGTAGTAATCAAAATCTGTCTTGCCTGTCATCTCTTCTGGACCGGCAATTCCATGATAAGAGGCCATGTGTTTGTTGGCCAGAATGAAACGGCTCTCCCGGTCCTTGATATAGATCCAGTCGGGCATACTGTCCACCAGGGTGTAGAGCAGGTCCAATTTTCCAAGGTTGAACGGAAGGTCTTCTTGATTGATGCTTTTCAGCTTGCGGCGCTGCCTGAGAAAGAGGATACTTATCACCACCAGGCCAGCCAGGGCCAGGGCCAGCGACAAGGCAAGCAAAGCAAGCAATACTGGGCGTTCGTGCATCTTTTACTTACTCATCAAGGTTGACCGTCTTCATCTTTCCACCTATCACGTACATGAGGATCCATGCAATTAAATAGGCTGATCCGGCTACTATAAACAGAGTCGCATAGCCGCCATCAATATTTCCTTTCTTTTCCCAGGTATTAAGAATTATCCCGGCAAAACTAGCGATCAGCATGCCTCCTACAGCTCCTGCCATTCCACCGATCCCGGTTACAGAAGCCACGGCTCTTTTCGGGAACATATCAGATACAGTAGTGAATATATTTGCTGACCATGCCTGATGCGAAGCTGCTGCGATACTTATAAGTGCAATGGCAGACCAAAGACCGATACCGGCAGTTTGTGCAAACATGATGGGAACCACCAAAATAGCAAATAGCAACATAGCATACCGTCGGGCTTTATACACTGCTAATCCTCTTTTAATCATGTAGCTTGACAGCCATCCGCCGAAAATACTACCCACTGTGGTTGCAGAATATATGATGACAAGTGGTAATCCAAATCCTCCACCTTTGATATCAAGCCCTCGTACATCTGCTAACCAGCCGGGAATCCAGAAAAGATAGAACCACCAGATGGGATCTGTAAGCAATTTCCCAACTACAAATGCCCAGGTTTGGCGATATTTGAACAGTTTGATCCAGGGCACTTTTTCAATATTCTCCTCTTCATTGTCACTTAAAATATATTCCAGTTCTGGTTTACTTAATCTCTTCTGTTTATTGGGGACTTCATAAAAAATAAACCAGAAAATCAGCCAGGTGAATCCCACCACACCGGTAGCAATAAAGGCCATCTGCCAACCGTATACCCTGACCAGCCAGGGAACCACAAGCGGCGCGATAATGGCACCCACATTGGTCCCTGAATTAAAGATACCCAGGGCCAGTGCCCTTTCCTTTTTTGGAAACCATTCGGCAGTTGCTTTGACCGCAGCCGGAAAGTTTCCGGCTTCACTTATACCGAGTCCTGCACGGGCGATACCAAATCCAAGGGGGCCCTTTGCAAATGCATGTGCAACGGCGGCAATACTCCAGAGCACAAGAGAAAGTGCATAACCTATTTTTGTACCCACCTTATCAATGATCCTTCCGGCCAGTAGCATACCGATAGCATAGGCAAACTGGAAAGCCATGACGATGTAACTGTATTCGAGCTCTCCGATTCCCAGGTCATCTTTCAGTACGGGCTTTAGAATTCCTATGACCTGCCGGTCCAGATAATTGATTGTAGTGGCAAAAAAGATCAGTGCACAGATGGTCCATCTGTAGTTGCCTACCTTCTCGTTTAGTTTTTTAACAACTTCTACCATGTGTAAAGTTTTAAGGAAAGACTACTTCTTTAGCTTTTTGATGATGTCCAATGATTTTGCTGCAATTTCAGAAAGATCATTGTACAGTTCCTTATTAATAATCTCTTTTGTAATTAATTGTGATCCCATGCCCACGCAGAACACTCCTGCATTGAACCATCCGGTCAGATTCTCCTCGGTGGGGGAGACTCCGCCCGAGGGCATGATGTTGGACCAGGGGCAAGGACCCAGGTATGCCTTGATGAATTCTGCACCGCCCACCGTGGGACCGGGGAACAGTTTGACCACCTCGGCACCCAGCTCTTCTGCTTTGCTGATCTCTGAAGCGGTTGCGCATCCCGGGATCCAGAGGACTTTTCGCCTGTTACAAATGCGGGCCATCTCTTCATTCAGCAGTGGGGAAACAATGAATTTTGCACCCATCTGTATATAGAGAGAACAGGTCCCCGGTTCCACAACCGTGCCTACACCCAGAACCAGATCAGGCAGTGCCGTTCTGGCCCATTTGGACAGTTCAGCGAATATTTCATGTGCGAATTCACCCCTGTTGGTGAATTCGAAGATCTTCATTCCACCTTTGTAGCAGGCCGATATCACCTTTTTACAGATTTCCACATCCCGGTTGTAGTAAAGGGGAATGGCCCCAATCTCTCTCATTTGTAAAGCAACATCCAGTCTTTTCATAGGGCTGTACAATCGATTGCGCAGTTAAATGTAAATATATTTTATGAAGATAAAAAAAGAGTGCTCCATAAGGTGCTAAAAATGTTAAAATCTGGTGGTGGCTTGCTAATCCTGTCTAAAATTAATTGGTCTAAATAAATAAACTGCAATGAAAACCACTTAAAAGCTATTGAAATATCATTCACAGGAAATAAACATGCGATAGGCCATCCTTTAATTCTGTATATCGAAGACAACGGACTGTGTCCATCTTTCCGCTTCAGATTTTAAATAGGCATTGACATTCTCTATGGATGCCCACGCCGGGTCTTCTTTTTCCCAGAAGGCATAGAACCGGAAGACTACAGGATTGCCCGGATTTGTATCGAGGATGGCATAGCTTGTCTCTGTGATTCCTTCTCCTGTTTTTTTTGATTCACCGTATTGCAACAGGGAGCTAAGGGGTAACAAAAGGGCCATGGTCAGGATGGAACCATCCTCAGCCTGGGTGTCGTGGGTAAGGAGCGCCACATGATTGGGATCCGGATCCAACACGTGCAGCTCCCTGCTTTTCATGTTCACAATGCCTGTAACCAACTCCATGGAGAGATCCGATCCGCTGTAAGTCACAGTGCTCTGGTAGTAGTGCCGCCCTCCTGCAATCTCTATTTGCTGAACCACATCCACCGGTGTACCTTCTACGTTCCAGTTGTTGTATGTCAGTTTAAACCTGCTTCTCTGTGAACCTTCGAAAAGGACCTGGTAAGTACCGGAGCCGCTATCGCCTACCCTGTAGATGGAATCATTGAACAGGTAAGCGATACCGCCGGCCCCCAGGCTTGTTCCTACCATGAGGATATCCATCCCCCATGCATTGGGTTCATGGTAACTGGGCGCTCCGGCCACACCCACACTGTCCAGAACCATTTTGCCGGTAATTTTCCCGAAAATATCCATGCTATTCCGCTGGTCCAGGTAATTCCTGAATCCGATTTTGTCGTTTTCCCATGCCGGGCCCTCCATCTGGTAAACAGCCCCGGTTTGCCCGGAGTAGTTGTGGAAATTTATACTTTCAAGACGAGAGGCTTTTTGAAGCTCCGGGTAACCCGGTTTGCTGGCATCACCCAGCCTCAGGTTGGTCCTGGGTTCAAATTCGGGATATTCACCGCATGGCAACATGGTAAGAATCACCTTTTGCTGTCCGCCCCGGGGAAGGTCCATCAGTGCAAACAGTTCATCCCATGTACCATCGCCATTTACATCATCCGCCTGGCATGGAACGGGGTTCCTGTTTTCATCCAGCAGAATCGGCAGGGTCCCTTCCGGGACCTCCATCCAGTTTGAGATCTCTCCGCGGGAGATCAGGATGACAGCATCCTTTCTGGGTTGATCAAGCGGATTGTGAACGCTGAGTAAAACTTCATTTTTGGAACTGCAGGATGCAACCAGGGTAATTCCCAGTAAGAACAGGAGATGATGATGCTTCATGGTCCGAAAAGTTTGCTTATTCTTCGTTGGATGGTTTCCCGATGGTTGCCAGGATTCCCCCGTCCACATAGACCACCTGTCCGTTCATAAAATCAGATGCTTTTGAAGAAAGGAAAATGGCGGCGCCGGCCAGGTCTTCGGGATTGCCCCACCGGCCTGCAGGTGTACGGCTGATAATGAACTCATTGAAGGGATGTCCGTCCACCCTGATGGGTGCTGTCTGCTCCGTGGCAAAATAGCCGGGCCCGATGCCGTTGGCCTGGATGTTGAATCTGGCCCATTCTGTAGCCATGCTTCGTGTGAGCATTTTAAGACCGCCCTTGGCTGACGCATAAGCCGAAACCGTATTTCTTCCCAGTTCACTCATCATGGAGCACATGTTGATAATCTTTCCTCCACCCCTTGCCATCATGCCTTTGGCGACCACCTTTGACATGATAAAGGGACCGGTCAGGTCCACGTCAAGTACCTGTCTGAAATCTTCAGCTTTCATTTCGAGGATGGGAATCCTTTTAATAATCCCTGCATTGTTCACCAGGATATCGATGGGGCCCACCTCTTGTTCGATGATGGGTATGGTCTGCTCAACAGCCGCTTCGTCGGTAACATTCAGGTCATAGGTATGAATATGAATGCCTTTTTTTGCATACTCTTTTTTGGCTTTCTCCAGTTTATCATGAAACACATCATTGATGACAATGGTGGCTCCTGCTTCGGCCAATCCTGTGGCTATGGCCATACCTAATCCGTGAGTACCGCCTGTGACCAGTGCTGTTTTGCCTGTCAGATCAAAAAGTTGTATTGACATAATCTAAAAGATAAAAGGTAAAATCTAAAAGGTTAAAATTCTGTGGATTAGCGGAGCTCGTCGGGCTGGAAAATATCCATATCCCCATAGTCCAGATTCTCGCCGGCCATCCCCCATATGAATATGTAATTGCAGGTTCCTGCTGCTGAATGGATGGACCAGGGCGGGGAGATCACAGCCTGTTCGTTCTGCATCCAGATATGCCGTGTTTCCCCTGGATCCCCCATGAAATGGCAGATGGCCTGACCTTCCGGTACCTGGAAGTAAAAATAGGCCTCCATGCGCCTGTCGTGCAGGTGGGGTGGCATGGTATTCCATACACTACCAGGCTTGAGTTCGGTCATTCCCATTTGGAGCTGGCAGGTCTCCACCACTGAATTCACAAGCAGTTTGTTGATTTTTCTTGCGTTCGATTGTTCCAGGGTACCCATTTCTACCACATCAGCATCAGCCAGTGTAACCCTTTTGCAGGGAAAAGCCTGATGGGCTGGTGCGGAATTAAAATAGAGGTGTGCCGGTTGTTTCTCATTGACACTGATCATCGTGATCTTTTTCGATCCTGCGCCCACATAAAGGGCATCCTTGTAATCCAGATTGTACTCCGCACCATCCACCTTCACGGTGGCGCGGCCTCCCACATTGATGATTCCCAATTCCCTGCGATCACAGAAATACTCCGATTTCAACGGATCAATGGTGGTGAGTTCCAGTGTATTGACGGGAACGGCTCCACCCACAATATACCTGTCATTCATGGAGTAGACCATGTTGATCTCTCCCGGCACCATCAGTTTTTCCACCAGGAACTCGGAGCGCAACCGCTCTGTTCCATACTGTTTTGCATCTTCCGGATGGTTGGAAAAGCGTACTTCATAATGAATAGCCATAGTTTCTTTTTTATTGGTCTGTGTTTGTTCTTTTTCCTTGAGAACTGTCCCGCACAATCAGCTCGGGTTTCAGCACTATTTTCATGCAATCGGATGGAGTGACATCCTTGATGTCACTCTGCATATACATTTCGGCCAGGAGCTTTCCCATCTCCCCGCCCCGCTGGTCAACCGTGGTCAGTGAAGGCTGGAGATAGGCTGTAAACGGTTCGTTGGCAAAACCGGTCACCCCAAGATCGCCAGGTACCTCCATGCCATACCTGAATGCTGCCTGCATCACACCCAGGGCTGCGTAGTCTCCCGCGCAGAAAAACGCATCAGGTTTGCCTTTCCGGTTCATGGCCTCCTGAAATGCAGATTCCCCGCCTTCCAGGATGAGGGGTTTTTCAATGACCCACTCCGGGTTTACATCAATCCCCGATTCATTCATCGCTTCCATATAGCCCATCTTCCTGGCCCGGTAGATGTTGATGTGGCCGGCCCCGGCAACATGGATGATTTTCGTATATCCCTGATCAATGAGATGTTTGACATTCATGTAAGCGCCCAGCCTGTCATCCACCACCACCGAACCCACATCGAGGCTTTCCAGAATCCGGTCAAAGAAGAAGATTTTTATTCCCTTCTCCATAAGCGTTTGGATGTGGTCAGCATTGGAGGTCTCCATGGAAACCGACAGGATGATGGCATCCACCCGGGCATTGATCAGTGTTTTCAGAGCACTTTTTTCATCCTCCAGCTTTTCATGGGTCTGGCAGATCATCAGTTGGTATCCTGAACCGGCAAGAACTTCTTCCATTCCCCCGATCACATTGGCAAAGAAGTTTCGGTTGATCCGGGGGACGATCACTCCCACTGTTTTGCTCCGGCCCTGCCTCAGAGACGAAGCCACCACATTGGGCTGGTAGTTGGACCTCCTGGCCACTTCGCGGACTGCGGCCCTTGTGGCTTCACTGATCCGCGGATGGTCATGCAGTGCCCTTGAAACTGTGGAAGCTGAAATGTTCAGTTCCCTGGCGATATCGTGAATGGTAACGTGCTGCTTGCTCATCTCTGGAAGGCAAAGTTACAAAAGATGGTACAATCGATTGCGCAATCTGTGAAAAAAAGTGAAATTCATGGAAAGTGTGCCCATCAGGCAGGAGCGGGCTCCACATGGATGGTGGCTTCAATACCCATCTCGTCCCTGATAGCCACTTCAATGCGTGTGGCGATATCATGACCGGTGGCAATATCCAGACTGCTGTCAAGCATGATGTGAAAAGTCAGTTCCCTGTGGTCCCCATAGGTATGGAGGTGAAAGTGGTGTGGCGAGATTTCCCGGTCTGAAACCCTTTTGATTAATGTTTGAACTTCGCCGATCAGTTGTTCATCGGGTTTCTCCCCCAGAAGCTTATTCACCGAGTGGCTGATGATCTCAAAAACTGCATAAAACAGCATCAGGCTGATGACGAACCCAAGTACGCTGTCTATCCACCAGAACCGGCTACCCAGAAGGATTCCCAGCAGAACCACCAGGGAGGATAGTGCATCACTGCGGTGGTGCCATCCGTCTGCGCGCAGCGTTTCAAATCCCGTCTTCCGGTAGGTCCAGTAAGCATATTGTGCCAGCCCCTCCTTGGTCACCACTGAAATGATGGTTACCACGATGGCCAGTGTGCCGAACTGTGTGGATTCATGGGCCCTGAATTTCTCGATGGAACTGGTAAAGAATTCATAAGCTACTATCCCCAGCATGAACGCAATGAAGACAGAGGAAATCTGCTGATAGCGGCCATGCCCGAAAGGATGCCGGTCATCGGCTTTTCGTGAGGACAGTTTCACGCTTCCAATCACAACCACAGATGAGGCAGAATCGGAAAGGGTATGCCAGGCATCGGCCACCAGTGCCAGAGACCCCGAAACAATGCCGGCCCAGTATTTAAGGCCAAAAAGGATCAGGTTCGCGAAAATACTGATGGACCCTTCCAGGTATCCATAACGGTTATGCTTTTTATTTTGATCCATAGGTGTAAATGTACCAAATCATTTAAAAAGATCCTTTTCCTATATTTACAACACTAAACTACCAAAAAATGAAAAACCGCACTTCCCTCTTACTCCACATACTGCTGGTGTTCATTGCCGTCATTGAGCTTTCGGGCAGATTCACTGATAACATCAACCTGGAATATGCCGTAAAACCGCTGATCATGATCTGGATGGCGGTCTATTTTCTCATATTCAAAAAGAAGAAGGCTTTTACCGTGCCGGTTCTGATTGCTTTCTTCTTTTCCTGGGTGGGTGACAATTTCCTGATGTTTTCAGGAACAAATGAACTGTTTTTTTTCGCTGGTGTGGGCGGGTTCTTCTGTGCTCAGCTGACCTATATCTATATTTTTACCCGGTACAGCGAAAAGGGGGGAAGGGGATACCTCCGGAATAATCTGATGTTAGGATTCATTTTTGCTGCTTACCTGGCGGGGATCCTTTACCTGCTCTTCCCGGGCATGGAGGGATTCATGAAGCCTGTGATCCTGGTCTATGCCTTGTCACTTATCGGAATGTCCATGATGGCCCTGAACCGCAAAGGGAGGGTCAGCCATGCCAGTTTCCTTCCGGTTTTTGCCGGTTCCGTGCTGTTTGTCATTTCCGACAGCATGATCGCCGTCGATAAGTTTTATTCGGAATTCCACCTGGCCGGATTCTGGATTATGATCACCTACATGACAGCCCAGTACCTGATCATGCGTGGTTTGATCCGGGAGCAGTAGCCCGCAATCCCTCAATCCCCTGGATAATGAAGTACGGCTTCCAGGGCCGGGTCAAGGCCGTTCATGAAATCCGTGAATGACATGGGCGCAGAAATGTCCGGATGTAAGGCCGGTGGGTCTTCTGCAATCAGTGTGAAGAACTTGGTGGAGCAACTGATCACCAGGTTGGTCCGGGGAAGGACAAACCGCTCTATTTCACCGTAATGGTTGGGCTTTCCTCCGGAATCTTCCCCCACAACCACCACGTGGAAAGTCTTCATGAAATCCACCGCATTGATCAACGCCGAGGAGAAAGTGCCCCGGCCCACGATCAGGAATACCCCGGCATGGTCACCGATATTCGTCCGGGCCAGCTTCTTGATGAAGCGGGTACCCTGAAAGGAGTTTCCTCCACCGTTAAACCGCATATCCAGGACCAGTTTATTCACCTTTTCTGTCCGGATGGTATTCAATACCTTTTTTTCAAATTCCCTGAATGAGGGCATAAAGAGTGCACTGGCTCCCGATCCATACTCCTCCTCGGCCTCCCTGCTCCAGCATTTGTTGTACTGGATATAACAGACCTCCTTATCGGGCATATAGCTGTCCCTGAAAAATTCCTTCCGTTCCTCCCAGGCAAAGGGGAGTTTGTCCCGGTTCACCGGTTTCATGCTGCTTTCCCTTGATGGCAATTCAATGGTGAACGACTGCTTTTCACCAACCGGTTCCTCCAAAAGGAGTGTGACAAGACCTGGTTTTGAAAACCCAAAATAGGTCAACAGCTGGGTCCACGTAATCATCCGGGGAATGGCGTTTTTCACCATGGAAGGTGTATGGCCTGAAATCAGGGTGGTCAAAGAGTCAACAACCTGCGCAAGGGGATACTGGTCGATTCCGGCAATTTTTTTACCCAGCAAAGCCCCGTACGCTTCCCTGGCCCTGATAATGTAAAGTCCATCTTCGAACCAGTAACACTCCAGGGGAAGGATCTCCTGGTTGTCGATGAGGTAGTGATAGTTCACAAGGGTATGTGCGTCTCCCAATCCGGCCACAATCTGCTGAAGCATTACCGAGACTTCAAACAATGATTTCCCCTGGGACCTGTCAACCACACGGTCCATGGCACAGTAGAAACTGGCTGAATCGGTATGGAAAAACAGGTCGGGATGCCGTTTCACCAGCTCTGTTTTAATCAAATCTATTTCCTCGTACCAATCAATTTCATTTTCAGCCTGGGCAAATCCGTTTGAACTGAGCAAAACAGAGAGGAGCAGGGAGGAAATCAGATGGAGCCAGGACATGGATTATGGGATCTGGCTCAAATATAAAAATTTGAATGCAACAACCTTCCGGATTCAATGGTTTAAAAACGGAAATTCAGGCGGGCAGTCACCCCCCTGTAACCCCAGTCGCCCGATCCTGCAGGACCGCGCTCGCCGAATCCAACGTAAACGCCCAGGTCCGCCAGGAAAAAAAGCTCATTGAGGCTGTAACCCAGCTGCAGGTAATTTTTCTCATCCGGAGTATAGAGGTAGGCCAGGTCGAGGGATTCCTTCCACAGCCTTTCACTGAACCAGGGGAGCAATTTGATCAGCAGGTAGGATGAGGTCAGGGTGGCATGGAGATTCATCCAGTATTTACTGGTGCTGGGCTGGTAGTAATCCGAAAACATCAGGGCACGGTCAAGGCCTGCCATGTCCACATAGAGTGGACTGGTTTTAAAGTGTTTAAAATCTGAGAAATGAATGGTGGTTGTATCGGGAAAATACCCGGCGTTCAGCGACCACTCCAATTGCGACAGCAGGCCCACATCAAAAGCGTGTCTGATTCCCGCTTCCAACATGCTGAAATCGGACCACCCTGTGGTTCCAATGGGTACAGCCTTCCTGTAAGCCAAAGTGAACGTTGGCCATTCCGAGTCCCGGTAATCCTTACGAAAGTTCCGGACCTCATAATAGCGTTCCGGAGTATATTCCAGTTCCAGATGAGCCATAAACCTCTGGTGATCCTGCAACTCCCTGGCTTCCACACTGCGCCCGGCCGGAGCGTTGGGAGTAAACCTCTCCTCCGGGTCATTCCTGTAAAAAACTGAAAACATACTGGTATTTTCGAGCCGGTTCTGCCTGCCGTATGTGGCATAGGTGGTAAGCACCAGCCCGTTGACCGGATCGATGCGGTTATAGAGGGTAGCATCGATCTTTTCGTACATCTTCAGATGGTTTTGTCTCAGGAACACGGTGTATACCAGGTTGGTGGGCGCAGGGATCCCGGACTGACCATTAAAGTCGGAAGAGCTATAGTTCAGGAAGAGAGCTACTTTTCCCCTGGCCATAGGTGCATATAGCAGGTCCGATCTCCAGGAGATCAGTGGCGCGGTCCTGTGGAAGGCATACCCGGCCGAGATACGTGACCTCACTACATGAAGGCTGTCCGGCCTCCATTCAGCACTTACTCCCTGGCCATAAAAGATTCCATCCACAGTGTTGTACCCGAATCTTTCCAGGTCAACCAGTCCGGTGTGTGTCAATCTGAACCGGCCTTTGGAAAAGTAATAGGTTTTGCCATTGACCAGGTTTTTGAAGGTTTTGTTTTTCTTTTTTGCTCTTATTGTTGAATCAGCCACCGCTGATGTTAATTGGATTCGCCTGATGCTGTCGCGGACTTGCAGGGTGACATGTTCCTGGGGGGTCAGCGGGATGGGCCTGACTTCACTCCAGTACAGCGGGTCGTTCTTCACGGCATCCTCGGCCACGGTAAAGTTGGTACCGGTCTGGTTCAAATCTTCTTTGTTTTTCCCATCCCCGGATTTGTCGGTCTCTTTTTCTATCAGTTTTGATAATTTTGCTGCGTCCCTGTTGGAAAGCTCCTCCTTCTGAAGCAGTTCATTGATTTTTTCCTGCTCCCTGGAAACAGCTTCTTCCTCAACAAGGATGGGGTTCTTCTCTACCTGTGGGCTTGCAGTAAAATAGGTTTCAGGAAGGTTAGGATTCAGGACCACATCGGCATATTTCAGTGAGGATACATAGGTAGCCTGACCCTTGACCCCTACAATCTCAATGTTCGCCTGAATTTTATGACTCACCGGGAGCCAGGCATCCATGATCACATTGGCATACAGCTGCTGAAGGAAGATGGTCCCTGCAATGGTATTCAGAGAGAGGTCAGATGAATGAAGGCACCAGAGGTCCTCAACAATGTAGAGCGTCCCTTCCACCAGTTGCTGGCTCTTCCTTTTGGGTGTTACCCTGATCTTGTTGACAATATGGGTTCCTTCCATAAAGGTCCCTTCAAAGCTGAACCTGTAATAGGTGAATGCATTCCGGGCCAGGGGGGAGACCACATTTTCGATCTGTTGCTGGTACAGGCTTGCGTTGATGTAGTCCATCGGATTTACATTGTCTGCATAACCCGGCAAAGTGTTCTGCGAAGCGATAATCCGCATGTCATAGTGATCAGGGGCGCTAAATTTCACTTCATTCAGAGATTCGAGCATATAGGTTTCATCCTCCTTGACTTGCAGGTCGTTGACCTCAATTCGTTTGGCTATGGCCTTGGGGAGACGGGTGAGGATGGCCGTACCTTTGATATAGATCTCTGCATTGTAACTGGATACCTCATTGAGGTGGTAGTTGGCCAGTCCGATCGCTTTGCGCATGATCCAGTAGGCAGGATCTTCACCTGAGGCACTGATCCTGACTTCGGGAATCATATAGGTCTGGGGGGGTAACTGGATCACCAGATCGGTATAGCCTTGTCCCACGGTGATGTTCTTTGATACCTCTGTATATCCCAGGCTTCGGAAGAAGATGGTGTATTCACCCTGCGGCAGGGGCAGTGAAAAAATTCCCATGGCATTGCAGGTGGTCCCCCTGGTGAGTTCTTTGATAAAGATGGCTGCATAGGGGACCGGCTCGCCGTCGACATCACGGATCTCACCTCTGATTCCCTGTGAAAACAGGGGCAAAGTGATCCCGAACAGAACCATTGAGATGAGGACAGATCGGCGCATGAACAAAAATTCTTCTGCCAAAAATACAAATAAAAAACTGCAGAGGGCCACCAATGTTTGAAAGGTATTTTTTCAGTTTCCCAGGTCGAAATATTTTTTCGCGTTATAATAGCAGATGTTCTGAATCAATGGCTTTAGAAGCCCCGGATCATCAGGGATCTCTCCGTTTTCCACATCCATGCCCACCAGGTTACAAAGGATCCGGCGGAAATACTCATGCCTCGGATAGGAAAGAAAGCTGCGGGAATCGGTGAGCATACCCACAAACCTGCTCAACAGGCCCAGGGAGGAGAGTGTATTGATCTGGTTTATTATTCCGAATTTCTGGTCCAGGAACCACCACCCCGATCCAAACTGCATTTTGCCAGGGATTTTTCCATCGCTAAAATTATAGGCCATGGTCATCAGCAACTCATTGTCCCCCGGATTCAGGTTGTATACGATGGTTTTGGCCAGCTGTTCCCGGGCATCCAGGTTGTCCAGGAAACCGGACATGGCTTCGGCAATTTTATAATCTCCAATGGAATCAAACCCGGTATCAGGTCCCAGCTCGTGCAGGCGGCGGCTGTTGTTGCCCCGGATGGCTCCCACATGGAATTGCTGAACCCAGCCACTTTCATGGTCCATTACCGCAAGCTCAATCAGCAAAGCCGACTTGAATTTCAGGACTTCCCCGGGGTTGAGTACCCTCCCGGATCGAATTTTCATGAAGATCCGCTCGATTTCAGGGTGCTCGAACTGTTCGGCATAAAAGGTTTCAAGTCCATGGTCCGAGACCCTGCATCCGTTCTCATGGAAAAAGTCATGCCTTGCAGAAAGGGCAGTTAAAAGATCCATGTAATTTGAAATGGATGTCCCGGAAGCTTTTTCCAGCCTATCCAGATATTCGTTGTATGCCTCCTGATTCTCCACAGCCATGGCCTTGTCAGGGCGCCATGCAGGCAGAACCAGTGTTTCAAACCCATCTTCCCTGATTTTCCTGTGATGCTCCAGGGAATCCACAGGATCATCCGTGGTGCACAGGGCCTCTACGTTCATCTTCCGGATAATCGACCTGACGCTGAAAGGGGCTGTCTGCAGCATCTCACCAGCCTTGTTATAGATCCGCTCAGCAGTAGCAGGGCTGAGCAATTCATTGATACCGAAGTAACGCTGAAGCTCCAGGTGTGTCCAGTGGTAGAGAGGATTGCGAAGGGTATCCGGCACAGTCTCTGCCCATTTAACGAATTTTTCCCTGTCGCTTGCATCTCCCGTGCAGTATCTCTCATCCACCCCGTTGGCCCTCATGGCTCTCCATTTATAGTGGTCGCCTGCAAGCCAGATCTGGGTCAGGTTCTGGAATTGTACATCTTCGGCGATCTGTTTGGGGTCCAGGTGGCAGTGAAAATCGATAATGGGCATGGAACTGGCATAATCGTGGTATAGTCTGAAAGCGGACGGGTTGTCCAGCATGAAATCCTGATCGAGAAACTTTTTCATATGCTACAAATTAAAAAGTCTGCAAATGTGCCTATTATAAATATTGGTTGTGACCTGTTCGCCAACCACTTTACTGTGGTTTGCTACCATTTGAAGAAATTTATCCCCCAGTTCAGCAGCCACCTTGTAACCCACATGGATCAGCTGTCTGAACCCCGGATGGTAATCGGGATGACCCGGAATGTTCCGCAATGTGTCAGCAAATTTTTGGCCATCCCATGTGTCCACTTCTGACGGAACGGGGAGTGTATCCGGATCGATATCAATGACAGTGGCATAAGGCCCGCATAACTCCTCCTGTCTTGTATAGGCATTGGCGTAGATCTGTTTTGCCATTACCAGTGCATCCCCGCCGGCCATGGCCAGACCGATCACTTCTTCGAGCCATGTGGTACCTGCCGTCTTCACATGAATGCCTTTGTCATGTTTGCGGATCAGCTCTCCCATAACAGGGTAGATGGTGAACTTGTCGCTTCCCGAATGGACGCTCAGTTTCAGATTTTCCGGAAGGCCGAATTCATGGATGGCATAATCGATCACAAGAAGGTCCTGTTCGAACTCCTTCCTGAATTGCTTCAAATCTCCCACATAGTCCACCCCTTTGTTAAACCTTCCTGTGAACTTGGGAGCGATGGTCTGCGCAGGAATCTGGTAGTGGCTGATCATCTGAAGAATAAAAAAGAGATCCACCGGTGATTGGGGATTCTCCACCTCGTCCATGGAGACTTCTGCCACGAAGTCCCCTGTGCTCTTTTTTGATGCAATATGCCTGTAGATGGCCGCAGCTTCCCTGACGGCCCCAAGAAATGTTTTCGCGATCCTGATCAGATCTTCCCTGGTGATATGGAAAGGCTCTTCAATTCCCGGAATCTGCAACGTCCCCGTATAGGGAGTGCCGATCTTCAGAAACTGCTCGATATCCCCGGCGGAAACATCTCCGCCAATATAGTCTGCCACATCGAGGGTGAAAAAATTTGAATGGTCGATGAAGGCGTCCACAGTATGGAGGTTGATATGATCGGCATCCACATAGTAGGAGTCACTCCATTCGAGAGCCCTGGTTGCCTGTTCCGCTTCAGCTCTGGTGGATTCAGGAGTGGAATGAATGATCTGGTGCTCCCTGTTGGATTTATTCCAGACCGGAACAATATGAATTCCCTTCTCTTTTGCCTTCAGAATTGCTTTTAATTGTGCCTCTCCCTGTTGGGCAAACCTGTCACCTGTGCCGAATGAATATTTTTCAAGAATCATGATCGAATAATTTTCCGTGTACGGACACGAAATTAAGGATTTTTCTGCTTATTACCAATATATTTTTTTAGTTTTGTTGAAGCTTCATCGGGGATTGGCCATGAGCAATGTTCCGTAAAATTTTGTTTTTTAGGATTATATGGGAAGAATCAGGATCAAAGATATTGCTGAGATCGCAAATGTTTCCATGGGTACGGTTGACCGGGTGATCCACAACCGCGGGGAGGTCTCTCCGGCAACCCGGGAGCGGATTCAGAGATTGCTGGAGGAGTATAACTATGAACCCGATATTATCGCAAGATCACTGGCACTGAAGCGTGAGGTGCATCTGGCAGTGGTCATGCCCGGTATTGTGAACGATCACGCTTTCTGGAACCTGCCCCGGTCCGGGATTAAAAGGGCGCTGGAAGAACTCTCCAGTTATAATATCTCCGTCGAATCCATTCATTTCAACCAGTTTGACAAGGGGGATTTCGTCAAGAAAGTCAGGAATTTTCCTTATGGCCGTGTCCATGGAGTTCTTTTTGCCCCTGTCTTTCATGATGAATCAGGTGATTTCATCAAAAAGTGTTGGAGGGAGGATCTGCCCGTTGTGCTGATCAACTCGCAGATCGAGGTGGAGGGGATCAGCAGTTTTGTGGGCCAGGATGCCTTTCACAGCGGCTATGTGGCTGCGAAACTCATCAACTTTGGTTTGGAACGCAACCGGGATGTGGCCATCATCAACATGTCTGCACGGAAGGATCACTATGCACATATCATCAGCAGGGAGCGTGGATTCCGCAGTTATTTCGAGGAACACAGCGACCGGCTTCATCACCTGGTTACCGTGGACCTGAATGGTGTGAATGATGCGGCATTGAAGGAAGGGCTGGATGATGTGTTTGCCAGGTATGAAATCGGGGGGCTTTTTGTCACAAATTCAAGGGTGTACAAGGTTGCTGAATACCTGGCAGAGAGGAATTCCACGACCATCCGGCTGGTAGGTTATGATCTGCTGCCCAAAAGTGTCGAATACCTGAAGCAGGAAACCATCGATTTCCTGATCTCTCAAAAGCCTGAAGAGCAGGCCTATAAAGGCTTGATCTCACTGTTTAACCTGGTAGCTTTTAACCAGGAACCGGAAGAAAGACAATTGATGCCCATTGATATCATTACCAGGGAAAACCTGGGCTATTATGCATAATAATCATTATAATTTCATAAAATCAGACCTATGAACGAACTATCCTTTAAAGACCTGAAAAACAAAGTATGCGTCATTACCGGTGGCGGCGGGGTGCTTGGAAACTCAATGGCCAGAGGGCTTGCATCTGTGGGTGTGATCACGGTGATCCTTGACATTGACGAGGCGGCTGCAAAAAAAACCGCTTCGGAAATCTCAAAAGAATCCGGAATAAAGAGTTTTGCTTACAAGGCCAATGTGCTGGACCGGGAGTCTCTTGAGGATGTGAAGAACCGGATCGTCAATGAAGTAGGTGAGATTGATCTTCTCATCAACGGGGCAGGGGGAAATTCACCCAGGGCAACCACCAGACTGGAAGAGATTACCGAAAAGGACTTGGAAAAGCTGGATGAGGGTTTTTTCGGTCTTGAACTGGAAGGTTTCCAGCGGGTATTTGACCTCAATTTCACCGGTACACTTCTTCCTTCCCTGGTGTTCACCAGGGACATGGTCCTCAGGCAGCGCGGGGTGGTATTGAATATCTCATCCATGAACTCCTATAAACCACTGACCAAGATCCCGGCCTACTCAGCCGCTAAAGCATCCATCAACAATTTTACTGAATGGCTGGCGGTTCACTTTGCCAAGGTGGGTGTCCGGGTCAATGCCATTGCACCTGGTTTTTTTCTGACCAATCAGAACCGCTTCCTGCTTACCGATGAGAAAACCGGCGGACTCACCCCCAGGGGGAACAAGATCATTACCAATACCCCCATGGGAATCTTTGGAGAACCGGAGGATCTGAATGGTACCGTATTGTACCTCATGTCGGACCTGAGCCGGTTCATTACCGGAATCTGTATTCCGGTGGACGGTGGCTACAGCGCTTTTGGAGGGGTGTAATATGATCTATTTCGAAAAAGGAGGTTCAGAAACCGGGCTGTCCCCGTCTGAAATAAGGGAAGGTCTGTACCATGCGCTGGACCGGATGGGTATCCGCAGCAGGGTCCTGGTGATTCCGCCCGATATCACCCGCTACCACAGTCAGGCCGGACGGTTAACTGAACTGGCATGGGAGTACTATGGGGAAAGAATGACAGATGTGCTTCCAGCCCTGGGTACCCATGCCCCCATGACATCCACCGAGATCCGAAAGATGTTCGGGTCTGTTCCGGAATCGCTGTTCCGGGTCCATGACTGGAGAAATGATGTGGTGACACTTGGTGAGGTTCCTGGCCAGTACCTGGAGACAGTCTCCGAAGGCCGTATTTCCTATGGGTGGCCCGCACAGGTAAACCGCTTGTTGCTTGACGGGGGACATGACCTGATCCTGTCCATCGGACAGGTGGTGCCCCATGAAGTGATCGGGATGGCCAATTACAACAAGAATGTGTTTGTGGGGACCGGCGGACCGGAAGGGATCAACAAGAGCCATTTCCTGGGAGCGGCCTACGGTATGGAACGGATCATGGGAAGGGCCGATACACCGGTAAGGAAAGTCCTGAACTACGCCTCTGATCATTTTGCCGCAGACCTGCCCATTGTATATGTGCAGACCGTCATCGGAAGGAATGATGAAGGCAGGCTGGTGGTTCGTGGCCTTTTTGTGGGTGATGATCAGGAGTGCTTCCTGAAGGCTTCTGAACTCTCCTTACGTGTCAATTTCCAGATGCTGGAGAAGCCTCTGGACAAAGTGGTGGTTTATCTTGAACCGGAGGAGTTTAAAAGCACCTGGCTGGGGAACAAAAGCATCTACCGGACCCGCATGGCCATCGCTGACCGGGGAGAACTGATTGTGCTTGCTCCAGGTCTGAAAGAGTTTGGCGAGGACGGGGAGATCGACAGGCTGATCCGGAAGTATGGCTACCGGACGACTCCTGAGATTTTGCAGGCGGTCAGGGAAAACAGGGATCTGGAAAACAACCTGAGTGCAGCGGCACATCTGATTCATGGCTCCACCGAAGGGAGGTTTACGGTGACCTATTGCCCCGGAAATATTCCGGCAGAGGTAATCGAATCGGTGAACTATAACTATGCGAACCTGAATGAAATGACAAAAAAATACAATCCGGAAACACTGGTGGACGGATTCAATACCCTGCCCGGCGGGGAAGAGATCTACTACATATCAAACCCGGCCCTGGGACTCTGGTCCTGGAAAGAGAAATTTTCGGTATAAAGATCATGATACGGATTGTGGCAGACCATAAAATCCCTTTTCTGAAAGGAGCGCTGGAGGGTGTTGCACGTATGGATTACCTGCCCGGAGGGAAGATAACCCGGAGTGATGTGATGCATGCGGATGCGATCATTACAAGGACCAGGACGCGTTGCGACCGGTCATTGCTGGAAGGCACAGGAGTGAAGTTTATCGCTTCCGCCACCATTGGACATGACCACATTGATGCTGGCTACTGCCTGGAGGCAGGGATCGAATGGACCAATGCCCCGGGATGCAATTCCTCTTCGGTCAGGCAGTATATGGTTTCCACACTGCTTTACCTGGCCGGACTCAGGGGACTTAACCTTTCCGGCCTGATCCTGGGTGTGGTGGGGGTGGGCAATGTGGGTGCCAAGGTTGCTCATGCCGCAAAGGTCCTTGGCATGAACGTGTTGCTCAATGATCCGCCCAGGGCCAGATCCGAAGGAAACGAAGGCTTTGTACCCTTGAAGGAGCTTCTTGAAAACGCGGATGTGGTAACCCTGCATGTGCCTTTGAACAATGGGGGCGAGGATAATACTTCCCGGATGGTGGATGCCCGGTTCATTGATCAGATGAAACAGGGTGCCATCCTGATCAACACATCCCGCGGGGGAGTGGTCAGTGAAGAAGAACTGATCCGGGGAATCAAAGGCAGTAAGATATCCGATACAGTGCTGGATGTGTTCCGGAATGAACCCGAAGTGGACATGGAATTGTTGAATCTGCTCACTCTGGCTACACCCCACATTGCAGGCTACTCCCTGGATGGGAAAGCCAATGGAACGGGAATGGCAGTCAGGGCCGTGAGCAGGTTTTTTAACCTGGGAATGGATACCTGGGAACCAGAACATATCACACCACCCGAACAAACCCTGCTTTTGGGTGAGGCTGCCTCCACCGGGTGGATGGATCTGCTCACGGATATTTACCGGAAAACCTATGATGTGTCACAGGATGACAAACGCCTGAGGGACAATCCAGGCGCGTTTGAGTCCCTGAGGGGGGATTATCCCCTTCGCAGGGAACCCTCCGCCTATTCGGTGCGCTTGTTCCAGGGATACCCGGAAATTGTAGATATATTTGAAGCACTGGGATTTTCTGTGCTTGCGGATCATTGCGCATAGAAGTGCTCAGTACTCAGTGCGTTGAAAAGGATTGAAAATGAATAGTTTAAATTATATTAAGTAAGAGAGTAAAAAATGAAAACAAAAGCTGACATTGGGCTCATAGGCCTGGCAGTCATGGGTGAAAACCTGGTACTGAACATGGAACGGAACGGGTTTACGGTGGCCGTGTATAACCGGACTGTTGAAAAAGTGGACAAATTTGTCAACGGCAGGGGAAAAGGAAAAAATTTCATCGGAGCCTGGTCTGTTGAGGAGTTCATTGCTTCCCTGGAAAGGCCGAGGAAAGTGATGATGCTTGTGAAGGCCGGAAAACCTGTGGATGACTTCATTGACTTGCTGCTTCCCCACCTTGAGGAGGGGGATATCATCATTGACGGGGGAAACTCCCACTTTCCCGATACCATCAGGCGCACCGGGTATGTGGAAAGCAAGGGAATGCTTTTTATCGGGACCGGTGTTTCCGGCGGTGAAGAGGGAGCTTTGATGGGTCCCTCCATTATGCCGGGCGGATCAGCCGGTGCGTGGCCCCATGTGAAAGCGATTTTCCAGGCCATTTCCGCCAAGGTGGAGGATGGAACACCTTGCTGTGACTGGGTTGGGGATAACGGCGCCGGCCATTTTGTAAAGATGGTCCATAACGGGATTGAATACGGTGATATGCAGTTGATCAGTGAAGCCTATAACCTGATGAAAAATCTTCTTGGCATGAACGCGGATGAGATGCATGAAGTATTTGCAGAGTGGAACCGTGGAGACCTGGACAGTTACCTGATGGAGATTACCAGGGATATACTTGCTTACAAGGATGAGGATGGCGGGGCGCTGGTTGAAAAGATACTTGATACGGCGGGACAAAAAGGAACCGGGAAATGGACCGGAATAGAAGCCCTGGACCTGGGAATTCCCCTTACTCTGATCGGGGAATCTGTATTTGCACGTTGTCTTTCAGCCTTGAAAGAGGAGCGCGTGGCAGCATCAAAAGTGCTTTCCGGACCTGTTCCCTCATACCATGGAGACAGGAAGTCATTTCTGGATGATATCAGGAGCGCACTCTATGCTTCGAAAATCGTTTCATACGCACAGGGATATACCCTGATGAAAGAGGCTGCCCAAGTGTACGGATGGGATCTGAATTACGGTGGAATCGCGCTTCTCTGGCGGGGCGGGTGTATCATCCGTTCGGTTTTCCTTGCCAAGATCAAGGAAGCTTTTGACAACAATCCCGGATTGCCCAACCTGCTGCTGGATCCCTTTTTCAAGGAGAAGGTTGAAGCCGCGCAGGAGGGATGGAGAAAAGCTGTGGCTACTGCCCTGGTGAACGGAATCCCGGTACCGGCGTTCACGACTGCACTTAACTATTTTGACGGATACCGTTCAGAACGGTTGCCGGCCAATATGCTGCAGGCCCAGCGTGACTATTTCGGAGCCCACACCTACGAAAGGACCGACAAACCGAGGGGTGAATTTTTCCATACCAACTGGACCGGAAGGGGAGGAAATACCAGTTCTTCCACGTACAATGTGTAGGAGCAAGGTACAATTGACAAGGTAAAAGGTAAAAGAAAGCCGGGGAGCTGCATTTGCTCCCCGGCTTTAATATAATATCTTGTTCCTTTTTCCTTTTACCTTTTCCCTGTTTTAACGGAAATCACTTCGCGATTATCCATTAAAACCACCCACACGGTGGTAGCTCTCCTGCGCATTGATATAAAAGGCCTTGTACTTGATGTAGTGGTTTCCTTTCTTGAATTCCCAATGCACATTCTGGGCTTTGAAAATCTTGCCGATGCATGCTTCGAAGATAAGCGTATAGTTGATACCCGTAACCTGCTCTGCCTCGAGAATGTTCTTAAACTCAACACTTCTGTCGGCGAAATGACCGATCACAGGAAGCGTATATTTCTTTTGCATCCGTTTCTTTCTGGCGCCTTCGTTGATGATGGGCAACCTTCTCGGCTCAACTGGTTTATTTGACATGCGCACCGTTTTTTTGTAATACGTAAATGTATATCAAAATGTTATGTCACCCGTAAATTTAAGAAAAAAAATAGAAAACAATTTCATTGGATTTATAAACAGAAGTGTATTTTTGAAGTGTGCCATTAACACTGATTGCATATTCAACCACGCTTGGTTGTACCGAGCAGTGTGCTTCAAAGCTGAAGGATGATCTTGGTAACGGAGTGGAAATGGTCCGCATTTCGCGCCGGCGCCGCTTCAACCTGCAAAATTACGATACCATTATCGTAGGGGGATCCATTCACGAAGGGATGATTCAGCGTTCTGTTCACAAATTCTGTGAGACCAACCTGGAGGAACTTCTTCAGAAGCAGGTGGGATTGTTTGTGTGCTGTATGGATCCGGAAGCTGATGAAAAGGAACTCATTCAAAGGGCATTCCCTGAGAAACTTATTCAGCATGCACTGGCAAGCGGTTTTTTTGGAGGCGAGCTGAATATTAAAAAAATGAACCTCCTGCAAAAAATCATGACCAGGAAAGCTGCACGCCTTCAGAAGGAGCCGGAGATCGATTTTGAGAAGATATTTGAATTTGCCAGGAAACTGCAGGAG
Source organism: uncultured Bacteroides sp. (assembly GCA_964453785.1). Lineage (GTDB taxonomy): Bacteria > Bacteroidota > Bacteroidia > Bacteroidales. Next base: position 73,423 of record CAYVRK010000011.1, read on the forward strand.
AACTGATCACTTTTTGATCTCTATGGAACCCTCGTAAACCCTGACAGCTGGTCCCGTCAGGAAAACATCTGTAAAATGGGTATGATGCTGTGCCTTGAATGAAACATTCAGGTTTCCCCCGAGGGTATGGACATGGTATGAAAATATGTCAGACTTGAAGTGAAAATATGAACAAATGGCAGCAGCTGTGACACCCGTTCCACATGAATATGTTTCTGCCTCAACACCTCTCTCATACGTTCTGACTGAGATCTTATTTGAACCTCTTGTGGTTTGAACGAAATTGACATTGACCCCCTTTGAGCCGAACCTGGCCTGGTTCCTGATCTCTCTGCCTTCTTTATCCACGTTGAGGTCTTCAAGTTGGGATACATACTTTATAAAATGAGGGGAACCGGTATCGACCAGGTAACCATCTTCAATCCACCTGACCCCATCCACATCTTTCAGTTTAAGCCTGATCTCACCATTGGGCATCAGGGTGGCTTCATGGTCTCCGTCAATGCCCTCGAACCTGGTTTCCATCCTGATGATTCCAAGATCACATGCAAAAGCCGCGATGCACCGGCCCCCGTTCCCACACATGGAGCTTTCATATCCGTCAGCGTTGAAGTATTGCATCCTGAAATCCAGCAGTGCACTTTCCCTGAGAATGATCAGTCCGTCACCACCGATCCCGAACCTGCGGTCGCACATGTTTTTGATCAGATTGTGCTCAAAAAGGGAGATATCCTGGTTTCGTCCGTCAATCATCACAAAGTCATTTCCGGCACCATGGTATTTTGAAAACTGAACAATCATAGCAGGGTGTTGGTTAAAAAAGGTTAAAACCCATGGGATGCATTCATTTTTTTACGATTCCATCTTTTATGATGGTACATTGCATTGCAAAAGGCACAGATTTTGCCATACAACATCTATGTAATTAACAAATGTATTAATTAAATAACAAACAGAATGAAAGCGAGGAGGATCTTCGGCTTATTTGCAGTGGCCCTGGTGGGTGCCCTTGCGGCAGTGTTCATTTATGCAAGATTGTTTCAGCCTTCCCCGGCCGTTGTTGAAGTACCTGTAGAAAGCAAGATCAGGGTTGTAAATCTTCCGGGTACTGAACCCGGATCGGCCCTGGATTTCACCCAGGCTGTTGCACAATCCATAGACGCCGTGGTTCATGTGAAGACAAAAGTTTACAGGGAATACGCAGTGAATCCACTCTATGAATTCTTCTTCGGAGAACAACCCAATTCCAACCCGGAACCACTCCTGGGTTTTGGCAGCGGCGTGATTATTTCCAAGCAGGGATACATTGTAACCAACAACCACGTGATCGACGAATCCGACGAAATCGTTGTGGTATTGAATGACAAGAGGGAATTCAGTGCGAAACTCATAGGTGCCGACCCTACCACCGATATTGCCCTGCTGAAGGTAGATCAGGAGGGTCTTTCTTCCCTTACCTTCGGAAATTCTGATGCCCTGCAACTGGGTGAATGGGTTCTGGCCATCGGGAATCCCTATAACCTGACCAGCACCGTAACAGCCGGTATTGTCAGCGCCAAGGCAAGAAATATCAATATCCTCAGAACCCAGGAATTCAGCATTGAATCTTTTATTCAGACGGATGCTGCCGTGAACCCCGGAAACAGCGGGGGAGCGCTGATCAATACCCGGGGAGAACTGGTTGGTATCAATACAGCCATTGCCTCCAGGACAGGGGCATATACCGGTTACTCATTTGCAGTCCCGGTGAGTATTGTGGAGAAAGTTGTCAAAGACCTGATGGAATATGGAGCTGTTCAACGGGCCATTCTGGGTGTGACCATCCAGGAAGTAACTGCTGAACTTGCAGCTCAACATAAGATCGATGAGATAGAAGGTGTTTATGTGAATGGGGTCAGGCCCGGTGGGGCAGCCAGGGAAGCAGGAATTAAGGAAGGTGATGTAATCCTCTCGGTGGATGGAGCCAAAGTGAACAGTGGGGCAGAACTGCAGGAGCATGTTTCCAAGTACAGTCCGGGGGAGAAAGTAACGGTTGTGATACGTCGAAGCGGTTCAGTGAAACAATTTGAGGTTGTTTTACGTAATCTGGAGGGAAACACGGAAATTGTAAAGCGGGGAGAGGTACTGGCTGTATTGGGTGCAAGTTTTGCACCCCTGTCTGAAAAGGAGAAACGTGCGCTGGGGATTCAAAATGGAGTAAAAGTTACTTCAGTGGCATCGGGCAAATTTGCGAAAGTGGGTATAAAAGAAGGATTTGTACTCATTTTGGTAAACAAAAGGCCGGTGAACAGTGTTAAGGATATTGAAGAGATTCTGAAAGATACCGAAGGGGGCGTTATCATCGAAGGAGTGGATAAGACAGGATCCCGGTCCTACTACGCTTTTGGGTTATAAATAATCCTTCATACAGATTCCTTGATATGGCAAAGAAGACCAGGAAGGTCTTCTTTGTATTATTTACGCTCATAACCCTTATTTAGTTTGATTAAAGATAAAATTGCGGGTAAATTTGCAGGGATTTTTTAATAGTAATTTGAATATGAGGAGAAGTTAATGAGACAGTTAAAGATCACCAAATCCATTACCAACAGGGAAAGTGCTTCATTAGACAAGTATTTACAGGAGATTGGTAAGGAAGAGTTGATCACTGTTGAGGAAGAGGTAGAATTGGCTCAACGGATCAAGAAGGGCGACAGAGCAGCCCTTGAAAAACTCACACGTGCAAATCTGAGGTTTGTCGTTTCAGTGGCAAAACAGTACCAGAACCAGGGATTAAGCCTTCCCGATTTAATCAATGAAGGCAACCTGGGGCTGATCAAAGCTGCTGAGAAATTTGACGAAACCAGAGGTTTTAAATTTATCTCCTACGCCGTTTGGTGGATCAGGCAATCGATCCTTCAGGCATTGGCAGAACAATCGAGGATCGTACGCCTTCCATTGAACCAGGTTGGTTCACTAAACAAAATCAACAAGGCGTTTTCCAAGTTTGAGCAGGAGTATGAACGGCAACCTACACCAGAGGAGCTTGCTGAGGCACTTGACCTTCCCAAGGAAAAAGTATCGGACACACTTCGTGTCTCGGGAAGGCATGTATCTGTTGATGCACCCTTTGTCGACGGTGAAGACAACAGTCTGCTTGATGTGCTGGTGAATAATGATTCACCCAATGCGGACAGCACTCTTATTAGTGAATCACTCTCAAAGGAAGTGGACAGGGCCTTGGCCACACTCACGGAGCGGGAGCGTGATATCATTAAGCTATTCTTCGGAATTAGCACCCAGGAAATGACGCTGGAAGAAATAGGCGAAAAATTCGGACTGACCCGCGAACGCGTTCGTCAGATCAAGGAAAAGGCCATACGCAGGCTCCGCCATACTTCCAGAAGTAAATTGCTTAAAACCTACCTGGGGTAAGAAAACATAATCTGATCGTGAAAAAAGGGGCGCTCCAAAAGGGTGCCCCTTTTTTAGGTACAAGGTTAAAGGTACAAGTCTTGCTCCTTTCAACTTTTTCCTTGCTCCTCGAGAAGGGACTGGTAGGCATACATCTCATCCCTGAAACGGGCAGCCTCAATAAAATCCAGCTCCCCGGCTGCCTTTTCCATCTGTTTTTTGGCCTTGTCGATGGCTTTTTCGAGACCTTCCCTTCCCATATACCGGACAACCGGATCTGCGGCGATATCTGCCTTTGCCTGGTCCGCATAGATACCGCTTCGGCTGAGCTCTTCCCGGTTCTGGTCAAAAAGGGAATACGTTGTTTTGAAAATCTGCTTCGGGGTGATGGCGTGTTTCTCATTATAATCCAGCTGCTTTTTGCGCCTTCTGTTTGTTTCTTCGATGGTCCGTTGCATGGAACCGGTCATCCGGTCCGCATACATGATCACCTTTCCGTTCAGGTTCCTGGCTGCCCTTCCTGAAGTCTGGGTCAGGGATCTTTCTGACCGGAGAAAGCCCTCCTTGTCCGCATCCAGGATCGCCACCAGGGATACTTCCGGAAGGTCCAGCCCCTCCCTCAGCAGGTTGATGCCCACCAGCACATCAAATACCCCTTTTCGCAGTCCATCCAGGATCTCAACACGCTCCAGTGTATCCACATCCGAGTGGATGTAACGGGTTTTCACATTTAATTTGATCAGGTAGTTTGAGAGCTCCTCGGCCATCCTTTTGGTAAGGGTTGTCACCAGCACCCGCTCCCTGCTTTTTACCCTCCGGTTGATTTCCCCGATGAGGTGATCAATCTGGTTCAGGCTTGGCAGGACCTCAATCACCGGATCCACCAGCCCGGTGGGCCTGATGACCTGCTCAACGATTACTCCGCCGCATTTACCCAGCTCATAATCGGCGGGAGTAGCGCTCACATAAAGTGTCTGGCCGATGATCTCTTCAAATTCATTGAATTTCAGAGGACGGTTGTCCACGGCAGCCGGCAATCTGAAACCGTACTCCACCAGGTTCCTTTTCCTGGAGTAGTCTCCGCCGTGCATGGCATGGATCTGCGGAATGGTCACATGGCTTTCATCAATCACCGTGATAAAATCATCCGGGAAGTAATCCAACAGGCAAAATGGCCTTGTTCCGGGGGGTCTGCCGTCAAAATATCTGGAGTAATTCTCGATTCCGGGGCAATAGCCCAGTTCCCTGATCATCTCCATGTCATAGGTGACCCGCTCTTCGATCCGCTGGGCCTCAATCAGTTTCTGCTCTCCTTTAAAAAAATTGACCTGTGCCACCATGTCATCGGATATCTCCTCAAGGGCCGATTTCATTCTCTTCTTTGAGGTAATGAAGATATTGGCCGGAAAGATGACGACCTCTTCATGGGTTTCAATGGCTTGCCCTGTCACTGGATGGATCGATTTGATTGCATCGATCTCATCGCCCCAGAACTCAATCCGGTAGGCCTGATCGGCATACGCCAGGTGAATATCCACCGTATCCCCCCTAACCCTGAAGGTTCCCGGCTTAAAGTCCACTTCATTCCTCGCGTAGAGTCCGTCCACCAGTCTCCTCAGGAATACATTGCGGGTAATCACCTCTCCTGTTCGTACCCTGATGGTGGAGCTGTGAAAATCTTCAGGATTCCCGATGCCGTAAAGGCAGGAAACAGAAGATACCACAATCACATCCCGTCTGCCTGAAAGCAGGGAGGAGGTGGTACTCAACCTCAGTTTTTCAATCTCATCATTAATGGAAAGATCCTTTTCAATGTATGTATCCGTAACAGGAAGATAGGCTTCCGGCTGATAGTAGTCATAGTAGCTAACGAAGTATTCTACAGCATTTTCCGGGAAGAATTGTTTGAATTCGCTGTAGAGTTGTGCCGCAAGGGTTTTGTTATGGCTGAGAACCAGGGCGGGTCTTCCCAGTTCCCTGATCACGTTTGCCACAGTAAATGTTTTTCCTGAGCCGGTCACTCCAAGCAGGGTCTGGCAAGGATCTCCGGCTTTAAACCCTTCCACAAGCTGCCGGATGGCTTCCGGCTGATCACCGGTGGGATTGTACTCGGAAGTGAGTTTAAAATCCATGTTAATAGGTGAATACCACGTAAACCGGCAGGTGGTCACTGGGTCCGCCATAATACTCAGGGCCCCCGAAGGTGGCAGAGGGAAACTTCTCTCCGTATTTCTCGTTCTCATACAGCATCCACTCTTCCTTCAGGATGCGACCTCCCTGGAAGTTGATGGTGAGCCCCTTTTCCTGGTTGAGAAGGTTGTAAGATACAATGATCTGGTCCAGCATGTTCCACTGGCCTTTGAAGTTGTAGGTCCCCTTGCCTTCCTGGTTATGCAGGTCATAAAACAGGTTGTAGTGGTCTCCCATATTGATATTTCTTCGCTTTCCCGATGCGGAAAGTCCGTTGACGATGCTTCTGTTGGTGGGTTCGTCGTTGAAGTCTCCCATCAGGATTACTTTGAAATCCGACTCCTTGGATAAAAGCAGATCCAATTGTTTTCTGAGGGTTATGGCTGTGAACATTCTTTGTTTTTCAGTTTCCCGTGTTCCTTCACTCCTTGATTTCCAGTGATTCATGAAAAGGTGGAGTGATGAACCATCGGGTCCGTTTCCTGTAACATGCAGGATTTCCCTGTACAGATAGTCGGGATCAACTGGATCTTCCACCGGGATGTATTCGTGGGATTTGTACCTGAAAAGGTCAGGCCGGTAGAGCATGGCACACTCAATTCCCCTGGGATCAGAACCGTCATCGTGGATGATTCCGTATTTCATCTTCCTAATTCCCCTGTTGTCCGCCAGGTCCTCCAGCACTTTCCTGTTTTCCACTTCGGCAAGACCGATGATGGCAGGCATCTCCTTCTCAGGGATGGAAAGGATCACCCTGGTGATATCATCCAGCTTTTTCTCATACCTTTCATAGGTCCATTTCTTTGTACCCCCGGGAGTGAAATCCTCATCCCTGACCGATGGAGCATCCACCGTGTCAAAAAGGTTTTCAACGTTATATGAAAACACCAGAAATGTGTTTGCATCTTCCTGGGCCCGGCCCGGAACAGATGAGATGATCAGCATTAGAAGAACTGGAAACAAACTTTTCATGTGCCCTGTATTTAAATTCAAACAAAGATATCAAAACAAAAAAAATTGAAATCCTCATTAAAAGGAATTAAATTTAGTTTATATGGGACAAAAACAGGACGAGCTTTTAAAAAGAATTCAGAAACTGGTCAAGCAAAACCAGGATCTGATCGATATGAATGAAAAGCTCCAGAAGGCGGTTAACGAGCTTTCTGAGCAGAATGAAATGATGAAGCAGCGCCTGAAGGAATCCAAGGTGGAACTGAAGGACGGGGTCTTTCTGGAAGGTGAGGAAAGGCTGCGGAAATACAAAATGGCCACCGTCCTCTTTGCCTATATCGGTGGATTCAAACATCTCACGGATGCTGTGGATTCTGAAGTCATCATGGATCAGCTGGATGAAGTCCTGATCGAATTTGACAGAATCCTTAAAAAATATAAAATTCATAAGATCAAGACCATAGGTGATACTTATATGGCTGCAGGGGGTATTCCGGATAAGAACATCACCAACCCCATCGATGTGGTCATGGCTGCACTGGAAATGAATCTGTTCCTGAACCAGCTGAGACGGATTGACGGCAAACGGTACTGGAACCTGAGCCTGGGAATCCATACCGGTCCGGTTACAGCCAATGTTTCCGGGAAAAAGAAGATCACATACGATATCAAGGGAGATACGGTTAATATAGCCCACCGCATGCAGGGGGTAGGGGACAGCGGAAAGATCCTGATCTCGGTAATGACCTACGAACTCATCAAGGAATTCTTCATTTGTGAATATTACGGGAAGATGCCGGTCAAGTATAAGGGCGATCTGGAGATGTTCGTGGTCAACGGCATTCGGCCAGAGTTCTCCTTAAAGGGCAGGGGAATGTTCCCCAATGCGCTGTTCGATACGAAATTCAAGCTGATCCAGTTCACGGATATACAGGAGATTATTCTGGATAAGCTGGAGAAAGAATTGCCTGGATTCCTCTATTACCACAATGTGAAGCACACCGTTGATGTGGTCACAGAGGTCGAACTGATCGGATGGGCTGAAGGGCTTGACGATGACGGGATCCTTTTGCTGAAGACTGCCGCCTTGTTTCATGATGCAGGGCACACCATCGCCTATGATGATCATGAATACCAGGGAACCTTGATGGTGAGGGATTATCTGCCCGAATACGGGTACAGCGGAGAGCAGATTGAGCAGATCTGCAAAATCATCATGGCCACCAAACTTCCTCCACGGCCCACTGACATTTACGAGGAGATTATCTGCGATGCCGACCTGGATTACCTGGGACGAAGTGATATGATTCCCGTCTCCAACACACTTTACAAAGAATTGAAGGAGCAGGACAAGATTGGAACGCTGAACGACTGGAATAAACTCCAGATCAAGTTTATTTCGGGCCATTCATATTTCACCAAAACGGCCCAGAGCCTCAGGGAGGTAAACAAGCAAAATCAAATTGAACGCATTAGAAAACTGATCACTTAGTAATCTGAATAAGGAGTGGGATAGAGCATGTATTTGGTTATATTTGACACCGTATTCTTGTAACGCTCAACTTGATTCATTTCCTGCCATTTGGGAGAAGAAGAGAATGCTTTCCAGTGCTCTTTTTGAACGGTTGTGTCTGCATGGGCTGTCATGTACATCAGGTGTGGCATTCTTGAACTGGAGATCACTTCCCCAAAAAATACCGGATTGAATTCCAGTTCCCGGAAGAGTGCTGCTTCACCTGAATTGAACATCTCAACTTTCCTTTCACAGAGAAGTTCCGTAGGGCCCTGGTAACTCCTTAATTCATACACCCGGCCGGTCCTGGGGGACTCCAGTTGAGGTGGTGTGAGGCGGGGTGTCTCGCTGAAAGCTTTTAACAAGATGGTCTCAATCCGGGAGTAGGGCGGATTGTCGTAGGGGGCTTCAATATAATCGTTCCCCGCTTCAAGATACTCCTTGTCGGACTTGAGTTCAGCAGGCAGTCCGATGTATTCGCCAAGGGAGCTGTACGGTACCAGGATAAGAATGGCATTCTCTGTTTCGTTGCCCTGTTCCCTGAGTTTAAACACGCCAACCTGGTTTATTCCGGCCCTGTGCAGGGCGGGCAGGTATGCGCTCTCCAGGTAGTCATCCAACCTTGCTTCCTGGGTATCTGTATCGTAGCGGAAGATTTTTAGCTCGAAATAGTACCGCTCTTCGGTTTCACTGCATGAAGGGGTCAGTGTACTGATGAACAAGATTAGAAGGAGGACCAGGGGTGTAAGATGAAGTTTCATGGGTTTGTTTTTAGGAAGTATGAATATATAATAAATTTGGTTAAAAGTCTCTGGTCCCATGCTAACTGGGTAAATATGCGTAATATTGCGCCAAATCTGTTTACTGAATGAAGGTTCTGGCTTATACAATCATGTTTATATTGGCAATCCCCGGGGTCCAGGGATGGTCTCAGGGCATCGGGAATGGGGAGGTGGAAGGCAGTGACTGGAACAGGACCCGGGATATCCTGGATTGTGCGCCCAGGCTGGTGGACCGGAGGGATTTGGTAGAGGATAATTTCAATCACCGGTATGTGACTGATAATCCAAGAGATATAGAGATAGGTTATTTCTCCGTTGAGCCCATTACCTACCTGGAGGAAGGAAGGCGTTTTTGTGAAGCACTCCTGCCGGCATCGGGCGTGAGCCACACCTATTTTCGGGGTTGCTATGTGACCTCCTATTACCTGCCGGGGGATGGGGTATATAATGTATCCATTGCCTCCAATGCACTGATTTTTAACAATGAGCTAAGGATCATCAATGCTCAGAATACCATCGCAGAGATCGAAGCCACGCACAGGATGGAGATAGAGGTGGATACAACATTGAATCCCAGTTCACCGGAAGATATTACTTTCAGATCCAACCGGGCCTATGGGTGGGAACTGGAGATTGACCAGTCAGGTGCCTGGCATGGGGAACTGCTGCGGGGTGAACTGGTTTTGTATGATTCTGAGCTGCCCGCAGGACTGTCAAAATTGGTGATAATGAAAAGGATAAAAGGCCCGGGGCTGGTTAGAATCTGGGAGTCTGTCATCTTCAGGGTGAATTCTGTCTCTTCATATAAGTACGATCCCATTTTCCAGGCTGCTTGTCTGTTCAGCCTTGAACCGCTCAGCGTTACCACAAGATTGCTTCCCTGCGAACAGTAGCATTTTTATCCCGATTAGCGGTCTGATTTATAGATCTCTTCAGGTTGCTCCATGGATAGGGACGTGGCCCCTGTGGTAATTGTTACACTGTTGGCTTCATCAAATACAGTTTTCAGTGGTATTTCTCTGGCTGCCCTCCACACTTTTCTTGGATTCAGATCAATCCGGGCTGAAGAAAATTCCGGCCGGTTGAAATTCAACAGATATCTGGAATAGAAATCCGGATCCCGCTGGGGAGCAACAAATGGTTTGCTGGTTTTTCCCTGTTCGTCCATATGGCAAAAATAGACTTTCGATAAAATCCCATCCTCCCTCTTGCTTACAAACATCATCCATCTGCCGTTTTGGGACCAGCTGGGATAACTCTCCACATCGGAGGAGTTGGCTTCGGTTTTCTCCAATTTCTTTGAATCGAGCCGGTAGGTGTATATGTCCGATTCAGGATTGTAAATGGAGAAATATCCATAATCGAGCAGGCAAAAACAAATGGTATTGTTGTCTGGTGCAATGCGTGGAAATGAGATGCTCTTTTTCAGTGTGCCCGCATCCAGGATCGTATCGATTTTCCCGAATGATTTGGTGGCCGGATCGAATCCAATACGGAGCAGACTGTATCTTAAATCTCTGTAGTTGGTGCTATCTGTTGATTTTGGGGCACTAATGAAATAGAGCTGTTTGCCATCAGGCGACCATGTGGGAAGGTTCTCCCGTGCCCCGGTGGCCAGTTCTTGAGGACGGGTAATCAAATTATTTCCCACATCGTACAACACAATGTCCGAATATTTATCCTGCACATAGGCAATCTTATCTTTGACTGAGTGAAAATCCTGGTTGATCCGGTTCACCGAGAAGGCAATAAATTTACCCGATGGATGCCATGAAGGATAGGCTCCTGCGCTACCAATATAATCACTGCTTGTATCAATAAATTTCAAGGTTTCGCCGTATTTGATCATAGTACCTCCGTATTTTGCTCGCATATGGAACATGAATCGATCCGGACTGGAGGCACTGATGCTATGGCAATTCATGCAGTTATGATCGGTCAGTTGATTGATGGAGATCGGATAGGTCTTCAGGGTTTTGAGAGAATGCTGATATATACCCATTTCATTCCATAAGACATTGGCCGGAGGTATTTTCCGGTAAACAATAAACTCATCTATGAGATCTCGTGAAATCCAATTGGCAATGGTTGGATATTTATGCCACTCATTTTGCTCATCTTTTCTGAACAGGTCAATAAACAATGTATCTTCCTTATTATTTGAAACAAGTCTTTCCCATTTGCCTTGGGGTATGACCATCCTGTTTCCTCTGGCCCTGAGCCAGAATGATTTGTTTCCGGCGCGAAAATGCGATTTAAATGCCTTGCCCTGTTCCTGTACTGTAAAGTTCAGCGGACCCATATTGAATGGGATGGCAATGTGGGCGTAATCGGGATAAATTGTGGCCTCTGTTTCTGTGTTTTGAAAATCCGTTATCTCCTTGCTGCACGAAGCAAGCGTCAATATTATGATAACAAAAAAAGTGTATTTCAGTGGTTTGCGCATCCCGCTATTGCTTTTCGGTTCTTGATAATGGACTATTAAACATGATATAGTACCAAAATGTATGATTGTACTGCTGCACTGCATTTTTGGCCATGGCAAGGCCGCCTGCTTTCTGTACAGCAACAGAAAAGTCCTTAAAATCCTGAATGGCCTCGTTGCTGATCTGATAACCCCGGAAATCGAAATCAGGATCCTGGGTCAGCTCAAGGTAAAGGAGCAATGCCTCTTCAACCAGCCGTGGTAACCGGGTATAGCCCAACTGCTTAAATGTGGGAATCTCGTTGGCTATATTTCCCACCTTGTGGGTGATCAGGTAATTGGCAATCAGGTACTCAAAAGCCATTTTGTTTTGAGGATTACTGATAAAAAAACGCTTCAGCTTATTTTCCGGCCGGGCCAAACCTGTGAAGAAATCATTTTCAGGGAAGTTATCCTGCAGTCTTTGAACATCCTTATCTATTTCTCCATGCAGAAGACCGGCATGATCCTTTGCCCATTTTTTATGTGCAAGGGATTGGTTGAGCAGATTCCAGTATCTTGAAGCAATAACAAACTGGCCTGCAGCTGCATAGTTGATGATCAGGCATTTTAGGGTATGCGGTCTATTGCCCCGGGTGATGAGGGCTTCGTTGGCAAAATGTCTCGATTCATTGCCATATCCCATTTCAAAGTAGAAATCAGCTTTCGGTTGAGCAATGTTGCCATCTGTGGCATTGTCAAGAAAAAGCCCCTCAATTCCGGATGGTTGTGGATATTGAAATAAAACGTCCAGCAAAAGGCCCTGGTGGTAAAGGGCCCGGTTTGTTTGAAAATGCAGCAATTTGGAGTTGAAGTACTGAAAATGTCTGGCATTTTTAAGTACACCTAGCCAGTTTTGCTGTTGCGCGTAATATTCAATTTGATAAATCTCTTTTTTTGCTATATCAAAAGAGAAATGATAAACCGCCGCTGACAGCAAAACAGGAATCCCATATTGGAGAACCCTTTGACCTATCTTTTTTCCAGGGGTTAATGTCTGCAGGTCCATCCTCTTTTCCGTGGCACGTAACAGGATGATCACCAGGGGTGTTAAAACGTAGATGGCATATGCCGCAGCTTTTACTTTGTGGTAGATTGTTGGAACAAAGGGTTCGAAATAGGCTTGCTGAAAAGTATAATTCATGCCGGTAATCAGGCTGAGGGCCGGAATTGCGATGGCCAGAAAGGCAAAAAGCAGTTTCTGATATTTTGAATTGGATTGATGGATGATCGCGATGATGCAGGAGAGGTAGAATCCTGGTACTCCAAAAAGAAAGTAGTTGAATAAAAGGACCGCTGACACCGGCAGCCATTTAAGCTGGTTTATTTTATGCGAGATAAAAACCCCCAGTGCTATCATCCATGTGCTGAATACAATACTGCTTGTCAGTGTAAATGAGAAAGTATAATCAAAGAGAGGGAGCAACAGAGAAAGTGACATTGTAAAAATTCCAATCAGGAAAAAGGGGTGATGCCGAAGCCTGCTGAACAGGGTTTGAAGGGAGAGGAAGAATAGCCCCACCATGGTAAACAGGACCAGAAAGCCCACTGCTTTGAAGTTGAACAGTGAAATGATGTGCATGGCCATCACATCGTTGATTCCGCCAATGTGATGAAAACCATCAATGAACCTGTCAGGAACGGATTCCTGTATAAAACAGATGATTCCGGGATCTATGTTTTTAAAAAGAATGTAGGTAAAACCCAACAGGACTGTCAGGGCATAAATCTGCTGACCTTTAATTTGTGTGCTATACGTCATGGGGTGTGGTGAATCCGGAATAAAAATAGGAATTATTGTTATACGGGCAACACAATTGAAAAAACGGGGGCGTGCTAGAAAGTGTAGGAGAATTGCAGTGCTGCGCCGCCGGGTACATATCCCAGGTTGAAATCAGAACCTTTGGTGGTTGCCTTCAAGAACCTGACATTGTTGCTTCCCTTGGCCAGTACCCAGATGATATCAGCTGCCCAGATGGCAGCCCCCAGGGAGATGAATACTTCCTTGTCTCCCTTAAACCAGGCGTACTGCATTTCTCCCTCGAAATACCTTTCCCAATAACGGTCCAACCCCTCGTAGCGATAGTAATCAGCCTTTAAAACCAGTCTATATTCGCCCTCAGCCTGGTAGCGTTGGTTCCCAAGGTAAGCGCCCAGCCCGATGAGTCCAAGGGAAGAGATGGTCCTCATATATGGTTTGAATTTTATCATCCTCCTGTCAGCTACAAAATAGTCCCCAAGCCCGGGCAAAATAAATGAAAGAAACGCATTGCCCGGTCCACCCGTGTTGCTGAACTGTTTGCTAATCCCGTCAATGAAGAGTACCGGCACCAGGTCAGATCCAAGACCTTGAATATCATTGGTGATATCCCATTCAATGATCCTGTTCATCCCCCCCGGAATATGAGGGCCAATATCACCCTTCATCAGTGTAGGGGTTACCAGGTTAAAATCTTCATCCAAAAACTTCAGGTCCACAAGGTGTGTCGAACCTGGTTTTCTGACTTTAATATCGTAATGGATAATGGCTCTGTTTTGATGGATGGTAATATCCACATTCTTTGGAACCGCCAGTCTCTGTCCGAAAAGGTTCCCCTGGGATATCAGAAAAAACCCTGCCAAAACGATTATTGAAGTAAATATTTTCATGCTACTTTAAGAATCCAGGCTGTTGTAATAGTCGAATACCCTGGTCAGACCTGCATTGTCCTGGATATTGATATTCTCTGCCCTGATGAATTTTTTAATCTCCTCCGCTTTATCAGCAAAGAGCTCAAAAATTGTCTTTCTTCTATTCTTTAGCAGGATAACCTCAGAACCCTCTGTTTCCTGATAATAAATCTGCTGGTACTGGACGAAAACATCAGCCCCACCTGCCCAGTTATAGGTAACCGGTCCCCCTCCACTCTTGATCTTTACGTCGTGTCGCATCAGTAATTTGCAATCCCCGTTACTAAGTACCTGGAAATAGGCTGAGCCCAGATGGGGATGTCTGCCTGTTCTCCTTACATAAAGGCCATACAGGAAATTCATATTGCTGATGGAAATGCTCTTTACATTGAATGGGGCAGTGATGGCAAAAGTGTCCTTTTGGTAAACCATCTCGAATTCCTGGGCATACAGGTTGTATCTGAACAGCCCGTAGAGCTTGAAGAAATCATTGATTTGTGCCTCATAATCAACCCGCAACTTTTTAAGGTAATTGAGCAGGTTCTTCTGTAGCTCATCCGTTATACCGGACATACCGGAAAAATCGCTGTTGAAAATCCTGAGGTCAAACTCAAGTTCATCCCCCTGCTGATCTCTTCCCTCCCTGATAAGCGCCAGACCCTTGGCCTTGGTTTCAGGATCTGTGATTTTCTCAATCAGTCCATTGATCTTACTGATCATGATGCGGTACTCTTCCAGCCTGGCTTTTTCATTTTTTTCGCTTCTTGCCTGTTTGACGAGATCACTTTTCATTTCCAGGAATCCGAACATCCAGGTTTCTGACAGGTAGGGTGAGCCAGCCACGGTATATTCAGCAGATCCGGAGCCACTCAGCATAAATGTACCGCTGTACGTTCCTCCGATATTGACATTCTGTATCTGTGAAAACAGGGCTGATCTCACAATTGCACACAAGCAGACTATGAAAAGGACCCTTTGCATCATTTGTAAATTCTTCTTCAGGAAAGTGTTCGTGCTCAAAATTAACAGAAAATGCAACATGTTGGAAACAAGTGTTGCTTAGAAGGTGCAGGCGTATTTGAAGGCAAGCCCGCCGGGAATGTAGCCCAGGTTAAAATCTGAATCCCTGGATGTAGCTTTCAGGAACTTCGTATTGTTGCTTCCCCTTGCAAGGACCCATAAAATGTCCGCAGCCCAAAGTGCAGTTCCTGCGGTAATCAGTATTTCTTTATCCCATTTAAAAAGGTAATAATCGGGTGCCCCCTTTGCCTCTCTGAAATAATACACATCTTCTCCAAAATAGCGCCATGCGTCCGGCTTCACATATTTTTCATAAACTACTTCGAAGCTGCGCTTTGAGCCTGCAAAGATACCCATTCCTATTAGCCCCAAAGATGAAATGGTTCTCAGGTAAGGCTTAAACACCATCATTCTGTGGTCGGCAACAAAATAATCACCAAGTCCCGGCATCAGAATGGATAACCAGGCATTCCTGATTCCGCCTGTTTTGCTGAACTGTTTGCTTTTTCCATCGATGAACAATATGGGTGTTACCCGTGATCCAAAGAGTTGCAAATCATTGGTTACATCCCATATAATGGTTCTGTTGTTTCCTCCGGGGATACCGGGTCCAATATCACCGGTTAACAAATTGGGAATGACCAGGTTGTAATCTTTATCCAGGAATTTCAGGTCCACCAGGTGAGAAGCAACTGTACTTTTTGATTTGATGTCAAAATGTATGATGGCCCGGTTCTGGTCTATAGAAACATCTATGTTTTTAGCCTGGGGGATCCGTTGTCCTTCAAGGTCAGCTAAAAAACCTGACAATATCCCGAATAATAACCATATACCTTTCAACTTCTTCAATTTTTTATTTTATGAATCCAGGTTGTTATAGTAATTGAACACCCTGACCAGTCCGGCCTCTGCATGTATGTTGATCTTCTCTGACCTGATGAATTTTTCTATTTCCTCCGACCTGTCTGCGAAAAGCTGGCGGATGATTTTTTTCCTATTTTTCAGCAGGATCACTTCAGATCCCTCACTCTCCTGGTAATACAGTTGCCGGAACGGTACAAAAGCATCGCCCCCTTCTGCCCATCCGTAGGTAACCGGAGCGCTTCCGCTCTTGATCTTGGTGCCGTGGCGCATCAACAGTTTGCGTTTCCCGCTGCTCAGGATCTGAAAATAAGCTGAACCCAGGTAAGTCTTTCGATTGCTTCTCTCTACGAATAAGCCGTAAAAGAAATCCATGTTGCTGATGCGAATACGCCTCACATTAAATGGGGCTGAAATGGCAAAAGTATCCCTGTTATACACCATCTCAAATTCCTGTGCATAAAGGTTATATCTGAAAAGTCCGTTGATTTCAAAGGTGTCGTTGGCGGGGGATTCTTCAAGAATACCCTCTTTCATCTCCAGCGTGCCGAACATCCATGTATCGGACAGATACGGCGATCCGGCAATTTGATAGTCAGATTCAACACTCCCGCTTAATAAAAAAGTACCGTTGAAACTTCCGCCTATATTCACATTCTTTATCTGGGAATATACAAGTGATGTGATCCCTGCAGTCAGTAACAGGATGATGAAAACCCTTCGCAGCATAGCTGATAGACCCGATTTTTAAAAATAGGGGGGTAAATATAGGAATTGTTATCCAGATAACGATGTCATTATGGAAAAGCCTTATATTGAAACATGAATCAACCCAAAATGAGATGTACATACATTTCAATCGGCTTTCGGGTATCGTTTTAATACTGGTTTTTATTCTGCTACTTCCCAAAGCGCTTCAGGCCCAGAGCATGGATGGAGAGATCTTCCTGCCAAAGGAGTTTTCCAAAGCTTATATCACCATCAAAAGAATAGAGGTTACCGGGAACGAAAGGACCAAAGAGAGGATCATTACAAGGGAGCTGGACTTTTCTTTGGGAGACAGCCTGGCAACGTTTGAAGATAAAGCCTCGAAATTCAAGATTTCAGGACAGAAGCGGTTTGGCAGGGTCGATTCGAGCGAGGTAGTCCGGCGCATCCAATTCAGCAGGGAGAACATTATCAACACCAAGCTTTTCCTGACGGCGGATCTCTATCTTGAGCAGATGGAAGGAGACGATTATGCGCTTCGGATTGAAGTGAAGGAACGATGGTATTTCTGGGTTTTTCCCATCATTCACCTGGATCACCCCAACTTCAATGACTGGCTGAAGAATCCTGATTTTTCCCAGTTTACCCAGGGCCTGTTTATAAGCCACAACAACATGTGGGGATTGAGTCACCAGACTTCCTTGATGGGCTACATGGGTTCTTCCAGTGGGGTGGGATTGGGATACTATATTCCGTGGATTGGACATGGACAGAAGGCTGGTTTGAGAGTGGGAGCCATATACAGAAACTCCACGGTGGTAGAATATGGATCTCTGGAGAATGAGCGCCAGATTATTTTTGAAGAAGGCAGCCTGAAACAGGTTGATTTTCTGACCACCCTTACCCTGAGACCGGGACTCTATAATTATGGCAAGATAAGAATCACTGCCTCCAACCACCAGATTTCAGATCACATATATAATCTTACGCAAAACGATTCCCTGGCCTGTTTTCTTCCTGAAGGGAAAGACCATGTGAGTTTTGTAAACCTCTGTATTGAATATGCCTACGACTCCAGGGACAACAGGGCTTACCCGCTGCAGGGTAACTATTTGAAAGGATTCGTTGATAAAAGAGGAATGGGGATCCTGGCACATGATGTGGACTATTTTTACTATGGGATAGACATGCATTTTTACCAGCAACTCAGCGGAAGGTGGTACACTGCTGAGTTGTTGAAGCTGGCCAACTCTTCCAGCGAAAACATCCCCTATCATTTTAAACAGAACCTGACCGGTTCAGAAGATTTCATCAGGGGCTATGACTATTTCGCACTGAGGGGTGATCAGATGTACTACTTCAGAAGCAACCTGAAGTATAATGTCATTAAACCCGGTATGATGCCGGCCCGGAAGGAGAAGCACAAGGACAGCAAATTCAGGAACCTTCCCTATGCCTTTTATATCAACCTGATTGCCGATGTGGCTTACCTCACGGAGGATACATACGCGGTTTTCAATCCCTATAACAACAGGATGCTTTATACCTGGGGGATCGGGTTGGATTTCATCAGCTATTACGACCTGGTTCTGAGGTTCGAGTATGCTTTCACAAGCATTGGTACCCGTGGTTTCTACTTTGGATTTGGTATGCC
>CAYVRK010000011.1:91728-96691 GCA_964453785.1 uncultured Bacteroides sp.
GAGGGTTTTGTCATGGCCACCATCGAACTGAATGTGGCTCCAAACACCAAAGAGCTGTATCACAAAGTATCCATTGGGAATGAGTGGCGTGAGTACTACGCCCCAGCGGAAATTGTGAACACACGTTCTACCTCCCAGGTCAGCTATCTGTTTCACATGGGTTATTCATCACAAACGGTGGAGGTAGCGGAGGTCCGCTTCCTGAATTATAAAAATACCCTGGAGATTGAGGATCTGCCGGAAACCGAGATCACCTATGTGGGACAGGCACCGGATGCATCCTGGCGGGCTCCGGCCCGGGAGAGAATTGACCAGATTCGTAAAGGCGCGGCAGAAATCGCCTTTTTTGATGAACTGGGAGAACCTCTGAAAGATGCTGAAATTCACATTGAGATGATCCGTCACCAGTTTGGATTCGGCACGGCCGTGGTGGCCAGAAGGATTGATACCAGCAAGGTTTACAGGGATACGCTGTTCGATGTGTTTAACGAAGTGGTATTTGAGAATGACCTGAAGTGGTCCCCTTTTGAAAACACCTCAACCCACAGCACCATTCTAAGGGCTCTGGATACCCTGGATGCTCACCATGTCCCTGTCAGGGGTCACAACATTATCTGGCCCTCTTACAGATTTATGCCTGATTTTATGGCGGACTTCGCCAAGGATCCGGAAGGCATGCGTGTGGAAATTGAAAACCGCTTTGATGAAGTGGCCGGGTTTGCCAGGGGACGGCTCAATGACTGGGATGTAGTGAATGAGCCCTATTCGGAGCATGATGTGCAGGATCTCCTGGGAGATGAAGTCATGGCCGAATGGTTTAAGCGGACCCGCAGGATAGACCGGGGAGTCAAGCTCTATGTGAATGATTATTCCATCCTCAGTGGTGGTGGCAACAACAGGGTGAAGCAGGATTATCTCTACAACCTGGTACGTTATATCGATAGCCTGGGAGGAGGGATTGACGGAATCGGAATGCAGGGACACTTCAGTACCGAACTCACCTCCATCAGCAAAGTGTATGACATTATCGACAGATATGCTGATCTGAACAAGGAAATCAAAATCACCGAGCATGATATAAACATTACCCAAAGGGGTGTCCAGGCTGATTACACCCGTGATTTCATGACCATTGCATTTAGCCATCCCTCGGTGAAATCACTGCTTGTGTGGGGATTTTGGGCCGGGGCACACTGGAAACCGGAAGCTGCCTATTTTGACGAGGATTGGAACATCAGGCCCCATGGAGCGGTCTGGAGGGACCAGATTAAAAAACAGTGGTGGACTCCGGCCATGGATACGGTATCTGATGAAAACGGAACATTCAAATTCGAAGGATTTCTGGGAACTTATTCCTATTCTCTGAGTGACGGAGACACAGTTCGAACCGGCACCTTTGTCCTGGATCACTCCAAGCAGAGCGGATTGGCCAACCGAATCATTATCTCCATGGACGGCGCCATTCCCGAATCGGTACAGATCACGCCCGACCAGGAAGGCTTTATCTGTGCCGGAGAAGCAATGACCCTGAAGGCAACCGGGGGAGAGGGGCTTCAATATGCATGGACGCTGGAAGGGTTGGCTCTTCCCGACTCGAGCGCCTCCATCGTGGCAGTGGATTCAGGCCTGTACCAGGTCACTGTGTCTAAAAATGGTATTTCACTCACCTCTGAACCTTACCTGCTGGAGGTAATTGCTGTGCCTGCAACACCACAAATTGTGGCCTATGGGGGACTTGAAGTTTGTGCCGGGGAATCTCTTACCCTCTCCCTGGATGGAATTCCGGATATTCAGTCCGATTATGAATGGTTTCTTGATGGCAACCGGGCACAATGGGGTGGTTCATCCATTGCTGCAGGCATTCCCGGGAATTATACTGTGCAAATATTCGACGACGGATGCTCGTCGGTTTCAGAAACGGTAACCGTTACGGAATTACCTGCATCGGATCCGCGATGTGTCACCGGAATTAAAAACCACGAATCATCCTTCCGCATCTTTCCGAATCCCTGTCACGGTGCTGTCCAGGTTGAACTTTCGTGTGAATCCGGCAGCAGAACCATAATCGAATTATACGATGCCATGGGGAAATTGGTGCAATCAAAGCAGATTGATGCAGGCACATTACAACTGACCCTGTCTGTTCCCGAACCTGGTCTCCATTTGATGAGAATCACACAGGGGAAGCATGTTCAAACCTATAAACTGGTTTCGGAGTAGTCAATATTGTCATTTAAAGCAATTAATCCAGTGGCAGAAGCCGGATATTTTTCCACCTTACCTGGTAGGGTGTGGTGTCCTTACCCACATCGTGAACCTGGAGACCGATGATCCCGCTGTCAGAAAGCGCGTCCCTGAAATCGGAAACCACTATGCCATTGATCATGGTTTTGATGGCATCTCCTTTGCATTCAATACGGTAGTTGTTCCATTGCTTGGGTTTAAATGCCTTGCCCTCTTTCGAATCGTTTTCGGGCCACCAGGGCATCATGGCCCTGCGGGCCTCGTCATAAACCCCTCCTGAACCCCCTCCTGCAGCGATCTCCACCTGGTATCCGTATACCCTGTCAGCAGGAATGGTATTGGATGCGTATTCGCCTTTTTCATTCCTGAACCAGAACATCAGTTCGTGGGGGGCAATCTGGCTTCTGAACTGAACCCCCGAGTTCAGTTCATTGTCCTCAAGCAGTACTTCAAATTCAAGGATAAAATCCCCATACGTTTTTTCAGTGCATAGAAATGAATTGGGACTGTTGGGGACCGCCTGTCCCACAATGCATCCATCCTCCACATGGTATTTGGCCTTCCCGCTGTGGATGGACCATCCGTCCAGTGTCTCGCCGTTGAACAGGTTGATCCAACCATCTTCCAGGGCAGGGGAGGTACAATGGACCGGTAGTAAAAAGAGGGCCATTGCCAATGAAGCAAAATAGTTTAATCTCATGGTAAATGAGTTGTGGTTGGTAATTGTACTAAATTAATGATTATTATTGAATACCAATCTCTGTTTTGTATCTTGGATTCCTATGCTCATCGTCGCACTCCTTTTCAACATCTGTTTTGGCAATCTCTTTCTCCAGGAGACATACAAAGGCCACCCGGAGATACTGTTTGAGAGCGGAACCGAAGGGTATGCCTGTTACCGGATCCCGGCCATTTTGACCACCACCAACGGCATCCTTCTTGCCTTTGCTGAAGGCAGGAAGGGTGGTTGTTCTGATACGGGGGATATCGATCTGGTGATGAAACGGTCTGAGGACCAAGGAAGAACCTGGAGCGAATTGATGGTGATCCGCGACGATGGTGAGAATGTATGTGGCAATCCTGCTCCGGTGGTGGACAGAACCACAGGGGTCGTTTATCTGCTCTCCACATGGAATCTTGGTGAGGACCATGAAAGTGCAATAATCGAAGGAACAAGCAGGGACACACGCCGCGTCTTTGTGATGCTTTCTGAGAATGAAGGGAGAACCTGGACAGAGCCTCAGGAGATCACCGGGTCGGTGAAGGAGGATCACTGGACCTGGTATGCCACCGGGCCATGCCATGGAATCCAGCTTAAAAATGGAACACATGCCGGCAGACTCCTCATTCCTTGTGACCACATAGAAGCCGGATCGGAAAAGTACTTTTCACATGTGATCTTTTCGGATGATCATGGAGCCAGCTGGGAATTGGGAGGCACAACACCGGAGGATCAGGTGAACGAATGTACGGTTGCAGAATTGGCTGACGGAAGGTTGATGTTGAACATGAGAAACTACGACCGGTCACAGAAGAGCAGGAAGGTATCATACAGCCAAGATGGGGGAGAGCGTTGGAGTCACCTGGTTTCTGACACCACCCTGATCGAACCCATTTGTCAGGCCAGCCTTCTTTCGGTCACTGCCGGTGATGAAGGGAAACATTTCTTGCTTTTTTTGAATCCTGCGGATAAGCATGAAAGGCAGATGATGACCCTCAGGATCAGCGAGAATGGTGGCGTGGACTGGACCGGTTCTATTTTACTTCATGAGAGCCCTTCAGCCTACTCGGACCTGACCCAGCTGCCAGGGGGAGACATTGCTTGTTTGTATGAAGCCGGAATGGACAATCCCTACCAGGGGATTGTGTACCGGGAGGTTTCCTGGTCGCAGATTTTAGTTCACACAAAGCAAAACAAACCTATAAACTAAAAGTTATAAAATGAATCGACGTGAATTTTACAGGAACAGCAGTTTGCTGGGTATGGGATTGATGGCAGGAAATTCTGTATTCGGAAGGGAACTTTCGATTTCCTCGGATCCTGCATTTTATACGGAGGCAGCCAGAAAGCTCCCCGTCAGGCAATTTGATGTGGTTGTTGCCGGAGCCGGCACGGCCGGTGTAATTGCAGCCATTGCATCCGCACGGCAGGGGGCCAGGACCATTCTGGTGGAGGCCAAAGGATATCCGGGTGGAGTGGCTGTGGAAGGTGGAACGGCGCTGCATAGTTTTTATAACCTTTGGAAAGCGTTTCCCGGGGTTAAAAAGAGGCAACTTGTACGGGGTATTCCTGCGGAGATGGTCGATCGTCTCACAGCCAGGGGAGGGGCTACCGGTTATGCTGAGATGATGAAGCACTATGAATACGACGCTGTTTGTACGGCCATCGATACTGAAAAATACAAGCTGAATGCATTTGAAATGCTGGACGAAGCCGGAGTCTATGTGTGTGTAAATACCCTGTTGGCCGGTGTGATCAGGGAGAAGAAAGAGGTGAAGGGCGTGATCCTGGAGAGCCGTTCGGGCCGTGAAGCCATATACGCCAGATCATTTGTGGACTGCACCGGGTATGGTGATCTGGCGGCCCATGCAGGAGCTGAATTCACAGAACCCAATGATTATGCAGTGGTGAACAGCATGGGCCTGGCCAATGTGGATATCGAGCGCTACTTTCATTTCCTGAATTCCTCCGATTCGGTGGGACAACTGGCCTACGGTC
>CAYVRK010000012.1:0-48919 GCA_964453785.1 uncultured Bacteroides sp.
ATGGCATAGGTCAGGTTCTTCTCCATCTCCGGGCCATTCTGCGGAAATGCATACCTGCCCGAAAACAAAGCGTCCCATGTTTCACGGCTACCGGCATCCACATTTCCCCTGCAGGCATAGACCTTAATGCTGTGTTGGTATAAGGTGTCCAGCACAAAACGCCAGTCTTTTAGAACCGAATCTTCTTCCTCCGGCGTCTCGAAGCTCCTCATTCCCAGATCACCGGTGAGAAATACAAAATCCACCTCCTCCTCGATGGCAGCCAGGGTCAACTCGTAAAGTATGGACTGTCTGAAATCAGGTGAGGGCGAATTATGGTGCGTATCACCCACTACCATAAAACGATGTACTGAAGTTAAAGTATATTTGGTTTTTAGTAGAAGGCCGTTTTCAAAACTTTTGTTATTGTAAAACTCTATCCGGTCGCAGAAATCATCCCATTCAGCGATATCTGCATTGATGGAAACATTGGAAGCCGGGAACTCATTGATGAAAATATGGGGGTTGGTCTGCGCGAACAAACTTCCCCGCAGAAAGAGAACCGTTAAAATCAACAAGGCCTTTTTCACCATAAAAGATTTTCATCAGTCTTTGTTCAATTGCCCGTTCAGTTCCTCAAGCATCCCGGTTACCAGGGCGAAGGGATCGTAGGGTTTTCCCCTGACCAGGAGTGTCTCCACCGGAAAATATCCTGTGTAGCCGCCCTCCTTGACAATTTTCATTAAGCGTCCAAAATCCGTTCTGACTTCGCTTCCAAGGCCAAACACACTCTCCTTCACCTGCCAGTTGATGGCCCAGGGTATTACAGCAGCGATATCCGCGTAGGGATCCCCGGTTTTGAAACTGCCGGTATCCACCACCAGGCCGGCCCACTCAGAATCCAGAGCCTCCATTACATAAATACATTGCCGGGCAGTCTGAAGCATATCACCGTGATTCTGGATGCCGATTTTTACACCATATTTTTCTGCATAGGGGATCAACTCCCTGTAGCAATCGATCATCCAACCGGCCACTTCCTCCCATTTGTCCTCATATCCTTCCGGGATTTCACCGGCAAAAACCCTGACCACAGGGGCACCCATTTTAGAAGCTGCCTCTATCCAGTTTATAGCAAGCGCAACACCTTCTGCACGTACTGCCGGGTCTGGTGATGCAAAATTGTTGCGGATCCCGGTTCCGCTGATGGCGATGCCCAGGCTGGCTGCATAATTTTTGAACTTCTCCAGGTATTCATCCGAAGGAACCTCCGGGTAGGTGGGGAAGAAGTAGGCTGTGGGATCCAGCGCTTTGATTCCCCGGTCGGCACACCAGTCCAGCAGGTTAAACAGGGTATATACCTGCTGGTTATCGCGGGTTTCCCTTGCCATCAGCAGGTCACTGAAGGAGTAGGCATTCACTCCCAGGATAATGGATTCCTTTTCCCCGGTTTTTGTTCCTGAAGGGGTACAGGAAGAGAGCAAAACGATGCTGCTCACAGCAAGGATCAGAATCCGTATGGGTTTCATTTTCAATGTCGGTTTCATGGGTTTCTGGTTCATATTATTTATCGGCAAACTCTGCTTTTTTCATTTCATAAAAGTCTTTAAGCACATAGAAAGCCTTTTTCTTTTCCCCGGTTTCGGAGATCAGGCCCTTTCGGTTCCAGTCATCCTGGATGTCACTGAGTACCCTTCTCGGGGACCTGAAATCGGCCAGGATCCAGGGAGTGATCCCCCTTAGCTGGGGAATTTTATCCAGCATCTTCAGGGTTTCATCGAACAGGTATTCCTGGAATTCCTCGGTCCACCTTTCATCCTTGCTGCCATGGAGGCCCTGCAGGGCTCCGGCACCGAATTCTGAGATCACCACCGGTTTGTCAAACCGGATATCAAATAATGCAGTCTTGCATTTATCAGGCAACCCATCATACCAGCCAATGTACTGGTTGAATGCAATAATGTCCACATACTCCTGCAGGGGATCTTCCACCACGTGGGTATTGCTGGTTCCTTCCTTGGTGTGTCGCTCCAGGGCAGCACTGATGAGCCGGACCGGATCCATGTCATTGGCAATACCTATCATTTTCTTAAGAAACTCTGTTCTTTCGGGCGACACAGGGGTTTCATTGGCCATGGACCAGATAATCACCGAAGCCCTGTTAAGGTCCCGGGTGATCATATCCTTCAGCTGGTTCGTGGCATTGCTGAATGTCTCCGGGTTCTGCCATTGGATGGTCCAGTAAACCGGCACCTCCGACCAGACCATGATTCCCAGTTCATCGGCCACCCGGGTCATGTTCTCGTTATGGGGGTAGTGCGCCAGGCGCACAAAATTACATCCCAGTTCCTTGGCCCATCCCAGCAGCATGCGCGCATCCTCCTTTGAATAGGCGCGACCACCACGGATCCCGTTTTCTTCATGGATACAGATCCCTCTCAGGAATACTGGTTTGCCATTGACCAGGATATCGGCACCCTCGGTTTCCAGGGTTCGGAAACCAATGTGATCGGACATGGAATGGCCCTTGTGGACCAGTTTTACTTCATAGAGGGTCGGCGATTCGGGCGACCAGAGTTTGAGTTTTTTCACCCCGATGGTGGCCTTCGCCACTCCCTCGCTATTGGTAGAAAACGTGGTGGAAGTCTTCGCCCCGGGTATTTCCAGGGTTATCTCCTGCCCCGCTTTCTCAGGACCATTCAGGGTCACCCATACTTCGATCTCCTGGTCATTTCCACCAGCCAGCTGGATGTAATAATCCTGGATAAAAGTCTCCGGTACCTCAACAATCCTTACATCCCTTGTGAGCCCACCATAGTTCCACCAGTCTGTGTTGATGGTGGGTACCTTTTCAACCGAGCGGGTATTGTCCACTTTGATGATGACAAAATTGCCGGCAGGCTTCAGCTTCCCGGTGACCTCGAAATTGAAAGGGGTGAACCCACCTACATGCTTGCCGAGTTTTTCTCCGTTCAAATAGACATCGGCTTCGTAGTTGGCAGCCCCGAAATAGAGGAACTGCCTGTTTTGTCCATGGTCGCCCGGGTAATCAAATGCCTTGTAATACCAGAGGGAACCTTCATAATAGTACAACTTTTCCTTCTGTGAATTCCAGTCACGTGGAACCAGGATGTTATCGGCCTTCTCAAAATCATATTCCACCCTGTCGGATGGCGATTGCCGCCTGTACCCCAGGAACAGTGATTCGGCCGTACTGGGATTGGGCTGCTGGTCACGCTCATCATGCCTGTAGTCGTAATACCCGGTCTGATAGGGATCCACAATGTATTTCCACACCCCGTTCAGGGTCATGGATGCCCGGTTCTCCACATTGATGATCTGAGGCTCCTGGGCCCGGGATAAAAGGGCCCCAAAAGACAGGCACAGGGACAGTAAAATCAGTTTTTTAAAATGTCTCATTTTTTCTCCTTTACTCTTTCTTTTATTTGTTGTAATCACTGATGATTTCAAAACAGGTGCGTCTACAGACAGGTTACCCCAAAAAGCATGTAGCCGGTATCATTCATGGCCGAAATCAGATCGATGGAAAGGATCTCCACACCGGGCATGGGATTCACCCACGTATAACGGTATAATTTTAAGACCAGACCCAGCTCCTCAACCCTGGGATTCGAACCCTCCCATGCCAGTTCTGCTTCGGGGGGAAATATCGAATGCGCCGGGTTCACCCACCAATCTGCAACTTCGACTTTGTGCCTGATGGCGATGGTCCGTTCCTGATTGTTGGCATAGTGGACCACAATATGAACAACTTCCGTCCCCGTTTCGCTCTCCCAGGCCGATGATTGAAGGAAACACAATGAATCGGCCAAATGATTCACCGGTATTCCAACGATCTCTTTGGGATAATGGATGTGCGAGCTTTTGTATGAAACATTGCTGGCCAGCTGGATAATACCCCGGGCATCAAATTTCACCCCCTTAAAATCATTGATTCCTGAAGGAATGGGTATGGCATTGCCTGGTTTGCCATGAATCTCTTCACTTGAAGAGAAATTATAGAATGACTCCAGGTTAACATATCTGCCATCTTCCGGGAATTGCCGCGGGGAAATGGGACGGATTGGTAAGGTTCTTGTTTGCATGATTTCTTTTTTTGAATAAACCGGGGACAACTCTTTTTCGAAATCGTCACTGGTATAATTTATCTTGGTGATTGAATCTCCCTTGAAAACAAGTACCTGTGTGGTACGCGGCCCAATGATGTCATGAACCACCTCCCTGCTCTGCCCCTGAACAACCAGGGTCAATCCCGGTCCGCTTACAAGCGTATCCTTCAGAAATAAAGTATATTCCCTGAAATCACCGGAGCCCCTGTTCATAATCATAACGCTGAGCTGATCTCCATCCTGTGCACCATACACCATGAAATCATCATCGGAGGCACTTCCCTTCAGGAAGTTGCCTGTAAAGTGTTTTGCCACAAACTCCATGTGCCGGCAGGATGCCCTGGGGGTCATGTGGGCTCCGTCAATCAAACTGAAATCGGACCCCATGCGATCGCCTCCATGTTCGAACATGCTCCAACTGGCAGCATAGGCCGCCTCGTACTCCATGCACCAGCCGAGCACCGCTCCGAACATTTGTCCGTTTCCCCAGGTGTGCACCTCCGGGCCTCCTTTGGAGTTGTATTCTCCAATTCCCCAGATCAGCACATCATCGCCGGTGCGCTTGCGCAGTGCATTTACCTGGTCAGTTTTGGCTTTGGCTTTCTTAATCCTTTCCAGGAAATCACCGGCACCCTCCACGGCAGGGTCACCGTCACCCTGCGGATAACGGTGCCAGGTGAGACCATCGCAATAGTAATAATCTTTGCCCGGAACTTTGCCCGCGATGTCGTTTTTCCCACCAAAAAGGTCATTGAAAGGTTCATCGAAATAGTCGCAGAAATCGGGGCCGTAAATTCTGATGGCCGGATCAACCTCCTTCATGGCAGCAGCAATAGGTTTGAAATAAGCTTCCACAAAATCACCCATGGTGGAAAGTGGCGGGCGACCGGCCTGCAGCCAGGGTTCGTTACCAATGTTCCAGTATTTGATGGGTGCAACACCCTCATGCTTTTCCACGTTAAAAAATCGGACCAGTCCGGCGGCTGCTTCAGCAGGCTGGTATTGGGAAACCTGCAAAATGGGTTCGGCCCCGACGGCCTGTATTTTTTGAACCCAATCCAGCAGGGTTTCATTGGAAGGCAGGTTTTTATCATAGGCGTGACCTCCGATCCGGATGGTCTTCACACCACACTCCCGGGTCAGGTTCCAGACCTGCTCGCCCGGATCGTCATACCAGAGGTTGGTTCCCACCAGCAGGGGACTGATCTGCTGGGCATTGGAACCAAGGGCAAGGAAAATCAATGCCCCGGATAAAAGCTTAAAGGCAAAGGGTTTCATGAGGTTTTGTTTTGTGGGTTTCATTGGACTTCCGGTGGCAGGTTTTTCAAATTGTGGGTGACCCCGTACGTGAATTGTTTCAGGATCTCTCCTGTTTTTGACAATACGAACATCATGGTGGTCTGATTGGGTATGACGCCACTGATCACCGTGTCAAGACCGGCATCGGCACGGATGATCAATGGTTTGGGGGAGATGCCATCTTTGTTCAGGATCAGGTCAAATTTAAAATCCTTTGTCTGGTCCCTGTTCAGGATCATCACCACAATTTCCCCATCATCGGTCGTCGCGATGGTCCGCACGTAAGAATTACTCGAAGCGGAGGGCAGGAAACTCCCTTTCATGTGCGACGCCATCATCTGGGTATGGTAATAACTTGAACGGGGATAGAATTCGGAGGGCAGTCCAAGAAATCCGAAATCAGTCTGAACCCGGTCTGTTTCACTGAGGCACCAGGGGTCCACTGTAAATGCTCCATATTCAATTCCAATGCCATACATCTCAGCGATGAACTGTCCGCCAAGGAACGAAGCATTGCCGATACCCGTAATCTCCCGGTCAGGGTTTACATAGGTCACATTCACTTCGGTCAGTCCCCAGCGCAGTTTTGCATCTCCGGTACGCCCGTGCTTCCTGTCTGCTTCCTCCATCATCTCTTTCAGCTGAATCACCTGGCTGCGAATTTTAAACGGACCCCCGAACACCACGTCATCCCGATCGAATACCCTCCCATTGGGGTAATTGTGAAAAGTGAAGCCGTCGATAAGCCAGTTCCCATTATTATCCCTGCCCGTGATATCAAGCCTTCCCCCGCACAAAACCCCATAGGCCTCTTTGTAGAAAGTGCAGGCATCGAATACAAATATCTTGATGGTGGGATCAGCTGCTTTCATGGCAGGTGCAATTCTGATCAGGTAGGAATACACCTTGTCTATTTCCCCCTCGTTGTTACAGATGGGTTCATTGCCGATGGACCAGAACTGAAGGGGTTCCCTTTCAGGATTGTTGTTTAAAAAATTGACCAGTGTGGCAGCCTCTTCTGCTGAATACTTGCGGGGCACCTGTAAAATAGGCTCTGCACCAATACCGCGGATGGAATCGATCATGGCGATCAGCGCATTGTTGTCAGGAAACCGATGCTCATAGCCATTTCCTCCGATACGCACCATTTTGATTCCGCTATCCCCAACTTTGGGCCAGAGGATGGAGAGGTATCCGGGGCGATCCCCTTCATCCCGGCTGTCCATCCAGTGGTTCTGGCCGAAGATCCAGGGACTGATCTGCTGGGCATTCACGCTGGACGTGAAGAGGACCATGATAAAGATTAGTTTTAGAGTTTTCATCTTTTTTGGGCTTTATGATGACCATTACTCAAAAGTATTTCCTGATCGCACAGGAAAAATAGTCAAATAATATACTCCCTCCTCCCATATCTATCAAGTTCTGCATTTGTTCAAAGGATTTTTTATGCTTCATTACATTTTTTCAAACGAAACGAATCCTTTGAGATAGCAAAAGAAAATTCATTCACTTTTACCATGCTACCGTCATATTTAGTAAATTGGCAGTCATTTTATTAATGTCGAAAAAAAAGAAATGATGAGAAAAATGGTAAGGATAAGCGTGCTATTCACAATTTGTGCCTCCTTGGCACTGTCTGTGAATGCACAAACAGCAAAAAAAGAGATCGGATTGCAGTTATGGTCGGTGAGAGACGACATGGGAAAAGATGCAGCAGGAACCATTGCCCAGATCGGTGAGATGGGCTACACCTTTGTTGAAGCTGCCGGATATGCCGATGGAAAATTCTATGGAATAGAACCTGCGGAATTCAAGGCATTGCTGAATAAAAACGGCCTTGATTTTTTAAGTTCTCATACCGGACATCCGGTTCCCGATGCAGCCAGCTGGGATGAAACCATGAAATGGTGGGATGACTGTATTGATGCCCACCTGGCTGCAGGTGTAAAATACATTGTTCAACCGTCCATGGATCAATATGGATATGGTTCCCTTCAGGATCTGAAGCGCTATTGTGACTATTTCAATGCTGTAGGAGAAAAGTGCAACGCCAAAGGCATTCGTTTTGGCTACCACAACCACGACAAAGAATTTGGGGAAGTGGACGGTATAATCCGCTATGATTACATGCTTCAGAATACCGATCCGAAAAAGGTGATGTTTCAAATGGACGTTTACTGGATTACGGTAGGAGGAAAGGATCCTGTGGCCTATTTCAAGAAGTATCCCGGACGCTTTGAAATATTGCACATCAAAGACAAAAAAGAGCTGGGCGAAAGTGGCATGATGAACTTTGAACGGATTTTTGCAGCCAAAAAGAAGGCCGGAACGAAATACATCATCGTTGAGGTTGAGCAATACAATTTTGATCCTATTGTTAGTGTACAGAAAAGCCTTGAATTCCTGATGAATGCAGATTATGTGAAGTAATCGATTCTGGAAGGGATCTCGCAAACCATGCGACAGACCTGAAAAATCCGGCCCGGAGTATATTTCCTTGCCGGATTTTTTATGTTAACGTGGCTTCACTACCTTGGTGACCCCTCTGACCTGACCTGACTCAAGCCACTGGAGGATGTACATCCCCCGTTCCAGATGTTCAATGTCCAGCTGGAGCAACTGGTAGCCGGCCGGTACCTGTTCTGCCTGTACCACCTTTCCGCTCATGTCCAGCAGCACAATGCTGCCGGGACGCTCTGTCCTGGCCCCCAGGTTCACATAAAGAAGATCCTGTGCCGGGTTTGGTGAGATATGCAAACCTGTGATCCCGGAAACGGCATCCGGGGCAGCTACTGTCTTATCTTTGTAATTCACCGCAGCCTGCAGGATCTGGAAGGAACTCCGGTCCTGCACGAATGCAGCTACTGCCAGCTCATCGATATCTTCCACATAGTGCTGGTAAGTCCAGGTATCGGTGCTCACATCGCTCTTCCCTTTATACCAGTTGCCTCCCAGTAATTTGCCCTGTGTGGGCAACATATCCAGAACAACGTTACTGAATTGGGTATCTCCATTGCTGCCGGTGTAAGCGGTCACCGATGTTTCAAATACGACCAGGTATAACTGGATGTTTTCTTCATAACCTTCATTCACACAAGTAACAGTGGTATGGGCCTCCAGGCCCGATTCCAGCCAATCCACAGCGAGGTTTATTTCAAATGCCGGGATCTCCAGTGTAACCAATCGCAATTGATCTTCGACTGCACTTTTCTGCAGGTGCGAAAAATCATACTGTTGCTGTAAACTGACCCCTCCGTCCAATACACTGTAGGGTACCTGGGGAACTCCATAATTGAACGAACGGGTGGAAGAAGGAAAAGGATTGTTCAAATTCATGATATCCATTCCACTGGTATTTGTATGATATTGCAGGTCAATTACATCCTGTGAGTGCGCTGTGGCAATACCGTCAATAATGTCATCAGCAATCCTGGCGTTGTCCAATGAGTTGTCCGTAAAGTGTTCCAGGACAGCAAGTTTTGAACGCCCGGTAATGACCACATTGTTAAATGCAAAACCCTGGTTTTTCATGTCCAGTTCCCCGTTGGATGCAAAAGCAACCCTGAATGCCACCCCCGGTTTTCCGGCAACCTGGTCCAGGTCATGTGCCGCAGTCACCCATTCCTTATCCGGATGAAACACTTCCAGTCCCCAGCCGGTACTGCTACCCCCCGGCCTGTTGTATATGTTAAAACTATTGTACCATCCAATCCCCGGTATCTGCTCACCCACAGTTTTCCAGCCCTCCTCTGCCACATCCTGAAACTGCAGTACCGCTCCATTCATTCCGGGAACAAAACTCCTCATGATATCCATCCTGATCAGGGGCCGGTCCATGTCTGAAAAATCGAAACAGGGACTCTGGATCCAGGAGTTCTCGACATAACCATCTACTCCTGCCGGCAAACGGGTAAACCATGCCCTGTCTCCCTCCAGGGGCACAAATCCGGTAAAATCGGGCACATCCCAAACCCAGCTTTCAACCTGGTTTTCCGACTGGATGGTCCACAACCCATCGGATGCATCGAAACTTTCCAAATATCCCTCACTGTCCAGTTGAATGGTTGGCCTGATCACAATCTCTTTTGTTATCTCATCTGAACAACCACCCTGGTTCATCATCAACAGGTTGACCCGGTAACTGCCAGCCTCATCAAAAAGGAATGCAACTGTATCACCGGGTGAATCAGAACCGATCTCTCCCAGGATATCACCATCACCGGTTTTGAAGGTCCACGTGATTTCATCCGGTGATTCGGATGTATTCATGCTTGTATTTACAAATTTCACACCCGGCGCACTGGAAAGACAGTTGGAAATCCATGTGAAGTCTGCCTGAGGTTTACCGTCAATGATGGAATCCAACACAAAGGTACCAACACACCCATCAAAGGTGGTTGCAACAAGTGAGATACTTTTACGCCCCGGTTCCTGATAAAGATGTGTAGGATGAATGAGCTTGCTGAAATTATCCTGACCGCTGGCCGGATCGCCAAAATCCCAACTCCAGGTTTCAACCAATGACATTCCCCCGCTCTGATTTTCGAAAAAGGCCAACTCCCCGCCTTCATCAGGACAAGTTGTGCTCATGGTGAACTTCACATCGGGGGCGGCAACAACGGTTACACTTTTCCCGATGCTTTCTGTACAACCATTCTGCGAGTAAGCCGTGCAGATAATCGTCACATCCCCGGGTTCAGTTTCACCCGGATTGAATATGAACCCATCATTTGTATTCCCTGAAACACCAGGCCCTTCAAACAGAACATTGGCCAGATTCGAATGAAGCTCAAAAGGCGCCACACTCTGGCAATAGGGACCGTCATTCAGGTTCAGTATCTCTGGCTGGCTCACTGTTTCTACCGAGAAAGTTTCAGTGAGGAAGTGGGTTCCCGCATCCATATACTGGAATTCTATGGTATAGGTCTCCAGGCCCAGCAGGGAGGGATCAATGGTTGCCGTATTGTCCATATTATCGGTAAGACCAGGCACAGGATCGGACAAGGCATCCAGCAACCTGAAAGTTCCGATCGCACCGGATAAATTAAAAACACTGACCATAAAAGGGTCGTCGTTCAAACAGACAGTTTTGCCCGGTATCAGTATGGCCCCCAGGGATCCTACAACATATACAATACTGCTGTCACTACTGGGGCAATCCTTGTCATTGATAAAGTCGTAATAGATGGTATGGGGCGAGTTGATTGTATCGGCCACCGCCGGATAAAAATACCCGGTGGCACTGTTCACCCCCGGACCGGAGAATACGCCTCCCGGGACATCTGCTTCGAGTCTCACCGGATCAGCATCCACACTGTATCCCAGGGCCAGGTTGATAATCTCCACTTCGGTTTTCTCATTCACCGTCACCCGGAATTCCGTAGTTTCCGGATTCACCACTCCGTTTACATCCCTCAGCTCATTGATCTGATAGGTAGTGGTCACCACCGGGGCAATATCAATGTTCAGGGCTGATGATGCAATGTCTTTGTATGAAGTGGTGGTAGCTCCGTCAAACAGATCAAAACTCCATGGTGCTCTTCCTTTCAGGTATACACCCAATACCGACGCTTCCCCCAGGCATATATCAGCATCACCCTGAATCACTGCAACCGGCCTGTCTGTATAGATCTCCAGGTTGTTGGGATCAAGAATGGAATAAGTTTCCCCAATATTACCAGCCGGATCCACAGGTACAACGCTAACCTGCAGCATGCCAGCGGCGACGGGAGAATCCTCTGCTGCAACCACATAAGAGATCTCATAAAGACCATCCGAAAGCCCGGTAAAAGTCACCCGCGGTGAACCCACCGGTACACCGTTCACCATTGTTCCTGATGCTGCAGTATAAGCCAAGCCATCGGCAATAACTTCCACCCTGACCGTACCACCCACACCCACCGCAGGCTCCATGGTCTGAATCTCCATCCTGCTTACCACCGGGGCATTCGCATCAACAGCAAGCTGAGAAGCATTGTCCACCTTTGAATAAGGCAATCCCACATTGCCTGAAGGCTTGATCAGAACAACCGATACCTTTATTCCGGTAGACCCCGGTACAATATCCGGGTCTCCCTCCTGAACAACATATCTGAGCACATAATATCCCCCTCCTGATTCACTGAAGGTAACATTGGAAGCTGTAAGGGCATAACCGTGGATTGTTGTCTGAGGGTCTGCGCTGTAATTTTCCCCATCCGCATAGATGTTCAAAATCACCACATCCCCGATCTTTTTGATTCCACCTTCCACCGCCATGGAACTGATCACAGGCAATGCTGCATCCAGGGGGTCCCCGTCCTGAATCACCGGAAGTTCGTAAGGTGCCGTCTGGATCTCTCCATTCGAGATGACAAGGCCGGCCACAGGGATATTCTCTTCAGCTGCAAAACTTTCGCCTCCCTGGATGATGGTGAAACTGGCCTGATAGGCAGTGGCAGAAATGCGCTGAAATCCCTCTAAGGGATAACCCCCGACCGTCCCCGATACCAAAGTATAAGGTGTTCCATCATCATCAGTCACAGTTAGGGAAACAGGAACAATATCACCGATCTTCATGGATACATTGGGAATGGTCACATGAAGTACTCCAAGGGAGGCTCTGAATGTGGCATGAATAGTATGCGGTGCGTATACATTGTTGAATTTATATTCTGATACAGGGCCAACGCTGGCCCCGTCCACCAGAACATCGAAGATTTCAAAATCATCGTCAGGAGTGATTTTAAAGGTCTGATCCTTTCCCCTCGACACCTTTACTGCTCCCGACGGAGAGATGCTTCCCCCTTCGCCAGCAGTCGCAGTAATGATATAGCTCCTTGCCAGATAAACAGCTTGGCTTGAAAGACTGCATGAAAGCAAACCCAGGATCAAAATGACCCTGAGAACTACCCAACTACCCATCCTTACCGTATTTGCACTACCAGTCATGCCATAATTCTTACTACAATATAATTTATTTTAGCGAAAGCGCGATAACCTCCTGTAATTAAACGAGATCAGGAGAATATAGTTACAAGTTGGCCGTGGTTTGTAAAAACCATATTGTCTGATCAGATTTGAAACATCCATTTGCGAGGGTATGAATCTAAATCACTGCTGAAAGAATTCTCAAAAATGATCTTGCGATTCGGGAAGATTTTATCAACTAAATGGTTATTAACTGTTTTTTCCATTATATCACTTATTTATACGTTGTATAACTGATTTATAAGTTTTACATTTGAATTATGAAAGAACTGACTAGAACCGAAGAACGCATTATGCAGGTTTGCTGGAAGCTCAAAAAGGCTCTTGTCAGGGACATTATAGCCCAGTTGCCAGATGATCCCAAACCTCCTTATAACACCATCTCTTCGGTGGTAAGAATCCTTGTCAAAAAGGGATATCTCAGCTACAAAGCGTACGGCAAAACCCATGAGTATCATCCTGCCATCAGCAAATCCAAATACCGCAAAAACAAACTGAAGAATATCTTGTCCGGTTATTTTGGAGATTCTCCTGCCACGCTGGTTTCATATATTCTGAAGGAGGAGAGGTTCAGCAAGGAAGAGATTGCCAAGCTGAAGAAGACCATCGCAAAAGTCAAATAGTGGACCCAACGGTCACTTGACCTCATGATGGTTTATCTATTTTCCCTTTCGACATGATATTGTTGTTATGAACATTTAAATAATTTATTATATTTGCATACCGAACGGTCGGTTTATGTCAGATACCAAAGCACATATCCTTATGGTTTCCTTGAAGCTCTTCCTGCAGAAGAATTTCAAGGAGGTTACCATGAACGAGATTGTCAAAACAACCGGCTTATCAAAGGGGGCATTTTACCACTATTTTAATAGTAAGGAACAGTTGTTCTATGAGATCATTCACTATTTCTTCGCTGCCATTCTGGATTATGATTTCAATCAGCTCCCGGATCATTCCCTGCATCAATTCTACCATACCTATGCCGACCAGATGAACACCCTTCGGTTTCAATTTCTTGTCAATGACAAAGGGGAGGGTGAAGACTTCATCACCATGAATTTCTTTGCCTTGCTTTTTGATGCATTTAAACTCTTCCCCGAATTCAGGGTTGAGATGGAAGCGTATCACCATAAGGAAAGGGATGCCTGGACGGGAGTCATCAAAAAAGCCCGGGCTGCCGGGGAAATCAATACTCTACTGACTGATGAACAGATTGCCCAGATCTTCATGTTTACAAGCGACGGCCTTACCATGAATATGACCATGGAAAGCAACACTGCTGATCTTGACAAGAAACTTGCGTCCCTTTGGGACAATTTATATAAAACACTGAAAGCCTGAACCTCTCATGATGAACGATGTGATCCTGACCGAAGACCTTACCAAACATTATGGCGAGGTACATGCTGCCGAGGCTGTTCAGTTGCAGATCAGGCAGGGAGAAATTTATGGATTTCTTGGATTAAATGGTGCGGGCAAGACCACCACAATCCGGATGTTGCTGGGAATGATCAGGCCTACCCGTGGAATGGCCTGGTTGTTTGGGAAAAAAGCAGATCCGGGAAATATGGAACTGTGGAACAGAGTGGGACACATGGTGGAAATGCCCTATTCCTATCCTGAACTGACTGTACTTGAAAACCTGGAGATCTTTCGCCGGCTCAGGTTCTTAAAAGGAACGAACATGCTCAGCGAAATGATGGATCAACTTCATCTGGGTCCTTACAGGAACATCAAGACTAAAAATCTTTCACTGGGCAATGCACAGCGCCTGGGTATTGCCAAAGCATTGATCCATCATCCCGAACTGCTGATCCTGGATGAACCGGCCAATGGCCTTGATCCGTCCGGGATTGTCCAGGTCAGGGAACTACTCCAGGATCTGGCCGGAACACATGGTGTGACCATTTTTATTTCAAGCCATATCCTGGGAGAGATTTCCCGGCTTGCTTCCCGGATCGGGATTATCCATGAAGGAAACATGATCCGTGAATCTGATGTGGACCAACTGAAAAACTCCAGGTACAGGGCCCTCCATGTAAATACAACCGATAACAGAAAAGCCGCAGAATTCCTGAGCAAGCAGGGATACGTTCCTGCACATCTGCCAGATGGATCCCTCGAGATCAAGGATGAGACTGCCATCAGCCGGCCCGAAAAAATCTCTGCCCTGCTCGCAGCAAGTCAGCTCCCTCCCATCAAAATCATGGTGGAGGAAGAGGACCTCGAGCACTATTTCTTCCGGATTATTCACAACAACAACGGACAATCATGAAAAAACTAAGCGCGGTGCTTTGGGTGGAATGGCTGAAAGTAAGGAAGTCAAAGATCTTTATGATTTCGATTTATTTCTTCATTTTTATCGGGGTGATGATGGGATTGCTGATGTACCTCGCCATACATCCGGAGATCGCCAGCCGCTCATCAACCATCCGAATGAAAACCTCATTCCTGGGCGGGTCCGACTGGAAGGCGCTCTACGACCTGATGATCCAGCTTATCCTTACCATCGGGGTCATTGGTTCCGGTGTTGTAACCGCCTGGGTTTTTGGCAGGGAATTTTCCGACAGGGCCATCAAAGACATCCTTGCCCTGCCGGTTCGTCGTTCCACCATTGTTGCATCAAAACTGATCATCCTTCTTGCATGGAGTATCGTCCTCTCGGTCACTGTCCTGGTTGCAGCCATGCTCACCGGACTGGCCACCGGAATACCGGACTGGACCGCAGCCGAATTCTTTCCTTTCCTGAAGCTGTACCTGGTGTGTACCCTGCTCAATTCCCTGCTGATTACACCCGTTGCCTTTGTGGCCAGCGCAGGAAGGGGATTTATGCTGCCCATCAGTTTTGTGATCCTGATTATGATTCTGTCTCAGCTGCTTTTTATAGGCCTGCCCGGCCTTTCATTCTGGTTTCCCTGGGCGCTCCCCGCATTGCATAGCAGGGTAGCCGGAATAGCCATTCCTTCTCCCGGATTTTTCAGTTACTTCATTTACAGCCTCACAGTGCTGGCCGGATTGTTCGGGACCATGGCCTGGTGGAGGTTTGCGGATCATAAATAAGCCATTGACTTCATGATTTTTTTTACATACCTTTTCCATAATGGAATGTGTGTAAATCCTTAACAAATAACTGCCATGAGCATCACAAGAAAGTATTTGGCCACAAAAGACATCTGCCAGGTAACATTCAAATTGCCCTCGCATTTAACCAAATCCATAAAAACTGCAAGTGTGGTTGGTGGGTTTAACAACTGGGATCCCAAGGCCAATCCCATGAAAAAGACAAAAGACGGGAAATTCTCCCTTTCCATGAAGCTCCCCATCGAAACTGAATATCATTTCAGGTATTTGCTGGATGGCAAAAACTGGGAAACGGATTTTGACGCCGACGGTCTGTCATCGATCCCCTGGAGCGATGAACTTAATTCGGTCCTGAAGTTGTAGCAGGGGAAATCTGGCTTACATGAAGCCGGTTTTATGAATCTCATTCATAGTGTATAGCTGTCAGCTGCTCCGATAATGTCCACAGCGCTGTTGCCTTTGATTTGTCATAAGAAAGCTTGCTGGAATCTACTTTCTCAGGATTTCCATGCATCCCAAAAAACCTGGGGGGACCGAAATAATCCTTCGATTGAGCCTGCGGGTCTGTAGCTGCGCGCAAGGTTGGCAGGGCACCCATATCCACTCCCTGGGCGAAGAAGTTGTTCTGGAAGCTAAAGAAGCCGGAATGTCGCTGCAGTTCGGTTTTTGTCCAGCCCGGGTGGGCAGCTGTTACCGTGGGAGCATCTGTTTTATTCTTCAGCCTGTCCGCCAGTTCGTATACGAAATACAGGTTGGCCAGTTTGCTGTCGCCATAGGCCTTGTTGGTGGCATACTTTCTGTCTTCCCAGTTGATGTCGTCAAAGTCAATGTTGCCCATGGCATGCGCCACACTTGATACAGCAACTATTCTGTAATCCCTGGTGCTCTTTAATAGCGGCAGCAGGTGGCCGGCCAGCGCAAAGTGACCAAAGTGGTTGGTCCCCATCTGAAGCTCAAAACCATCTTTGGTGGTGCTATACGGGCCTTGCGAAATTCCTGTGCAACCTTCTCTCCTTTTTCCGTGTTGCGCACTGCCATGACCACTGTAGCATTCTTGCCTGCCAGTACCCTGGCTGCCTCTTTGCCGATGCCACTAGTTGAGCCGGTGACGATGATTACTCTATCCTGTTGGTCTGGGATGTTCGTAGCTTCCCATGTTGATTTTGCCATGATCTGTGTTGTTGAAATGATTCAATGTCTATCTTAAACAAAGATAGCTCGCCAGAGTTCATGGGATGTAGCCATAATCCTGAACTTTGCATGCAAATCACCTGTTCCAGCTTCAATCATAGATGGTCTCCTGGGTGAAGGGACGGGAATTTCCGCCCAATTGGGTAATGAATGTGATTCGGAATGTATTTGACAGGGGAGAGTTCCCCCCATTGGTGGGATACAGGTAGGCCACATCAAGCGAAAATATCCGGTTTTTTACACAGATACCCGTCGTAACATATTTTCTGTTCCCCTTGGTGGAATGCTCATGAAAGTAACCCGAGCGAAGGGCCAGAAGGCGATGGAAGTTGTACTCCACACCCACGGAATAGGCAATTTCATGCATCTCGTCAAGAAAAACACTGTAGGAGCCGTCCGCCCGGAGCACGCCCGGAGCATCCCAGAAGGATTGAAACATGCCTGTCACAACTGATTCGGGCGCTGCTTTACCGCGAACAACGATCAAATTCCCCGTGGCTGTATCCTCTTGCACCACTGGTGGCGTGGGTACCAAGAGCTTGTTCACATCTGCATTCAATGAGAAGGAATGATTTTCATTGATGGAATATTCAAACCTTCCACCCAGTCTCAGGTTTGTGGGAATGGGTGTTTTGGGGGCATCCTTTGTGTATGAAATGGGTGTGCCGATATTGGAGAGGTTCATCCCCAGTGCCCATTGTGCCCTGGTTTGGCCCATGGGAACATCATTCTGGTAATACAAGCCCAGGTCACCCGCCACTGATTGCCCGACCTGCGTGGCCTGTCCACTTGTGAGATCTGACCGGATATACCGGATGGCCATCCCTCCCGAAAAATGATCGGTGAACAACCTGGAGTACCCGGCGTCCACTGCTAATTCAAAGGGCTTATACTGACTCACCATGCGCCCCTGGATAGAACTGATTATTATTTCCCCCAAAGAGAAATACCGGAACGAACTGCTGACGGTATTCTTATCATCGATTCGATAGTAGCCCGACAGGTATCCCAGGTTGATGTCCGGGATCAGGTTTCTTAACCAGGGAGTATGGGTGATGGCAAAAGCGCTCTTCCTTTCAACAAAGGCATATTTAGCCACATTCCAGTGCTGGGAGTTCACATCGGCAGACGAAGCCACTCCGGCATCGCCCATTCCCGCAGCCCTTGCATCCGGGGCGATGGTTAAGAAAGGAACCGAGGTTTTGATGGTGTTCAGCCCTCCTCCACCCAGCTGGCCTGAAGTGATTTGTCCCTGGACAGCAGGACCAGCCAGTGAGAAACATGCAATGAAGAAACCAATATTCAGCGAGCGACGGAGAGCTTCCATAGGGCACTGGCAGATATTGTTATAAGGGTCTTATGGATAAAACGCAGCGCGTAATATCTTATTGCAGCGGATCCCGGGAATAGACGTAAAACGTTTTTTAGCCTATCTCTCCATTAAGAAACGGATCATTTCAATGGTATGATAGGCGGACTTCCCCATGCTGCCCTTTAATTCTGAAGTGATCGGCTGGTTATCTTTATCTACATAGAAGAATTCGCCCCCATTTTCAAAATCCGGGAAAGAGCCAAAGTAAAAATCTTCCAGTTGCCTGATCTCTTTGTCATACTCTCCATCACACAGGGAGAGTGCGATGATGGCCTCACAATGTTGCCACCATGTTTTCCGGTCATCACTGACTTTATTTGTCCAGGGATTCATTTCGCTGACAAATCCTTCACAACTGTCTGATCCGAAAAATATGGGCTGATGTAAGGTTTTTGCAATGATCTCCAATCCCATATTTTCAAAATCCGCCCTCTCCTCCTTTGAAATGAAATCCCAATATTTGGTTCTTAGCAGCACAGATGCCAGTTGAAAATTATGTCCGGGAGCGACCATAAAACAGGGCGTTTCTACATCTTCACTTACACATACATTCCACCTGTCATCAAACCTCACATTCACCCAGCCTGCCTCCTTATTCCATGCTTTGTTTCCGGCAATCCTGATATTTTCGAGCATCATGGATTCGTATTTTTTTCGGTTTTCTGTATCAACCGACCACAGATTGGCCATATAGGCTGTGATGGGATACATCAGCGACTGAAGCGATTTACTTCCTGAAATCTGCCCGTTCTCAACCGAATAATTCCCAAAGAAACCGCCATTTTTAACATCTCTGAATCTTAAGACGAAAGCGTCATGCAAACTGTGAATCCGGGTCAGCAATTCCTGATCCGGAGCGATTCGGTACAATTCTGTTAATCCACAGAGCCCGTAGGCCTGTTGCCAGATATCCAGACGCGTTGAAGCATCAGAAATTCCATCCTCTGTAAATGATCTGAAATAGGGCCCGATGGAATCGGTCCCAATTAGATTTTCCAACTGAAAAGTACTCGCTTTCTGAGCCTTTTCAAGATTTTGAGGAAAATAGATAGAACTGTAGGACAATCCATAAATAAGCCTGCTGATTGCAACATTATATATTTTATCAGAGATTACCATCCCGGTATTGTCAAGCTCCGAATAGTAGGCCCCAATCTCCGGATCGTAGGCATACGCGTCAAAGAAGCCTATCAGATTTGACATGGTTTCTGAATAAACCTCTGGAAAAGCTTCAGCGTTTTTTCCCATATTCATTTTATTTCCCTGGCAGGAGAGAGCCAGAACAATCAAGATGAAAACAAAATACCTTCTCATTTCAAAAAAATTCTTCCAATAAAGATAATGAACCCATTGAATCTTATCACTAAATTGGGGGCGTTGTTCCTTAGCCAAAAATGAAATGAAAAGAAATCCCCGCCTGAAAATTGTTCAATCAACATCTAATTGGGTTGTTGTCCTGATGTTGTTTTTCACCTCCATTTCAATCCATGCACAAACCAACCTCCTGTCCAATGGTGGTTTTGAAAGCGGAACATCAGGGTGGAGTGTCTGGGGGGCCACGCTATCCGTCTCTTCCGATGCTCATTCGGGCAGTTCGGCAGCCCTGGTCAGCAACAGGATGAATCCCTGGGATGCCATTGTCGTTGATGTGAAAGACAAACTGGTGAATGGTCAGGAATATGTCCTCGGTGCATGGATCAAACTTTCCGGACCGGCTGTCAATCTGAGAGCGACCCTTGGGATCACTGTGGATGGAGTCAGCTCCTATATTTCTTTTTTCTGGACCCCGTCACCGGTAAGCGGATCCTATGTTTATTATACCGAATCGAAAATTATTTCATGGACCGGGTTTCTCGAGGGTGCAAACCTCTACTTTGAAACTGAAAGTGTTGGGGATGTTTATTCTGATTACCTGATTGATGATGTTTCCTTCGCTGAGTTTCACCCGCATATGGATTCAACCGGTTTGACAGATATCAGGAGTACGATGCTCATTGGAGGATGTGTTACAGAAAACGATAAAAACTATTTTACCAGCAGTGCTGCCAAAGCCCTGGTACTGAAAGACTGCAACACTGTCACTGTTCAGTGTT
This sequence comes from uncultured Bacteroides sp., assembly GCA_964453785.1. Classification (GTDB taxonomy): domain Bacteria; phylum Bacteroidota; class Bacteroidia; order Bacteroidales. The sequence goes on from CAYVRK010000012.1 coordinate 20,118, forward strand.
ACCCGGTAGGGGGCAGGTGGGATGAGACCGATAAACATGTGTATCATCTGGATGAATTCAACAAATGGGTAAAGGAAATGAAAGAGAACCATATGGAAGTCACTGCTCATATGTTACTGGGATGGGATCAGTATTTTCCGGCATGGTATAAAGACAACGATTTTGAACCTGATACGCTGGAGGCGATTATGCAGAGCTGGCTGGATGCCATTATCGGCAGCCAGGGCAATGATACCCTGGTTGATATCTGGAATGTGGTAAACGAAGCCATCAACTGGGACGGGAAAGGCGGCTATTGGCCCTTAAGTGCTGCCAACCATAACAATGCCTGTGAGTTACAGAGAATGGGATTTGAACCCGATTCCTCGGGTCTGACCGGAAAGCAATTTGTAAATACCGAACACCCTGTTTACATCAGAAAAGCCTTTGAATATGCCCGCACGCTTACCGATAAAAAACTGGAATTGCGGGATTCCGATTTTGAGTTCCCCAACAGTTCGAAATACAATGCCGAATACCAGCTGGCGGTGCATCTGAAAAATGTGGGAGCACCGGTGGATGTCATCGGATTTCAAACGCACCTGAACCTCGAAGATAGCTATGACTGGGAAGGATACACAAACAATATCAAAAGATACAGGCAGCTGGGTTATGAGGTCATCATCCCGGAGGTGGATATCGGTGATGTTGCCAAAAAATGGTCGGACGAAAAAGCCGAACTTCAGAAAATGATGTACTACAGGCTTGTCACTGCTGCTATCGAAGGAGGTGCAAGAGAATTGCAAACCTGGGGTTTTATTGACGACGGATGGAGACCGGGTGAGAAAGGATTTCCTTATACCGGCACTTTTGAACCAAAACCCGCGTACTATGGGTTGAAAGAGGCCCTGATCGATATGAGCAATATCCTTTACTGGAAAATGGATGAAACTACAGACACCACCATGCCGGATGTGATGACCTATCATAACGATGGCAACCTCCACAATTTTGATCCACCCAGCTTTGAACCCGGGTTTAAATCCAAAGCCCTTCGGTTTGACGGGGTTGACGACTATCTGACCACAAATACCCTTTTGGATACCATTTCGGGTGATTTGACCTTCAGCTGCCTGGTGAAAACAGGCAGTTCGGATGGCGGGATGATTGCCAGGCTTACCGGCGATGAGGGTAGTGAACTGCTGATCGGAATCGGTGGTGATGGTAAAATATTTGTGGATGCCCTGCAGGACGGACTGCATGGCTCGCTGACCAGCCCGCTGCCCGTAAATGACAATGAATGGCATTTTGTTGCTTTTCAAAGGGATTCATCCGGCTTCCGCCTGTTTGTTGATTCTTCCCTTTCACCGGTCGACAGTGCTGCAGGCCCGGTAATGCCTTATTATAAACTTTCCATCGGGGCCAACCCGGATGGCACCTCTCCCTATGAGGGGCTTATGGACGAAGTCAGGTTATATGATTCTGCCATTGAGCAGGCCAGCTTTAGCAGGGCTTTGTCTCCCTTCTGTCCTTTAAAACTGTCTCTGAGCCGGAAAGACATGGTCATGAAATTAAGCTGGATCAATCAAAGTGAAAATGCCGAAGGCACGATCATAGAGAGAAAAACCGGACCCGGAGAATGGGAGGAACTGAGAAGGCTTGATGCGGATACAAAAACTTATTCTGATACGGTTGATCTGTATGACACTGAATATTCTTACCGCGTAAAGGCATTTAATAAATTCGGGGTTTCGATGCCGTCCTTGAGTAAATCTGCTACCACCCCTTCTGAACCCATCACCGGCATTGAGGGGAAAAACGGGGTGGAGAACATGGATATCGCAGTTTATCCCAACCCTTTCAATGATTTATTTACCCTGGTTTCTCCGATGAATTCTTCCATGAAAATTTACAACCTCTATGGAAGTGTTCTGTTCAGCAGGAACGGATTATCAGGGGATGAGCAGATCGACCTCAGCGGATTTCCGGATGGTGTGTACATCCTTACGGTTTGCTCCGGGGACCAGGTGAGCGTATCCCGCTTATTGAAAACATCAAAGAAATAGCATTCTTCTTCGATTTGTTCCAATTGGCTTGCTCTTCAGTAAATGGTTCCGGTTTCCTGAGCGGCAGATTACTCCTGTTTCAATTCATCAGCAGGATTCTGCCTCACAGAACGCCACATGGCAAGGATAGTGGCCACTCCTGCCACCCCGAAGGCCAGAAGTGCCGGGATCAGGAAATCCAACAGTTCGGGTGCGATGCGATAGGCAAAGTTTTGAAGCCACCGGGTCATGCCAAACAGGGACAATCCAATGGCCAGGAACAGGCTGATCCCGATCCGGCTGAACAGGCTCCTATAAATCAATGCAAGGATGTTTCCCAGTCCTGCGCCGTATACCTTCCGGATATTGATCTCTTTGGATTTCTTTTCTACAGAATAGAAAGCCAGTCCGTAAATTCCCAGGCTTGAAATCACAAGGGTCAGCAGGGCAAACAGTCCCAGAATTCGGCTCAGGTTCTTATCGGCATCATAAAGCTCCCCCAATCCATCCTCAAGGAAGGTATAGCTGAAAGGGAATTCTTTGGCAAGATCCTGGCAAACAGATTCAATATATGCCAGGGCATCTGCATGGTTGTGCGGGCCAAGTTTTATAAATAAAAATTGCAAATTCCGGTAATTTGAAGGATGTATATTGAAGACATGGGGAAGTATCTCCCTGTGCAGCGACACATGATGGAAATCTTTCACCACGCCTATAATCTCTCCTTTAAGCCCCCACATGGTAAGTGATTGCCCCAGGGGGTCATCAAATCCAAGAATCCCTGCAGCTGTTTCATTGATGATGAATTTATCCACATCCGTCCCTATATCCTTCGAAAACATCCTGCCAGCAACAATCTGCATATCAAATATATCCGGATAATTATTCAGGCAAATGGAGAACCGAAACAAACCCAGCCTCTCATCTTCCCTGTTCTCCCAATCCAGGTTCGTTTTGTAGTCCTCATGATAAGGCGGAGCCTGTCCGGCGCTCACAATTTCAATATCCGGATGTGACTCCAGCCTTAAAAGAAATGCAGGGAGATTATTGCCTATCCCCTGGTTCATGGGGATGCTGACCACATTCTCTACAGAAAATCCCAAATCAGCCTGGGTGGCATATTTGACCTGGTGAATAACCACAAGGGTCGATATCATCAAAGCGATGGACAAGGTAAATTGAAATATGGTGGTGATCAGAATAATCACAGATCTTCTGCTTTTTGGATGAATGGAACGATGCAGCACATCTACCGGGTTACCTTTGGTAAAGAGCACAGAGGGATAAATGGATGCCAGAATACTGATCAGGCCTACGATGATCAGTAGCAAAACCAGGATAATGGGCTGGTCCAGATATCCAATTTCAATACGCTTTCCAAATAGCGGGGTCATTGACGGTAACACCAATTCCACAAGAAAAAGTGACAGTACAAGGGCTCCCATGGCAAGGATATACGACTCCAGGAGAAAGTTGACCACCAGCTGCCGTCTTCTTGCCCCCAATACCTTTCGAATCCCCATTTCGCGGATTCGTCGTGTGTAATTTGCTGAAGCCAGGTTCATATAATTCAGTGATGCCACCAGGATCAGCAAAATGGCAATGGAACCAAACAGGAACACCCTTCCTCGCCCACCAAAGGCCAGGTGGGTTTTGTGGATGGGTATGGTCTCTATGATGAAGGTTTCAGCAAGCGGGTTGGGATAATGATCGTTCAAGTAAGAAGCAATCTTCTGGTTGAAGCGCAGCATATCAGTCCCGGGTTTCATCAACAGGAATGATGGATCTGCCCAGTTCCAGTTCTCTGAAAGATCTTCCACGATAGGAAGAAAAAAATCAAACTGGGCAAAAGTATTCCCGGGAATATCGGCCACTCCCGAAATGGTCAGCAACTGGCTATTATTAAACAGGAGAGTGCGTCCCACCGGATCCACATCCGGGTAGTAGATATCTGCTATCCTGGAACTGATCACCACGAACTCTGGCCTGGTTAAAAGTTGATCCTTTGCTCCATACAAAAGCGGAAAATCAAAGATTCCGAAAAAACCAGTATCCACGCGAACCACAGCAGGTTCATACGCCTTCACCCGTTCCACCGAATCGGGATTGAAAATAAATGAACAAGTCAACCTGGATTCCATTCGCATCAACACACTGTAAGATTCGATCTCAGGAAACAGGCTCGCGATACCGGAAGGCATGGCATAGGGCGTATTGGCATCCAGGATCCCGCTTGGATGTTTCACCGCCAACTGAACAATCCGGCTTCTCTTTTGATGAAAGCGGTCAAATGAAATCTCATTTTTCACCCAGCTCATGATAATGATAAAGCTCGCTAGCCCAACGGTGAGCCCGGCAAGGTTAATGAGAGAGAATCTTCTGTTTCTGAGCAGAATTCGGAATGCTATTTTAATATAGATCAGCCACATTTTTCTTTTTCCCAGGGTATCCAATTATAATGCCAATCGCTTTATGGCCTTATTTATCAGGATTATATGAAATATTTTCAATGATTGCGAATATACATAGTGTAGTTTTTTTGTACATTGTGGTAAATTTACATAAATTTATCTCAATTATGTAGCATTATTATACATGAAAAAAGGCAATATTCTCCTGGTTGATGACAATCAAAACGTAATCAATGCCCTGGTGCAATTGTTAGAGCCTGAATTTAATCAGGTTCTTGCCATTACTGAACCGGATTTGATCCCGGGAATTCTGGAACTCAGAAGCATCGATGTGATTTTGATGGACATGAATTTCAAACCCGGGCTGAGCAATGGGGAAGAGGGCCTCGAATGGCTGAAAAGAATACTGAAGATAGATCCGGACAGTGTGGTGATCATGATGACAGCCTATGGGGAAGTGGATCTGGCAGTGCGGGCCATTAAAGGGGGTGCAAATGACTTCATTTTGAAGCCCTGGAACAATGACAAACTGATCACCACCTTAAAATCCGGATTGCATCTCAGGCATTCGTTGGACACCATTCGCAATCTGAAAACCAAACAGGCTCACCTGAATAAAGAGATCTCGGATAATCAGTACAAGCTTATTGGGAATTCCCGGCCCATGCTGGAAATAAAAAATATGATCAGCAAGGTCGCTGCCACCGATTCTTCCATACTGATCCTGGGCGAAAATGGCACCGGAAAAGAATTAATAGCCAGGGAGATTCATAGTCAATCTGACAGGAAAGACGAAGTGTTCATCCACGTGGATATGGGAGCCATCAGTGACACCTTGTTTGAAAGTGAATTATTCGGACATATGAAAGGGGCGTATACTGATGCAGCAACAGACCGGGCCGGCCGGTTTGAAATAGCCTCCGGGGGAACCCTCTTTTTGGATGAAATTGGCAATCTCTCTTCCAATCTGCAGTCAAAACTTCTGAACGTCCTTCAAAACAGGGAAGTTTACCGCCTGGGCTCAAACAAACCCATATATGTAGATATCCGGATTATCTGCGCCACCAACCAGAACCTGGAGGAATTGATCCGAAGGAAGCTATTTCGTGAAGACCTGTACTACCGGATCAATACCATCGAAATTGTATCCCCCCCTCTCCGCGAAAGAGAGAAGGATATCACCCTGCTTGCAGAATATTTTCTCGAGGAGTTTAAAAAGAAACACCGCAGGGAGGACCTCTATTTTTCATCTGAATATAAGAAATCCCTGCTAAAGGCAGAGTGGCCGGGCAATGTGAGGCAGCTAAGGAATCACATTGAAAAAGCGGTCATCCTTTCAGAGTCCTCAGGCATCACTCCGGAAGAATTCCCTGGTGGAAAACCTCCAGGCCAGCCCTCTTTAAAATCGGAAACCAGCCTCTCAGCCATTCAAAATGAAATATTGTTGGACGTCCTCCAGAAGAACCGAGGGAATATTTCAAAAACGGCAAAGGAGCTGGGAGTAGCCCGCTCAACCATCTATAACAAGATCAAGAAACACGGACTCCTAAATTAGCATTATGGTAGGCAAAAAACTGTTTTTTAACCTCCTTTGGCGCATCGGACTTCTGATCGTCACCAGTCTGGCCATCCATTTCATGGTCACAAGAATGCTGGACAGGGAAGCGGTTTTCACCCTTGTGGTTGGAGTTACATTCTTACTGGTACAGATCTATTTTCTGAGTGCATATGTGCTGCGCATCAATAAAACCCTCATTAGTTTTATCGATACAGTGGGCCAGAGCAGTGCCACCGAGCTGCAATTTCATGATAGAAATCCGGGTTTGTCGAGCCTGGAATCCCGCTTGAACCAACTTAAATCGGAAGTGAGCAGCAGCCGGCTTGAGGAACAAAAACAGAAGAGTCTTCTCCATCATGTGATTGGTGCCATGGATACCGGGATCATTTGCATCAACCAGAAGCAGGAAGTTGTGTTTTCCAACAAATCTGCCAGCGCCATGCTAAATAACAACGCTTATTCCAGCATGGATGAAATGGAAAAAAATCATCCGCTATTGGCCAGTGCCCTGAAGAACTCAAAATCGGGTGTATCTAAAATTATACCCATGACCGAATTTAAGGCCTCGGTCAGGTGCAACGATTTTGTGATCGATACACAGCATTACTCCCTGTTTTCCATCCAGAATATTCAACGCGAGGTTGACGCCCAGGAAACTGAATCCTGGCAGAAATTGATCCGGGTCCTAACCCATGAAATAATGAACAGTATTGGCCCTATTTTATCCCTTTCACAGTCGCTCAGAAAGTCTGTTGACCAGAAAGACAAACTTGTTTCCGGCCTTTCCACCATTGAAAACACAGGAGAAGGACTGATTCACTTTATTAAGGAATACCGGAAACTCAGTACCCTGCCACCACCCGATAAGAAAACCTTCACCATCGCCGATCTTTTTGGCCAGATACAATCTCTCTTCTCCGAAGAATGCAGCAAAAACCACATTCAATTCACCGTTCTTCCCGAAAACACGCGCCTGCAATTGCTGGCAGACCAACACCAGGTTGAATTGATTTTAATCAACCTGGTAAAGAACGCCATAGACAGTTTAAAAACATCCCCGAACGGGATTCTGACGATCAGGGCTTTACATACATCCGACAAAATCCAGATCCAGGTGGAGGATAACGGTCCCGGTATTCATGAAGATATGAAAGAACAGATCTTCGTTCCATTTTTCACAACCAAGAATAACGGAACCGGCATTGGACTGAGTTTGTCACGCCAAATCATGAACAACCACGATGGATCCATCCAGTTTTCAAGTATTCCTGATAAAAAGACGGTGTTTACTTTGAGTTTTTAAACGAAACAATAAATTCATCTTTCAAACGAAGGTCTTCCGATGAGCTGCCCACCTGAACCTCAAAAGCTCCCGGTTCCACAACCTGAATCATATCACGGTTCCAGAGACTCAATTCTTCAAAATCAACTTTGAATTCCACCTTTTTGGATTCTCCGGGTTGAAGCTCAATTTTTTGAAATCCTTTGAGCTGTTTAACAGGCGTGGTCACGGAACTCACTTGATCATTCAGGTAAAGCTGCACCACCTCTTTCCCTTTTACACCACCTGTATTTTTTATTTCAAGCGAAAGCCGAACGTCTTGTCCTGCAGGTATTTCTTTGTTCTCTATTTTCAGATTCGAATACTCAAATTGCGTATAACTTAATCCGTGCCCAAAACAAAACAGTGCATCGGTCGATGAGAACACATAGTCGCGCCCGGGTTTTTCAGGCGTGCCGGGTTGATGGTAGTAGCCCCGGCCCGATGGTTTATAATCATACACTGTGGGTATATGACCAACGCTTTGCGGAACGGAAACTGGCAATTTGCCCGATGGGTTCACATTCCCAAACAGTATATCCGCCAGGGCAAGTCCGCCCTGCTCACCCGGATACCAGGCCTCAACAATGGCAGGTATATGCTCCTTTTCCCAGGGAATGGAGTAGGGCCTCCCGTGAACCTGTACCAGAACGATAGGCTTGCCGGTGGCATGAATGGCCCGGATTAACTCCGGTTGAACACCCGGAGGGTCCAGGGTGGTGCGGTCCATTCCCTCTCCACAGGTATTGTATTGATCCAACTGGTCGTTCCCCCATCCAATACCCGAATAGATGATACTCGTACCGCCGATAATTAATACCACCACATCGCTTTTACCGGCAGTTTCCACTGCCTGGTCAAACCCGCTTGTATCTAAATCTGTGATCCCGCATCCGCGGGCATAGTTAATCTTAACCTTTTCGCCGGCAAGCTGTCTGATTCCTTCCAAAGGAGTTATTCCATAATCATTGCTTTTGGTGACAGAATAATCGCCAAATTGTACCTGGTCGGCATTGGGGCCTATGACACCAATGGATTGAAGCTTGCTTATATCCAAAGGCAAAAGCTGGTCCTGGTTCTTCAGTAATACAATAGATTCTTCTGCCATAAGGCGCGCATGCCGGATATATTCCGGGGTATGAATCCGGGTTTCCCGATCTGAGGAGACCCTGAAGGGAATGTCAAATAAACCGGCTTTGAATTTCGTTCGCAAGATGCGCTTCACTGCATTGTCCACAACCTTCTCATCCAGTTTTCCGCTTTCCACCAGCTCTATCAATTCACCATAGGCATAGGGCAATGGAGCCTCCAGATCAACTCCCGCATGAATGGCCTGCATGGCTGTTTCCTTTTTATCAGCAGCCGTATGATGAAAATTGTGCAACATGTCAATGGCGGTATAATCAGAAAATACATAACCTTCAAAGCCCCACTCTTCCCGGAGAATATCTGTTAACAACCACCTGCTGGCATGCACCGGAATTCCATCCACTTCGTGGTATCCGGGCATGATGGAATAGATATTTGCCTCTTTTACGGCAGCTTCGAAAGGAACCAGATGCAAGCTTCGCAGGTCCCTTTCACCCACCACTGCCGGAGCAATGTTGATTCCCGACTGGGGAACCCCGTAGGCTACAAAATGCTTGGCCGTACACATCAAATGATTCTCCGGAATGTGCGATTTTGTTACCGCCGGGTCTCCCTGCATACCGCTTACAAATGCTATACCCATTTTCGAAACCAGGTATGCATCTTCCCCGTAGCACTCTTCAACCCGGCCATATCGAGGGTCACGGGCCAGGTCGAACAGAGGTGATAAAGCCTGGTCGACACCGGATGCCGTTGCTTCCCCTGCAATGATTTCCCCCATCTGATAAACAAGGTCCGGGTTCCATGTACTCCCCTGGGCAATGGCCTGTGGAAAAATGGTGGTTCCAAGAGCCATTTGTCCATGCAGGCATTCGGCTATTTGAATTGCCGGAATCCCCAGCCGGGTGTGCTTTCTCAGATAAGTATCCGCAGCTTCCGAAAATTTTGCAATCTTCCCGTGCTCCACAAACGGGCTTTCAAGGCACCCGATGCTCCGCCCCTGAAACAAGCGTTCAAGGGATTCTGCTGTTACCCTGCCCGTTTCATCCAGTTCAAGCTGATTGAGACTCTTCATGGATAACTGGTCCACCTTCTCTTCCAGGGTCATGCGCGACAAAAGGTCATTGACACGCTCCTCGACAGTGAAATTTTTATCCCGGTAAACCTCCTTTTTGCTCGCGATGGCTCCTGTGCCCAAAAACATCATGGTACCCAATACTACGGCAAGAATGGTCCTGTTTTGAATGGTCGTCATGGGTATCTATTAAAAGAATATTGATCCCCGGAAATATAAAAATAATTAGCGAACCGGCCTGAAATCTGCGAACCTATATCAAAAGCCCGAGCCTGCAACAGTTTAAGGACTTTGTCGGGCTTCCTGATCCTTTCCTGCCTGAGACCGTACTTATACAGATAACTATCTGATAACTGTTTCCACCCGGAACTCCCGGGTGCTTCTGATGGTTTTCCCGTGGTACACTATGGAGGCTTCAAGGATGTAGATGCCTGCATGGGGGGGGACCACCAGGTGAGCCTGGAACACTTCTCTTTCAAGCCCCTCCAGCGAGTAGTTATTTTTCGAAACAGGGATGGAGTTTCCCTCATGGGCCAGGGTAAGCGTGACCTGTCCTTCCGCCTGCTCATAGGTATCATTGAGCACATGGACGGGGAATGAGATCTCCATACCGGCTTTCAGTTTCAGATCCCACATTTCAACCATCACGCCCACCGGACTGAAGGACTGCCTGGTGTACTGTTCAAAATAAGGGGCGAAGGTGAGGTTCTTCACATCCACAAAATTGTCACTGGTAAATCCCATTTGCTCAGCCGGCCGGGAGTAACCCAGTCCGCAGAAGTGAAGCACCCCCGCGCAGGTGCCGTTTGCACGCCAGAATTCGGTCTGTTTGGCCAGCTCTTTGGCATAGACCTCAAACCGTTTTTCGGGAGTATCGGCTTCCGGAAAAAGATCTTCGTACAGCCGCTTTGTAAGGCGGGTGGGAGATCCGTCCCTGTTGAGCCACAACCAGGCATATTCGTTGATGATGGTTGCATTGGTATATTTCTCACCGTTTGGCAGCGGGACATGTTCGTTGGGCCCGTTGTGGGAGAGGATCCCGGGCTTCAGGGTGTCCCTGAGAAGCCCTCCTTCGGAAGGATATCCTACCCAAGCGTAGTCCACGTAGATATAGGGGTGTGTCTCCATCACATCGGTTGCACGCATGGGTGCTGCCCAGCCATTGTCCCAGGGGCGGTTCGACAGGTCTAGGTTTCGCACCATTTCAAGTGCTTTGCCGGTTGTGTCGTTGACCGATTCATTGTTGGCATCCCAGATCACCACGCACGGGTGGTTCCACCTTTCACGCATCCAGGCTTTATATTCCCTGGCCAGGCGGGAGGCGGTAACTCCTTTCAGCTGCGTTTCATATCCACCCTTTGATCCGGTCCATACGGGAAACTCATCCTGGATCAGGAAACCGAGGCTGTCCGCGATTTCATACCACCGTTCGGGCGGGAAACCGATGCAATACCTGATGCTGTTCCAGTTCAACTCCCTGAACTTGCTGTGTAAACGGGTCACCCACTGCTCGTTCCAGGGAAGGTCCGTACGCACCGAGTCCTCAAAAAAGCGGAAAATACATACATTGGTCCCCCGCAAATAATAGGGGCGGCCGTTCAGCAACACCAGCCCTTTTTCGGGATCTGCAGCAAACGAGCGCATGCCAAAACGGGTGCCTGCATTGTCCCCGGATGTGGAGAGATCGACCCGGTATAAAAACGGGTTTTCGGGCGACCAGAGCTGTGCATCCGGCATGTCAGCCGTAAAATCCACTGTGGCGATGCCGCCTGACTCCACCATCTGCTTTGTCGATCCCCGGGCAACCCGCTTTCCCGAGGCCAGTTCGGTAATGGAATAGGACATTCCTTTCCACGGGGTGTCTGCTCCTTTTACCACCTCAGCCACCACCCGCAGACGGTCATTTCCGATATCGGGAACGGTCTGGACGTTGGAGATAAAGGGATCGCCTGTAAGGATCAGGGACACATCGTCGTAGATCCCGGGGATGTACTTAATCTTTTCAAAGTCCGCTCCATGCGTCACCGTATCGGGAAGGTTGTTCCGGCATCCCACGGCAATGACCAGCTCATTCACTTCTCCCCTGAATTTCAGAAAGGGTTTTACATCAAGCCGGGAAGGCGTGAAATTACAGGTATTCTCTCCCACAAAGCTGCCATTCAGAAATACCCTTGTATGGTATTTGGCCTTGTTGATTTTGATCTGCGCCACGGGTGTAGCCTCCCGGTCCACTGCAAAGCTTCTCCTGTACCAATACACAGAATTCACGTAGGAAGTGTCCTGGTCGTCCAGAGCCGGAATGCACATATCCACCAGCCCGGGTACAGGCGCCTGGCTTTGAAACGCTTTCGGATAATCTGCGGGAACCTCTGCCCAAAACTCGCCAGAGACTTCTGTTTTAGCCAGATCCCAGGTGCCGTTTAAACAGATGACCTGCCTGTTTTCATTTTTGGTGCAGCCCAGGAGAAGCAGTAATAACAATATGCTGGTTGGTTTCATATGCTTATGATTTTCTGATCAAATCAAGCAGTTTGCGATCCAGTTGATGACCATGCCACGCTTCGTAGTCCACATCTTTCCGCCCCGAATCCAAAATACCAAAACCACCCATGAAATTCCACAGGGCAAATCTGATGCCATTGGAGGTGAGTATATCCACCACATCTCCAAACCACGCCAAAAAGATGTCATGTGGGGTTTCAGTAAAACAACCACATTCACCACAATGCACGCCGGTTCCCGATTGGGCCAGTTTGATCCATGGCTTATAAAACTTCTCCAGCATCGCCCTGCTCAGATACTGATCCCCCACCTGGCCTGGATACTTCAACGGCGGCAGCTTGTCTATATCCTTCATGGCCCTGGGTATCCTCATGAAATCAAATCCCCAGTCCGACATCCATTTCAGGTCTTCCTCAGTGGTGGTCTGGGAATGCTTGTTGGGATCGGGAGAGAAGAAGTCAAGCACATTGAACCCCTTCCATTTGGGCAGCGGATTCTGTCCTTTCACAGTACCCTGTGACATGCCCATCACTGCATGACCCGCCATCCCTATGCCACCGGTCACAACGGCAGCCTTTTTGATGAATTCACGGCGATCGGATGGTTTGTTTGTTTTCATGCTATAAGTTAAAGGTATGAATATATATGCCTGAGTCATTTTCATGTTTATTCTTTTTTAAATCAGATACAATACCTTTGCCTGGCATGCAGACATTCGATGTAATCGTTGTGGGAGGCGGACCGGCCGGATTGATGGCGGCAGGAAGGGCTGCCGAATCGGGCTGTAAGGTTTTGGTCCTTGAGAAGATGGAGCGAGCGGGACGTAAGCTGCTGATCACTGGTAAAGGGCGCTGCAACATCACCAATGATGCTGAACTATCTGAATTTCTCAACCATATATACCCCAATGGCCGGTTTTTGCGGCATGCCTTCTCTCAATTCTTTTCCGGAGATATCATTAAACTTCTCAGGGCACAGGGCGTTGAGACAATCCTGGAGCGGGGCGGACGCTTTTTTCCCTCCAGTAACAAATCAGCGGATGTTTTGAATGCCCTCCTGACTTGGGTGCACCGGTCGGGAGTGGAGATCCGGTGTCATCACCGGGTGGAGAAACTGGTTGTTGAAAATCAGTCTGTCAAAGGCATTGTGGTTAACGGAAAACTTACAGAGGCAAAGCATGTGATCCTGGCCACCGGGGGGAAATCCTATCCCGCCACCGGTTCCAGCGGTGACGGTTACGAACTGGCCAAACAGGTGGGACATTCAGTTGAAGCGGTCAGGCCTTCACTGGTTCCGCTGGAAACAGCAGGGAAAGTGGCCCGGGAACTGCAGGGACTGAGCCTTAAAAATGTAAAAGCAGTGGTCTGGGTAAACGGAAAGAAAGCCGGGGAGGACTTTGGCGAGATGCTGTTTACCCATTTTGGCCTGTCCGGGCCCATCATTTTAACCCTCAGCAGGCTCGTGGTGGATGAACTGAGGAAGGAGAGCAAGGTGGAGATAACAGTTGACCTGAAACCTGCCCTGGACGAACAGAAACTGGACAACCGTCTGCTGCGCGATCTGGATGAACATGGAAGGAAGAAGATCGGCAATATCTTCGGCAATTGGCTGCCTTCAAAAATGATCCCTGTATTCATGGAGCTTCTGGAAATAGATCCTGACAAAGAAGGACACCAGATATCGGCAAAAGAGCGAAAAAGCATCCGCAAGCTCATGAAAAACCTCCCCTTTACCGTGACAGGAAACCGCTCCTTCAGGGAAGCGATCATTACAGCCGGGGGGATCCCCACCAGCGAGATCAACCCGAGGACCATGGAATCGAAGCTGGTTCAGGGACTCTTTTTTGCCGGGGAACTGATCGACCTGGACGGAGAGACAGGCGGCTTTAACCTGCAAATCGCCTACTCCACCGGCTGGCTGGCCGGAGACTCCTGCAAGTTGTAAACCAAACCAAAAGAAATTCTTATAAAAAATGTATGGTTTACTTGTCATTATGTAAATTATATTTATCTTTGTGTATGTTTTTATTTACATATTGTATTGTCAACCATACATAATAACAGAAATCATGTCCTATCAGGAAAAACAAAACATCGTCAATATTTTTAGCGGATTGCTGATCACAGGCATTTACGCAATCCTGGTCTATCAACGACATCTCCGGGGCGTATTCGATTTGACAGAAGACTTCAGAAAATGGGGTGTCATCTTTCTCATCTTTATGGGCGTATCCATTGTGGCACGCATCATCCTCTATATCATCTTTCACATTATCAATGCCATTGCAACCAGGGAGGAGAAGCTTCCCATTGAAGATGAAAGGGACAAACTCATCAAGCTGAAATCCACAAGGAATTCTTATTATACCTTCTCCGGCGGTTGTATCACTGCCATTGTGTGGCTTGCGCTGGGTATGCCTGTCTATGGCATCTTTGTCGCATTTGTGGCAACCGGACTCCTGGCTGAAATCGTTGACAACGGTTCGCAGATCTATTATTACAGAAAGGGCGTTTGATATGGTCAAAAGCAAAATTCAAAACAACATACGCAAGTTGCGCTTCAACTCCGGGGAAATGACCCAGCAGCAACTGGCTGATGAGGTGGGTGTATCACGGCAAACCATTGTAGCCATCGAAAAGGGTAACTATTCCCCCTCCCTGGAACTGGCCTTTCGAATCTCCCATGTATTTAATACACCTCTTGAAGAGGTATTCACCTATAACTCCGAAACACCATGAAAGCCATCGTACAAAGAAAATTCGGATCTCCCGACGTACTTGAACTCCGGGAAATCGAAAAACCTGTTCCCGGGGACGACCAGGTACTGGTAAAAATAGCAGCAGCGTCGCTCAATGCCTACGATTGGCGTCATGTGCGGGCCGATCCGTTCCTGTTGAGACTGATGGGAGGCGGACTTCTGAAACCAAAACATCCCGTGCTGGGTGCAGACATGGCCGGGACGGTTGAAGCCGTGGGAAAAAATGTAACCCAGTTTCAGGCCGGAGACGAGGTATTCGGGGAAGGCCATTACGGAGGTTTGGCCGAGTATGCCTGTGCTGACCAACACTGTTTTGTATTGAAACCGGCCAACCTGTCCTTTGAAGAAGCAGCAGCAGCACCCATGGCAGCCCTTACGGCACTGCAGGGGCTTCGGGACAAAGGGGAGATCAGAGAGAGACAAAAAGTGCTGGTGAATGGCGCCTCGGGCGGGGTAGGGTCGTTTGCCGTACAGATTGCCAAAACGTTCGGTGCAGAGGTCACCGGGGTATGCAGTACTTCGAAAATGGATCTGGTACGCTCGCTTGGCGCTGAACATGTTATTGATTATACCCTTGAGGACATCACCCGGATAGGTGAGGGATACGACCTCATTTTCGATACTGCAGCCTACCGTTCGATCTCAGATTACAAGCGCATTTTAAATCCCGGGGGAATGTACGTCTTGGCCGGTGGCTCCATCTCCAGGATTATTCAACTCATGTTCAAATCAAGAAGGAACAAGAACATGAGAATCATATCTGCAAAAGTCATCCGGGAAGATCTGCAAACCATCAGTAAGCTCCTCGAAACGGGCCAAATCAAATCAGCCATCGATAAAAGTTACCCCCTGGCTGAGACTGCTGCAGCCATGCGCTACCTGGAACTGGGGCATGTCCGGGGTAAAGTGGTGATAACTGTATAAAATCGAATGAAATATAAATCTATTTTTGGATGATCTTGCTAACTTAGAATATTGATCTAAACCAACAATAGACCCTGTGGCCCGCATCTCTTCTCATCAACCAGGAATCACTTCCCAGGAACTTCAGGAAGCCATTCCCGAAAGTCTGCAGTCAAAAGACGTACACCTTCACTGGATCGATAAATCCCCTGCAGGACCGGATTTGTTTACCCTGACTGCCAAAATTGAAATCAACGAGCAGATGTTGCTCCTGAGCAGCAAAACCAGCAACAGGCAACTCATCGACGAGTGGGACATGGTTCATCCCACACACCATACCAATGCACGCCTGGTGGCACTGGAGCGAATCCTGACGGACCCGGCCAACGAGGACATCATTATGTCGGTTTAGAATAATCCAACAGATTACCGGATAAAAGCCTATTGAATGCTGTACTGATCGAAACCAGCGAATTTGATGTCACATTGCTAAAAGGGCATGTTTTCCAGGATCTGGAATCTTGTTCCCGCCAGGATATAGCTCTCGATCTGATAAAATTTCATGGCAACCACCGGGGAACAATCCTTCAGTATCTTTTTATAGTAACTCGCGATGAGTTTTTCATTTTTATCCCTCAGGGACAGTACCGATTTCATCCAGGCGATGTTCTCTTCATCGGTCATGATCTCAAATCGCTCTGCGAATTGATCAAGCAGTACAATTCTTTCCTTGCCATATACTTTACGGGTGACTTCGTATGCATCATATTGTTTCCAGAAGGCATCGGCTTCAGAACCCTCAAGGGCAATGAAATCTTTTACTGCTGCACGTTTCTCCCCTGGTTGCCCAATTCAGAATTTTTCAGCCGCAATGATACCACTTCCTGCAGGGCATTTGAAAATTTATGGTGATTTATCCGTAAATTGATCTCCATTCGCTAAAAAAAGAATCAGAGATGGCCACAAAAATAAAGATCATCCGCTCCATTGATTACCTGTCTGTAACGGATGCCGGAAATGTAGATTTCGATGAAAGCAGACAGAAGCTCTTGGAAATCTCCGAGCCAAAAAGGCCACCGGCCGACTATGAAATACTCCTGGATTTTCGGCGTACCCAATGGGTTCTCTCCACTGAGGATATTTACTCACTGATTCATGATCTCATCAATGCCCCGGATTCATTCCGGGATAAAATTGCCCTTCTTTTGCTTCCGGGGGTGAATTTTGACAAGATCCGTTTCCAGGAACTTTGCGCCGGGAAAAAGGGAATCGAGGTACGGACCTTCACCAATTATGAAGATGCCATTCATTGGTTTTACAATGATTAACCAGGCTCTCATCATGAAAAAGATATTGTTCCCTTTCGAGATTGACAATCCCATTTATAGGGAAGCCTATGTATTTGCAGTAAAATTTGCCAGAAATCTGAATACCGAAGTGATCCTGCTGAACTCATTTACTGTTGAGGTGGACAATGCAATTACCAAAGACAAGTATACCAGACTCATCAGAGATAAATGGCTCAAGGCTTATAATGAAATTAGCATGTACAATCAGTATTACCTGGAAGATCATGCCCGGGTGGATAGTGAGCTGCAAATCAAATTCGACCATCGGTTTATACATGGTATATTCAAGGATGAAATAAGAAAGATAGCCGGGGAGGAAGCTGTCGGTTTAATTGTCTTGCCTCTGTCGAACAGAAAAGAGATCAATAAAAGACAGTTGGAAATTATCCGGGACAATATATTTGAGAAAAACCGGGTGTCGCTCCTGGTGATTCCTTTCCAGGGAACATTCAGCCCCATCAGAAATATTGTCTTCTCAACTGATTTTAAAAAGGTGAATCACTTCAGCCAGTACCTGGAAGATGTAGTTCATTTCGCCCAGGCATTTGATTCAACCATTCATTTCCTCCATGTGTCTTCCAAAGAGCATGTTGAAGTCGGTGAAGAAAATGAGGCTTACCAAATGATCAAGCATACAATTGAAAAGAACAAAAGACACATTTTGAAACAGGTGTCCGGCAAAAACGTCATTGAATCTGTCAACCAGTATGTGGGTGAGATCAATGCTGACCTGCTGGTGGTCATTAAACAACAGCACTATTTTCTTGAAACACTGTTTCATCATAGCATATCCGACGACATATCGCTAAACTCAAGGATACCTGTGCTGATGATGAGGGAGAAAGGAGACTAATGTCATGAAAGCAAAAGCCATAGTCATCATCATTCTGATCGTCTTAATCATCATTTTCGTACTTCAAAATACAGAAATGGTCAAGGTCAACCTCTGGTTCTGGGATATAAATATACCCGGAGCGCTCCTGTTGTTTGTTTGTTTTGCCATCGGATTGATCATCGGTCTCCTGATCCCGTCTTCCAGGAAAAGTAAAAGCCCCGAGCCGGATTAGTCATTTTTAAGTAAATTGTCTTTGTCTAAATCCCGCTGGAATGGAAAAGTTATTTGCCGTACCCCATGTTAAGTATGCGATCATTGTTGTCGGTACGCTGCTCATCGCATTTATTATTTCAAAAATACTCAGGATACTGATTGACAGGTTCATCAAACTCGCTTCAAAGAAACTGAAGGTAGACCACACCCAGTTCAATTTTCTGAAGAATGCAGTTACATTCTTCGTGTTCATGGGAGCCATCATTTTTATTTTTTATAACATTCCCAAGTTAAAAGCACTTGGTCTCACGATGTTTGCCGGAGCAGGGATCCTGACCGCCATTGCCCTTTTTGCATCCCAACAGGCTTTCGCAAACATTGTGAGCGGGATTTTCATTGTGATCTTCAAACCCTTCCGGGTCAATGACCTTGTGGATGTGGGAAATCTGCCCAAAGGCAGGATTGAAGACATTACACTGCGCCACACAGTCATCAGAAGCTTCGAAAACCGGCGGATGATTATCCCCAACTCGGTGATTAGTTCTGAAATTCTGATAAATTCAAACATTGTGGATGAAACCATCTGTAATTTTATCGATATGGGAATCAGTTATGACTCCAATATTGACAAAGCCATGGAGATCATGACCGAAGAGGCAATGGCTCATCCGAATTTTATCGATGTCCGAACGGAAGAGGAACTCAAAGAGCAAATACCCCCTGTCACCGTCAGGGTTATGGGCTTTGGCGACTCATCGGTCAACCTCAGGGCATTCGTGTGGTCCATGGATCACTCTTCCGGGTTTGTTTTGAAAACAGACCTGTATAAATCCATCAAAGAACAATTTGACAAGCATGGGATAGAAATCCCGTTCCCTTACCGCACCATCGTATACAAAGACAAATAGAAATGGCTCGTTTTATCAAAGACAGAAATGCTTCCCAAGGGCAGATGCCAGGCTCCCTGATCCTGATCGGCAATCAGAAAATGGAGCAACCGATTATCAGGCTGATGGAATACAATCCTGAGAATCTGCTGGAAAAAGAGTTACAATCACTGGACGAAGCACCCGGCATTAACGATCCCGGTTCAGTCACATGGATCAATATATACGGGATCCATGACCAGGATCTGATGGCCAGGATTGGCGAGATCTTCGAGATCCATCCCCTTTTGCTGGAGGACATCATGAATACGGACCAGAGCCCCAAATATGAAGATGGAGATAATTACGATGCCTTTATTTTAAAAATGCTGAAGATCGAAGAAGATGCCAGATCCATTTCAGCGGAACAGTTTACAATGATCCTGGGTGAGCATTTTGTACTGACGCTTCAGGAGCAGATCGGTGATGTCTTCAATCCTGTCAGGGAACGCATTCGTAATCCAAAAAAATTATCCCGGCTTTATGATGCCGACTACCTGGCCTATTCGCTGCTGGATACCATCGTTGATAATTATATCCATGTGACTGAAGCCATCGGAAGGGAAATCGAATCACTGGAAGACAAAATATTCCTGAATCCGGACAAATCGCTGGTGGAGGATATCTACAAGCTCAAAACCGAACTCTCCTTTTTAAGAAAATCGGTCAGGCCGGTCAAGGAAATGATGGCTCAGTTGCTGAAATCGGAAACCAGTTACTTCAAGGAGAAATACATGCACTTCCTCAGAGACCTGAACGACCTGGTGAATCAGGCCACCGAGGCCATTGAACTATATAACGGGATGATCTCTGATCACCTGAACATCTACAGCACCAATGTGAACAATCGTATCAACGAGGTGATGAAGGTGCTGACCATCTTTGCATCCATCTTTATCCCACTCACTTTTCTTGCCGGGATCTACGGGATGAATTTCAAGTATATTCCAGAGCTGGGATTCAAATACAGTTACCTGATTTTCTGGATCGTTGTGGTGGCCGTTGTCACAGGACTGCTCCTCTATTTCAAGAGGAAGAAATGGTTGTAACATAGGGCCCATCCCGGGCGTCTTATTCATAGACTGGCTATGAATTTGAAAACCCAACCCTTCCCATGATTAAAAATTACCTGCTGACTGCCTTCAGAAATGTACTCAGGTACAAAGGCTTTTCACTGATCAATATTCTCGGTCTCTCACTAAGCATGTCGGTGTGTATGGTGATCATCGTGGTCATCCAGGACCAGTACTCCTATGATACAATGCATACCAAAGGAGACCGGATCTATCGCGTTCAACAGGTAGACAGCCTGGATTTTACAAGTTTGAAAATCGCCTCCAATCCCTATCCCCTGGGGACTGAGTTACGGGACAATTATGCCATCGCGGAGAAGGTGGTCATCCTGAATGAGGATTTCCGTGGCGAAGGGCTCTACAAGGAAACACGCCTGGCATTGAATGGCCTCTATACAAACAGTGCGTTTTTTGATGTTTTTGATTTTGAGCTTCAGGAGGGATCGGCGGAAGGAATCCTGGACGAGCCTTTTACCATGGTGCTGACCAGGGAGACGGCTGACAAGTTTTTCGGAGAGGAGGATCCCATGGGAAAGTTTATTGAGATCGATACGCTGGGAGCATACGAGGTAAAAGGGATCGTGGCCAAAACAAAGAAAAAATCGCACATCCAGTTTGAGGCATTGGTCTCCCTTCCAACCCTGGAGATCCTCGATCAGAGAAGGGCTGAACCCAGGTTTGTAAACAACTGGGAAACAGGATGGGGAAGCTGGATCTACCTGTTGCTGGACAAAGATGCCAATCTGGGAAGCATCCAGCAGATCCTTGACAGGATCAGCCGGAACAAGTATGCGGACAACAAGGAGACAAACTATTCCTTCTACCTTCAACCCTTTGACAAGATTGTCCCTGGGCCCCTGCTGGGCAATGAACTGGGATTTTTTCTTCCCAGGGTTTTCATTCTGTTCCTGGGCGGACTTGCCCTGGTGATCATTGTTTCCGCTGCCTTTAATTATACAAGCCTTTCGGTGGCACGCTCCATGTTAAGGGCCAAAGAGGTGGGTGTACGAAAAACCTTCGGGGCCTTCCGCTCCCAGCTGATCACCCAGTTCCTCCTGGAAGCATTGGTTATCACCGTGATCTCTCTTCTTCTGGCCATCATCCTGCTACAGTTCCTTCTCCCTGCCTTCTCGGGCATGCAAATGATGTCCATGCTGGAGATTAGGCCCGAGCAAAATATCGGGCTCTATCTCAGGTTTTTGTTATTCGCCCTGGTTACCGGACTACTTTCCGGGGCCCTGCCCGCAGTTTTTATCTCGGCATTCAGACCGGTGTTTGTACTGAAAGGCCTTACCAATGTCAGGTTCTTCAGCCGCACCACACTCAGAAAAATCCTGTTGGTCACCCAGTTTGTATTTTCCATGGTGTTTATTATCTCCATCCTGCTGATCTTCAAGCAGATGAATTTCATGATCAATGCCGAACTGGGTTTTGACGCCAAAGTGTTATACGATATTCATCTGCAGGGGAAGGATTACGAAAAGGCAAAAACAGAATTCAGTCAGCTTCCCGAAGTGGTGAGCATGTGTGCATCATCCCATGTTCCGGCCGAGGGCAATGTGTGGGGGGTTGATATCCGCCTGAAGGCGGAAGATGAAAAATATGAGGCCCCCTATTTTTCAGCGGATGAAAACTACATTGAAACCATGGGGCTTGAATTGATCGCCGGGAGAAATTTTCCCGAAAACATGGGCACAGAAAACGAGAAATTCGTCATTGCCAGCGAAATGATCGTTGATCAGTTCCAGTTGGGAAGTCCGCAGGAGGCTATCGGGACCACACTGATCCTGGAAGATTCTACCCTGGTTGAAATAATAGGGATCATCAGAGATTACCAGTACGCAGCCATATTTCTGAACCTGAAACCCATGCTGTTGAGATATGTTCCGGCAAGCCACCGGCATGCCTTCCTCAGGCTGAATTCCACCGACATGGCGGCCACTGTCAGCAAACTGGAAAAAACCTGGAACAAAATCGATCCCTATCATGACATGGACGGGGACTTTATCGATGGCCGGATCAGATACTACTATTCCTTCTTTGAGGACATCATGTATACTGTTGGCTTTGCCACATTGCTGGCCATCATCATTGCCAGTTTCGGATTGCTGGGAATGGCCACCTACAGCACGCAAACACGGCTTAAGGAGATCGGCATCCGCAAGGTTCTCGGAGCAGAATCCAGTCACATCGTTCTCCTGGTCTCTAAATCCTATCTTTGGATGATGCTCATTGCTGCCATCATTGGCGGTACCGTCGCCTACCTGGTCAACAAGCTCTGGCTTCAGTACCTTTCCAAGAGCGTGAATTTCGGAGTGGGCACCATCCTGGCCGGCGTGTTCATTGTTGTTTTTATCGGGTTGCTTACAATCTCCACCCAGACACTCAAAGCGGCCCGGACTAAGCCTGCACTGACTTTAAGAAATGACTAGGAAACCCCAATATGCATTACAGCATCACCCTGGTGCAGAATGGGATTGTTATTCAGACCGATCACACATCCCGAAGTGTGGGATTTTAACTGGACCCTGAATTCTCCGAACGGATCGGTGATCATCCCAACGGTTTGATTTTTCCTGATCTGATCACCTGTAGCGACATGGCTCTTGAAGATCCCGGAGGTACGTGCCCTGATCCAGGAGGAGTGCATAAACACCTGGTTTATATAGGACGGTTTTTCTTCAGGGAAGGATGAAATTCCCAGGTGATTCATCAGGCGCATGGCACCGGAAATTCCATGTTCAATGGCATTTTCATTTAATCGCACCGACTCCCCCCCTTCAAAAACAATGATCCGTTTTCCCAATTTTGCCGCAGACTGACGGAGTGACCGGGGCTTGTATGTAGCGTGCAGGGTAACCGGAGCATAAAACGCATCGGCCAGTTTGCGGTTTTCCTCTTCATTCAGCATGCACCGCACCTGGGGATAATTTTCGCGATCGGCCCCCCCCGTGTGAAAGTCAATGCCGTAATCTATCTTGGGGATGATATCCTTCATTAAATAATAGGCAATTCTCGAAGCCAGGGAACCATTGTTGTTGCCCGGAAAGGAACGGTTCACATCCTTGCCGTCCGGAACATTTCTGGAGAAATTGATAAATCCATAGATATTGATGATCGGTATGCAAATGACAGTCCCCCGCTGGGGGATGTGATGGCCAGCTTCGATGATCCTTCTCACGATTTCAATGCCATTGATCTCATCCCCATGTAATCCACCCATCAAAAGCAGTACCGGTCCGGGTTCCAGTGCACGTGCCACTGTGACCATGATATCAATATGTGTACGGGAAGGGAGCCTTGCGATGTTCACTTCTACATTTGCCGTTTCCCCCCTGGGGATTTCCATATTGTTGATGATCATCCTGAGATAGAATTATGCCTTTACCATGTCTTTGGGCCTTCTTTGCTTCGCTACGGATTTCTCAATATATTCAACAATTTTCCCGGCAATATCAACCCCGGTTGACTTTTCAATTCCTTCAAGTCCCGGCGACGAATTTACTTCAAGCACCAGTGGCCCCCGCTTGGACTGGAGCATATCCACGCCTGCAATGGCCAGACCCATGGATTTTGCTGCCTTCAAAGCAGTCGCTTTCTCCGCCCTGTTTAACTTGATCACACTGGCATTTCCTCCCCTGTGCAAATTGGAACGAAACTCTCCTTCTTTTCCCTTCCTTTTCATGGCACCAACGACCTGTCCATCCACAATAAATGCCCTGATGTCGGAAGCTCCGGCTTCTTCAATGAATTCCTGCAGGATCACCCTTGTTTTGAGGCTGTCAAAAGCCTGCAGAACTGATTTTGCCGCTTTGTTGGTCTCGGCCAGCACCACACCCAAACCCTGTGTTCCTTCCAGCAATTTGATGACCACCGGCGCATCACCAATGTGACTTAAAGTCTTGTTTTCCTGTTTGGAGAAATTTGTAAAGGCGGTTTTTGGCATTCCGATTCCTGACCTGGATAAAATCTGCAGGCTTCTTAATTTGTCGCGTGACCGGGTTATGGCCAGTGAATCAAGGGCACTGAAAACATTCATCATCTCAAACTGCCTGACCACAGCTGTTCCATAAAAAGTCACCGAAGCGCCAATCCTTGGAATAACGGCATCAATGTCATCAAGGGACTCGCCTTTATAAAACATCATGGGGCCGTTATCTTCCATGACGATATCACATTTCAGGTGGTCAATCACCACGCCTTCATGTCCCCTTTTTTCAATTTCTTCAATCAGCCTGGAGGTTGAATAAAGCTTTTCATTTCTCGATAAAACTGCTATTTTCATTTTTTACTTTGGAATTTATACGACAAGTCCTTGAAGCTGACATCCACCAGGAAACGTTTGCGCAGGAACTTCCTTCCTAATAGTACGGGATATTTCATCTGGCTGCGGTCGGTAAGGGAAAACTCGGTTTCAATCTTCATACCAAATACGATGACATCCGTGAAAATGAAATACCTGTGTTCTGTTTCTCCACCGGAGTTCTTAACCTTCTTGTCCCTGAATTGTTCATAAATGTATTTTTTTCCTGTGTAGCCAGGGTAGCCAGGGTTCAGAAGTTCAAAGGAAAGCATCTCTTTGCCGTCTTTGTGGACAATTTCAATATGGCTGCAATGAATGACACTTCCATAGGCTCCGGTATCAATTTTCGCTTTGATATTTGAATAACCCAGTTGGGGCAGGTCAATCCTGTCCCTGCGTCCTATGATGATCTTTGTTCCCGGCATGCTTCACTGTTTGAAATCCATTGTGCCGCAAAGATATATTAACTATTCTTTCTTCTCCATTTTAATGCCGCATCAAATTAATTTCCCCTCATCACACATATATGAATTTTTTGAATTATAATTGTTTCATATCAAATGAAGACATTGACAATCATAAAACGATTGAATGAAAACAGACAAGCTGAGAGTTATTAAGGATTTCGACAAAGTGGATAAAGAAATTCAGGAACAGATCAAATTGGTTTATCCGGAAGGTTTTAGTCAACATCTTGTTGAGTATAAGAACAAGGATAATGAAACTGTCTTTGCATTGCCATTTGAAACCGATGAAAAGATATATATGATCAGGATGTCGTTAAAGAAGGCCATTCAATTGATCCAGGAAGATTCAGACTACGACGACGATGGTATTCTGAAAGACGATATCCGGGAAAAGTATGAAGATGAACATTCGGATGTGGAATATTTATCGGAAAACGATAACTATGACGATGACTATGATTAAAGCGCATACCGACATTTCCCGGCCTCATCTGCAAAAGCTTCAATCAGAGTAAGGTCGGCTTCGAAAAAATGGTCGGACGGGGAGAGGATGTACCCTCCGCCTTCTCCGGCTTCATTAAAACAGCGCCTCACCTCTTCCCGGGTCTCCTCCTCAGAACATCCTGTGAAGAAATGAAACTGATCATAACCTCCAATCATACAGACCCTTTCTCCTATTCGCTTTTTCGCTTCACCGAGTAGCACATCCCCTCCCATGCCTGCAGGGGTAAAAGTTTCCATGGCATTGGGGTTCATGGCGGCTATATCTTCCAGAATGGGCATCATTCCTCCGCAGGTATGGTAAACGATCCGTTGACCCGCTTTTCGGGCTGTGGCAATAAGCTCTGAATCATAGGGTGCAACAAACTCATTGAAAATACCGGGTGAGATGACCGTGGTGGAAGCATCGCCCCCACCCAGCTCCAGGAGGTCATATTTGGCACCTTCAAGCGAGTCGATATATACTTTTTTCCTGGCCCGCAATACGTCAAGAAAAGCGTGTACCCATGCAGGATCCTCCAGTGCTGCAATGATCAGGTTGGCAGAGCCGTACAGACATGAGAAATCCTGCCAGCATCCCGGCTGACCGAATCCGTCAAAACAGGCGATATGGCCCCTTACCAGTCCCCTGTCACCAAAGGACGCAGCCGCATCATTGATGGCTGTTACATCACATTTCGGGTAGGTCATATACCTGGCTATGATATCAATATCGCTCTTTTCCTTGATCAGGTGTTCTGCCACCCATGTGGTGTGCTGGTCTGACTGAAGGATCATGGAAAGGGTTTTCACCGGTGTGATGATGCTGAAACGGGTGGTATCATAGGTTCGGTTCGGGACCTGTTCCACCCGGAACCTCCAGTTGTCGCTGCTGATCCTCCTGGCCTCGAGAAAACCAAGCTCTTTGTGCTGTGGATCGAAATACTCCCCCGATGCCTCATCACCTGTATAAGCCATGATCCACCTGATGGGATCCAGGCCAAAACGATCGAAAAAATCCTGGTCACTGGCCCCATCCAAATAATTCTTCAGAAAAGAGGGCATCACATGATGGGTTGTGACAGGAAGGCGATCCGGACTGCCTCCGTCCAGGGCTGTTAAAAAGCGTTCTTTGGAAGTCATAGCATCATAAAATTAAAAATTTTAGTAACCTTTGGGGCATGAATAAATCCATTCAACTGTTTACTGCCATTGCACTGCTGTTTGCAACAGCGTGTGATCCTTTGAACATGGAGGATAAGAACCCACGCACTCCGGAAATGGAGACTGCGGAATTGAACAAAGCCCTTTCTTTGCTTGAGGCTGACGGATACGATATTGACACAACCGATCTGGGGATCTATTATATCGAACACGTGGAGGGAAAAGGTCCCCTGGCCAGGGAAGGGGACACGCTGCGCCTGGAATACGCAGGATATTTGTTGGATGGAAGGATGTTCGATGCTTCGGCATTTCATTACCCCGATAGCGTCTGGGAGTTTATTTTTACTGCATCTGAACTGATCCCCGGATTTGCAGATGGGCTTTTACTCATGAAAAAAGGTGCAGAGATTGATTTAATCATCCCTTCTGAATACGGATATGGAGCCATCGGATACGGAGGTATCGGACCCTATACCACCCTTGTGTTTGCGACCAAGATGCATGATATTAATCCCAGAACGGACCAGTAGATGATGATCAGCCGGGCAAAAATCAGCCCCGGGGCTTGCACTCATCAGGCACCGGCTACTAAACCTAGAAAACCCTGTCGTATGAAAATCGTATCCCTTCTCCTTTGCCTGTACTGTGTCACAACCATTGAACTCCCGGCCCAGCGTGTTCCTCCCCAACAGGAAGGAAATCTCTTCTCCCTGGAAGTGGGAAACCTGGTATTCCAGGTAGATTCAACCCATGGGGCCAAAGTATCTTCCCTGACTGTGGATGGCTCTGAGTTCCTGGTAACGCCCGACATGGTCTCCACCGATTACATGTGGGGGGCTACCCTGTGGCCCTCTCCCCAGGGAGAATGGAACTGGAACAATCCCAACAAACTGATCTGGGATCATGGGGAGTACACTGCATCCATCGATGGAGATACCATGCGTTTTACTGGGAAAGAAGTTTCCGTTGACAATGGAGACAGCTTCTATTTCGTGAAGAATTTCTGGGCCAGTGCATCCGATACCACCATCTCCCTGCACTATGCCATGATCAATACCACCGGCAAAACCATCAAAAAGGCTCTGTGGGAATTGAGCAGGGTGCCTGTGGGAGGGATGACTTTCTGGCCCACCGGTCCCGGGGGTACCTGGGGTGCACTGGCTCCGGCCACCGAAGAGATCAATGGCCATACCTGGTATTACAGGGAGAGTGAGGACGGAACAGGCCTGAAATTCTTTGCCGATGGAAAGGATGGCTGGTTGGCCCACGTGGACGATAACTATCGCATATTTATAAAAACCTTTGAAGATGTTGACCAGTCGGCTTTTGCCACCGGTGAAGGTGAAATAGAACTGTGGGTTGACCCGGAGTACATTGAACTGGAGAACCAGGGAGTATGCATAAATATTGCAGATCAGGATTCACTGGAGTATGCGGTGACCTGGTACCTCCGTCAGCTCCCTGCCAACATCGATGTCATCCCCGGAAATCAGGATCTGGTTGACTATGTGAATTGGGTCATTTCAGAAAAAGACAACCCCCCTGTGCCCGTGGAACAAAACAGCGTCAATCCTGCCATTCAGTGCTATCCGAATCCCGCCAGGCATACCCTCACTGTTACCGTGGGTGGATCTCAGCATGATGCGTTCAGATATACCCTGATCAACATCCAGGGCAATTTTGTGCTGCAGGGTGAATTGAATACCGGAACCATCGATGTATCCACATTGCCCAAGGGAGTTTATTTCATACTACTGCAGTCCGATACGGAATTGGTGAGCAGCAAGATAGTGATTGAGTAGCGGTCATACAGGTCACTTCCGGGTGTTTGTTCTGCTTCGGATTTCACATTACATTCTTTTTTATTTATGTGGGAAAAGGTTTAACTTATTCAATATATAAACTTCATCGATATGCGATACAATCTGAAAAATAACAGTCATCAAGACTCATCATTCATACCATACATCCTGATCATTCTGGTGTGTTGTTTTGGACTTGAACAAGCTACTTACGGACAATCCCATAGCGACAAGGATAAAAATGGGATTGTGTCCGGCGGGATAGGTATCGGCCTCGGCATTTTTTATCCCGGAGATATCAATGAATATATCCAGGATGAAACATCCAATCTACTGATGACCACCGGTTTCGCTGAAATGATCACAAATTTCTTTTTTAGAGCGTCACTGAGTGTACGTCCGCACCAGATCATTGAGCTTAATTTCTTCGCAGAATATGGCTGGGCCCCGAAATTCATTTATGTAAATGATTCCAATTCTTACTATTTCTCTTTTACCAGGATCTCTCCCGGCTTCTCTCCCAGGATACATATCCCCATAGGTTCCGGA
>CAYVRK010000012.1:49019-95695 GCA_964453785.1 uncultured Bacteroides sp.
TTCCGGAGGTCAGGCAGGAATTGAATTGCATTTTTAGGTACACCGGATTCTCCATTCAGCGGTGCCGGGACCAGAAGCGCTGCTTTCTTCTGACCGGGGATAGCAGGGCATGACTGCTAACGAAACGCATGTCTTCGATGGTATAAAAAGCGTTGGGATTATATTGCTGGATGATGCCAATTACTTTCCTGAGTGCTTTCCTCCTGATAATGACATAGAGTACCCCAACCTCTCCGTCTCTTCCCACGCCAGTCACGGTGGTAACAGGATATCCCCCTTCCCGGAGCCCGTGGATGAGATCGCCGGCATCCCTCTTTGTGATCACCCTGACAAGTTCATATCCCAGGGCCAGCTTGTCCTCAAGGATCATCCCAATGTAGGTGCCCAGACCGAAGCCCCCCGCATATCCGATATAGGTAAACCAGTTGCCCAGATTGGACATGATCCGGGTGATGGCAATCAGCCAGATCAGCGATTGGAAGAATCCTACAAAAGGTGCCAGGTTTCGGTATCCTTTTGTAACCATGATCACCCGGATGGTATCCAGTGACACATCCACGACCCGTGCCATCATAATCAGAATCGGTAGAACCACAAAATCAAACCAGTTAAATTCCATTTCTACAGATTGTTTTTATTTCTTCCGCAAAAGTAGTATAACTTTTACAGAGTCATTTTTGCAGGTTGCCCGGTGGAAGCTAGCACACTGTTCCACAGCCAGCCCTGAGGATCAATTTTTTTCCGTTCAGAAACAGCAAGTGTGATGGGCAGATGGGTATACAGATTGTTCCAGTATCCTATGATCATGCCTGTCCGGCCTGCCATCCCGGCGTGTACAGCACTGTGCCCCATTAGCAAACAGAAGGCAGAATCATGCGGATTGGCGGGTTGACTCCTGATGATATAGCTGGGATCAATGTATTTGAGATTGATCTCCATTCCGATGGTTTTAAAATGCTTCCGGATGGCATCCCGCAGGTAGATCCCGATATCAGTATACTTTGCGTTGCCCGAAGCATCATGTTCACCGGTTGATTTGAAGAAATCCTGTCCGGCGCCCTCCGCAATAACGATCACAGCATGATGCCTTGCCTCAAGCCTCTTTCGAAGGGCTACAAGAAAAACATCCAGCGAAAAAGGCACTTCGGGGATAAAGCAGAAATTTACCTGATTGTCAACAAGCACCGAATACGCTGCAATAAAACCCGAATCGCGGCCCATCAGCTTTACCAGGCCGATGCCGTTTGGTGCACCAAGAGCCTCCACATGGGCAGCATATGTGGCACGTTTTGCCTCCGACACAGCAGTCTCAAAGCCGAAGGTCTTCTGTACGAAAGAGATATCGTTATCAATGGTCTTTGGAATACCGATCACACTGATCTGAAGCCCCCTTTTTGCAGCCTCCTCACTGATGGCCAGTGCTCCGCGCTGGGTTCCGTCACCTCCGATGCAAAAAAGAATTCCGATTTTCATCCCATCGAGGGTATCCACCATAACGGAAGCATCCTGGTTGCCACGGGAAGAGGCCAGAATGGTACCTCCCATTTCGTGGATCTGAATGACGTTCGCGGGGGTAAGCTGTACCGGTGCATGTCCGTATTCAGGCACCAGGCCCTGGTAACCATACTGAAAACCGTAGATGTTTTTCACCCCGTAGTGGTAATGCAGACTCATGACAATGGACCGGATCACATCATTTATTCCCGGGCATTGACCTCCGCATGTAACAATTCCACAGGAGAGTTTTGCAGGGTCAAAGAAGATCTTCTCCCTGGGACCGGCCGCTTCAAATACCGGGGGGTCATCGCCTTTGTCCAGGTAACCTTTGACGTCATCGAGGTCACGATGATAAAGAATATGTTCCTTTTCATCAGCGAACTGAATCCCCTTTAGCGGGGACTGAATCGTGCATTCGCCGAGTTTTTTTACATTAAAATCTTGCTGGACCAACATAAGCTCTCTTTTCTGATTTTCATAACATGAAATCAGAGTCTTTTAACTTCAATTATTCTTCCTATATCTGAAAGAGTTACCAGATGCCTGTTCAGTTCTTTATCCCTTACAATCACTTCGTAATCTACCATATTTCCTTTGTTTCTCATAACCGAACTCATGATTTCACCCCTGGATAAAGCAGTTTTTTTTATGGGTTCAGGAAGGTAGTCTGCCGGCAAATTTATCCTGTATTCCATAAAAATACCTTCTAAACTGAATAGGGCGATGTGCTCCAGATTGTTTTTATAAAAAACGGCCTCAAAATAATTCTCCCTTTGGAACCATTCAATATTTACAGCATCTTCAAAATTCTGATGAAAGGAGTTTAAGCAACCTTCTGATGGAACAACTCCGTCACCCTCCATAACTTTCTTCACGAAATCTTTCATGCTATTATATTTTCCTTTTTGACGCCAAGATTGAACGAAGTAACACTTTTCAGCTTTGAAGATATTTCTGGGTGTAAAAACAAATGATACGGGTACGTGCCCTTTTCAGGCGCATTTTTGCCGCATCTTCACTTATCCTTAAGGCTTCAGCGATTTGCTTCATGGGTAAATCGTCCTGGTACTTCATTAACAACAGTGCTTTTTCTTCCGGATGAATAATATCCATTACCTCCATCAGATTCTCGTAATTGATCTTTTCTATTACTTCCGTTTCATCAATGATTTCAGGTATTTCATTATCGCGGTTCCAGTTGGGATAGTGAATTTTCTTCTTCTCGCGCAGGTAATCAATGCAATGATTGTAGGTAATGGCATATAACCAGGAAGAAAATGAAGACTGTTGTTTAAATGTTGGCAGTTTTTCGAATACTTTGGATAAGATATCTTCGGCAAGTTCTTCAGCTACCGGTCTGCTTTTTACAATAGAATAACATTTGTCCAGAACCTTTAAGTGATACCGGTTGTATAATTCTTCAAAGTAATTCGAAGCGTTATCGTTCTTCATCTTCAGGATGATTTCATCATCTTTCAGATGGTTAAAACTCTCAGCCATCGGGTCATTAAAATTGCAATTAAAGGTATGATTATCCGGGGCGAATAAAAAAATCTTTCTTCATTTGTTACTTCCGGCATCTTCCACGTCTCAATAGCAAAACATATAAAACAGAATACAAATGAAAAACAGAATTTTTGCGGGAATTACAATTTTAGGATTAACAACGCTATTATTTACTGGTTGTGCAAAGCTGCCTCAAACTGAAATTGATGCTGCCAACACTGCTGTTGAACAAGCAAAAGCTGCTGGTGCTGAGGTTTATGTCCATGATAATTATATTGCCTTGCAGGACTCTTTGAATGGGGTCATGGTAAAAATTGAATCAGAGAAATCGAAATTTATCAAGAATTACGCATCCTCCAAAGAAGCATTAGCCGGCGTAACCCAATTTGCCGGAGAGGTGAAACAACAAGCCGAAACCAGAATAGAAGAATTGAAAGTCGAAATAGATAAAACCATTGCAGAGGTAAAGACTTTAATTGAAGCCAACAGGAAGTTGGTCCTGGAAGCCCCAAAAGGTAAAGAGGGCACATCGGCACTGGTTGCCATCAAAGGTGAGATTGATGCGATTGAAACATCGATCAACGAAACCATTACAATGATTGAAGACGGTGATTACCTGGCCACCCATCATAAAGCCATGGCTTTAAAGGAAAAAGCCACCTCCATTAACACCGAATTGTCGACTGTTATAGCCAAGTATAAAGCCAACGCAAAGCGATAATAAAACTTAATCCTGTCAAATGATCCGGCAGGTTGCCCCCGGTTCCGATCAAAAGGAACCGGGGTTTTTTATAGACGTACAACCATTTTGGAATGAAGCGACGAATCATACTATTTTCTTTTTTGGGCTTGACTTTAATACTGGGAATTGCGTTCATTAAATTAAAAACAAATGAACCCCCTGACAGGGAAATAACCATTGCCAGAAAAATGATCTCCGAGGCGGAACTTGTAAAAGCATCCCATTATGCAAAGGAGAATTACATGGAGGCTGTAAAATATTATGATGCTGCCATGATGGCGTGGAAAAGGGAGAATGAGAGGTTCATACTTTTCAGGGACTACCGGGGAATCGCTGAACTGTCCGGAAAATCGTCGGATAGTTCCCGCAAAGCAATTGCCACCGCCAAGGAAAACATTTCAAAAGTGGAGGAAGTACTGGATATCCGGATTCACATGCTGGGCGAGAGTTTAAAAGATTTTGATGTCAAATTTAGCAACTTCCCTATGGACAGCAGGCTCCGGAACGAACTAGCAAAAAGCCGATTACAGTATTCCGAGGGAGTACTTGCATTTAAAAATAAAAACTACACCCTCTGCCAGTCTAAACTTGATTCAGCGGAAATCAATCTGAACCGGATTTTTGAACTGTATGAAGAAAAACTCCGGTCCTATTTAAACGAATATCCAAGATGGACGGAGATGGTGGAGAAAACTGTCACTTTCTCTAAGAAGACCCGCTCCTATTGTATTGTGGTTGATAAGCTTGCCAGGGAATGCATCCTGTATAAGAATGGTAAAGTGATGAGCAGGTATATCGTAGAACTGAGTGTAAACTGGCTGGGTGATAAAAAACAGCAGGGGGACAAAAGCACTCCCGAAGGTATGTATAAAATAAGCTCCAAAAAATCCAATGGGCAAACCCGTTTCTATAAAGCTCTCTTGCTGGATTACCCCAATGATGATGATAAGAAACAGTTTTTAGAGAATAAGAAGAATGGCGTGATAACGACCGATGCAAGCATTGGAAGCCTGATTGAGATACATGGACAAGGCGGGAAGGGAGTTGACTGGACAGATGGTTGTATTGCCTTATCTGATGGGGATATGGATGTAATATTCAAATTGTGTCCGGTGGGTACCAGGGTTGCCATTGTAGGTTCCACCAGATCAATCAATGAACTTGTTGGCAAATAGAAATGAAAATTGATTTCAAAAAATTCCCGGAGGAATTGAAACTTGTGCCGGTCATTGTGCTGGTTTTGATGATCCCCCTGCTGATCAGGGTCATTGGTTGGCAGACCCAAAAACCTTCCCATAACACAACATCTGTCAGCCCGGAAAAACTTGCTTCCGAACAACAAAAAATCGAACGGGAAATATCTGTTCTGGATAGAAAGTTGGATTCCAAAAGACCCAAATCATATTACCTGGTCATCAACAGCGCATCAAACGAATTCAGCCTGTATAAGGGCGATAAAATAATTCGAAAAGACAAGTGTTCAACAGGAAGTTATATTTTATTGAAAAACGGAGATCAACAGCAATGGATGTTTAAAACCCCGAAGGGTGAGTTCAGGATTCGGGGGAAAACCACCTCACCGGTTTGGAAAAAACCGGATTGGGCATTTGTGGAAGAAGGAGTACCCGTTCCGTCGGTAAATCATCACACACGATTTGAATATGGTGTTTTGGGCGATTATGCACTTAGCCTGGGAGATGGATACCTGATTCACGGAACACTTTATCAGCGTTTTCTGGGCCTGCCTGTAACACATGGTTGTATCAGGCTGAATGATGAAAACCTTGAACTTGTATACCGGTCACTACAGGTAGGTTCAAAAGTCTACATATACTAGGATTTTACTATGCAGAAATTCAGGGATTTAGCCTTCTCAATAAACAGACTGGACTGGAAGATAAAGGCGCTTTACCTCTTCATCGTCCTACTCTTCATCTTATTGGCAAGTATTGCCCTTGCTCCAATGCACAAAATGCATGAATTTGAGGGACTGGTAAATACAGATTCCCTCTATTTGGAAAAATACGATCCTGTTTTTAATCAGCCTGAAATGAGGCAGCTGGTCAAAGAGAAGGCATATAAAGAGGCCCTTCTGAAACTGGCTGAATCTGATTCCATTCAACTGGTGATCAATCTGACCGATAGTACTGTAAATCTTTCCATCAAAGGGGTGGTGATCCACCGGACAAAAGTAGCGTCATTTGACAGAGATAAGCTGTTAAACGGGATGCCTTTGATACAACAGGCTAAGCTGTTTTCGCGGCCGGTGACTGTTCAATCGCAGGTTGCAACCATTGTAAAGGAACCTGTTGTTGTACGTCAGGCCCCGAAAGATACCCTTGAAGCTGCGTTGAATGCATGGCAACCGGACACCCTGATTCAAAATCCTGCCTTTTTGATTCTTTCACTGGAACATGGTATTCATGTCATTTTTGAGCAGGCAGCCAACCCGACTTTGCAGGATAAGTGGACCCGGTTCGCTTTTTATAACAGGCTAATAATAAGGGGCTCAGTACAGGCGGTTTATCGATTCTTTACATTTAGGAAACAGGATTATCATCCTGCCATTACCATCAAGATGCCTGTTGATGATTTACGGGCCATATACCGCGCTTTGCCCGATCATACGCTGGTGGTTATCAATTTATAAGCAACATGGCTTACTCAAAACCGGGAACAACAACAATATAATCATCGGTACTGTTTGAGGATATGGCTTTATGAACCATGGTATTGTTTTTGGCATTATAGGATACCGACTGCTTTCTCATCAGAAAAAGTATATGAACGGTTCCCGGAGACCCCTCCGGAACATTGAATCCAACAGAACTGTAGGTAATCTTATGCCTGTTCCTTTTGGGAAGGGCAGATTTGATTTTTGCAACTGAATCATCATTTTCTACCCTGAATTCAAGTTCAGTTTCGGGGTCGGGTATCCTGTTTATTTTTCTGATGACAGAGAAAAACGTAGGTTCATGTTCAAGGTTGGCCGGAATATTGACCACGAATCTTCTGTATTCAGACAGGTTGCCATCCATTTTAACGGCAAATAGTGTCTGTAGGCTATTCAGCAAATGGTCGAAAATATTCCCGAAAATTCGTTCCGATGCAGTCGTTTTCTCTCCCAGCCCAAATATGATATCCGAAACCATATACTCTTTCGCAGCCCTGATAATGCCACTTGAAATACTTAAATCGACACGGGTAATCACTTTCAGAGTTTCGTTCAGATTGTTAAACTCCGAGACGTTTTTTTCAAGCAACTCCCTTATTCTCAATATATTCTCCCTGCTGCTTCTGTTTTCATCTAAAATATTCAGTATATAAACAGGCTCCGATGTCTGGATTGTATTAAACCGGTTTGCTAATCCAACCAGGTTGGCCATTGTAGAAGGGTTTGAAATGGGCACAAGGATTCTTTCCGGATCTTTCCGTAACAAGCGTTGCCACCAGACTAGTGACGAAAATAATGAGGATGACTGCATTGAAGATGGTAATATCAATCATCTGTTTTTCATAGCCGATCAGAATTACGGCGAGGGTGGCTGCTACACGAGAACTGCTTAAGCCAAACAGCAGATTTCTCTGTACAGTGTTAAACCTCAGGATCTTCTGGGAAAGGAATAGAAAATAAAAATTGTATATCCCCCAAAATAAAGGAGCAATTTGATTATTTCGAAGCCAATTGAATTCCCCTTAAAATTCTGTGTTACAACAGATAAAATCAAAAGGACCAGTGTATCGGTGATAATCGTACCTCCTACAGCGGTCAGAA
Organism: uncultured Bacteroides sp.; assembly: GCA_964453785.1. GTDB lineage: Bacteria > Bacteroidota > Bacteroidia > Bacteroidales. The sequence goes on from CAYVRK010000012.1 coordinate 56,540, forward strand.
CCGATACATCCCTGTTCACTCCCAGTTTGCGGACAATCGGGTAGGCAACCAGGGTGTGGGTTGAAAACATGATGGAGACCAAAAGGGAAGCATGATTTTCCAGTTTCAGTATTGGTTTTGAAATGATCAATCCAAGGATAAAGGGCAGAAGGAATGTTGCCAATCCAAAAACAATACTGTTTTTACGGCTTGTCTTTAATTTCTCGGGGTCAAGTTCAAGACCTGCCATAAACATAATATACAACAGGCCAACAGATCGGTAATTTAGCTTCCTGGATAGAAAAAATATGGAAGATTCTTCAATCTTATTGAATTCCATACTGAGCAGCGTCCCGTTGGGAATCATCTGTGAAGCATTATCACAGCCGGATATTCAAGGTGCAGGACTCCAAATTAACCAATTCCATTCACACTTTATTCACTGAATATCTGTATTTTCGACAAAATAACCAAGGAAAACCCAAATCATGAAAAAAATAGTTCTGCTACTTCTTATCACCGCTTGCTTCTCCTGGTCATATGGACAATCCTCCATACAGGAATTGTCTTACGGACGCATGTTAAGTCCTGCCGGAAAGGTCATCTATTTTGGCGATTCCACATTGGAAAACCATGCATTGGATTGTGCACTTTCACCGGATGAAAAATGGCTGGCTGTGGAGGAAAGATACAGCATCGTTTTTATCAACACGCAGAATAATGAAGTATTCTATACCCTTCCTTTTGGAATTACCGAAGGAATTGAAACTACAATGAGTACCTATTCTGGCCTTACCTGGTACCCCGGCAAGGAAGAAGATTATGTTCTGTGGAGTTGTGTAAACATTACAGGCGGGTCTTTTGTTGTAAAGGCCAGTTGGAACGGGTCTGAGGCAAAGATCGCACAGATGTTCCTCTATCCTGCCATCGAACCTGCTTCTGTAGCCCTACCCAACGAACTTCTGATCAGACAGGAATCCGGGAGAGACTATTTGTATGTGGTGCTTAATGGAAACAACCAGCTGGTTAAGCAAGACCTTGAAACCGGTGAAATGATCTGGACCCGGAACACCGGAGTTGCTCCATACGGAATTACCTGTGCCAATGAAAAGATTTACGTTACCAACTGGGGGGGCAGAACACCCATTAAATCGGACAAGGATGTAGCGGGTGTCCCCTGGGGTTTGATGAGGATAGATCCTTCCAACGCAGCTTCCCGTGAAGGAAGTGTCACTGTTTTCAATCCAACTGATGGAGAGGTGATAAAAGAAATTATTGTGGGCCTTCACCCTAACGAAATCATCTCTTCTCCTGAAGGGGATTACGTTTACATCACCAATTCAAACAGTGATGAAGTGAGTGTAATCCAAACTTCTTCGGACGAGGTTTCTGAATCCATTTCATTGAGAATGAATGAAGCCAATAATTCATATTTTGGGGATTCTCCCAATGGGATCGGGCTTTCAGGCGATGGTTCCACGTTATTTGTCGCCAATGGCATGGATAATGCAGTCGCGTTGCTGCAACTGGGAAGTAATGCTTCATCCACAGGATCTGCAGAGAAAAGTCATATCCAGGGATTCATTCCCACCGGAGCATACCCTTCGTCGGTGGTGATTTCAAGAAAGGGGAGATTCTATATCACAAACCTGGAAGCTACGGGTGGTACCTTACCGCTCATGCTCAAAGGGAGGGATATCCCAATCTATAATTCACATGTAAAACTTGCCTCCGTTTCGATGATAAAAATGCCGGGAAAAAAGAAGCTGAAGTCACTTACCAATACGGTTTATGCAGTTAATCAGCTTTCAAAGTTGCATACTGCAGAACGTCCTCCAAGAAGCGATGCAGCTGCCAAACCTGTCCCCGATCGAATTGGTGAACCTTCGGTTTTTAAGCATGTCATCTACATCATCCGGGAAAACCGGACCTATGATCAGATTCTTGGTGATATGCCGGAGGGTCAGGGGGATTCGAGCCTGTGCGTTTACGGCAGACAAGTTACTCCAAATGCACATAAGCTGGCCAGGGAATTTCAGCTCATGGATAATTTCATGGTGTCGGGGAAATGCTCTGCTGAGGGTCATCAGTGGACAGATGCCTCCATTGTAACGGATTATATCGAAAAAAATATGAGGGCATGGTTTCGAAGCTATGCTCATGTGCAGACAGATGCTCTGGTATATGCCCCATCCGGATTCCTCTGGGATAATGCCTTACGTAATGCCAAATCAGTGATGATCTACGGAGAAGCTGCCATACCGGTAATGGAGGATGAATCACTTTCCTGGACCGATATCTATTCAGGCTTCCTGAACGGTGAACAACTTCAATTTACAAATGTAACCACTTTGAATACAGTACAGGATATTCTATCGCAAACTTTCCCGGCCTACGGATACGGACATAGAATACCGGATGTTTTAAGGGCTCAATCTTTTATAGAGGATCTGCGCAACTATGAATCCCTGGAAGGTGATTCCCTTCCCGAACTCATCATCATGGCTCTGCCAAATGATCATACCGGTGGAACCCAACCCGGACTGCCCACCCCAAGAGCCATGATTGCAGATAACGATCTTGCTTTAGGACGAATTGTTGAAGCGGTCACCCACAGCAAATTCTGGAGCAACACAGTCATATTTGTGGTGGAAGATGACTCCCAGAGTGGCTGGGATCATGTTTCCGCATATCGCACCGTTGGATTTGTTATCAGTCCATATTCGAGATTAAATACCACTGTTCATACCCCCTATAACCAGCCCTGCATGGTGAGAACCATTGAACAAATACTTGAACTTCCCCCCATGAACATCCAGGATGCCATCGCTGATCCTATGGTCACATGCTTCACCGAAACTCCGGATTTAACCCCCTATCAGGCCGTTCCCAACCAGATCCCCCTGGATGAGATGAATCCGCCCTTATCGGCACTGGAAGGGAAGGCCCTTCATTTTGCAAAGAAAAGTCTTGAACCTCAATTTGATGGTATCGATACCGGGGATGACGATCTGTTTAACAGGATCCTGTGGTATGCAGCCATGGGTAAAACACCATATCCGTTCAGATTTACCGGTATAGATGACGATTAGTTCACGGGGATTTAATCACCAGTTTTTTCATGAATTCGCCAATACCCTTGTTAAGTTTTATATATGGTCATATCCATCAAGTCAGATTCAAACTCCAGTTATTCATGCCGGTTCCGCTCCCTCCGGGAGTTATGAATATATATTTTCCCATTTCGTTTTAAAACACGCCGGATTTCCATGAAGACTTTTTCAGGGTCACTTCAGCGGTGCATAGAATCTCTTGAGATAACCAAATCATATTGTCTGTTTTCTATCTGGGACATGTTTTATTTCATTAAAATGGAATTATAAATCTCAAACCGTCATCATTACCAGGTATTCCTATAAAATCAAGGTGTCAGATCCCAGATACCGGCTGCTCTTTCAAGTTCAATAAGCGCAGATGTATATTCAAAAAGGGCTTCTAAATGATTCAATTGAAGCTCTATGTAGGTTCGCTGTGCATTCAGTACATCAATCAATCCGCTTTCCCCCTGTTGATACGAATATATTCTTCCCTGCAGGATTCTGCTGGCATCGTCTACCAAGCCCAGATTGTAGTGCTCAACCTTTTTATTCTGGGCAACCAGGTAGTTGTATGCCTGAAGAACTTCTGAGGCAATTTGAAGTTCAGTTTCTTCGTAGCTCATCTGGCTCTGTTGTACGGCCAGACCTGCGGCCTGAAGGGATCCTTTGTTCAGACCTGAAAATTTTAAAGGGATTGAAATTCCTGCACTCAGACCATTGAAGGCCGGAGCCGGCGCAATCTCATTTTCAACGATTGAGTTATAAGAATAACCTGCTTCAATACTGAATTCAAAGGCCCGGTTCGCTTTCAGCAGATTCAGGTTTTTCTCAGATACTTCCCTGTTTTTTACTGCAACCAACAAATCCGCACGATTTTGAATTGCATTGTTAATCAACTCCACCAGATTGAGATCACGTTGTTTGTATGGGAAACTGTCGGATGGATGGTCCAGCGTGTCGGAAAACAATTTACCCTGGAGAACCATCAGGTTGAAAGAGGAATTTAGCATATCAGCAAAGCTTTGAAAGACTTCCGTCTGCTGCGATCTTGCTTCAAGGGAAGACTGCAATGCGTCCAGGTCTGTTGATTCTCCCGAATGAAGCCTGATGCTGTCAGCCCTGGCAAGGCCGGACAGTTGTTCATAGATATCTTTTTGAAGCAGGTAAATCTTCCGGTTTCTTAAGCTGGCAAAATAGCTTAATGCGGCATCGGCCCTGAGGTTCTGGAAATAAGCATCGAGAATAAACTGTGACAGCTCGTGCTGCGATCGGGCCAATGCAATTCCTGCACCGCGTTTGTTGCCAAGGCTAAGGGGGTAACTGATCCCTGTCTCAACAGACTGACCCATCTGGAGTCTCTTGTCTTCATTATTTGCATAGGTGATGGAAACTTCCGGATCAGGAAACATCTTTGAGGCTTTTAGTTCCGCCTCGGCTATTCCCACGTTGAATTGACCCGCAATGTATCCCAGATTGCCTTTCATGACACTCCTGAGATATTGGGATAAAGAAACCGGATGATCAATATAACTGATTTCCTGCTGAGCAAATGTTGCATTGAATGCGGATGCAACCAGCAACATGGACAGCAGCGTTGACCTAACTATTCTTTTCATGTGGAACCTCGATTTTCTGATTTGCTACGGTTTAAATGCCTGTTCTCCATCATATAATAGAGAGCCGGAAGCACGGTCAGGGTAATGACGGTCCCAAATGCAAGGCCATACACAATGACTGTTGCCAGAGGCCGTTGAACATCCGATCCGATGTTTGTTGACAGGGAAGCGGGGACCAGTCCAAGGATGGCGACAATGGATGTCATCAGTATCTGACGAAAACGATGGACAGCACCGCTGATCACGGCTTCTTTCAACATCACTCCCTCCCCCCTGAGATGATTGATATGAGAGATCATTAAAACACCATTCATGGTAAATATTCCAAAAAGTGCAATAAATCCAACTGCCGAAGAGACGTTAAAGGTCATGCCTGCCAGGTTCAATGCAACCATTCCTCCGAAAACAGGGAACGGCAATGTTGCCATCTGCAGCCCGGCCTGTCTGAAGTTTCCAAAATTCCAGAAAAGAAGAAGGAACATCAGGGCAAGCGATAGCGGTACAATCAGTATAAGACGGGCAAAAGCTCTTTTCTGATTATCAAACTGTCCGCTCCACTTCAAAAGAAAGTCGTTGTGGTTATAGGACACCTTCTGTTCAATGGCTTCACGGGCCTCTTTCAGAAATGATGTTATATCCCGGTTGCGCATATTGATTCTTACCGTAAGAAATCTGCTGTTTTCTTCACGATTAATAATTCCCGGGCCGGTGGTGGTAGTAATTTCGGCAATCTGGGATAAAGGTATCCTGGTCCCTGTTGCAGAGGTCAGCAGAAGAGAACCAATTTTTTCAGGTGTCTCACGTGATTGCTCATTGTACCTGCATATGACATCATAAACCTTGTTGCCCATAAATACCTGTGAAATTGCCTTTCCTCCGACTGCAACTTCAATCAGTTCAGATACATCTGATACATTCAATCCGTAGAGTGCAATCTTGTCGCGGTTTGCATGGATCAGGAGCTGGGGCAAGGGGGGTTCCTGCTCAATGCTGACATCACCCGCACCTTCTATGACGCTTACAATTTTTACGATTTCTTCAGCGATCCTGCGGGCCTCTTCCTGGTTTTCTCCGAAGATCTTCACTGCAAGATCACTGTGAGAACCTGCAATCTGATCCATGACCATATCAATGATGGGCTGCGAAAATCCCACACTGTACCCCGGGAGCCGGGCAAGATCTATGGTAAGTTCATTGATCAGGTCAGATTTCCTTTTGCCGTTCTTCCACTGTTTATAAGGGATAAGTCCGACACCGCACTCTGCATGAGAGGTAGAGAACGGATCTGTTCCTTCATCATCCCTGCCCACCTGGGTCATCACATACTTAACCTCTTCATATTTCATGATATGGTTCCTGAGGGTATCGGCCATGGCTTTGGATTTCTCCAGTGTGGCACCGGGTGGCATCTGAACCTGAAGCCATAGTGAACCTTCATCAAGCGTCGGCAGGAAGTCCTTCCCTACGGTGAAGGACAGGAGAATGGTTACGGCCAGAATAACTGCCAGAGGAGCATAAACTCTCCCCGGCTTGTCAAGCAAGCTTGTAGTAAACCTTCTGTAGTGTTTGGTGAGTTTCTCCAGCCACCTGTTGTGATACACTGTCTGAGGCTTGCGATAAATGATAAAGGCAAGACCGGGAATAAGCAAGAGAGCGACTGCCAATGCTCCCAGAATAGCAAAGCCAACAGTGTATGCCATGGGGGCGAACATCTTTTTCTCAATTCTCTCGAAGGTAAAGAGCGGAAGATAGGCCATGATGATAATCAGCATGGAGAAGAAAATGGGCCGGCCCATTTCCACACACCGTTTCACGATATTTTCCTCCTGAAGCGCTGCCTGTGAATCTTCTTCTCTTTTTCTGAGAACCGTTTCCAACATTACAATGGAACCTTCGACGATAATCCCGAAATCGATAGCCCCGAGCGACAAAAGATTGGCCTGTATATTGGTGAAATACATGAAAATAAAGGCAATAAGCAGCGATAAAGGGATGGTGACAGCAATGACCAGTGCACTTCTCCAGCTTCCGAGGAAAATGATCAGAACCCCGATCACCAGAATTACTCCGAACAGGAGTGTATGAGAAACCGTATGCAGTGTCGCATTGACCAGATCCGTCCTGTCAAGGAAGATATGAATGCTCACTCCGGCTGGCAGGATTTTATGGTTCAATTCATCAATGGCCCTGTGCACCTCTTCGAGCACATTGGAAGGATTCTCATAACGGAGCAGCTGTACAATACCCTGTACACTTTCGGTGTAATCCCTTTCCCTGTCGGTATATCCGAAAACCCCCTTTCGTTCAAAATTGCCATATTTCAGCGTGCCCAGATCGCTCAAATAAACCGGAATACCATCAGCACTTTTTACAACGATCTTTCCAAGATCATCAAGGTCACTGATCAATCCAACCCCTCTGATGATATAGGTAAGGTCCCCACGGTCGAGCATGCTGCCTCCGGCATTGGCATTGTTTTTATTGATGCTCTCAACCACAATATTCAAAGGGATATCGTACTTCTCAAGCTGATTTGGATCAATTTCAATCTGATATTGTGTGGTAATCCCTCCAAAGTTCTGAACATCAGCCACCCCCATCACCTGTTTGAGCCTGGGAATAATCACCCATTTTTGCAGATCGGTAAGTTCCCGCAGGTCGTAACTTGCACTTTCAATAATATAGCGGCATACTTCTCCGGTGGGAGAGGTAAGCGGGCTCAATTCAGGGATGGCTCCGAAGGGAAGTTCAACACCATTAATTCTCTCCTGAACCCTTTGACGTGCCCAGTAATCGTCAATGCCATCTTCGAATACAAGCAAGACGGAAGAGATACCGAAGAGGTTTTTGCTTCTCATGGTCTGCAAGCCGGGCATTCCGTTTAATTCGCGTTCGAGGGGGATGGTTATCTGTTGTTCTATTTCTTCGGCAGCAAGACCAGATACCTGTGTAACAACCTGAACGGTAACATCTGCTATATCGGGATAGGCGTCAACAGGCAGGCGAACCCAGGAATAAATACCTATCGCGGCCACCAGAACAAAACAGGTGGCTATTAATAATCTTCTGCTGATAAAAAGCCGGAATAATCTATCCATTTGTTCCTTATTTATCTGAGGTAAATACCTCCTTCAGTGACGATGATGCTTCCGTTCTCAAGACCTGAACGCACCATCAGCTTATCATTCGCAACAGAGGTGACCTCAACTCTTCTTTTCACAAATATTTCGGGCCCGGCCTGCACAAAAAGATAGCTTGTATCATAATCCTGTAAAACGGAGCTTGCCGGAACAATGATGGCATTTGTCAGTTTATGATAAAACCTGGCTGTCACAAACATGCCTGATTTGAGGATCTTTCCGGGATTTTCACATTCGATATATACATCCACCGAACGGGTCTGTTCGTTCATGATATTCCCTATATAATCTACAACTCCTTCAATCGCTTTATCCGGCAAACCCTCCGTAAATACTTCTACCTGGTCCTGAGGATGGATGGCCCCCAGGTCTTTTTCCTTGACGCGGGCGATGACCCAGACTTTTTCAAGATCGGCTACCGTTACAATTGGATCCGAATCGGACTTGATATATTGTCCCACTGTGATATTGCTGTGAACAATTTCACCTGAAATAGGTGATCTCACGATCAGCGCTTGTGAGAGATCTGCCTCTTCGGAATTCAGGTTATAGATTTTTAATATGGCATTCGTTTTTTCACACTCTTTTTCAGCCAGCTCCAGGGCGAGCTTTGCCTCGTCAAATTCTTTCCTTGAACTGATCCCTGATTCCAGAAGGTCCTTCTTTCGTATATAATTTTTTTCGGCAAGCTCTCTTTCACGTCCGGCCTGCAGGCACATTCTTACCGACTCAAGGTAATCAGACGAACTAACCTCAAACAAGGGAGTTCCGGTGCTCACTTTCTGTCCAAGCTTGATAAATGATTTTACGATTCGCCCTTCAAAAGGAACTGCAATCTCAGCCAGATGACCCGAGAGCGGCTTCACTACCCCGGTAGTGGTAACCTGCATGAGATGCTCCTGCGAACGAATGGCTTCCATTTTCAGTTTTGCATTGACATTGGAATTGGCCGGAACGAAAACCGTATCGCCCCTGGCAAACAGGCTGTTGGGCTCAACAGGCTTTTGCCCCCCTCTGATACGCATGCGCCGGTGTTCCATTCTGCCATGGGAGCCGTAGCCCCTGGCTTCCGGAGTGACGGGCTCAGTAGTTTTGGTTTCTGCAGCGCTGGTTTCCGTAGTGCTGGTTTCGGGATGCTGGCAGGCAGCAAAAAAGATGAATGAGATAATGATGGCAAGTTTGTTCATTTTGCAAGGGATCATGTTTCATGGTGAATATTGCCTCCGGCAATCCTGCTTTCGGCATGATCACGAAATTTTCGAAAAAATGCTTGGATCTTCTAATTTGGAAACCAGCTGGGTGGACCCCTGAGAAGAATGGATGATTGATCTGTCCTTGAATGAAACCTTGTGACTGTAAGGGGAGCGATCTCCTTTAAAAAGATAAAGATTCCTGTGGCCAGGGCACAACTCAAAACGATACCTGCCAGATAATGGTTCAGCAGATAGATCAGCTGGTAACCCGAATCGTTATGACTGTGAATGGGCTTCCCATCCTGGCCCTTTGTGAAAGGGTGTGAATGCACAATGATGTTTCCGTGATACAGGTGGGAATGATCGAAGAAAGTATTGCTCGCGAAAAATCCGAGAAAAAGGATCAGGAAAAAGTACCTGACAATATTTAAACCACTTTCCCTCACATGCGCTTATGTTAATATTTTAACAAATATAAATTAATAATCATTTACACTACTGTCTGCCTGAAATAAACCAAAAATCTGGCCTTGAATGGATCATTTTCGATTCACAACCCAATAAAGACCCGGTATCACCAGCAAAGAGAGAAACATGGAGATGCTCATTCCGCCTATCATGGATATGGCCAGTGGTTGCAGCATTTCTGAGCCTTCACCGATGGAGAGGGCCAGGGGCAGGAAACCGAATATGGTGGCCAATGTGGTCATCAGGATCGGGCGAAGCCGGACTTTGCCGGCCATGATCAGCGCTGTTGAAACGTCACTTGTGTTTTCTTTCAGGTATTTTTCTGCATAATCTATCAGTAAAATGCCATTGTTGACAACCACCCCGATAATCATGATCATTCCCATGAAAGCTGAAATATCCAACGGGATCTTGAGGATCCAAAGCAACAGGAATACTCCGCTTACCGACAGAACGGTTCCTAACAAAATGACACCTGCCGTCCGGAACGAGCGAAATTCAAAAAGCAAAATGGAGAAAACCAGAAGGATGCCAAAACTGAGAATAAGTAAAAGCTCTGAAAAGGCCTGTTGCTGACTTTTATATTGTCCTCCCAATTCGACTGTAACCCCCGGAGGAAGGTGAGTACCTTCCAGCATCTTCTTGATGTCGGTTACAATACTCCCCAGGTCACGGTCGGAGATCTGGGCCTTAATATTGATTACCTGGCTCATGTTCTCATGTTCAATGTCGGTCTTCCCGGGTATTTTTTCAATGGAGGCCAATTCATCCAAATACAATACGCGGTTTATAGAGGCCAGATATACGGGCATTTTTTCAATCTTTTCTGAACGATCAAAATCCGCTTTGGGATAACGAACGCGAACCGGTATCATTTTTAGTCCCTGCATCATTTGCGTGGCTTCATCACCCCATAGCGCCATACGCACTGCATCGCTTACCTCTTTAACAGATAATCCGTACCGTGATGCAGCCTCCTCTTTCACACGAATGGTCAGCTCCGGCTCGCCTTTGTCAAAACCCTTGTAAACATCGACAGCACCCCTGACCAGTTCCAGCGAATCGGCTATCTGACTGGCGGTTTCCTGGATGAGATCCAGGTTTTTACCGAACACCTTGATGATGAGAGGAGCAATTTCTCCGCTCAAATCATTCAATCTGTCGGGCAGGACCTGGAACAACTCCGGCTCCAGGCGAGGTTCATTGCTGGCGTCAAAGGCGCGGATCTCATCCATGATTTCAAATGAAGATCTCTTATGCCCCTTTTTCAGACTGATCACAAAATCACCTTCGTTGGCATGTGTACGGGGATGGGCCAGGCTCCGGCCCGTGCGCAGCGAGTAACCTTCCACCTCAGGGATGGTCATGATATAGTCTGCAATACTGCTTAACATGCTGCGGGTACCCTCGATGGAGCTTCCGGGCGGGGCCAGGTAGTCGTGAACAATGGTCCCCTCGTCCCATTCTGGTAAAAATCCACTGGGAATTTTCAGGTATGAAAAGACAGCAGCCCCCCCGAAAAGAATGATAATCAGAAAGATCATGATGGGATACCGCAGCAATCCCCTCAGCATCCTTTGTTGCACCCCGGCGATTCGGGGAACTATTTTTCCCGGCTTTTTCTCTTTTGTGGATATGAATACAGCAGCCAGCGCCGGGGTGAGAAAGACAGCCAGGATCATGGAGACAACAACGGCTATGGCCAGGGTTGATGCCAGGGCACGGAAAAAAATACCGGGAACACCGGACAGAAATACCAGGGGAACAAATACAACCAGGGTGGTGAGGGTGGCTCCAAGCAAGGGGGGGATGATCTCACCGCTGGCCTTGATTACAGCCTCCTTTTTCGGATAGCCCTCCTCCAGGTAACGTTCAATATTTTCTACTACAACGATGGCATTATCCACCAGTATTCCAATAGCTGCGGCAAGGCCCCCCAAACTCATCAGGTTCAGGTTCATCCCTGTAAGTTTGATCATGATGAAGGTAATGAGCAGGGCCACCGGAATAATAATGATGGTAACCAGTGTGATTCGCAACCGTCTTAAAAACAGAAGGAGGATTAAAAAGGTGAGAAAAGCTCCCAGGAAAATAGCATCGCGCACACTTCTAATGGCACTTTTAATAAAGTCGGTCATGTCGTACCACTTTGTCAGCTCGATGTCCTGAGGAATTACATCTGAAAGTTCCTCCAGCCGCTGACCCACTTCATCCATGATCGAAACAGCATTGGTTCCCGGTTGCACGATGACAGTAAGGAGTACCGCCGGCTTTAAATTGCTTTCACAAGCAATAAAAGTCTCCTTTACGGCTGGTTCAACTTCAGCAATATCGGAAAGATAGACTGGTGTTTCCCCCTCACGTGAAACAATGGTCTTCCTGATATCATCAATGTCGAGAAAGCGATTGTCGGCGATATTCAGGTAAAGTTTATTGGCCTCATTCAACCGGCCTACATATTCAAGATTATTGGCGCTATGAAGGGCCTCTTCCACCTTTTTGTAATCAAGATGCAAAGCCGTTAGTTTTTGGGGATCGAGATTTACCCAATACTCGCGCTCGTTTCCACCCATCACCTCAATGTTGTAAACGCCTGGAATACTGGCCAGTTGCGGACGAATGGTAAATATGCCCACATCCCTCAGTGCCAGCAGATCCAGTTTATCTGAAGTAAGTGCATAACCTGCCACCGGATAGGTGCTGGTGGTAAAACGCCTGACCTCAATCATGACTCCCGGGGGTAGTTCACTCTGGATGCCACTTACCTGTGCCTGAACCAGCTGATAGGCCCTGAACATATCCTGGTCCCATTGAAAATCAATATTGATCTCAGCCGATCCCCTGGCGATGCTTGTCCGAACCGTTCTCACACCTTCCACCATCATGGCTGCCTCTTCAATGGGTTTAGCCACTTCCATCTCCATCTCTGTAATGGGAGCCAGTCCATAATCGACCAGTATCGCAATTCGTGGGAAAGTGGCATCAGGGAAAACACCCTGTGGAATCTGGAAAATCAGGTACCCACCAATGAGAGAAAGCAACAGGGCCATAAAAATCATGGCTCTCTTGTTCTCAACGGCAAACCTGGAAAGCGATCTCATTGAATTTGTACTTTCATTCCATCGGTTAATGAATAGGCCTTCTCTTTGGCCACGATATCTCCTTCCTTCACTCCCTGGAGCACTTCCACAAAATCGTCGTGTTTGATCCCAACCTGCACATTTCGTTTTTCAACCAGTTGTTCATTGACAACAAATACGCTATAGACACCCTCCTCTTCAAGCAAAGCCGGTCTGGGAATAACCAGTGCACCCAGGTGAACCTGATCCGGAAAAACCAGTCTTACCATCATTCCGGGTCTGAACTCGCCCCGGGGATTATTCAATGCCAGCCGGATCTGGATGGTCTGCTTCTGGACCTCCACTTTACCATCAAATGCGCTTATGGGTAATAAAAGGGGTCGGTGCGGGTATTCGAGGAAGGCAACCTTCAATGCATTCAGTCCTCGTACCTGGGGTAAATAAGCCAGGGGAAGATCCCCATAAATGTCCAGTACATTCAGATCGGCAATATGAACAATTGATTCGCCTGCCTGCAGCACATCCCCGTTGTGCTGGAGCACCTCCAGGATGGTTCCGCGAATGGGGCTGAACAGAGGGATCTCCCGGATTTCATCGGCGAGGATTTGCCCTTGTGCTTCGTTCATCTCAGACATCGACTGGTTCAATGCTTCCCGCATGGGAGGAACAATCATGCCTATTTCCTGATCCTTTTCCACCTGGTCGCCCTGTAACAATGAAAATCCTGTCAGGCGGCCATCAAATTGAGAGGCCAGCTTAGCTTCCTGCCTCAATTTCACCATGCCGAAGATCTGTATGCTGTCAGTAAGATCCATCCGGGTCACTTTCTCCACCTGGATGCTCAGGGGAGGAAGAGGAACCGGTGTGTTTGTCTCTTGCTGTTTACAGGACCCCAGCAATAAAATTACCAGAGCATAAAAGGTTAATCGAAAAGTTCTCATTTGTCAAGGTTTAATTTCCATTCTGGTAAGTTCCCATGGCCACTATCTGATCGACCTGGTTATTGGTAATATAAAATTCAATGAGACTCATGGTATATTCCAGTCGGGTTTCCTCAATCTCCAATTCCGTATTGGTCAGTATTTGCTGCGATGAGATATAATCAAGATTTGAGGCTATACCTGCTTTATAGTTCAAGGCCGCAAAATCGACGGTTTGGGCCGCAATATGAAGCCGCTGATGCTGGAGTTCCATCAATTTTTTTTCATTTTCCATTTTGTCATGCACCTGTACCAGATGGATCAATATTTCCCTTTCCGCTTCGCTTCTTTGTGCATCCAGCGATTCAGTCAGGGCTTTTGATCCCTGCTTTTGATAAGTATAGGCTTTCCCGGAATAGATCGGTACAACGACACCTGCATTGATTTGCCAGTAATTACCATCTCCGGTGGGATCGGCATCAGCCATGTAACCACTCCCCAGCGAAATATGCGGAATTTGTCCGGCACCGATTTCATCCGTTCTGAATTGCTGCGCTGTCAGTCTGGAATCAAAAGTGGAGAGTATGGGGTTGCCCGCCAAATTCTGAATTGAAATCTCTGGTACAGGAGCCTCCACCAGGGAGTCCAGATGCAATGGTGCGACCTGCAAACTATCTGTATGTTCCCAGCCCAGAAGATGCGCCAGCTCAATACTCAAATGAGTGCGGACAATGGCCAATCTGGCCGTGTCTTCCTGCAACCTGACGATCTCTGATTCCGTTTGGAGCACATCCAGTTGTGATCTCAGACCCGCTTTCCACATGCCCCCGGATACCTGGTAATGGTGATTTAAGAGTATTAACCTTTTTCCCAGGATCTCCATCTGCTTGCTGACCTGAAGGATACTCATATAGAGTGAGGTCGAACGGCCTATCACATTCAGCCTGTGTTGTTCCTTTTCCAGACGTCTTGTTTCGATATCCTGTACCGATGACCGGCCGGTTTTCCTGACCAGGTCACCCAGTGACCAATCGGCATGGACCGAAGCCCACACCTGATTGAAATAGTAGGGCTGTAAAAATCTGTTATCCATGGCAAGCTCGCCACTGATTCTGGGGAGGGCATAGGATTTTGCTATGGAAGCGGTATTCTCAGCAAGGTCGATTTCAAAATCATCCGATTGCAATTGAAAGCTGTTCTCTTCAGCGCGGCGGATACATTCCTCGAGGGTAAGCGTGGAGGGCAACTGGGCGAAAGCCCCTGTGTTGCATCCCACCATCATGAGCAGAATGATCAACCTTCGATGCATGATGGTATCTTATTACTCCTGGAATAGCCAACCAATTCTAATTTCTCTTTAATCAGGCTCATATCATCAATTTCAGTATCATTGTAGTCTATAATCATGATTAGATGAAATCGTAAAGTCCGAAATTATAAATTAAATCTAAGGAAAATTTAAAGACGCCAGATTTTGGTTCAAAGGGTCACTTTTAGCATGTCCCCTGTATTTTAAAACTGCTCATCAGGAAAAAAAAAATATCGAACCTTGAAGATTCCTTTAGAATTGCATCATAGCTTTATCTCATTCATAACCAAAGACCATGTAAAATGAAAAATCTATTTATTTTGATTGGCGCGATCACCATGTTTGGTTTTACTGCCTGCAGGCAAACCGAAAAAAAGGTTCCCGCCGCTGTGAGCACTGCATTCTCCCAGAAATTTCCCGATGCAAGCAAAGTGAAATGGGACAAGGAAAATGCGACCGAATGGGAAGCTGAATTTGTACTCAATGGCGTGGAGTACTCTGCAAACTATGACGAATCCGGCACCTGGATGGAAACCGAATACCAAATCAGTGTATCAGAGCTTCCCAATGCCGTCAAGGCTACCCTGGATGATGAATTCGGCGCATATGAAGTTGATCTCGCAGAGCTTACGGAGACAGCCGCGGGTAAAGTATTTGAACTGGGGCTGAAAAACGGAATGGAAAAGATGGAAATATCCATTGACAGGGACGGAAAGGTCGTGAAAAAATCGCAGGCAGAAGAGGAAGAGGAGGATGATTAGTACTTGAAAAATGAGATGTAGCTATCTCCTGGCATTCATCATATGTCTGAACCAATATCCTCTGGTGAACAGCCAGGTTCAGGATAGCCTGCGCTCCGGGAAACTTATCTACCGTTCCATTGTGCCAACCGTTTTTATTGGTGCCGGAATTTTTATCAATGGAAGTCAGTTCGAGCAGGATCTTCAGCATAATTTAAGGAACAGGGTCGGTGACGATTTCGGTTCCGATGTGGATGACTATTTTCAATATGCACCCGTCGCTGAACTTTATCTTGCCGATATGATCGGAGTAAAAAGCAAAAACCACTGGTTTGATCAGACAAAGTACTTGCTCATCTCCAACCTGATTACAGCAGGGATTACCCAGGGATTGAAATATGCAACCATAAAAACCCGTCCCAACGGAGCCCCGGATGCCTTTCCCTCGGGGCATACCAGTTTTGCATTTGATAATGCAACTGTCCTGTTTAATGAATTTTATGAATCTGCGCCCGTCTTTGCCTGCAGCGGATACGCTTTTGCCGCCACAACCGGTGTATTCAGGATGCTGAACAACAAGCACTGGTTGTCAGATGTTCTGGTGGGTGCAGGAATTGGTATGCTGGTCACTGAACTGGTATATTATTTCGAACCCTTTCAATCATTCAATCCGTTCCGGAAATCTGACGCCATCTCATTTTATCCCAGGATTACAGGGCAAACATATGGTTTCTATTTCTCATGGGATATGTAAACCCCTGGCCCTTTCTGATGGTAACCTTCAAATGAGTCACACGATGTTTTTCTTACACTTCTATAGAAGCCCGGTACTGATTTTTTTTCCCGGAAAGATCCCATTTTTCAATAAAATTCTCAAATTTATATCATGAAAATCAGACCATTAATTCCGATAAAGATGAAAACAACATTGTTATATTATAGCTTGTGGGCTCTGATTGCTCTGGCATTGTCTTTTCCCGGCCAGGCCCAATTCAGCCCTGAAGTCACCATTGTGAACGATACCAAAGTGATTCATCCGCTTGAAGAGTTAACAGTGGTATGCAATACGGACGGTATGTTATCGGTAACTGACGGAGCGGGAAGGGTATACCTGAAATGCAAAGCAGCTCAGGAATTATCCTTTCAAGTGGGCGGGTCGCTGGGGCAGCATACCATTGAATTAAAGGATGCGAAAAACAAGGTATTGGCAACAAGCTCATTTTACGTCGATGCAGAAACAAGCATTGATGACCATGGTAAATTTTTTGAACTATTCACGCTGTTACACAAAGGCATGCTGGTTTATTCGCCCAATGGTTACGGAGAAATCACCTGGAATGGAAAGCCCTACCGCTATTTTGTCCATTGGGTTTTAGACAACAACAACACCATGATGGGCATGAAGTATTTCAGTCCTTACAGCAGCGATCTGGTGGATCTGTTCCGGGAAACCCAGGAACCGGATGGGCGTATCTGGAGTTTTGTGAATAACAGCAATGAATCAGACTATTTTGAAACAGCCTACACGCCCATCAACTGCTTCAGGAAAGACAAAGACGCCTTTTTTGTGCGGCAACCCAATGAAAATCATGTTGAATACAACTATGTGAACATGATGTACCAGCACTGGAAGGCCAGCGGTGATAACCAGTGGATGAAGAAGAATCTGGACTGTGCCGCCCGCGCACTGGACTATTGTGTCACCGACAGTGTCCGCTGGTCAAAACGGTTTCAGCTTCTGAAACGCCCCTATTGTATTGATTCGTGGGATTTCCAGGTCGATGATGAATATACCCCTTTTTCCTACCTCAGCCCTACCATGGTACTGGTTCCCGGAAAAACGAAGTTTGGTGTTTTCTTTGGCGACAATACAGGATATTATGAAGCCTGCAATCAACTGGCCGAGATGTTTGAATATGCCGGTCTTCATAAGAAAAGCGCCCTATACAGTCAGCGCGGAAAAGAGATTCTGGACCGTTTGATTGCACTCTCCTGGAATGGAAAATTCTTTACCCATTTCATCGATGAAGATCCCACCGTGGTCAGAAAGCTGGGGGTTGACGAAAAATCGCAGATCGCACAGGGAAATATGTACTCCATTAACCGGGGACTTCCACACGAGATGGATGTGGAAATCATTAAAACATACCTCCATTTAAAAGAAAACCTGCCTGTTGGTTCGCCGGGCGAATGGTATGCCATCTATCCGCCATTCGAAAAAGGTTTTGAGAAGCATGATGCCAAATGGCAATATATGAACGGGGGCGTTGCCGGCCACGGAGCTGGTGAACTGGCTCGTGGGGCCTATGAAAACGGATACGAGGAATACGGATCTGACATACTGTACCGCTTGCTGGATTTGGGACAAAAGTATGGGGACCGGATTTGGTTCTCTTACACGGGTTCTATTCCCCCGCCACCTGCACAACCCAACTTCCTTACCGTCGACCTGACTTCCCTGGCCAATATGGATTTATGGGACAAGGGTGGCTTAGGCTCCTTTCCCTGGATGAATGCCGGCCGCGAGGGGAATGATATGCGGGGATTACCAACCGGCGAACAGGTTTTTCACGACATTGCTTTCAAAGTAATTGACCCGGATCAGAATCAACGCAAATCGGCGGTGGCCGTTTCGGTTTTAACGGGCTTTCCCAGGCAGGCGGAAGTAGTGATCAATGATTCGGCAAAAACTGTTTATCTGCTTCATTCATCATCGGATAACATCCCCAGCAATGTTGCCGGCTCCATCAGTTTTATCTACACCGATGGAACAGAAGCTTCACAATACCTGATGAAGGGCAAAGAGGTAACCAACTGGTGGTTTTCGAGCCTGAAAACAGACCGGTCCGGAGTCGCCTGGTCGGGACCCAATCCGGTCAGCACAAAGGTTGGCGTTTGCTGGGCGGCCATCGACAATCCCCGGCCTGAAAAGAAAATTGAAAAACTCCTGTTTAACGCACCTTTGGAGGGGGGGATCTATGCTGTTCTGGGCATCACGCTTGCAGATAAACCCCACTACGTGAAGCCCAAAGCCGAATCGTACGGAGGGCCCGATAACTGGGCTGCAGCACTGGGTATGGCTGCCCTGGTGGAAGGTTTGGCCGGCGTTGGAAATACTGGACTGGCGTATAGTGAGGTTTTGCTCTCTCCGCGCTGGAGTTCGGCTTCCGTTGAATCGGTAGATGTTACTACCCGTTTTGCTGCTTCGGATGGTTACGTTGCCTACCGGTATCATCATGATCCCGGGAAAGGCCAAACGGAGCTGTTGCTTACCGGCAGCGGGAATTCCATGAAGGTTCATTTGCTGTTGCCAAAAGGGTTTTTAAATGTGTCTTCAGTAAGCTCCTCCGGACAAAAACTACCCTTTGATCTTTCAAAAATCGAAAATTCTCAATATGTGGATTTTAAAGTGAATCTACCAGGAATTCAGGAAATTGTGGTGAAATATGATGAATGAATCGGCTTCTTGCCCGGATCCAATTACATGAGAAACCAACCTTATTTCTGGTACTTCGATTCGAAGGAATAATCTCCGGATCGGGCTTCAAAAACTGCATACCCATCCCGAAATTTGATGAACTTCAATCCTTGTGATTTTTCTGCAGGTTGATCCCCTTCCAGAACGGGATGGTTGGGAAGGGAGGGCACATGGATCATGGCCCGGGTATTGGCCGGAACAAGCACATGAAGAAAAAACCGTGTTCCTTCAATCTTCCATTCGCTGGAAATACGCCCGACCATGGCATCATAATATCCCTTTGCCCACTCCAGATCACCGGCTGGCTGAGGTTTGATTTCAAACTTGGCAAATCCCGGCGCTTTGGAATTGATACCCAGGATCGATTTGTAAAACCATTCCGAAACAGACCCAAACATGGGGTGGTTTTGAGAGGCGACCGTATCCGGTTTCACCCAGCATTCATATAAAGTGGTGGCACCGTTTGCCAGCATATTCCCCCAGCCCGGAAATGTTCTTTGATCAGCTACCGAACAGGGTACATCGTTTCGGTTCTCCTGCCTGAAGACATCAAACAGAAACTTGGTCCCAAAGATGCCGGTGGACAAATGACCTTTATGTTTGTTATAAATTTCGAGCAGCAATTGATCAACCGCGGCTGCCTTTTCTTGTTCCGGAACCAGCTGATAATAGAGGGCTGTCAGCTGCGCTGCCTGTGTTCCGGTGTCAAAAATTCCGGTACCCGGCTTCAGGAAGGTGTTGACAAAAGCATCCCTGATGTCAGCAGCCAGGGTATGATAGGTATCCGCATCATTCTTTTTGTCAAGGGTCGAAGCAAAGGCTGCCAGAATGATCACATGATGGAAGTAAAAGGCCGTCGCTGAAAGTGAAACTGTTTTTGGATCAATGCTTTCGTGATCACCAATTCCGTCTTTCACAATGTGATCCGGATGTGCCGAATGCAGGCAATCCACCTGCCTTTTCAGGACTTCATAGTGATTCTCCATCGTGCGGCTGTCCCCGTAATAATCGTACAACACTTTCATCCCGAAGGGAAAAGCCAGCTGCCATCCTGTGGAGGCATTCGTTTCGCCGATTCCCATATTCGGCGCAATGGATGTCATCTGGCCATCGGGCCGTACATCGTTAACAAAATCCTGAACCACTTTGCGATAGAAATTGCTCATGTCAAAATTATAACTGAAAGCCTCGGCAGTTGCCACAATATCACCTCCATAACCAAGTTTTTCACGGGCCGGACAGTCACTTTGGATACTGAACACATTGCTGAGAAATGTCCATAGAACCATGTTCTGAATCCGGTTAAACATTTCATTGGAACATTCAAAACTTCCGGTCTGCTGCAGATCTGTATTCATACGCAAACCTTCAATGGAATTCAGATCAGGCTTTCCCGGGAACCCGGTCACTTCCAAATATCGAAAACTTGAAAAGGTAAATTCAGGTGTAAAAACCTCATTTCCGACTCCTTTCAGGATATAGGTGTTCACATTAACCGGATCTTCCGGACAACCCGGTCCTCCATCTGCATTCCACATGGCTTTCAGCTGGGAGGTAATAACCGTCAGATAGTTCAGCGTTCCGTCAGCATGGATGTCTTCGCCTCCCCGCATGGTAACTGTGGTTCCTGCCGGACCATGGACCTTCAGCCTGGGCACTCCGGCAAAATTCTGTCCGAAATCGAAAATATAAACTCCCGCCTGGGGTTCGGTCATCTTTACAGGATGAAGGATTTTTGTTGCACGCACCGGAGGTATATATTGCGCGATCAGTTGACCTCCCGGACCGGCCTCCGCTTGTGCCTTTTTCCATAACCCATCGTCAAATCCTGCTTCATTCCATCCTTTTTGTTCTTTCCGGGCATCGTAAAGTTCACCCAGGTAAACACTGTTTTTAAGAACCGGGCCATCCCCTGTTTTCCAGCTTTCATCGGTTTTAATGGTCCGGGTAGAGCCATCGGTAAAGGTGATCCGCAGCTGGGCCTTCAGGCAGGGTTTTCCTATCGTGGTGGTTTCGCGCAGGTTCCACCGCTGAAAGAGGTTTATGGGCAGGGGATTATACCAGCCATTTCCAAGCATGACGCCCAGGGCGTTTTCTCCCTGATGGAGCATTTCTGTCACATCGAAGGTGTTGTACATGATCTGTCTGGCAAACTGTGTCCAGGGCATGTCCAGCATGTGATCGCCTACACGCTTCCCATTCAGGTAAGCAATCGAATACCCAAGACCTGCTATATACAGTCGTGCCGATTTGACCTTTTTCTTTAAAAAGATTTCTTTTCGCAGCAATGGATTGGGTATGTCCTTATAAAAATCTTCATCTTTATCAGGAAGTGGCCGCCGGTCCGAAATCCATATGGCTTTCCAGTCAGATGGTTTCAACATACTGGTTTCAAACCATGAAGAAGTACTCCATTCCGAAACCTTGTCGTTGTGATCCCATACACGAACATTCCAGAAATAGCGGGTAAAGGACTTCAACGGTTTTCCGGCATAGCGGATTCCGAATGTTTGATTTCCCGGGATTCTTCCCGATTGCCAGCACAAGCCGGCCTCAGGATTCCCCGGATTGCCGCTCACCCGGATTTCGAATGCGGTCTGTTCCGCTCCCCGTTCGTTGGATTGCAATACCCAGCTAAATTCCGGGACTGGATTATCAAATCCAAGTGGCGTTGTCTGACGGTCCGTTTTTAATTGGATAATTTCAGTATTCTGACCAAAAACGGATGTGGACAGAAACAGACAAGCTATACAGATCAGGTTTTTGATATACATTTTTCAGCCCGATTAGTTGTTTTCCCAGCCTTCCAGAGAATTCTGAAAGAAATCCTTGATGCGGTCGCCGCCTGTCTGAATATTGTGGTTTTGAAGCACCCGGTAATGATCCAGCGGAATATCAATGATTCCGCCATCCCTCTCACGCACCAGCCCATCCCAGGATTTGTCAGGGTATATCCACAACCCTTCACCATATAAGGTGTTGGCGGCAGCAAAATCCACCACCACCATGCCATATTGCTGCATGGCTTTTGCCACAACCAGCTCCCCCGGTAAGAGATCAAAACCCGAAAGGTCCAGCCTGGGGTCCAATTGAATAACGGATCCTTCAGGAACGCCCCCCTTAAAATTTCCATCGGTCCAGATGGCCGGATAGACATATTCCTTGTAGGCCACGAACCTTACTGCGCAACTCAGCTTGTGCCTGATTTCTCCGGCCTTGATTTCATCAAACATGATGGTCCCGGCAAAGGAAGGTACCCCGGCAGCCCGGCTTGGCCCGTACTGGTGAATGGATTCATCATCCTTAACCGGAAATTCGGCTTTATCAAAAACCCCGGGACCATCCAGCGGAACAATGACCCCGGTGCAGGAAACCCAATTTCCGGAGCTGTCCTTTTCAACCAGAAACATGTCCCAGGCAAGCATGCGGCTCCAATCAATAATCGTTGCATGCTGATCGGTCCCGGGCGATGGTTCCAGGTTGGACGGCAGCGGCACACCCATGCTGTCAAAATCGGGATGATGCCTGAAGTCATAGCCGGGATGATTGCCCACTTTCACAAAGGGTACGGTACTGTCCACCTCATAAATGGGAATGGTGTACCTGGTCAGATTGATCCCAAAGTTTTCATGGGTGTGGTCCTTTTTAAGCAAACTGATATAATGATTGCTCAGTGAGTCAATTTGCACATTTTCGGGAAGTGGTTGATTCCAGAAACTCGTCTCTGCAAAAAACCGTTTCACCACCGGTTGTTCTGCTTTTTTTGAAACTGGATGACAGGAAATGGCAAAAAGCAACAGTAAAATGGCTACAAGATTTTTCATTCTTCATTGGATTTACCCCCGTTCATGGAAATGGTTTAAAATACCATCGTCATGGTGCCCCGGGCCGGGAGGGTTGATTTCAATACCTTGCCTTCGATCCAAAGCTGGAACATCTCTTCACGATCACTTAAATTATGTATCACGGCCGCAATGGCTCCATCCGGATTGACAAAGGCGGTGGCGATCAGATTATCCGAGCTTGATGTACACGCAATTCTTCGGGCACCCGGTTTAATGAACCTTGAAAAATGCCCGAATACATAATGGGGCGGATTGTAGGTCACCTCGCCGGTGGTCAGGTCGGCATTGACGATATTGGAACCATGCAGCCCCCCTGCATGCCTCGGCCCGTTCTCCTGGTCAAGGATCAGATTCCAGAACACCCAGCCGTTGGCCCAGTTGTTCAGATCCAGGATGATATTCTTTGCCAGGTTGGCTGCCGACCCCCAGCTCCCCCCCATCCCTGCTTCGGAATACAACATCTTCTTGTCCGGGTAAGCATCGTGGACCATTCGCACATTATCAAAGTGGTCGCCTACATACCAGTGGAAGGCGGTGCCCCATATGTATTTTGAAGCTTCGGGATCTTCATAGGCGGCTTCAACACGCTGGTACATGATCCCGCGGTTATGGTCCCAGATCATCAATTTGATATCCTCCATTCCGTTCCGGTGCAACGCAGGCCCCAGATAATCCCTCACGAAATCCTTCTCCTCGGCGGCTGTATAAATACACGATTCCCACACCTGCACAGCCATCGCTTCATTCTGAACGGTCAATCCCCACATGGGAATGCCCACTTTTCCGTACTCCTGCACATACCTGACAAAATAATCGGCCCAGGTTTGCCGGTACTCAGGCAAAAGTTTGCCTCCGTGCTTCATTTCCCCGTTGGTTTTCATCCAGCCGGGCGGGCTCCAGGGTGAAGCAAAGAAACGCAGGTTCCCCCCGGATGCTTCCATGGCTGCTTTGATCATCGGGATGCGATACTGCAAATCGTGCTGAATGGTGAAATGTTTCAGTTTTGAATCCCCTTCCACTTCCGCATAGGTGTACATCACATCGGAATAATCACAGCTGTGGATGGTGGTGCGGCAAAGGTTGTACCCATTTCCCTCCACCGGATCGAAGCAGGCTTTCAGGAATTTTGCCTGTTCCTCTTTGGATAGCTTTCCAAAGGTGATGGCGGCAGCATCGGTAAAAGCACCCCCAAAACCTTCTATGGCCTGAAAAGTTACATCGTCATCCACAAAAATGGTCGGGTAATTTTCGTCCGGTTGTTCCAGCAGTTCAAACGCCCTGAACCCTGTATTCTGAAGAAGTTGATGGGTAGTCCCGGCGGTAATATAAACATCCGCCTCCTTGAAATCTTTCTGTTGTCCATGAACCTGTATGACCGGGACCAGCAATGCTGTCAAAAATAACAATGACAGTGATTGTACTCTTTTCATGATGATTCTTTTAGTGGGTTTGATTGGTATCATTCAAAGTGATTTCAATTTAGGGATTATTGGTTAATTTAGCCTTCAAGTTTCAATAAATTCATGAAGAAAACACAATCAAATACTCTGATAATGAAATGGATTGGATTTTTTGCAGTAATTTTCAGTATTCAACTCTCAGCCCAGCCCGGCGATATTGAGGCCTGGGTGACCAAACCCGACCGTTCGGCTTTGTTCGAGAAACAGTCCGACACCATCCGGTTTACCTACAGGAGGTCGGGACGGGCACAAACCATTGTGGTGGACGACAGAACAGCCTATCAAACCATGGATGGCTTTGGTTTTGCACTGACCGGAGGAAGCGCCGAACACCTGATCCACATGAATCCGGAGGCCCGGACCAAACTCCTGAATGAGATGTTTGGTACAGAAGGCAACGATGTGGGCTTCAGTTATATCCGCTTAACCATCGGTGCCTCCGACCTCAACAGTTTCGTATTCTCATACAACGATTTGCCCGAAGGGGAGACAGATGAAACCCTGAAGAAGTTTGACCTGGGCCAGGATAAAATCGATGTCATTCCCGTGATGAAAGAGATCCTCGCCATCAACCCCGGCATCAGGATCCTGGGGTCGCCGTGGTCGGCGCCTGCCTGGATGAAGGAAGCTTACAATGTGCGGGGCGGCCACCTGAGAAAAGATTGTTACGACATATATGCTCTCTACTTTGTGAAGTATGTGCAGGAGATGAAAAAACAGGGCATCACCATCGATGCGGTCACCATCCAGAATGAGCCGCTGAATAACCGGAATACCCCGAGCATGCCCTGGTACCCCGAAGAACAGGAAGAGTTCCTGAGCCAGCACCTGATCCCGGCCCTCAAGGCAGCTGGGCTGAACACCAAACTTGTCCTGTTCGATCACAACCTCGACCGGATCGACTATCCGCTTGCCCTGCTGCAGAATCCGGTGATCTCCGCATATGCCGATGGTTCAGGCTTCCACCATTATGCAGGTTCCATGGGAGCCATGACCACCCTGCACCTCGCCCGTCCCGATAAAAATATCTATTTCACCGAGCAGATGCTCACCGAACGGCCCGAAAGCGGAGAAATAGCCATAGCCTCCCGGGTAAAGCGAATGATCATTGACGTGACCCGCAACTGGAGCAAAAATGTCATTCTTTGGAACCTGGCGGCCGATCCGAATAACGATCCCCATACCGACAATGGCGGATGTTCCATGTGCCAGGGTGCCATCAGCATCGACGGAGATGAAGTCAGGCGGTTTATTGCCTATTATACCATTGCCCATGCCTCAAAATTCGTGCGTCCCGGATCGGTGCGTATTGCATCGACCAACACAGGCGACAGGACGGTAGATTTGACCCATGACGAACAACGGCAAATGATCAAACGGGCAACGGTCATTGAAGATACACCGGTCCTTCCCAACGTGGCCTTTAAAACACCGGCGGGCAAGATCGTCCTGATCGTGGCCAACGATACATACGACACCCGTTCCTTTCAGATTCAGTACAAGGGTACATATGCAATGATTCGCCTTGAACCGGGCGCTGCAGGCACCTACATCTGGTAAGCGGGTTGCGGGGTGGTCACTTTTACCGGACTGCATTAGAAGATCCGGATCACAATCCTCCGGTAACTGGTCAGGGCGGGCACTCCCTGGTCGCTTACCTCACAGATCAGGTGGAGATCCGTTCCGCTTTCGCTGTCAGGCACCGTAAAGTTTACTTCAGGTGTCAGGTAGTTCTCAAGGCTGGGGCATTGCATGTTGGTTCCTGCTTCAGGGTAGGTCCACCAGGTGAAATTCAGCTTGTTTGCATCCATATCATATGAATCCAGGGCGGAAAATGAGAGCGGATCCCCTCTTTTAGCCTTCACGTAAAGGATATCCCTGGTTTCGTCTCCATTGACCACTGCAACCGGAGGGTGGTTGGCCTGTTCATAGGACCGGACGCACCAGTCCATCCGTGCCTGGAAATCGTTCTGAAACGAGGGTCTCCATCGCGATACTGTCGACCGGGCATTGATCACCGTATCGGCAAAGTCCGCATCATCCCTGTAAAAATTGTCCCCATCCGGTTTAAACCTTCCTCCCCAGCCTCCCCAGCCCGGATTTTCGGGGTCCTGTAATCCATTCTGCAGGAAGTAGAACCAGGAAGGAGTGTCCCCCTCTTTGAGCGCGCCGTACGGATTGGGAGCGGTCCATGTTTCCGGCGGATACATCTCCCCCAGCGATCCATGATCCAGGCGAACGTTGGAATCGATCCACTGCCTGGAAGTGAGGGACTCTTCACCTCCCAGGTACATCCCCCTGTAGGCTCCCTCCCTTTTATCGGTCCCGTCGGGTGCTTTGGCAAGGATATAGAATAGTCCGGGAAATTCCTGCCTGATATAAGGATAAAGCCCGTCCTGATCATTGATATCGTATACCCGGAGCCTGGACAGGAATTCAAAGTAGCCGGAACCATCCCTGGTATGTTTGATCTTCCAGAGTGCCTGCACTAGGTCGGTCTGGCCGCCCCAGACCGCCACATGGACCATCCGGCCTCCTGCCCTGTCCACCATCCGGATGATCCACTCCGACCCTTCCGTATCATGGCCCTCCCCGATCTGGTCCGGTCCTCGCCGTGGATTTCCCTTCTTCACCCTGGCCAGCAGGGAATCCGGATCGGGATAACCGGAGGCATGCTGCACCAGGTTGCTGTAAACCTTTGCATATGCATGGATATATTCCCGGATCAGCTGGTCCTTTACCGTATCAACGCCCAGCTCCCCCCTGGTCCCGGACGCGGAGGCAATCAATCCACGAAGTTCAAATTCGTTTGAATAAACCAGCAAACGCGTCAGGGACTGCTGGTCGTCGGGATCCCCGCCTATATCGGTGGTGACCAGAAGGATCGGCTTTTCACCCTGTTCTTCAGGCAGCTGGCTATGTTTTTCAGGAGAAAACGCAGAAAGGACCAGGAAGAACATTCCTGTAATGATAGATATGATAAAATGCTTCATGGATTTCAATGAAAAAAGCAAATATAGTCTATATTTAAAGCCATGAGACATCTACATCATTCCTTACTGCCGCGGTTCATCCTGCTGGTTTTGTTGTGCCGGCCCGGAACAGGCATCTCAGCCCAGACCAGGCAACTGGTATGGACCGAGGAATTCGAAAGCAGTACCATTGATCGATCCGTCTGGCAATTTGAATCCGGACCCTCCAACGACAATGTCCAGTTTTATACCGACCGGACCGGGAATGCAACCATCGAAGACGGCAAACTCCGGATTATTGCATTAAAGGAATCTTACCAGGGTTATGAATACACCTCAGCCCACCTCCGGACAGAACAGGCCCGGGGCTGGAGGTATGGCCGGATGGAAGCGAGCATCAAACTGCCGGCTACCAAAGGGTTTGTTCCTGCCTTCTGGATGCTTCCGGTTGATAACCTTTATGGCTGGTGGCCCAACAGCGGCGAAATTGACATCATGGAACACCCCACCAATGAGGTCACCAAAATTTACGGCACCGTGCATACCGAAACGTATAACCTGTTCGCCGGACCTTTGCCTCCCGGAGGCAGTACCACAGAGGTTCCTGATGCCGAAGATGCCTTTCATCTCTATGCTGTTGAGTGGAGCCCCGAAAAGATCGATTTTTTCGTGGATGATCAGAAGTATTATACATTTGAGAATGACAACGGGACCTCATCTACCTGGCCCTTCAATCAGCCCTTTTACATCATCCTGAACCTGGCAGTAGGAGGAGGGTGGGTGGGAACACCCGATGAAACTACAGTTTTCCCGGCCGTCATGGAGGTAGCGTATGTCAGGGTATACCAGGAATTGAATGACGTTGAAATCCAGGGTCCTGAATTCGTCACTTATAAAACCGAAGGCGTGACCTATTCGCTTGGAGAAATCGAAGGAGCCACCTACCAATGGAACGTACCGGGGGGGGCCAAAATCACATCGGGCCAGGGCAGCCCTCAAATCACCGTGAACTGGGGACTTTTCGGGGGGATGGTGGAGGCTGAAATTACCACAGGCGAAGGGTCCTACTCGAAAACAATGCCGGTGCGGGTTTCTCCCAATTTGCTGAAGAACAGCGGGTTTGAAAAGGGGGTGAAGCACTGGCGGAGTGCAACGGGGTACCCCGTGAAGGCCTTGATGAACCTTGACGGTGAAGTCTTTTCCACGGGCGATCATTCGCTTTTTGCCGCGGTAACGGATGTCACGGGCAATGCCTGGGATGTGCAGTTGTCGCAAAGCAACCTTGCCCTCCGGGGAGGAACCAAATACCACGCCAGCTTCATGGCAAAATCGGGAACAAGCGGGGGCCAGATCAGTGCCGGGGTGATCAATATTTCGAATTATGCCCTGGCCGGGCAAACAACGATCTCACCCGATGAAAACTGGGCATTGGTTACATTTGATTTTACTCCCTCCGGAAACATTGCTGCAGGATTTAATGTGGACATGGGGGGACATACAGGCAGTTATTATCTCGACGATTTTGTCCTGACCACCCTTGAACTGACCGACCTGAACCTGGTGAAAAATCCTGATTTCTTCGATGGAGAGGACCCCTGGGCACTGACCACCCATTCCGCTGCAGTGGCTCAGGGAACAGTGGCGGATGGAGCGTACGCCGTATCCATCAGCAATGGCGGCACCAGTCCCTGGGATATTCACCTGGGGCAGTCCGGACTGCCGGTGGAGAATGGTTTTGAATACATGGTCTCATTCGATGCCTGCGCCGATGCTCCCAGGCAAATAACGGCGCTGGTGGGGATCAATGGAGAGCCCTGGACCGTATACAGTGACGCGAAACCCATCACCCTCACCACCAACCGGAAAACCTATTCATTTACCTTTGCCATGAAAGAGCCCACCGATTTGCAGTCACGCCTGGGATTTGATATCGGTGGCGATGGAGCCAATGTCTGTTTCGATAACGTGCTGCTCAGAAAAGGCGAGGCAGTAGATACAACTCCAAACAACTTCGTTGACCGGGTTCAATCACAGGCTGCCCTGTATCACTTTCCCAACCCGGTCCGCAACGGAACTACTTTCTATTATATCCTTCAGGAACAGGCCGGGGTTTCCCTGAAAATCTTCAATCTCAGCGGACAGGAGCTTGAAACCATCGAAAGCGGATTCCGGCAGCAGGGTGAACATCAAATCAGATGGGATGCAGGGGAGTTGCCTGCAGGGATCTACCTTTACCAGCTTCACGCAGGCGAAAGGTCGGAAACAAGGAAACTGATTCTGCTCCGGTAGATAGCAGAGCCACTACTTATCCTTAACAAAAACATACATCCCGGCTTCATTGGTGTCTGCAGGAAATCCATCGGGAAAATTTCCCCCGGAAGAAATATACAGCTCCAACCGGTCATCCGAATTCAACCGAACATTACAGAACTGGGTGGTCCACTCCGAACCCGCCGCATTGCAGTCGCCCAGGCAGAGCTTCATCTGTGCCGGGCGGTTTTGCGGATCAAGGATATAGCCTCCTTTCGCTTCCGCACCCGTTCCATCGGGATACTTTTTATAGAATTCATAGGTGCCATCATTTTTAAAAGTGAGTTGCCCCCCTAAAAAACCATCACCATTGGATTCCATAAGCCATTTCCCAAGGATCTCCTGATCCTCAACCTGACCGAAAAGCTGTTGTGTTCCGGTAAAAATGATTCCTGTCATGGACAATAGGAACAGAAATTTGATCCTACGGGTAAAACAAATACAAGTTTTCATGGTGTTCACAGTTTTGAATGAGGAATTTACAACATTTTTCAATGAACTTCAGGGTACTTTGGAAAGCCTTGGCCTGCATGAGGATTACGATCTGGAATGAAGTTCTTTTGTATACTGGCAATTTTGAAACAGAATCGCGTACATTACCAATTTGATATATTATTTTTAAAGAGCAGAAAATGAAGATATCATGTCTTTAGAGAAAACAGCATCGGACACATGAAAAATATTGTCTTGCCTCCGTTTCTGAAAAAGAAATTTTTCTGGCAAACCTTACTGGGATTCATGTTCCTGGTCGTTATCATTTATTTTATCCGAAACGAACGTGTTGAACTGGCAAAAATGCGGCCCATTTTGGCTGAGGCAAAAGGGTATTATTTACTGGCAGGCATTCTGGTTTCTTTTATAGTCATATTCTTCCAGGCATTGTTGTATGTCTGGAGTTTTAAAAGTCTTGGCAAAAAACTCTCCCTGTTTTCTGCGGCCCAGCTTTTTTTAAAAAGAAATGTGATCGGGGTTCTTATCCCTGGCGGAACCTTCTCATCACTTGCGTTTTTCAATTCCGATCTTGACCGGCACAGGATTTCAAAAACCCAGCAATACATTGGTTCTTATATTTTTGGCATGGCATCCACCGTGTCCATTATTGTCATTGCCATTCCCGGTTTCATCATCCTTGCCTTAAGAGGACAATTAAATGGCTTGGAACTGCTTGGCTTTTTTCTGATGGGTTTGGTCATTGTAATTCTCACCTGGGGATTTTATACCCTGGTACGCAGCGATAAAGGGTTTTTATATAGAATCCTTCATAAGTATAAACCCAATTGGCTTGTAATTTTAGAAGAATTTTCCAACCAGCATGTAAGCTTAAAAAGGATTATTCAAACATGCCTGATTTCGGTCTGTATTGAAATTTTCGGAGTGCTTCATTTGTACCTGGCGCTTGTGGCATTGAATGCCACGCCCCTGTTTTCGGTTGCCTTAACCGGTTATATGGTGATGATTATCGTGATGTCGTTTTCTCCATTTATTAAAGGTCTTGGTGCAGTAGAGTTATCCCTGACTTTCCTGTTGGTTCAGTTTGGCTATGAAACTTCTTTAGCCGCTTCAATTACCCTTGTTTTTCGCTTTTTTGAGTTTTGGTTCCCCCTGGTTGTTGGCCTGCTGGTATTTGTAGTTAGAAAGGAAAATTTCCTTCTGCGGCTCATCCCGGCCATACTGTTGCTTGTATCCGGAATTGTCAATATTGTATCCGTACTTACTCCCGCCATTCCGGAGCGATTGGCGTTTATTAATGATCTGATACCCTCTGGTCTGATTCAACTATCAAATATTGGTATTCTTTTTGTCGGGATCATCCTTATTATTTTATCATGGTATCTGTTTCTGGGCACCAGGAATGCGTGGAAAGCAGCCCTTGTTCTTACGTTGCTATCAATTGTCGGACACCTGGTTAAAGCGCTTGATTATGAAGAGGCTGTTGTTTCCTTTGTGGTATTTTTATCGCTGCTTTATACCAGAAAATCCTATTTCCTGAAACAAGGCATTTCAATTGAGTTGAAAAGCTATAAAAGGGTAGCATTGTTCTTGTCTTTGTTTGTGATTTACGGGATCGTGGGGTTTTATCTTATTGATAAGGTACACTTCAAAAAAGATTTAGCGCTTGTTGAATCCATAAAGATGTTCTTTGAATGCTTCACCGGACATCATTCATACCAACCCATGACCCATTTCGGAAGGGAATTTATCTTTTCAATACAAATTATCGGGGCCGGTATTACACTGTATATACTATGGGTCATTTTGGTTTTTTCTAAAAAACAGAAAACCCAACCTTCTGAAGATCGCCAATTGGCCAAAGGCCTGGTAGAAAAATACGGAAATTCCAGGCTGGATTATTTTAAGGTATACCCTGATAAAAAGTATTATTTCAACCAAATAAATTCCGGGTTTATCAGCTACAAAATGGCTGACAGCTATGCCGTTGTACTCGAAAACCCCGTCTGTGAAAACAAGCAGGCCGGAAAAGAGCTTATTAAAAGATTTAAGGCTTATTGCAGGACAAATGGGAATGGTCTGTTTTTTTACCGTATTCCTGAAGATTCACTTGATGTTTACAAAAAACTTGGATTTAAAGCGATCCTCATCGGACAGGAAGCCATCGTCAATCTGAATACATTTTCAATGGTTGGAGGAGAAAAACGTTCTTTGCGGAATTCCATCAATAAAATTAAAAAGTCGGGCTATGTCACAAAAATCTATGAACCCCCTTTAAAAGACGGATTGATTCAAAAACTGGAAAATGTTTCGGATGAATGGCTTGCAGAACACAAAATGAATGAAGTTGCTTTTACCCAGGGTGTGTTCGATCGAAAAGAAATAAAGGATACCCGTGTAATCACCCTGGAAAATGTTGAAGAAGAAGTCGTTGTTTTTGTCAACCTCATCCCCGAAACCAATAATATCGAAGGCACTTACGATTTGATACGCAGGGCAGAGTATGCCCCCAATGGCTCTGAGGATTTTTTACTTATTGAGATGTTTAACTATTTTAAATCCATGGGTTACGCATCCTTCAGCCTTGGGATGGCAGCCCTTTCAGGCTTTGAAAAAGGGCATACCCTTAAACAAAGGACCATTTATTACATCACTGAAATCATTCGGAATCATTCGAGATTCAAGGGATTACACGATTTTAAAGAAAAATTTGATCCCGGGTGGAAAAATACCTATCTGGTTTATCAGAATTCTTACGATTTACTCCGCTTTCCGGTAGTCTTAAATAAAGTTTCAAAATTTAATAAAGGTTTTCTGAGCACTTGATTCCACTAAAAATATAGAGCTTTTCAGTTGCATTCGCTGAGCTCGTTCAGCCAAATTGCTTAAATTGCATTTCAACTAAAAACCTGAATGATGATTATTTCAACTACAGACAATATTCCGGATAAAGAAATTATTGAAATTCTTGGAATTGCAAGAGGAAGTACGGTACGGGCCAGAAATATTGGCAGAGACATCCTGGCCGGTCTTAAAAATGTTGTTGGAGGAGAAATTGAGGAATATACCAGATTACAGGCGCAATCCAGAGAACAGGCATTCCAAAGAATGGTTGATGATGCTCAAAGACTTGGAGCAGATGCCATTGTCAATGTCAGATTTACAACGTCAATGATCGTACAGGGCGCTTCTGAGTTACTTGCCTACGGGACTGCTGTTAAACTCTCCTGAGATGGATTTTTTAGGAAAATTCATATTAAGTGCTTATGGAATCTTCATAGGTGCGTGTATCGTCATACTGATTTTCCTGATTATTAGAAGAAGTAAAATCAAAAAGACTGAAAATTTTGAAGATAGAAATAACTAAACACAGATTTATTCTGTTGTTAATTGCGATTCTGGCCCTGAACTCCTGCAAGGAAGAGCCACAGATATGGAAGCCTGGCTCCGAGCAGCAGGTAATCGGGGATTATATAGCCTCCAATCCTGATCAATTTTCTGAGTTTGAAAAACTGGTTGAACTTGCAGGGATGAAACCATTGTTGAAAATCAGGGGACCTTATACCGTATTCCTCCCCAACAACGAAGCGATGATGGCGTATTATACCTTCAAGGGAGTAGGTGGCCTGGATGATTTTAGTCAGGCATTTTGTGAGGAGCTCTGCCGGAATCATTTCATTGGGAATTTTATTTCAACGGGCGATATTGGTCTGGGTGCACTACCCTACATCAACGGCCTGGATGATTTCCTGGCCTCCGAATTTCATGGATCCGACATCATTATTTCCAAAAGCGCCAAAATAATTAAAAGGGATATCTATTGCTCCAATGGGGTTGTCCATGTTCTGGATAAAGTACTGGATCCTGTTACGGTGGACATTTTTACTGCCGTTTCTTCGGATCCTTCGTACACGATTTTCTCTGAAGGACTTCGCCTTACCGGTATCATGGATACCCTCCGGATCATCAGTTTCCCCTATGGAAACGGTAAGGCCCGTACCAGGTTTACTGTGCTGGCAGTGGCAGATACCATTTATGAGCGATATGGAATATATGATGTTGACGATTTGATCGATTGGTGCGGCGCCAACCCGGACAGCATTACTTTCCTGGAAAATCCATTTTACCGCTACATGGAATACCATTGTCTGCATAACAGTTATTACCTGTCGGACCTGAATACAGGCGTGTACCCCATTCTGTCCAAGGATAATAACGTATCCTTCACCATTGACTCCGACTACAAGATCAATTACGATAAAAACACCAAATTGTATACAGGCTTTAATATCGAAGCATCAAATACGCCCGCTAAAAATGGAGCCTTGCACGCTGTTGATGATCTATTGCCGGCCATTGAGCCCACTCCGGCATATGTATTATTTGAAACGACCGACTTTTTCGACGTGAAGCAGGGAGATTATTATCTGCATCATTTCAAGAAATTCTTCGATGGTGAGAACACCTTCGAAAAAATAAAATGGCGGGGTGATTTCCTGCAATACTACTATCATGATGAAAGTGCGTATAATATAAATGGTGATGTTTGGGCCATTCAACAGGGGTGGTGGGAAATCTCCATCACCTTTCCCAAAGTGATGAAAGGTGCATACGATGTTATCCTCAAACAGCCACCCTGGGATGCTATGGCCGATTGTAATGTATACCTGGACGGCGTTTTGACAGGCTACACCTATACCGGTATGGGTGGTACCGGTGAGGGGGGCCCTCAGAAAGTTGCCGATGCAGTTTTCGAAACCACCGCGGAGCACACCATTACCATCAGGAACATCACCAATGGAATGGTATTCTGGGACTGGGTCGCTTTTGACCCCGTGGTATCGCATTAATCCCTCCCGGAATCATTTCATTGCCAAAA
This sequence comes from uncultured Bacteroides sp., assembly GCA_964453785.1. GTDB lineage: Bacteria > Bacteroidota > Bacteroidia > Bacteroidales. The sequence goes on from CAYVRK010000012.1 coordinate 91,477, forward strand.
ATCCATGAACCTGCTTCAAAGCGAAGCAGCCCGGTTATGAACAGATTCAGTATATGCTTATGGGGTATTCTCCATCACTTTGCTTAAAAAGGTGCTGTAGATGGCCGTCATTTCGCCTTTGAAATTCCCATCATTCAAATGGGTGTGCATAAAGGCATTCGGATCTTCTTTCTGATCTTCGGGCATGACCAATCCGATGGGAAAAGCCTGGCAAAAAAGGCATTTGCCGCTCAGCAGGGATTCCACTTCCTTGAAAACCAGCCCATGACCAAATTTTTCATCTTTCTTTGCAAAAGTGCTCCCACAACATGAGACGAATATCAGCCCGCCGATCTCCCTTTCGTATTTTTTTATAAAACTGCGCAGGGGCGGGATAAACTTACCCATCCAGATGGGCCCGCACAGAATGACCCTGTCGTATGCCGCAATATTTCTTTGAAGCGGCCTGATACCCAGATGAATATTCATGATAAACAGGAGAAATACGTTGATCCTTGGTTTGATCTCCTCCAGATCGCAGGACAGATCTTTGCTGATTTTGCCAGCCAGGTAGCGGTTGCTGCCTTTGTTTGAATAATATACGACAATCGTTTTCATTATATGTCAGGATGAAAGGAAGGCTACATCACGGTCGAACTGAATCCGGAAGATACAATTTTCTGTAATATCTGCCTGCGGTCGAGTCAAATCCGTTGTATAAGTATTACTTTTGGGCCTGACCAGTGAAATGTGAAAACAAAAGAAAAAGCAGCGGGACAGCGGGCAGGATTATTCAGTGTACTCAGGCCTTACAAAGGGATCGTCATCATATTGATTCTCATGGCCCTGGCCGGAAGCGCAGTAAACCTGCTCATTCCCAAGATTATTGCCCGGGCCATCGATTCCTTCTCAGCCAACAGCTTTGATCTCAAAGTGGTTATTACAGAATTCCTGGCCGCTGCTTTCGGAATCTTTGTTTTCACCCTGTTCCAGGGAGTCATACAGACCTTCACTTCGGAGCGGGTTGCCAAAGACCTGCGGACCAAAGTGGCGGACAAAATATCCCGTCAGAGTTACGCCTATATATTGAAGTCCGACCCGGCTAAATTCCTGACCAATCTGACCTCGGATATGGACTCTGTGAAGATGTTTGTTTCACAGGCCTTTGTCACCATCATTTCCTCCCTGTTTGTGATCATCGGCGCAGCGGTCCTGCTGATTTCGATCAACTGGAAGCTGGCCCTTGCCGTGTTGGTTATCGTACCGATCATCGCAACTGCCTTTGTGATCGTGTTCCGGAAGGTAAGGGTCATCTTCAGAAAAAGCAGGGAGGTCATCGATTCGCTGAACAGGATCATTAACGAAAGCATCCTGGGTTCGGCGCTGATCAGGATCCTGAATTCACAACAGCCCGAGGGCCAGAAATTTCTTGAAAAGAACCTTGAATCCAGGGACCTGGGCCTCACGATCGTGAAGCTCTTTTCTGTCCTGATCCCCATTGTCATGTTTGTCTCAAACCTGGCCGTGGTTACCATCCTTGCCCTGGGCGGTCATTTTGTGGTGGCCGGAACGCTTACCCTGGGCAATTTCGCTGCATTCAACAGCTACCTGGTCATGCTGATCTTCCCGATTATCATGATCGGCTTCATGAGCAATATCATCGCTTCCGCCACCGCATCCTACACCAGGATCAAACAGGTCCTCGACGGTACCCCGCCGAAAGAACAGGGAACCATCCTGACGGATATCAGGGGGAATATCCTGCTGGAAAACGTGAGCCTCAGCTATGGTGAGAAGCAGGTGCTGAAAAAAATTTCCTTCTCCATCCGGGAAGGAAGCAAGACAGCCATCATCGGGCCCACAGCGGGAGGAAAAAGCCAGTTGCTATACCTTCTTTCCAATCTGATCACTCCGGATGAGGGAAGGATCGAAATCGACGGTGTTTCCATTGAAAATTATTCGAGAGAAGTGTTTCACACACAGTTGGGCTTTGTCTTCCAGGACAGTGTCCTGTTCAACATCAGCCTGCGGGAAAACATTGCCTTCAACGATTCTGTAACGGAGGAATCCCTCGAAAAGGCCATCGAAACAGCCGAACTGGCTGAATTTATCGAATCCCTTCCGGAGAAACTCGACACCGTGGTCTCGGAAAGAGGAACCAGCCTTTCGGGCGGACAAAAACAAAGGATCATGCTGGCCAGGGCGCTGGCTCTGAATCCGAAGATCCTCCTTCTGGATGATTTTACCTCACGGGTCGACCGCAATACCGAGAACAAGATCCTGTGCAACATCCAGAACAACTATCCGGACCTGACCCTTGTTTCCGTTACCCAGAAAATTGCACCGGTCAGACATTTTGAACAGATCATCCTCCTGATGGAGGGGGAGGTGATCGCTTCGGGAACACACAAGGATTTGCTGGAACATTCCCCTGAATACATTCAGATCTATAGTTCACAAAAAACCACCCGGCATTATGAACTATGATCTGAACAGGGCACTGGAGAAAGGGGAAAAGAAACTCCCGGTCTTTGCATCCATGCGGAAGATGGTTACCATTATCAGTGGCGAACGCCGCAACCTGAACATCGCTTTTGCGGCCATTTTCCTGAATGCAGGGCTCAGTCTCGCGGGGCCCTACCTGGTAGGTTATACCATCGACACCTATGTGCAGGCAAAAGATTACCATGGTTTGCTTGTCTATTCGGGGATCCTCCTGGCAATGTATGTAGCAGCATTTGCAGTCAACTATGCCCAGATGCGGCTGATGGGCGGCATTGGCCAGCGGATGCTGTATGCCCTGAGGAATTCCGTGTTCAACAAATTGCAGGAACTGCCGCTCGAGTTTTTCAACCAGAACAAATCCGGAGACCTCATATCGAGGATCAACAACGACACCGACAAGGTGAACCAGTTCTTTTCCCAATCACTGATGCGGTTTATAGGTAGCCTGATCTCCATGACCGGGGCGGGAATTCTTCTCCTGGTGATCAACCTGAAACTGGGATTGGCAGCCCTTGCTCCCGCCCTGATCATCTGGGCCTTTACAAAGATCGCTTCCCCGTGGATCCGCAGGAAAAATGTAGCAAGCCTGAAAAGCCTGGGCAACTTATCCGCACAGATCCAGGAGAGCCTGGCCAACTTCAAGGTGGTGATTGCCTTCAACAGGCGTGATTACTTCCGGAGGCGGTTCGCAGAGGTGAATCAGGAGAATTATAAAAAATCCATACAGGCCGGTATTGCCAATACCATCCTCACCCCGGTATATACCTTTTTTTCAAATGTGGGTCAGCTGATCGTCCTTGCCCTGGGGATCTGGCTGATTATCAAAGACTATTTTACCATCGGCCTGCTGATCAGCTTCCTTGCCTACATCACCAATTTTTATAATCCCCTTCGTCAGATGGCTGCCCTGTGGGCCAGCTTCCAGCAGGCCCTGGCGGCGTGGGACCGGATCTCCAACCTGCTTTCCTTCGAATCCAATCTGACCCAGCTGGACGATCCCGGTGAGGGGACAAACAGATCCTACATCCATTTCGGGGATGTGGAATTCAGTTACCCCAATGGAAAGGAGGTATTGCACAAGGTCAGCTTCGATCTGCAGCGGGGCCGGACTTATGCTTTTGTTGGTCCCACGGGTGGCGGCAAGACCACCACGGCTTCGCTGATCGCCCGGTTGTACGATGCTTCGAAAGGGACCATCCTGCTTGATGGCAGGGATATCCGGTCGTATACTCCCTGTGATAGGGCAACAAAGATCGGGTTTATCCTCCAGGATCCCCTGCTCTTTACGGGAACCATCCGCGACAACATCCTGTACGGAAATCCCGAATGTTCCCGTCTTCGCGACGGCCAGCTTGAAAAGGCCCTGGAGGAAGCGCAGCTGACGGACCTTCTGAAGCGTTTCGACGAAGGATTGGATACACCCATCCAGATGACAGGGGACGGAATAAGCGTGGGTCAGAAGCAGCTGATTGCTTTTATGCGGGCGATCCTGCGAAAACCGGAGCTGCTCATCCTCGATGAAGCCACCGCCAACATCGATACGGTGACCGAGCAGCAGCTGGAAGCCATCCTCAAGAACCTTCCCGCCTCAACGACCAGGGTGATCATTGCCCACCGTCTGAACACCATCGAAAATGCCGATGAGATCTTCTTTGTGAACTCGGGAGAGATCATTGCAGCCGGTTCGTTCAATGAAGCCCTCGACCTGCTGATGCATGGCACTGTGGAGAGCTGA
>CAYVRK010000013.1:0-3309 GCA_964453785.1 uncultured Bacteroides sp.
CACCTCATTGGACACTTCGTGGACCTGTAGCTGGTTCTCCCTGTTCACCTCAGAATCGAATGGTATCCCAATCTCAGAAGGGGAGGCATCTTCGGCTGAGGTTTCTGCAGCCAGGAAAGGTTTATCAGCTGTTGGTGCCTCAGCTGCGAGGGCTGTCATGGTTTGGGCCACTCTCTTTTCCACGTTCTCCCTGAGGACCGGCCTGGAGGGTTTCTCAGGGACAGGCACAGGGTCCCCGGGAATGGTTTCAAAGTCCTCTGAGCTTACAGAGGACGGATGGCGGATGGCTTGTTCAGTTGTTCCGGCCATTCCCGCATCCACCGGATGATGAGGACTAAAATAGTTGATTCCGAGGGTCACCGCTAGGGCAAATGAAGCTGCTGCTGCAAGGGCAATGATGACCATACCCCTCCTGCTCCGGTTTCCCAAACCGGCTGATATGGCATTCCATACCGATTCCGGTGGATCTACCTGGTATTCACCCAGCTTCTCCTTTAAAAAACCTTTGCTGTGATTCATCTGATCTTTCATCTTGCTTTCAATGCTCCGTATGTGTTTTTAATCTTCTCCTGCAATATGGCCCTGGCCCTTGAGAGGTTTGATTTGGAAGTACCCACAGAGATAGCCAGCTCTTCACTGATCTCCTGGTGACTGTATCCCTCGATGGCAAAGAGGTTGAAAACCATGCGATACCTGGGGGTCAGCGTCTTTATCATTTCCACCAGCTCCTGGCAGGTCAGATTGTCAAAGATCCCGTCATCCATGGCTTCATCTGCCTCTTCCTTCACTTCATCTATCCTTTGAAGGATCACCTGGCTCCTGTATTTCTCCAGTGCTGTGTTGATCATGACCCTTCTGATCCATCCCGGAAAGGCAGCCGGGTTACTTACCTGGTCCAGTTTTTTAAACACCTTGATGAACCCGTCCTGCATGATATCCTGCGCATCTTCATCACTGGAGGCATACTGGAGGCAAATTCCATACATAGCCGGTGCAAAACGCTTGTAAAGCGCTTCCTGGCTCGTTCGTCTGCCTTTCTTACACCCTTTTAATAATATCTCCAGCTTTTCTGCCAATCAAGTTTTCCTCCCGTGACAAATTTATGCAAATTGGCAGGATATCACATCCTTGGAATACAACCAAAGGATGCTGCAAGAACAAAAATGGTTGCGTTGCGCAACCACTTCACCGGCTGAACCGTCTTGGAAGAAAGAAAAACAATGAAAGCAATGATCAAGCTGACTGCCATTATACTGGCACTGTTTAGTTCGGGCGCCGGATGCACAAAGGAGATAGATGATCCCGTATTCGAGACCAACCTGAAATCGGCGCAGGTAATCGAAACCAACAACAACTTCGGACTGGAACTTCTGAAGACTGTTTTTGAGAACGACCAGACCCCCAACATCATGATCTCACCTGCTTCGGTGAGTATTGCGCTGGGCATGGCATACAACGGGGCGGAAACTGCCACCATGGAGGCATTTGAAGAGGTGTTGAATTACGACGGCCTCACCCGGGAAGAGGTGAATGAGATCACCAGAGAACTGATCCATGTGCTGCTTACCAATGTGAAAGGAAACCTGTTGGAGATCGCCAACTCCATGTGGTATGATCAGAACTTCCCGGTAAAACAGGCATTTATTGATCTGAACACCACCTATTACGATGCAGAGGTAATGGAGCTTGACTTTAAAAAAGCCAGTGCTGTGAAAACCATCAACGACTGGGTCAGTGCCAATACCCATGGCAAGATCGATGAGATCATTGACGCCATCGATCCGGCCATGGTGATGATCCTGATCAATGCCGTCTATTTCAATTGCGTCTGGGAGGTGGAATTCGATCCCGAAAACACCCATGAAGCGCCTTTCTATTACGGAGACGGGACAGGTTTCGCCGGGGTGGATATGATGGACCTGGAGAGTACGTTCAATGTGGCGATGACCAATGAATTCAGCGCCGTAGAACTGCCTTATAAAAATAAGAAATTCAGCATGTTTCTTTTCCTTCCAGCGGAAGGACACAGTGTGAATGACCTGGTGGAGAACCTGGACGGGGAGACCTGGAACAGCTGGATGGATCAATTTTCCGAAACCAAAGAGTTTACGGTACAGATGCCCAGATTCCAGTTCGAATTTGAACGCTCACTGGCCGGTGATCTGAAAAGCATGGGGCTCTCAGTGGCCTTTACCCGGCAGGCCGATTTCTCAGGGATCAGTGATGTGCCGGTACTGATATCAGACGTGATCCATAAAACGTACATCAAGGTCAATGAAGAGGGCACTGAAGCTGCGGCAGTCACCGCCATTATATTCGAGACCACCTCCATGGGCTTCCATGGTATTCGTTTCGACCACCCCTTCCTTTTCGCCATCACCGAAAACAGCAGCAAATCGATCCTGTTTATGGGAAGGGTAACCGAACCGTGGTATTCTAAGTAAGAATTCACTTATAAGGGTTTGGGTTAGTGGGTTAGTGGGTTAGTGAAAGAGCCGGCCCAATTGCGACCGGCTCTTCTTTTCGAATGTACTTTCCCTTTCTCCTTTTCCCTTTTCCCTTGCTGAGTACTTCACATTTAAAGCCCCTGGCTTTAAATGTGAATCACCTCCCCATAGGCCGCTGCTGCAGCTTCCATGATTGCCTCCGACATGGTGGGATGGGGATGGATGGCCTTGAGGATCTCCTGTCCTGTGGTCTCCAGTTTTCGGGCCACCACCAGTTCGGCAATCATTTCAGTTACATTGGCTCCGATCAGGTGAGCTCCCAGCAATTCACCGTATTTTGCATCAAATACCAGTTTCACGAAACCGTCCTTGGCCCCGGCTGCAGAAGCTTTGCCGGATGCGGTGAAAGGGAATTTTCCCACTTTGAGTTCATATCCGGCCTCTCTGGCTGCCTTTTCGGTCATGCCTACCGATGCCACCTCGGGACTGGTGTAAGTGCATCCGGGGATATTGCCGTAGTCCACCGGCTGGGGATGATGCCCGGCGATTTTCTCCACACAGGTGATCCCTTCCGCTGAAGCCACATGGGCCAGGGCAGGTCCGCCTACAATATCCCCGATGGCATAGATGCCGTTTATATTGGTTCGGTAGTAAGCATCCACTTTTACCTTTCCGCTTTCAAGCTCTATCCCAAGTTCTTCCAATCCGATGTTTTCAATATTGGGTGCAATGCCTACCGCTGAGAGCACAATTTCAGCTTCCACTTCTTCTTCCCCTTTGGGGGTTTTGATCTTTACCTTGCACAGTGCTCCTGAAGTATCCACCGATTCAACAGACGAGGAGGTCATCACTTTCATTTTGG
>CAYVRK010000013.1:3409-19296 GCA_964453785.1 uncultured Bacteroides sp.
GCTCCTGAAGTATCCACCGATTCAACAGACGAGGAGGTCATCACTTTCATTTTGGCCTTCTTAAAAGAGCGCTCAAGCTGTTTGGAAACCTCTTCATCCTCTAAGGGAACTACGTTGGGAAGGAATTCAACCAGGGTTACCTGGGTTCCCATGGTGTTGTAAAAATTGGCAAACTCACTTCCAATGGCTCCTGATCCCACAACCACCATGGATCCGGGCAGTTTGGGCAGGGTCAAGGCCTCCCTGTATCCAATGATCTTTTTACCATCCTGTTTCAGGTTGGGTAACTCCCTGGAACGGGCCCCGGTGGCCAGGATAATGTGGCCGGCTTTTACTTCAGTCACTTTTCCGTCAGCCCCTGTGACAGAAACAACACCGGGAGACTTCAGTTTCCCGGTGCCGCGTATGACCTCGATATTATTTTTCTTGAATAAAAACCCAATCCCTTTGCTCATCCCGTCAGCCACACTTCGGCTCCGGCCCACAACCTTTTCAAAATCGGGAGCCACCGATCCGTCCAGCCTGATCCCGTAATCGGCCGCATGCAGGAAGTACTCATATACCTGGGCGCTTTTCAGCAGCGATTTGGTGGGGATGCATCCCCAGTTTAAGCAAATCCCTCCAAGGGATTCCCGTTCAACAACTGCAGTTTTTAATCCAAGCTGGGAAGCCCGGATGGCAGCCACGTAACCGCCTGGTCCGCTGCCAATCACTAAAAGATCGAAGTTCATTCTGGTTGTTTTTTTATAAGATGTTCACAAAATTACGTGAATATAACAACCAAAACAAGATTGGGTTTAGGGAATCAATAATAATCTGCAGGATTCACCTGGGTTCCATCCTTCCTCACCTCATAATGAAGGTGGGAGCCAGTGGATTGGCCTGTATTTCCCACACTCCCTACCACCTGCCCTCTGGTCACTTTGTCACCGGCCTTCACTTCAAAAGCCTTCATGTGGGCATAGAAAGTTGAAAAACCACCGGCATGCTCCAGCACCAGGAGGTTTCCCCAGCCCTTTAGGTTTTCAGCCGTCTTTACAGTACCTTCTGCGGTAGCATAGACAGGGGTTCCTTCAGGAGCGGCAATATCTACTCCCAGATGGGTGGTCTTCTTTCCTGTAATGGGATGAATTGCATCCTCATTAAATCCCCATGTGACTTTCTCCATGTACTTTTCAGGCAGCGGGAAGGTGGAAGGAATACTCCCCTCCCCTGTGGCCGGGGCCTGGAAAGCAACCATAATGAACGCGACAATGGGCAATATGGCGAGATAACGCCATTTTTTCTGATGACTTGATTGATGATTTGTTAACATGATGATTCGTTTTTTAATGGTGGAACTTTTAAAGTAGCTCGCGATGGAAGGAGCGTACCGGCGGATGGTTTCATCCCTGAGACAAACCAGGTACGCTGCCAGCGCATCGGGCCGCTCCAGGGCGTGTTCATCTGCCAGGTATTCATGGTTATCCCTTGCATATCGCATGAGAAGAAAGACAAAGGGGTTGAACCACAGTAAAACACCTACGAATGACATGAATAATAAATCAATCCTGTACATATATTGTCACAGGACCGCTGTCTATCCTGACAGCTGCCACAGTAAGCTTCCTGATTTTCAGGCATTGCCAGATACCTGCAGTCAGCAGGACCAGGACGCCTCCCAGGTAAATCAACAGCAAAAGGGTACGAAGAGAGATACCGGCATTTTCAGAGGCCAGAACCACTGGATTACCCACCAGGTGATCCACGTATTCCCAGTTAATTCCATTCAGGTAAGCCGCATCTGACAACCGGCTTCCCCGGGGAAACCTGAACAGCGGCAGGATAAAAGAGAGTACAACGGAACCAAACAGATAGATACGGTTCCATCGAAAGAAGGTATACTTTCTGAAGGCGATCCTGTACAGTGCCCAGCAAAGGAGTATGGCCAGGCTTACCTTCAGTATATAGGCAGGGAAACTCATGCCTTGTCTCCTTTTAACGCTTCGATTTTTTGATCGATCAATTGCCGTATCTCCTCAAGTTCACCCACATTCATCGCCTCGTCACCGGTGAAAAATGATGCAAAACTCACCACCGATCCGTCAAAGTGATTGTTTATAAGCGACTTCACGTGAGTCCTGAAATAGGACTGCCTGGAGATCCTGGCATGGTATTCATGGATCTTTCCATGGGTATTGTATCCCACAAATCCCTTTTTCACAAGGACACGGATCACTGTTGATATGGTGGTGTATGCGGGACGTGGTTCGGGAAATGCATCAACAATATCCTTCAGGAAACTTTTTTTTAACTCCCAGATGTGATGCATGACCTGTTGTTCAGCCTTTGTCAATTCCTTCATTTCACAATTATATAACTATTTTTATAGTAATACAACTATTTTTATAATTATTTCTGGTATGAAATTGAATCGGGGCCCTGCAATCCTTCCCGGTAGTCCATGTAGATATCAAAAAACCGGGGAACAACTTTCGAAGCCAGATTATTGGGTGAGTTCTGAAGAAATACAATCCCAATGTCCTCCCCGGGACAAAATCCTATTTCAGCCCGGTAACCGCGTATATACCCTCCATGATAGACGATCTTTTCGCCCCTGTACTGATAGATCCTCCAACCCAGACTGTAGTAACGTTCCCGGAAAGGTTTCCAGTAACGTGTATACCTGTATTTCAGCGGGGTATAAATGACCGGTTCGCCAAGGGTTTCAAGCACTTCTTCGGGGATGACCCCCGGTTGATGGCCCAGAAGGGCCAGGAGCCACTGCCCCATGTCCGTGATACTGGCATTGACTCCGGCAGCAGGCAGGACATTATAATACCCTTCATGGGGATTCAGCGCAATGTATCCGTCACGTCCGCGCACATGGGGACTGGCCATATTGAGATCAGGCGTAATTTCCACCGGGCCTACCGATGCATCTTCCATGTGCAAGGGTTTAAAAATCATCTGATCCATAAGCACCTGATAGGGAGTTCCAGTGGCCCTTCTTGCAATGGGGTCCAGCATGCTGAACGTAACATTCTGGTACCCATACAGGGTGCCCGGGGGAGCAGAGATATCCACCTCATGAAGCCTGTCCACAATGTGCGGCAACGTTTCGCCTTCCTCAACCAGATTGTCGAATGCATAGGGAACCAATCCTGTGGTATGGCTAAGCAGGTTCCTGAGGGTCATCCCATGGGTGCTCGCACTGTCTTTCAGCCTGAATCCGGGATAGAGATCCAATACCCGGTCATCCAATGAAAACACTCCTTCCTGTTCCAGCAAACAGGCCAGTGTACCTGCAAAACCTTTTGAAACCGATGCCAGCCGGAACAGGGTATGCTCATTCACTTCCTCCCCGCTCCCCACGGATCTCTCTCCAAAGGTGCTGATGTACCTCACCTGACCTCCCTGAACCATGGCATAGGCAGCACCCACTGTATGGCTGCTGTCAAGCTCCCCTTCCATATAGTGAATAAAATCCCTGAACGGGGGGATTTCGGGAACCGCTGAAATTGTTGTGGCCTGTTCAAATCCTGATTCCTCAACAGTTTCCAGAGGCGAACCGGATTCCTCCATGGGTTTCATGCCTCCAGTAAAAAGCAGCACCAGAACGGTTATGCCAAGGGATCCTCCAATGAACAGGAAGAATCTGTATCTGTTTCGCCTCAATAATTCCAACTTCCCAAAAATTTAATAAATGAACGGGCAAATGTATAACTATATTTATAATTATAGGATGGAATCATCCGGTTTTTGTGAACAACCATGCCGGACACACCAAAAAGAAGGGCCGCCTCACTTGAAAGGTGGGCAGCCCTGGTTCTATGATCTTGTTGATCTATCGGGTGAAATCAGGATGGCCGGTTTACCAGAAAGCAAAGCTTAAATAGTCTTTTACTCTTTGGTGGCCTCGAACACTTTCGTGGCAGTGGCAATGATGCTCGAAATATCAGTCAGGTTGGATGGCATGATCATGGTATTGGACTCCTTGGCCAGTTTACCGAACTCTGTCAGATACTGCTCAGCAATCCTCAGGTTCACCGCATCCCTGCCACCTTTTTCATTGATGGCCTGAGAGATGTACCTGATCCCGTTGGCTGTGGCTTTAGCCACCTGCTCAATCTCGGAAGCCTTTCCTGTAGCCTCATTGATCCGCTTTTGCATTTCACCCTCCGACACTTTGATGGCTTGCTGCTTGGATCCCTCTGCCACATTGATCTTGGCCTGTTTTTCACCTTCCGATTCGGCAATCACAGCCCGCTTCTCCCGTTCGGCCCTCATTTGCTTCTCCATGGCATCTTTGATGCTCTGGGGTGGAATGATGTTCTTCACTTCATACCGGGTTACTTTTACACCCCATGGATCACTGGCTTTATCAACGGCGGAGACGATGCTGTTGTTGATGGTTTCACGCTCTTCGAAGGTTTTATCCAGTTCCAGCTTACCGATGATACTTCGCATGGTGGTCTGGGCGATCTGGATGGATGCAAACTGGTAGTTATCGATGCCATAAGAAGCCTTGGCTGCATCAATGACCTGCAGATAGAGAATCCCGTCTACTTCCACGGAGATATTGTCACGGGTAATGCAGATCTGGGAAGCCACATCAATGGCCTGTTCCTTCAGTGTGTGACGGTACCGGATCCGGTCAATAAACGGCACCAGAACATTGAACCCGGCCACAAGCGTGAGCCTGTATTTGCCAAGTCGTTCCACAATATAAGCCCTTTTCTGAGGTACTACTTTGATTGAAGAAAACAGGATAATAAGCGCCAGAAGAATCAATCCAACGTATACGAGTGTTAATGCGTTCATTTCCATTTAATAAGGTTATAGTTATAAAGGTAAAAGGTGAAAGTCGTTACTGTGGAAGCCACAAGTTCCGGTAAGAGGGTTAGTCAGGCTTGACCTGAAGGATGAGGCTTTCTTTGCTCACAATGGTTACCCACGATCCTTTTTTCACTGGTGCATTACTGGAAGCTGACCAGCGGGTCCCTTTGAACTCGACCAGGCCGGAACCATCTTTAAAATCTTCCACGGCCTTGGCCTTTTTTCCGATAAATTCCTCCAACTGGTCCTGGGCCTCCTCGTCCTTTTTTCCGAAGAAACGTTTTTTCAGATATTTGCGCAACAGCACCAGCCCCAGGAGAGAGGCCACGAGAAAGATGGGGATCTGTACATTCAGGTTGATATCAAAAAGTGCACATACGAGGGCTGTTACCCAGGCTCCCGCGCCAAAAAACAGAATGACCAGACCGGGAAGGATAAGTTCCAGGAACAGCATTCCAAGCCCGATGAGGAACCAGATGACTGCGGGGTCAGATAAAATGTCCATGCGTTGAGGTTTTTCTATAAAAATAAGAAAATCAGGAACAATGACAATATATTCAGTCAGCTGTTTTTTGGCCGATGCTGCATAGATTGCATGGATTTCTTAAACTATCGCTACCTTTATACTCCGAATCAGACTCTATGGGCAAATACGAATACTTCAACAGAGACATTAGCTGGCTCTCTTTTAACTTCAGGGTATTGCAGGAGGCCATGGATAAAACCCTTCCCCTGTATGAAAGGATCAAGTTCCTGGCTATTTATTCCAATAACACAGAAGAATTCTACCAGGTAAGAGTCAGTTATTACAAACATATGCTCCGCCATGAAAAGGAGTTTCCTGTAGAGCACTTCAGGGAGGTTGATCCGGCTGGTATCATAAGGAAGATCAATGAAATTGTGACCAACCAGCAATCTATCTTTCACCTCATTTTCGAGGAGGAGATCCTTCCGGAACTGAGGAAGAATCACATTATCGTGGTCAATGAGAAGGACCGGTTGTCGACAGAGCAGAAGGATTTTATCAGTGAGGTATTTTATTCCAACATCATTACTTCCATACAACCGGTATTGATGGTTAAAAAGAAGGTAAGGCCGTTCCTGAAAACAGGGCATCCTTATATGGCCATGGAGATGGTGAGTAAAAAACAACAGGGGGCAAAACAGCGTGAACGGTACGCCATCGTGAAGATCCCCACCGATCACAATTTCAACAGGTTTATTGAGTTGCCAGGAAAAGACGGAGAACACTACATCATGTTCCTGGAAGATGTGATCATGCGGCATATAGATTCTATCTTTCCGGGTTACAAGGTTGTGAACTGGTACTCCATAAAGCTCACCAGGGATGCCGATATGGAATATGATGAATATGAAGGGGATGATCTGATTGAAGCCATCGACCGGATCAGAAGTGTTCGCTCGGTGGGCAAACCCAACCGGTTCCAGTTCGACCGGAAAATGCCGGAAAATGTACTGGAATACTTTACCTCCTCCTTCCACATTTCAAAGGATATCATGGTCATGGGAGGCAGCAGGCATAATTTCAGGGATTTCTTCAGTTTTCCTAATCCGCTCTATCCTGACATGGAGATTGAAAACCTGCCTCCCATACCCAATCCAGTGCTGGTCAACCTGGAAAAACCCATCGCTGCCATGATCAGCAGAATGGATTTTTTACTGAGTGTACCTTATCAGCCCTTTGAACATTACCTGAGGTTCCTCCGCGAAGCAGCCCTGGACCCCACGGTAGAAGAGATTAAATCAACCCAGTACAGGGTTTCGGACCATTCTGTTGTGGTCAACTCGCTCATTGATGCGGCGGTTAACGGCAAAAAGGTTACCGTATTTGTTGAATTGAAGGCCCGGTTTGACGAGGAAGCCAACCTGAAATGGGCCAACGAAATGACCAAAGCAGGCATCCGTATTATATACAGCATCCCCAATCTGAAAGTCCATGCAAAAATAGCCCTGGTGATCAGGAAAAGGGGATCCACGCATGGAGACCAGGCTTACCTGGGCACCGGCAATTTCAACGAAAAGACGGCCAGGCTTTATGGTGACCATGGTTTGTTCACTTCCAACCCTGAGGTGGTGAGGGATGTGAAAAATCTTTACAGGATCCTTGAAGACCAGAATTTCCAACCGAAATTCAGACACATCCTTGTACCCATGTTCAATATGGTCCAATCCTTTCTCAAGCTGATCAACCAGGAGATCACCAACGTAAAAAAGGGTGGAATTGGCTATATCCTTTTGAAGATGAACGGACTTCAGGATGGAGAAATGGTTGACAGCCTGTATAAGGCCAGCGAGGCCGGTGTGAAGGTGGACCTGATTATACGTGGGGTATGTACCTTGAAAACAGGACTATCTTACAGCAGAAACATCAGGGTGATCCGGATCGTTGACCGCTATCTTGAACATGCTCGCATCTTTGTATTTCTCAACAACGGGGACCACAAGGTTTTCCTGGGATCGGCCGACTGGATGAAACGGAACCTGAGGCGACGGGTTGAATGTGTTTTCCCCGTATATGATCCGGATGCCAAAAAAGAGCTGCTGGATATTCTGAACATCCAGCTGTCCGATAATGTGAAGGCCTGTGAGATTGATGATAAACTGATGAACAACAGGATCATTACCAAAGGCCCTGATGTCAGGGCACAATTTACAACTTACGAATACTTCAAGATGAAATATGCCCCCTGAGTTCATGTCCGGACCTCTAAAGAATAAATCAGCACTATCGGTTTCTGAAGGTGTTTCACAACCTGATCCGGTCAGCAGGGAGGCTGTTCAACGACTCAGGAAAGTAAGAAAAGGGTCTCAATCCAATTCCCAGCTGCTGGAAGGAATCCTGACAGGTGATATCAGTCTATTGAGCCGTGCCATCACGCTCGTGGAAAGTTCCCTGCCCGATCACCGGGACAGAGCACAGGAGTTGATTGCTTCATGCCTCCCCTATTCAGGAAATGCATTCCGCCTTGGTATTACCGGTGTGCCGGGCGCCGGGAAAAGCACCTTTATCGAAGCAATGGGGAAATTCATCATCGAACAGGGAGGAAAGCTTGCCGTTCTGGCCATTGATCCAAGCAGCGAACGGTCCAAAGGGAGCATCCTGGGGGACAAGACCAGAATGGAAGAACTTGCCAGCTGCAAAGATGCTTATATCAGGCCCTCCCCCTCCGGTGGCACCCTTGGAGGTGTGGCCCGTAAAACACGTGAAACCATGATTCTCTGCGAAGCAGCAGGATTTGACACTCTGTTTGTGGAGACAGTTGGCGTGGGACAGTCAGAAACTGCAGTCCACGGAATGGTGGATTTCTTTCTCCTGATCATGATTGCCGGAGCAGGTGATGAACTTCAGGGAATAAAAAGGGGGATCATGGAGATGGCCGACGGGATTGTAATCAACAAAGCAGACGGAAACAATATCCAGAGAGTCCGCAGGGCTCAGGCCGAGTTTACCAACGCACTCCACCTTTTTCCAACTTCACGATCCGGATGGGTTCCCCGTGTGAATACCTGTTCTTCCCTTTACAATTCGGGAATCGCAGAAATCTGGGAGATGATACAGGAATACAGAAACGCTTTGACCTCAAACGGGTATCTTGAGAGCAGGCGGAAAGAGCAATCCAGCTACTGGATGTATGAAACCATCAGGGAAGGAATATACAGCCAGGTTTTCAGCGATCCGGTTATGCAAAAGGAACTGAAGGATCTGGAAACACAGATTTCTGAAGGCCGGATTACCTCCTACATGGCCGCATCCATTATTTTGAACAAATATAAATCACATTCTTGAGCCTTCTGACTATTCCCCTAATTGATAAATAATTGTATCATTGCGCTTGAAAAATTTCAACTTTTGCGATGCGTAAAATAACCATTTTATTCCTGGCTGTTCTGGCTATTCAATCCTGCAATCAACCCATCGGCAGTTATACCGTCAAACTGGATCTGGAGGGGACTGAAGGCAAATGGATCATTCTTTCTGCACAGGTGAACCGTGAATTTGTCGGATTTGACTCTGCGCATGTGGAGCCCGGAATTCCGGCTGTTCTGTCAGGAAGTATTGAGGGAGTTCGTACCATGTATCTCTCCGTAAAAGGGGAAAAAGGGAGTCTCAGGCTTTTGATGGAAAATGCCGAATATAGCATCTCGGGTACCATTGAAAAACCGTTGATCGAGACCACCAGCAAAGCCCAGAATGACTTGAATGCTTACAACGAACTGACCGGCTCTTTTGAAGGCAGGCTCTCTTCCATACTGGAGGCCTATTATGCTGCATCGGAAACGGAAGACCAGGCAGCTACAGACAGCATTCTGAACATATATTATTCGATCAATGAAGAAAAAGACAGGATTGATTCGGCCTATATTGCAGAGAATATGTCTTCTTATGTATCCGTCCTTCTGTTGAGAGGCACCTTCTATACCTATGAAACAGAGGACCTTGAAGCAGTCCTCAACGCACTGGCCACACCGCTTCACCAGATGGAGGAGTATAAATACATGTTTGGGATCATGGAGAAACAGAAAGATGTGGTTGTTGGGAAACCCTACAAAGATTTCGGACTGGAAACACCGGATGGGGAGATGCTGAAAGTATCAGAGGTTCACAATGGGAATGTGCTGCTGATCGACTTCTGGGCAAGCTGGTGCGGACCCTGCCGGAGATCCAACCCGGAGTTGGTTGAATTGTACAACGTATACCATGCGCAGGGATTGGAAATCCTCGGCGTTTCACTTGACAACGACCGTGAAAGCTGGCTGAAAGCCATTGATGATGACAAACTTGCCTGGCACCTCATTTCAGATGTGAAAGGCTGGCAGTGCGAAGGTTCCCGGCTATATGGAGTACCGTCCATTCCCCACACCGTTCTGGTTGACAGGGACGGCATCATCAGGGCAAAGAAACTACACGGCGAAGAGCTCAAAGAAGCGATAATCGCGTTACTCTAGGGCTTTTAACTTTTTATGACTTCTCCTTTCACCCAGAGGATCATTTTGCTGTTTCTGGGATCGTTGGTGATGATGGTAACCGTTTTATTCTGGCTTCCTGTCTTGCCCGCTGAATTAAATACGGTTTTGATATTTACAGACTCACCGGGAGTGATCACATTTTTCTCAGGTTGTACGGCTGTGCATCCGCAGGATGCTTTTACACTGCGAATGTAAAGATCCGATTTACCGGAATTGGTCAGCACATAGACATGCTCCACCTTCTCCCCCTGTTTGATCTGGCCGAATTTGAATTCAGGGTCATCCACACTGAGTACAGGGGCCTGGGCCAGCTCCGCTTCGGAAAGTCCGGAAAAATCCTCCTCGATGTTGGCACTGACCACCAGGTTGTAATTCCTTTCTGATACCCCGTTGATCTTCAATCCCATTCTGTCAATCACAAATCCCCAGTCATTTCGCTTTGGGGTATCATAGGAGGCAACCAGTTCGCCTTTTTCTCCGGGTTTAAGTGAAGCGGGTTCACTCCTGATGGAGATGTGTCCGGGGACCCGTTCGAATTCGATGGTAACAGGTTCTTCAGAGGTGTTTACAATCTCAAGCCTTTGCTCTGAAGCCTTGGTGTTTTTAAGATTTCCGAAAGCCATGTGATTCGATTTCAGGCGAATCGGCCCCATGGCATACCTGTAGTCGTCTTCAATCGTGCGGGCTTTTGGAGTCACCTCACCGGTTATGGTCAGTCTCACACTTGCCGGTTCTGCATTGGATATAACAGTGACATATTTTCTAAAAGGCCCGGGCCTGCCAGCCGGATTGTAAGTAGCAGCCACAAATCCCTTTGCTCCCGGGGGTACTGGTTCACGGGACCATTTGGGGGCCGTGCATCCGCATGAGGCTGTAACATTCTGAATAATAAGCGGCTCTCCTCCTGTATTCACAAATTCAAAAGAATAAGTAACGTTGCCGCCTTCCTCAGCAAACTTCCCGAAATCGTGGATATTCTTTTCAAAAGATATTTTTGGTTGAACTGTTTGTCCTTTGACCGGTAACAGAAGCCCGGTCAGACAGCATAACAAAATCAGATATTTCATCTTATTCGGTATTTAGTCAAATATATTTTGGGATACGACGCATAAAATTAACACAAAAAATCTACAATTGGTTGCATAATTTTTGAGGTATCTATGAACATGCAAATTTCAGGCCGGGAATTTGAACAGACTTGTGGCTAATAATGTTTACTTTTAGATCTCCGAAAAAGGGAATGAGAAGCACTGTGCGCATAGGAATCCTGTTGTTTCTGCTGCTTGGTTCTGTGGAGGTATCTGCCCAGTTTTACAACGGGATGCAAATGACCTTCGGAAAGAACCGGGTTCAGTACAATGAACGCTACTATAAATTCTACCGGTTTGATAGATTTGATGTCTACTCTTATGAGCATGGTACCGATCTTTCCTTGTATGTGGCTGATTTTGTAGAGAAGGAGCTGGCACTGATTGAAAGGTTCTTCGATTATGAGATAGAGAAACGCCTGATCTTTCTCACCTACAACAAAATGTCCGATTACCGTCAGAGCAACATCGGATTGAAATCGGAAAACGAAGAGTATAATATCGGGGGTACCACCCAGATCAATCAGAACAAGGTCTTTCTCTATTTTGACGGGGACCATGTGAATTTTGAACGTCAGATCAGAGCGGCCATTGCGGAGGTTCTGGTGACCGAAATGATGTTCGGGAACGGATTGAGGGACAACATAGCCAATAGTACCATCATTAATCTTCCGGACTGGTATCTGCAAGGTTTGATTTCTTTTGTTTCCAATCCATGGGACTACGATCTGGAAAACCGGGTAAAAGACGGGATTGTCTCAGGCAAATACCGCAAATTCGTGAACCTTGAGGATGATGATGCCATTTATGCAGGACATTCATTCTGGAAATATATAGCCGACCTGTATGGTGTGGCGATTATTCCCCAGATCCTTTACATCACCAAGATCAATAAAAACGCTGATAGCGGTTTCCTCTATGTGCTGGGCACGAAGCTCAAGGAACTCTCCATGGACTGGACAGCCTATTACCTGGGTCTCTACACCACCGATGTGGAGAACGCCGGCTTGCCCGATCAGGGCGAAGTGCTGAAAAGGCCCAATAAAAACAGGGTATACCAGAATATCAGGATCAGTCCGGACGGAAACAAACTGGCTTATGTAACCAACCAGAAAGGGCAATACAAGATCTGGATCCGGTACGACCAGAACGGCAAAAAAGAACGAATCTATAAAAAGGGATACAAACTGGATCAGATCAATGACTACTCATTTCCTGAAATAGCCTGGCATCCAACTTCCCGGATTCTCGCTTTTATCACCGAAGAAGAGGGATTATTAAAGGTTCATTTTTATAACCTGGAGACGAAAGTGATCACCACCAGGAACCTGCTCTATTTCGAAAAAGTCCTGGATATGAGTTTTTCCCATGATGCCAGGAAATTGGTATTCTCGGCGGTTGTTGAAGGGCAGACAGACATCTGGGTATTCGATATAGCCTCATCCACCAATGAACGTATCACCAACGATCTGGCCGATGATTTTTACCCCCGCTTCATCAACAACATGAGCAATATCTCTTTTGTATCCAACAGAAGACTGGATACCCTCTATGCCGTCAATGATCCGGAAAACAACACCACCACAGCTCAATCCATATTTGTATATGATTACGCCGGAAAAGGAGAGGTTCTTCAACGAATCTCCGAAGGCAACTATATCAATCACACACAGCCACTCTCACCGGGGAAAAATGAGTTTTTTTACCTGAGTGACAAGAACGGGATCGTCAACCGCTATTATGCAGAATACGACAGTTTGATCAGCCTGGTGGATACCACCATTCACTACCGGTATTTTGCAAATAGCTATCCCCTGACCAATTACAGCCGCAACATTCTATCACAGGATATCAATACGGAGACCGGGGAAATCGCAGAAATTGTATATAACGACAGCAGGTACCATATGTATAAATACCCCATGAACCTGGAACCGGTTTTTGGGAATAAGCTGGAACCCACATCTTACCGGGACAGGCATGTGGATCGTTTGATGCGTGAGGACTCCATTCATCATATTGAGAAAAAGGTGGTATCCATGAAGGACATTGCAGACAACCAGCTGGTCCACGACGGAGATACCATCGAGCTCCAGGAGTTCAGAATCGATATCAACAACTACATTTTCGAACGTGAGAAGCTCAACTATTACAACAACCAGCTTCGAAGCAGGAACCTGAACCTTGTGCTGGACTCCACCCAGAACGACAAGATGATGTACATTGACTACCAGGTGGCGTTCTATCCTGATAAGCTGGTCAACCAGATCGATTTCAGCTTTCTGAATGCCTCTTACCAGGCATTCACCGGCGGTGCTTTCTATTATAACCCGGGATTGAACCTGCTTTTCAAAGTGGGTGCCAATGACCTGTTTGAAGATTACCGCCTTACAGGAGGTGTCCGTTTTGCCACTGATTTTGACAGCAATGAATACCTGCTCAGTTTTGAAAATGTGAAAAAGAGGCTGGATAAACAGGTGGTTTTCCACAGACAGGTTTTCAAGAACTACACCTACGATAACTACACCTATGATGCGAACATCAAGACCTATACCCATGAGTTGCTTGGATCCCTGAAATATCCATTCAGCCAGACCCTGGCTGTGAAAGGAACCGTATCCTTCAGACATGACAATACGGTGTTTCTTTCCACCGATATCAACAACCTGAACCTCCCTTCCAATAGCAAAGTCTGGGGCGGACTGAAGGGTGAATTGATATTTGATAATACCAGGGTTCTCGGTACCAACCTCTATAGCGGCACCCGGCTCAAGGTTTTTGGAGAGGCTTACCGCCAGATCAACCAGTCCAAATCGGATCTTTTTGTGATCGGGGGCGATTTCCGCCATTACATCAAGATCCACAGGACGCTGATTTGGGCCAACCGGCTTGCAGGGAGCACTTCATTCGGCAGAAGCCCGTTGATCTATTACCTGGGGAGTGTGGATAACTGGATCAATCTTTTCCAATCACGGATACCAACATTTAATCAGTCTGTTGCCATTGATTACACCAGAAATTACGCCTATCAGGCACTGGCGACCAATGTGAGGGGATTTTCCCAGAACATTCGCAACGGCAGCAACTTTCTGGTTTACAATACGGAGCTGAGGCTGCCCCTGTTCAGGTATGTGGCAGGGCACCCGCTTTCATCCGGATTTTTGAATAATTTCCAGGTGGTTGGCTTTGCCGATGTGGGAACGGCGTGGAGCGGATTGCATCCATTTACCGGGGAGAATGCCTGGGATCAGGAGGTGATCACCAACGGCCCCATGACCATCACCCTTGATGCAAACAGGGATCCCATTGTGGCAGGATACGGAGTTGGCGTTCGGACCGTACTGCTGGGGTATTTCATTCGTCTCGACTGGGCCTGGGGAATAGAGAATATGGAGGTTCAGCCCAGGATGTTCTATCTTTCACTTAGCCTGGATTTTTAATTGATCATGGATTTAAAAAATCAAATCAACACCCTGGTATCCGCGAAGTTCATGGAAGAGATGATTTCCATACGCCGAACCCTGCACCGGCATCCCGAGCTTTCATTCAATGAACAAAACACTTCGGCAACCATCAGGGGATTGCTGGACCAGTGGGGCATCAGCTACCGGTACCCGTTCGTTGAAACGGGTATTGTGGCCATGATCAAAGGAAGCGGGAAAGGATTGTGCGTGGCTGTCAGAACAGATATGGATGCACTTCCCATAAAAGAAAACTCAGGCGTTGATTTTCAGTCAGAAGTCAGCGGAGTCATGCATGCATGCGGACATGATGTTCACATGACCTCCCTTTTGGGGGCCATCCGCATCCTTGACCAGCTGAAGGATCAATTCCCGGGTGAACTGCTGTTTGTTTTCCAGCCGGGTGAAGAGAAAGTTCCCGGGGGAGCAAAGTTGATGCTGGAAGAGGGTGTTTTCAAAGAGAGGAAGCCCGATCTGATCATCGCCCAGCATGTGCTTCCCGATATGGAGGCCGGACATGTGGGTTTCAAAGAAGGAACCTACATGGCTTCCAGCGATGAGATATATATCACTGTTCAGGGGAAAGGCGGACATGCAGCACTGCGTCAGCAGATTATTGATCCTGTTCTGATGGCTTCCCATATCCTGATCACACTGCAGCAGGAGATCAACCGCAGAACTCCCAGCGGGGTGCCCACCGTACTCTCCTTTGGAAAAGTGGTGGCTGACGGGGCTGTGAATGTGATCCCCGACCAGGTACAGCTTGAGGGGACGTTCAGAACCATGCATGAATCATGGAGAAGAAAAGCACATGGCCTTATTGAGCAGATCGCTTCCGGTATTGCTTCCAGCATGGGAGGTTCCTGCCTTGTGGAGATCAGGCATGGATACCCGGTCCTTCATAACAATGAATCGCTGACTCGCCTGTCCAGGGAGAAAGCGTCGGCTTTCCTGGGCCCCGGGAATGTGGAGGACATGGATATCCGGATGACCGCGGAAGATTTTGCCTGGTTCGCGCAGGCAGTTCCGGGGATGATGTACCGGCTGGGTGTGAAGGAACCAGGACAGGAACAGATCTATCCGCTCCATACGCCGGGATTCAGGGTGGATGAATCTGCCTTGAGAACCGGTATCTCACTTCTGGCCTACCTATCCGTAGAATTGCTCCAAACTAAGACAGGTTAATAATTTTTAGTCTGTGCAGATTGCCTGAGAAGGAATTTGCATTAAATTTGTCCCATTCGAATCAATAAACTTGAAAATATGGCTTACGTAATTTCTGATGATTGCACAGCATGCGGAACCTGTATCGATGAATGCCCGGTGGAGGCTATCAGCGAAGGAGATATTTATGTTATTGATCCTGAGCTTTGTACTGACTGTGGTGCATGTGCCGATGTATGCCCTGTAGAGGCAATCAGTCCTGAATAAGGAACGAAAATGAACACGTTTTACAAGGCTGCCTGAAAGGGCGGCCTTTTTTTTGTATTTGGATCCACCATGAATCTCAGGAAGAAAATATCCACCATGA
>CAYVRK010000013.1:19396-89930 GCA_964453785.1 uncultured Bacteroides sp.
ATCCACCATGAATCTCAGGAAGAAAATATCCACCATGATATTCGGGATCGCTACGCCCGGTTAAGGGTTGTAGCGGGACTGCCTGAGCACCTCCTGGTAATCCCTCTGTGATAAAACCTGGTTCAGGGTAAGCCCGGGATTCCGGTTGGCAAAAGCCCTGACAATCTGCAGTCCCTGCCAGACGGCAGCACGCCCGGGCGATTCGACGGTAAAGAACTGGGTGCTTGGAGCATCTTCGGTAAGTTTCCGGATCACCAGCAAGTCGGTGGAGAACAGCAGTTTCTCTTCCACCAGATAAGTCCACATCTGCTTCTCATTGTTCCTGCACCACTTCATCTGGTCAGAAGTAAATCCCATTTTAAACTGCTCTTCCATATCCGGGTACATGGCATCCACAAAATAGGCCAGCATGCCCTTGTGGATCATGCGGTTCAACACGTTATCCAGGGAATCATTGTAGGGATAGATCTGGGTGGCCCAGGCCAGCATTACATCCACCGGAATCCGCTCCGGAACCTTGTTTAACACCAGGTAACGCGGTGTGCCCATCTCTTCATAAAATGGGCAGTCGCTCCCCAGGTACTGATCCAGGCCCACACCCACAAAATGATCCACCGTGAAGAGGCCCTGGTTGAACCTGCTCACATAACCCACCACCCTGGGAAGAAGTGAATCGGGATAGTGATAAAGGTAGTGCCTGAAACCGTTTGAAAGGGTTGCATTGATTTCCTCCATGGATCCGAATACTTCACAGGTATACCGGAACACCTCCCGGTTGGTTGGATCATTGATGAACATGGACAGATAGGAGGGATAGTGCCTGGAGGAGGCTTGTCCGATATTGATCACATGCACATTAAAGACATCAAAAAAATCCCCGTACTTCTTATAAAACTGTTCGATGGAGCTTCCCAGTGAATCCTGAGGTGCCTCAAACAGATCCAGGTCAAACCGTTCCACCTCAACTTCTGCCTGAATCCCTGATACATCCACATCCAGGGAATCTCTCCGGCAACCTTCACCCGCCAAAACAGCACCGAACAGAAAAACCACCAACCAGTAAAAAGGTCTCATCATAATATGTAAATTTGAGCCAAAGACTGACAATACAAAATTAGAAATTATGAGATGGTTTAAGCCAATAATTTTAATCCTTATACTCACGGTGATGTTGCAGGCGCTGCAAGGACAAAACAAGATTCGTTTCAATGTGCACTTTAATCCGCAGTTTGCCTGGCTCAGTTCATCCGATCATCATATCATTGATCCTGATGGTTCCATTTTCAATATGCAGGCAGGAATCCAGATGGATTATTTCTTCCAGGAAAATTACGCTTTTGTCCTCGGATTCGGGATCAACAACCTGGGAGGGAACCTGCTCTATTCCGACAGTACAGATTACGGAACACCGGATAATTCAATCATCATCGAACCGGGGCAAAGCGTAAAAATGAACCTCCAGTACCTGGACATCCCCCTGGGTCTGAAACTGAAGACCGAAGAACTGGGCTATGCCACTTTCTTTCTGCAGGTTGGTTTTAATCCCATGTTCAATATCAACGCCCATGTCTCTACAAAGGACGGGGAACTGGACAAGAAAACTTTGCCCAAAGAGAGTATTGCTGTGTTCAATCTGGGTTACCATGTAGGGGTTGGCGTCGAATACAGGCTTGGCGGTAATACGGCAGCCATCGGCGGGATCCGGTGGACCTCCGGGCTCACCAATGTCACCGAAAAGGATGGGGCCAACATCAGTGTAAACGCAATCTCCATCCACCTGGGGATCCTCTTCTGATCAGGGATGAAAATCGGGATCGCACAGCTGAATTACCTGATCGGGGATTTCGATGGAAACCTGGCCAGAATAACCCGGGCGGTACATCGTGCAGTTGCCGGGGGAGCCGACCTGGTCCTCTTTTCTGAATTGTCCATATGCGGCTATCCACCCCTGGACCTCCTGGAACGAAAGGACTTCATTTCCAGATGTATTGCATCAGTAAATCAACTCGCCGGGCAGATACCGCCTGACATCGGGGTACTGATCGGAGGGCCCGAATTCAATCCCGAAAAAGAGGGAAAGCTGCTTTACAATAGCGTCTTTTTTCTTCATGAGGGTGAGATCAAACAGGTGTTCCGGAAATCCCTGTTGCCTACCTATGACATCTTCGATGAATACAGGTATTTCGAACCCAACCGGCAATTCAATATTCTCGAGTTCAAGGGGAAAAGGCTGGCTGTAACCATTTGTGAGGATTTGTGGGATGACCAGCCATTTGAAAGTGAATTCTCCAGAAGCAGGTTATACAAAACCAATCCCCTTGAAGAGCTCATGCGATTCAACCCTCAGGGGATTCTCAACCTGGCTGCTTCTCCCTTTGCCCACAGGAAAATGGAGGTGAAACAAGCCGTGTTTACCGGGAAGGCAGCACGCCATAAACTTCCGCTGATCTATTGCAATCAGGCAGGAGCGCAGACCGAGCTCATATTCGAGGGTGGGTCCCTGGCCATCAATGCCTCTGGTGAGGTGGTCCGAAGGCTCAGTTTTTTCCAGGAGGATTTTGATGTGGTTGATCTGGATGAACTGGCAGTGGCTGCTCCCGACCCATTTGTTGCTTCTGTTCCCGGCCGGATCGGCATGGTCCATGATGCCCTGGTATGCGGGATCAGGGACTATTTTGGGAAAATGAATTTCAGAAGTGCCACCCTGGGCCTTTCGGGAGGCATCGATTCGGCTGTCACACTGGTATTGGCAGCAGAAGCTCTCGGCCCCGAAAACATGCATGTGCTGTTGCTGCCCTCACAATACTCCTCCGGTCACAGTGTGGATGATTCTGTTCAACTAGCAGAAAACCTGGGTGTGGAGAGGCATATCCTGCCCATCGAGAAGCTTTTCAACCAGTTCAGGGAAACCCTTCAGCCCATTTTTAGAGATCTTCCGGAAGATATCACCGAAGAGAATATCCAGGCCCGGATACGGAGCACCCTGCTGATGGGACTATCCAATAAACTCGGGAATATCCTGCTCAACACCAGCAATAAAAGTGAAACAGCTGTCGGCTATGGTACCCTGTACGGAGATATGAGTGGAGGGCTATCTGTCCTTGGTGATGTATACAAAACCGATGTCTATGAAATGGCCCGGTACATCAACCGAAATGGTGAAGTGATTCCCGGAAAGATCATCACCAAACCTCCGTCTGCAGAGCTTCGGCCCGACCAGAAAGACACGGATTCATTGCCCCCCTACCCTCTGCTGGACCAGATCCTGGAGTCCTATATCGAGAAGCAGCAGCCCCCGGAAAGCATCTCTATCAAGGGAACAGATAAGAAATTAATATCCCGTATAATCAGACTTGTGGATCATAATGAATACAAACGTTACCAGACCCCCCCTATATTAAGGATCTCATCGAAAGCATTCGGTGTCGGGCGGAGAATTCCACTGGTTGCGAGGTATTGATAGAGAATCGATAAATTTTTCTAATTTTGTCAGTCATTTAGCATAGCAAGACAATTTAACTCAATAAAAATGCAGGAAAGGAACTACAATGCAGATGATTGCATAGACAATCCCAAATCTGTATTTACGGTACTTACTCCAAAAGAAAAGGAATTCCTGAAGCAAAACTATACCTGCGCATTTTACAAAAAAGGTGAGATCATTTTTAAAGAGGGAGATAAGCCCCTGGGGCTGATGATCCTGGCCGAAGGAAAAGTGAAGATCTTTAAGGAAGGTGTTGGAGGGCGGGAGCAGATCGTCAGAATGGCCAAGCCCATTGGTTTTATCGGATACAGGGCGTTGTTTGCAGAGGAGAATCATACTGCAACAGCTGTGGCCATCGAAGATTGTGTTTCATGCATCGTAGACAAAGAAAGTGTATACCGTGTCCTGAGAAGCAATGCGGAACTGAGTATGAGCATCATCCAATCTTTTGCGTCTGAACTGGGATTTTCCCATGACCGTACCGTAACCCTGACACAGAAGCACATTCGGGGCAGACTGGCAGAATCACTGATCTTCCTGAAAGACACCTATGGCTATGAAGATGATGGTAAAACCATTAAAATCTATCTCTCACGTGAGGATGTGGCCAATCTGTCCAACATGACTACTTCCAACGCCATCCGTACCCTTTCTACCTTTGCCCAGGAGGGTGTCATCTCCATTGACGGAAGAAAGATCAGGATCCTGGACCTGCACAAACTGGAACGCATCAGCGAGCTGGGATAGAGATGCGTTTCATAGGCTATATTTTTACCCGAAGCCTTATTTGGATCCTCCATGTGCTTCCGGAAAAGATGCTTTTTCTCATATCAGATTTTTTCTATTTGCTCGCATTCCATGTCGCCGGATACAGAAAAAAAGTGGTTTTTGACAATCTTAGAAAGGCATTCCCGGAAAGTGATCAGGCCCGGATCAGGAGGCTGGCCAAGAAGTTCTACCACCACCTTTGTGACCTGATTTTGGAATCCGCCGTTTCCCATTTTTTTTCCAGATCCAAGGCGATGAGCCGGATCACCTACAAGAATCCCGAACTCCTGGGGAAACTTTACACACAGGGGAAGATGGTCATGGCCGTTACTGCTCATTACGGAAACTGGGAATACCTTTCCACCCTTTCACTCCAATCCGATTACCCGGTCATAGGTATTTACAAACCACTGAAGAATAAGTATTTTAACAGGATGGTGATCCATAACAGGAACCGGTTCGGGGTTACTGTAACTCCCATGGAAAAAATTGCCAGAGAATTGATCGGGCACCACCGGGACAGGAACCCTGTACTGACCATTTTTCTTTCAGACCAGCGACCCATGTTCCAAAATATTCAGTACTGGACCAAATTCCTGGGCCAGGACACACCTTTGTATTTAGGAACAGAAAAGCTTGCAAGGAAACTGGATGCGGCAGTGGTTTTTATGAAAATAAGGAAACCTTCACGCGGAAGGTACGAGGTGGAATTTGAGCTGATTACAGATGACCCGTCGGACCTTTCCCCCTATGCAATTACAGACGCGCATGTAAGAATTCTTGAAGATTTAATCAGGGAAGCTCCGGAGTACTGGCTGTGGTCTCACCGCCGCTGGAAGCATTCTTATGAAAGATATCTTGAGAATAAAGCATCCGGGAAACCGGGTTCCGGGGCTTAAAATCCATTGGAGCGGGTTAGCAGTGTGATAATCTCTTCAAGACATTTTTCGAATGAAAAGGAGGCCTCAATACGTTCCCTGCCTTTCAATCCCATCTCCTTTCTCCTGGATTCATCCGCTGCAAGCTCAAGGATCCAGCTGGCCATCTCCTCCACACTATTCTCCTTTCCCACATAGCCTGTAACACCATGATCGATGACTTCCCTCGTTGACCTTACATCAAATGAAATCACCGGTTTTGCACTGGCCATGGCCTCCAGAACCGCATTGCTGAACCCCTCATAACTTGATGTAAGTAAAAAGACATCAATGGAATTGAAAAATGCTGGCATATCCTTGATGAATCCCAGAAATTCCACCCGTTCCTCCACTTCCAGTTTACTGGCTTTCTTCTGAAGCATATTCAGCAACCTCCCTTCCCCGGCAATCAACATCTTAAACCTGTAACTGCTGTTGCTGAGTATTTTCATGAGTTCAAGCAGGTGCTCATGTCCTTTCTCTTCCGAAAGCCTGCCTGCACAACCCAGTACTATTTCCTTATCCTGGGCATGGTACAGCGGAGCTGCATCCGAATTGTACCTGGCCAGGCTCACACCGTTATAGACAATGGAGATCTTATCCTCGGGAACCAGGTTGCTGTTGTTCACAAGAATGGTTCTTTTCACCTCCTCAGAATTGGCTATGATTCGCGTAACAACCCGGCGGAGAAGGTAACGGTTGATGGGTGTATTCCTGATGGGAATGGCACTGCCCCTCCTGTAAACGATCTTCGGTACCCCGGCAAACCTGGCTGCATTGCTGGCCACCTTCATATCGCCCGAAAGGTTGGTAACCAATGACACCACCTTCTCCCTTCTGAATATCCCTGCCAGTTTGATCACCTTGAAGGGATTCAGAAAACTGAGATTTGATACCCTGATTTGATACCCTGAGACGCCTATCTCCTGCATCTTGCGGGCCAGAGGGCTGTCAGGTGAGGAGATGAACAGGACCTTGTAGCCTTTTCTAACCAGATGGGATGCCACATCCACATGCCATTTCTCCCCACCTCCCCAGGACCGCTGTGAATTGAACAAACAGATGGTCTGCTTTTGCCTGCGCTTTTCATCCTTGTAGATATTTTTGAGTTTCACGTATTTCAAAAATACCTCATGGGCTGAATTTACACTGACGATAAAACCGTAGTAGCCATCCATAAAACCCGTTCTCAGGAAGAAGTCTTTGATGAATCGCCAGAGCGGGTGAAGTACAATGCTGGAGATATAGACGTGCCTGCCCCGGTCATAGTAAGACCGGGCCATGATGGTGGAAAAGGAGTTCATCTGCGCGATGTGCTCGGAAACCGTATAATAGGAGTAATGCAAAATATCCCCTTTCAGAAATTTCCGAGTGGATCCCTTGGTCAGGAAGAACCTGTCATGGGGATTGAATCCTCCCCAGCTTCCTTTCCTGGAATCCCAGAGGCGCAATTTCCTGGCAGGGTACCAGCTTGTATGCCTGATCCATTTTTCACAATAGCTGGTCAGCCGGTTGAAGTAGTACCCGTCGTGGGTCCAGTTTTCCTTCACCTTCATGATGGACGAACGCAATTCATCTGAGAGAGCCTCATCAGCGTCCAATGAAAGGATAAAAGGGGAAGAGGCCTGGAGAATGGCCCAGTTTTTCTGTTCTATATGTCCGGTGAATCTGTGCCGGATAAAGCGGACATTGAATGCGCTGCAGATTTCCTCGGTCCTGTCGGTGGAATAACTGTCCACTACCACAATCTCATCGGCAATGCTTACCAGTGATTCAAGGCAGCGGTGGATATTCCGCTCCTCGTTATAGGTGATGATGACTGCCGATATTTTGACTTTCATAATTATTCCTGCAAATATACTCTTTTCACCCGCTCGGGAATTGATGTCAGTATCTCATAGGGAATTGTGCCTGCCATTTGTGCCACCTCCTTCACAGTGAGGTTCTTACCAAATATTTCCACCTGGTCTCCTTCCACAGCATCAATCCCGGTCACATCAACCATGGTCATATCCATGCAGATATTCCCTATGGTGGGCGCCGACACTCCATTGATCCGGACAGATCCGATCCCGTTGCCCAGTCTCCGGTCCATTCCATCGGCATAGCCTACACGCAGGGTAGCCACCAGGCGGTCCGATCCGGCCTTCCCGCTTCGTGAATACCCAATGGTTTCGCCCTTTTTCACCATCCTGACCTGTGAGATGGTGGTCATATAGGAACTGGCAGGAGTTAGCTGTTTACCCTGGCCTATCCCGTGTAATCCGATTCCCAGCCGGACCATCTGATACTGTGCATCGGGAAACCTCTCAATGCCAGCCGAGTTCAGTACATGCCTGATGAAGGGAACCTCAAGCGAATCAGCCAGTCTGCCCGATACCCTGTCATAGAGCTCCAGCTGTTGCCGACTGAAAGCGTCATGTTCAGGCTCATCGCTTGCTGCAAGGTGTGTAAACACGGAAGCGACCCTGAATTCGTGACGTTTGATCAGCGGTATCACCTCATCCAGTTCCTCCTCCGGGAATCCCAGCCGGTGCATGCCAGAATCCAGCTTGAAATGGACTGGATAATGGCTGATCTCCCGGTAATGAAGGATCTGGTAGAGTTCCTCAAGTCCCTTGAGATTGTACACCTCCGGTTCGAGGTTGTAATCGATCATCTGTGCGTATCCCGACTGATCGGGATTCAGCACCATGATGGGCAGGTGAATGCCTGCTTTCCTCAATTCCACCCCTTCGTCAATAAAAGCAACTGCCAGGTAATCAACCTTTTGATATTGAAGCAAATGGGCAATCTCCACACTCCCGCTTCCATAGGACAGGGCTTTCACCATGACCATGGTTTTCACTCCATCATTCAACAGAGACCTGTAATAGCTCAGGTTTGAGAGCATGGCGTTCAGATCAATTTCCAGCCGGGTCTGGTGGGATTTCAACTGCAGGTCTCCCGTGATCCGCTCAAAACCGAATCTCCTGGATCCCTTGATCAGAACTGAAGCATTCAGAAACAGGGTTCTGTCGCACCTTTTCAGGAATTCGTCCGTATCATGGAAGAACCGGCTATTCACTGCAAAGAGTTTTCTGTTGGCCAATAATGCCGGCCCGATCCCGATAAATTGGCTAATCCCTTTCTGGTTGACCAGGCCGGATATCTCCATGTACAACTCCTGGTCCTCCAGGCCACTCTGCAACAGGTCAGACAGAATCAGTACCTTTTCTGTATGTTGTTCCTGCTGATTCAGCAAGTCAAGTGAAGCGCCCAATCCCCTGATATCCGAATTATAGGTATCATTGATCAGGGTGCTTCCATTGATTCCCCGAAGGATCTCCATTCGCATGGAGACGGGTTCAAGTCTTTCTGCCCTGCCTGTAAGCTCTTCAACATTCAGCCCCATCTCCATGGAAAAGGTTAGTGCATGCAATGCATTCTCTACGGATGCTTTGTCGGTGAAGGGCAGGCTAAAACTGAAATCTCCGGCTGGGGAACGGGCTGAAATTTTCATTCCCCGTGAATCTTTAGCATCAACGCTGTACAGATAGGAGCCCTCCCCACCCATACTCCAGCTTATCAGTTTAGCCCCTGTCTCCTGCAGGTGCCGTAGAAGGATCGTCCCGTAAGGATCTTCGGCATTTGACCTGTAAATAATACGCTTGCAGCCCCTGAATAGCTTCAGCTTTTCTGTAAGTTTCTGCTCCATGCTTTTAAAATTCTCCTGGTGAGCAGTGCCCAGGTTGGTAAACAATCCTATATCGGGCGCAATGATACCGTGGAGTTTCTCCATCTCTCCGGGAAGGGAAATCCCCGCCTCAATGACAGCAAGCTGGTGATGATCCTGTATCATCCAGACAGAAAGCGGGACTCCCAGCTGACTGTTGTAACTTTTTGGGCTTCGATGGATCTGAAGGCGCCCATTCATGATCTGGTAGATCCACTCTTTCACAATGGTTTTTCCATTGCTTCCTGTCACGGCTGCCACCACTCCCGTGAAAGCCATCCTTCGTGCTGTAGCCAGCATCTGCAATCCCACGAGCGTGTCATCCACCTTGCAAAAACCTGCTTCCGGATAGGATGACAGGTCGGGCAAAACCGACACCAGAAAGGCCCTTACACCCTTATCATACAACTCACCAATGAACTGGTGACCATCATGGTGTTCTCCCGACAGGGCAACAAAAAGCGTTGAGTCAACCGGAATGACTGTCCTGCTGTCAAATGCAAGTGTGGTGATCCTGATCTGGCTCTCTCCAAAAGTCGTACCATTGATGCGAAAGCCTATCTCCTTGAGCGTCCATCCGGGTTCCATACGGTTCTATCTTCCAGGGTTGACTTTTGAATAACAGGCCCTGCAAAGGGGCTCATAAATATCGGTTTCACCCAGGACAATCAGTTTGTCATCCTCTGACAATCGGTGTGTATGGTTGGCCAGCGTCCCGCACCTGACGCAAATGGCATGAACCTTGGTCACATATTCAGCGATAGAAAGGAGTTTTGGCATGGGCCCAAAAGGAATCCCGCGATAATCCATATCCAGTCCGGCTACAATTACCCTGGTCCCGCTGTTAGCGAGCTGGTTACAAACACCAACCAGACCGTCATCAAAAAACTGTGCTTCATCAATCCCCACCACTTCCACCTGGTTTGCAAGAAGTAAAATGTTTGATGCTGAATCAACCGGCGTACTATGGATGGCATTGGCATCGTGGGATACCACCTCTTCTACCGAATAACGAATCTCGATACGGGGTTTAAAGATCTCCACCTTTTGTTTTGCAATCTTTGCCCTTTTAAGCCTCCGAATCAGCTCCTCGGTTTTCCCTGAAAACATGGATCCGGTAATGACCTCAATCCAACCCCGACCACGGGATCTGTCAACCGTGTTTTCAAGAAACATGCTGTGCGGTTATATGAAGAATATCCTTAATTTTGTATGAATCTTCTGACCTAAAGTGCTCATCAATCATGGAAATAAAATACACCATAGAAATACTGACCAAAGATATACAAGATATAGAAAAATTGGTGGCTAACATTCAAAATTCTCCCAATGGTTCTACCCTTGAACTGGACCTTGCCCTTTCAAAACTGAGAAACGTCTATGACATCCTCACAATGATCAGGACCGATATGTCCCTGGCAGGTAAAATCCCGAAGGTGTCAGATGAACCGCAACATGCTGAAACCCCGGTTGTAGAAGCTGAACCACCAGTTGCTGAAACTCCGGTTGTAAAAGCTGAACCGCAGGTTGCTGAAACCCCGGTTTCAGAAGCTGAGCCTCCGGTAGTTCAACCTCCTGTTGCCGAGGCCCCGACGGTGGCTCAGAAAGAGCCGAAGATCACCCATGGACATACGGGGACCATCGCAGAGAAATTCACTGCCGAATCGAGTATCAATGAAAACCTGGCAGGAACAAGGGATCCGGACAAGGAGTCCAAACTGCTGGGCAAACCCATCGACAGCATCAGCAGGAACATTGGGATCAACGACAGGTTTCTCATCATCCGGGAGCTTTTTGATGGTAATTCGGATGGTTTTGTCAAACTGATCGAGGAACTTGACAATGCCGGAGATCTTCTGACAGCCAGCCAGCTACTTGAATCCAAATTTGAACAGTCCAGGGATCATGAAGGGATCTCCATCCTGACCAATCTGGTGAAACGGAGGTACAACAGGATCTGATATGTCAAAACTAACCCTGGTACCTACACCCATCGGCAACCTTGGGGATATCACTTTCAGGGCACTGGAGGTACTGAAAGAATCGGACCTCATCCTGGCAGAAGATACAAGGAAGACCGGGAATCTTCTGAAACATTTCCAGATTACAAAACCGATCCGCTCACACCATAAATTCAATGAACACGGCACCCTCGAATCACTTGTCTCACAACTCATGGCCGGAACCACCATGGCCCTGGTTACAGACGCAGGTACCCCGGGGATCTCGGATCCCGGGTTCCTTTTGGTCCGTGCCTGTATTGAACATGAAATCCAGGTTGAAACACTGCCCGGACCAACTGCATTTATTCCAGCCCTTGTGAATTCAGGCCTTCCCTGTGACAGGTTTGTATTCGAGGGTTTTCTGCCACCCAAGAAGGGAAGAAACAAACGGATCTCCGAACTGGCTGAAGAGAAACGGACCATGGTCCTGTATGAATCTCCTTTCAGGCTGGAGAAGACTTTGCGACAACTGGCAACCCATCTGGGGGTGGACAGAAAAGCATCGGTCTCCAGGGAAATTTCAAAAATTCATGAAGAGACCGTCAGGGGTACACTTGTTGAAGTTGCCGATCATTACTGCAACAGGCAGGTGAAAGGCGAAATCGTGATTGTGGTTGCCGGTTCAGATGAATGATCTGCCGATTAATATGGCCGGACACTTCCAGAACCTGTAATCCTGGTGGTGATCATTGGATTTCCTCTGTATATGACATCTCCCGAGGCCGATATGGTTACATCCAGGAAATCCGTAGCATATACATAGACCTTTCCCGAACCACTGATCGATACTTCCGCATCTTCAACCATGAGTTCAACAGCATCTATTTTACCGGAAGCGCTCAGGTAATAATCAGCTGTTTCTGCATTTCCCCAGAGTGTAATCCTGCCAGACCCAGTAAGCCTTGCATCCACTTTCACCCCGTCAATCAGTGTACCATAAACGCTGCCCGAACTGGTATGATTAACATCCAAAAGAGCTGCTCCGTAAACTGCTCCCGCATCAATTTTTCCTGAACCGGTTTGAACTGCCTGTATCTCATTCA
Source organism: uncultured Bacteroides sp. (assembly GCA_964453785.1). Lineage (GTDB taxonomy): Bacteria > Bacteroidota > Bacteroidia > Bacteroidales. The sequence continues at coordinate 31,327 of CAYVRK010000013.1, forward strand.
CATACGCCGCCAGCATGGACAGGTCGCCGGAGCCGGAATTTTTTAGGGCGGCTGACAAAGCAAATACCGAATCGATACTGATTTTACCCGATCCCGAATTGGTGATTTCAAACTCGTTCGAATCAGCCCTGTCCGCTGAAAGTTTCCCCGATCCTGTATTCCTGATCTCCGTCAATTCGGGCAATGACACATAGACGAGTATCGGAGCTATTGAATTAATGCACTCACCGTTTCTGGTTTTCACAATCAGCGTGCCACCCGAGACATATGTTTCAATGAATTGCAAAAGGTTCTCCTGTGCTTCAACCTCCACTGCAAAACTATCGGCTTGCGTAACCCTAACTTCAAAAGAGCCAGTGTTGCTTACTGCTGTAAACCCGTCAAGGTCACGCACATCAACCATTATAGGTCCGTACCCCTGAATGCAGGGTCCTAAAAATGAACAAGCTGTGAATACCATCATCAGAATACAAACGCCTGCAACTACTATATTTTTCATTGTTTTTCCTGTTGAGATTAAACGCTATCGTGATTCTTCAATCTAAAAGACAAAGGTTCGGTCGGAAAGATGCATGAAGCGTCAATTATTTTAAACCCCTTGTTCATGAGAAAGGTGGCGCGATCAGGCACCGATGTTCGTTTTCGTACGCTCCTGTTACACTTTCGATCAGAATTATGAAATTTTAACATTCATATATATCGGCTTTATATATCTTATTATATGTCATTTACGGATTTTGGCACACAATATGAACATGGTGAGGCAAAACAGCAAAATCACAAGGGTCATGAAAAACGCAAGAATCATCATCAGCATCGCACTGGTCGCCCTGGCGACCACCTCTTTCGCCCAACTGAGCAACCTGAATGACAAATTATTTCACAACAAAACGGATATCCATCCAGTTGTCTACACTTCCGAAACTGCCGGTTTCAGAGACTGGAAATCTGATCTTCAGGACAGGTTGGACCATGGTCACTTACGGATTTCCGGATCTCCTTCAGTTGACAAAACCTTTTTTTTCAGCCAGGTAGAGGTGATCTATGAAAATGAAAGTGGATTGGAAGACTGGATGTCAGTTCCTTTCGAATCTACAAAAGATGAAGAAGATCTTTCCATAGAGCCCTGGATGGCCAAACCTTTTCTTTCATCTTGTGAAATTGAAGATTTGAAACTTGAATCATGGATGGCTGTCCCATTTGAATGCGACACTCCTGCGGAAAAGTGTATTGTAGCAGACAACGGCCAATAGCCTGATTCAGATCTGGCGTTTTAATCACCTACATATTTCAAGAGGCTGTCTTCAAATAGGGCAGCCTCTTCTATTTATCGCCCTTTTCCCTTGTTCCGTTCTTCGCCTGTCGGCTCAGTCCCTCCGGTGCCCCTTGTTCCTCACACTGGGCACCAGGCACTGAGCACTTAGAACGGGGCAGGTTCATCGAACCCGTTGTTCATTCCAATATCGTTGTTCATCCCTCCTTCTCCCTCTATCCTGTTCATTTTCGACTGATAGATGGCCTTTGAATTTCCATTCTCGTCATCTTCAACAAGGGCCAGGTGATCATCCAGATCAACAAACTTCGCAAACTCCCTTACAAACTTCAGGGTAATATCACCCACCGGTCCGTTCCTGTGTTTGGAAACGATGATCTCCGCGATTCCTTTGAGGGAGTTTCCATCCTCATCCACATCCAATCCGTAGTATTCCGGCCGGTGTATGAAAATCACCAGGTCGGCATCCTGTTCAATGGCTCCCGATTCCCGCAGGTCGGAAAGCTGTGGCCTTTTGTTCCCGGACCGCATTTCCACACTCCGGTTCAGCTGTGAAAGTGCGATCACAGGAATATCCAGCTCTTTTGCCACACTTTTCAGTGACCTGGAAATATTACTAACCTCCTGTTCCCTGCTTCCCGATTCCTTTGACCCGGTCATGAGCTGGAGATAGTCAATGACCACGGCCTGAATATCATATTTCTGCTTTAGCCGCCTGCATTTTGCCCTGAATTCGAAAATGGATATGGCAGGAGTATCATCCACATACATGGGGGCTTTTTCCAGATCCTTTATTTTATACTCCAACTGCTCCCACTCGTAATTTTCAAGCCTGCCTGTCCGGATCTTATCAGAAGCAAGCTGTGTCTCACCGATGATCAGCCTGTTTACAAGCTGGATGGAAGACATTTCCAACGAGAAAAAAGCTACCGGACGGTTGTGTTCCACAGCCATATTCCTGGCCATGGAGAGAACAAAGGCAGTCTTCCCCATGGAGGGCCTGGCAGCCACAATAATCAGGTCAGACTTCTGCCATCCCGATGTGAGCCTGTCCAGCCGTGTAAATCCGGAAGGCACTCCGCTCAGGCTATCTTCCCGCTTTCCAGCCTCTTCAATCTGTTCAAGAGCGGTTTTTAGCAGGTTATTGAGCTTAATGGTCTCCTTCTTAATATGTCCTTCAGCAATGTTGAGTAGTTCCCGTTCAGAGTAATCCAGCAGATCATCTACATCAGTTCCTTCATCAAATGCCCTTTCCTGAATATCAGAAGAGACCCGGATCAACTCTCTCTGTATGTATTTCTGAGCCACAATCCGGGCATGGTACTCCAGGTGAGCAGCAGACCCAACCCTGGACGTAAGCTGAGCAATATAGACCGCTCCTCCCACAGATTCCAGTTTCTCCTGTTTTCGAAGCTCCTCTGTCACTGTCAGCAGGTCGATGGGTTTCTCCTGCTGGGATAGGGATTGAGCCACCTCATAGATTTGCTGATGAGATTCCTTATAAAAACTGTCTGGTTCCAGAATATCAAGCACAGAAAGGATGGCATCCTTCTCGAGCATAATTGCTCCCAGCACCGCTTCTTCCAGATCAAGCGCCTGGGGCGGGATTTTTCCATAATCCAGAGCGATGGCCTGGTTCTTCTTCGTAACGGATGTCTGTTGTTTCGCCATTTCTGGTTTATTTGGGTCCTAAAGATAAGAAACCACCCTGCGGCAAGGCTTGCCCGTATACTGCTTTTTTAAACAGCATTCCATTAGTTATAATTAACAAATGTTGAAAAAACAAATATCTTTATCTTTCATGATACTTTTCTCACCGGCCAAGGTCAATATTGGCCTGCATATAACCGGACGCAGACCGGATGGATTTCACAACCTTCAGTCCGTGATGGTTCCAATCGGGCTCTGTGACATTCTGGAAATAAGGCAAATGAAATCCCATAAAGGAGGTTTGCATTTCTCACAGTCAGGCATCCCGGTGGATGGGGACCCGGGGAAGAACCTCGTTGAAAAAGCCTATGAAATCATGTCCGGGGTATCAGATCTGCCTCCGGTGGAGATACATCTGCACAAGCAAATCCCGGTGGGTGCGGGGCTTGGAGGAGGATCATCCAATGCCAGCGTGACCTTGAAAGGGCTGAACCAGCTTATACCAAAAGCCCTTTCACTGGAACAACTGTCTCAAATGGCCACTCATCTTGGAAGTGATTGCCCGTTTTTTTTGTATCAAAAGCCGATGTTCATGGAAGGCAGGGGGGAAATACTCGGCCAGGTGTCCATTGGACTTGAGGGCATGACCATGGTGGTCCTGTTCCCTCGGATCCATTTATCCACAGCAATGGCCTATGCGGGTGTGGAACCGCTTGCTCCGATGACACACCTCAGAGAGCTGATTGCAGCCCCGATAGAAGATTGGAAAAAATTGATTATCAATGACTTTGAGAAGGGTATTTTTGAAAAATACCCTGAACTTGAGATCTTCAAGCAGGGCCTTTACAAATCAGGAGCAATCTATGCTTCACTGAGCGGAAGCGGCTCCTCGCTTTTTGGAATTTTCCCGGGGATGCCAAACCTGCCGCCACATCTCTCCAGGTTTGTGATATGGAAAGGTGAGGCAGGCAAGCTGCCTGCCCCTATTTAAACTCAAGAAGCGGTTGTGCCTTTGATACCAGTTCCCCCTCCTTTACGTGGATTTTTTTAATCACGCCGGGTCTCAACGCCCTGATTTCATTGCGCATTTTCATGGCCTCAAGGATCAGCATGGGTGTGCCTGACTCCACTGCATCCCCAACTTTCACCATCAGTCTCTGAATGGTACCGGGAATCACGGCAAGGATCATCTTTTCGTTGGGGCGGCTCCAAAATCTCCGGTTCCTGAACTTGGTTGTGATCCGGGTCACATACCGGACACTACCGATCTCAAGTTCCACCAGGGGAGGTTCAGGTTTCGAGGTGGTCTTTCCGGGTTTATATGCAGTACTCATGGTGTGGGTTTAAAATGGTGGAACTCCATGCTTTTTTGCCGGCATGCCTACACTCTTGTCGCCGGATACTTCCAGCGCATGGAGAAGTGACTTCCTGGTTTCACTGGGTTCGATCACAGAATCGATATACCCCTTAGCAGCTGCCACATATGGATTGGCAAACTTATCCTTGTATTCCTGTACTTTCTGTGCTCTGACTTTGTCAGGATCTTTGGCAGTCGCAATCTCCTTTCTGAAAATGATATTGGCAGCACCTTCGGGACCCATAACAGCCACTTCAGCGTCCGGCCAGGCGAACACGAAATCTGCCCTCAGATGCCTTGAATTCATGGCAATATATCCACCACCATAAGCTTTCCTCAAAATCACACTAATTTTCGGGACTGTCGCTTCCGAATATGCATACAGCACCTTGGCTCCGTGCCTGATCACACCTGCATGCTCCTGGTCCACACCCGGAAGGTATCCAGGCAGGTCTACAAAGGTGACAATGGGTATATTAAATGCATCACAGTATCGAATGAACCTGGCTGACTTATCGGACGAATCAACATCAAGCACTCCAGCAAGAACAAGGGGTTGGTTTGCAACAAAACCCACGGTGTGTCCATTCATGGTCCCGAAACCGATGACAATGTTGGCAGCCCAGCTCTCCTGGACTTCAATGAAATCTGATCCGTCTGTCACCGCTCTGATCACATTTCTCACATCATAGGGCTGTCTCTTTTCAGCCGGAACAATATTGGAGATATTGTACTTCTTCAATGGTTCCTTGAGCTCTCTCTGTTTCGGAACATCCGTATTTGACCTTGGGAGATAGGAGAGCAGGGATTTGATCTGCTCAAAACACTCGTCTTCTGTTTCAGCAAAGAAGTGTGCATTCCCGGTAATCTCGGAGTGTACCCGGGCACCACCCAACTCCTCCATGGTAATGTCCTCGCCCAGCACAGTCTTGATCACTTCCGGTCCGGTGATAAACATCTTTGAGATTTTGTCTACTACAAACACAAAATCGGTTAATGCAGGAGAATAAACGGCTCCTCCGGCACATGGCCCCAGGATGACAGATATCTGTGGGATGACACCCGATGCCAGGGTGTTGCGAAAAAAGATCTCCCCATATCCTGCAAGGGAATTCACTCCTTCCTGGATTCGGGCCCCACCTGAATCATTGATCCCAATCAACGGAATCCTCATTTTCAGGGAGTGGTCCATGATCTTGGTAATTTTCCTGGCATGCATATTCCCCAACGAACCTCCAGCCACAGTAAAATCCTGCGCAAAGATACACACCGGTCTCCCGCCGATTGCCCCTGAACCGGTGATTACTCCGTCCCCGTGGAGCTTTTTCTGGTCCATGCCGAAGTCCCGTGCTTCATGCTCCACAAACAGGTCATATTCATTGAATGAGCCTTCATCCAATAGTTTCAGGATCCGTTCACGGGCAGTCATTTTTCCCATGGCTACCTGCTTCTGTATGGCTTGTTCACCACCGCCCTGGAGTACCTCCTCCCTGCGCTTAATGAGTTCCTCAACCTTTTTTTTAGAAGCCATTGTAGTTGGTATTGATTTGCGGATACAATCTTACGAAAAACTGAACGCATTGTAAAACTGTTTCATAATATATCCTATTTGGGTGCCAAGCGGAACAGGAAGAGTGCCACCACCAGAAAGAACACATTGGGAAGCCAGACTGCAACCATGACCGGAAGAAGTCCGCCGATGGCAAACTGTTTCGAAAACTGCGTAAACAGGATGTACGTGAAACTGATAACCACACCTATGGCAATCTGCAGTCCGATCCCTCCTCTCATTTTCCGTGAAGATACCGCCACACCGATCAGAGTCAGGATAAAAGTTGAAAATGGGAACGAGAGCCTGTTTTGTCTTTCGATCTGGTAAACAGTTACATTGGTTTCCCCCTGCATGATTTGCTTTTTAATAAATTCATCCAGCTCTTTGAGTCTCATGGTTTCTACAATATTCAGGCGGATTTTGAAATCATCCGGATGAATACTGAGGGTGGTATCAATCATTTTTCCTTCCTCGATCGTTTCATTCAGTCCATCAATGGTTCTGATGTAATAGCGCCTGGCCTGCCATTTATTGACAGCTGTATCCCACCTGATCTGGTCGGCAAACATTTTCGAAACCAGTTCACCGTTCTCAAATTTCTCAATGGTAAAATTGTATCCCACTTTTGAAACGTTGCTGTAATTCTGCAGATACACGTAAATTCCTGGTTCAATCTGCCTGTGAAAATCTTTCGTTTTAAACTTGATCGGCTTTTTCCTCACAAAGGTCTCCTCGAAATCCAGTTTCACTTTGTTTGCATTGGGGATCACCCGGTCACTCAGGTAAAATGAGAGACCGGCGATCAGGGTGGCTGAGATCAGATAGGGTACAAGCAGTCTGCGGAAACTCATCCCGCTGCCCAGGATGGCAACTATTTCTGTATTGTAAGCCATCCGGGATGTGAAATAGATCACCGCGATAAAAGCAAACAGGGAACTGAACAGGACCGCAAAATAAGGAATAAAGTTCAGGTAGTAATCGAACAGGATCTCATTCAGCTTTGCACCGCTTTCGATAAAATCATCGATTTTCTCTGAGAGGTCGAAGATTACCACAATGGAAAGGATAAGGGCAATGGAAAGGAAAAATGAACCCAGAAACTTCCGGATTACATACAGATCAATGATTTTAAGACCCAAAAGCCTTACAATCTTGTACTTAAAAGCGGTGCCATTTTTGATTTCCATGTGGCAAAAGTTCCTCGTTTGATCTCTTTAAAAGCCTGTCTGACCAGCCAGAGATAAAAGGCCAGGTTATGAAGGCTGGCGATCTGGGCGCCCAGCATTTCGCCAGATATAATTAAATGACGCAGATAAGCCCTTGAATATTGCATATCTACAAAACTGTGGGCGTCAGGATCGACGGGTGAAAAGTCGTCCATCCATTTCCTGTTCCTGATATTGATGATTCCAAGGGCGGTGAACAGCATACCGTTTCTTCCATTGCGCGTGGGCATGACGCAATCAAACATATCCACGCCCAGAGAGATGGCCTCCAGGATATTTACCGGTGTACCAACTCCCATGAGGTAGCGGGGCTTGTCGACCGGTAAAATGCCATTGACAAGCTCCACCATGGCATACATCTCTTCAGGGGGTTCCCCCACGGAAAGTCCCCCGATGGCATTCCCAACAGCCCCCTGGTGAGCCACAAAATGTGCAGATTCTATTCTCAGTTCAGGGAAAACGCTTCCCTGCACAATGGGAAAGAAAGCCTGTCCGTGACCGTACAGGGGCTCAGTCTCCCGGAATTGCTTAAGTCCTCGCTTCAGCCATTGATGTGTCAGGGTCAGGGACTCCCTGGCATACTTCAGGTCGCAGGGCCAGGGGGTACACTCATCGAAGGCCATCATGATGTCGGCCCCGATGATCCGCTGGATATCAACTATGGACTCTGGAGTGAAGAGATGTTTGGAACCATCAATGTGAGAATTGAACCGGGCCCCTTCCACCGTCAGCTTCCTGTTGGCTGCCAGGGAAAAAACCTGGTATCCCCCGCTGTCAGTAAGGATAGACCGGTCCCAGTTCATAAATGAATGCAGGCCCCCTGCCTGTTTCATGATCTCAAGGCCCGGACGAAGATACAAATGGTATGTGTTCCCCAGAATGATTGCTGCATCAATATCATTGCTTAACTCCCGTTGATGGATTCCCTTCACACTGCCGGCAGTCCCCACGGGCATAAAAACCGGTGTCCTGATCTCAGAATGATCGGTCCGGATGATTCCTGCCCGGGCCTGGCTGCCCGGGTCTGTGTGTAGGATCTCAAACTTCATAGGAAATTCAACCAGCCAAAGATAAGCAATTGTTGAAAATCTACTTTTTCTTTTCCAAACCTGCCGGTTAAATTTGCAAAGCATGAATCTGAAAACGATGATAGGAAGCGCCGGGGTACCTGAATGGATCCTGCTGGCACTGTTTTTTACCACATTTCTAATACAATGTTGGTATTACCTGGGCGTATATATTCAATTACCTCTGTATAAACCTTCCAAAAAGCAGAAAAAAAGCAAGGGAATCTCAGTGGTGATCTGCGCAAAGAATGAGGCCCATAACCTGGAAAAATTCCTTCCTATGATACTCACACAGGAGTATCCTGAATATGAAGTGATTGTTGTGAACGATTGTTCCACGGACCATACCGAGGAGGTTCTAAACCAGTTTTCAGCCCGGTATAAACATCTCAGGTTTACCACCATCCCGGCCAATGAAAAATTCCGGCATGGCAAAAAACTTGCCCTGACCGTGGGACTAAAATCGGCAGGCTTTGACCAGGTCCTGCTTACAGACGCGGACTGCTATCCAGCTACAGATCAATGGATTCGGCACATGTCTTCCCGTCTGAGCAAAGAGAAGGCGTTTGTTCTCGGCTATGGTCGTTATGAACAAAAAAAAGGACTTCTGAATGCGCTGATCAGGTATGAGACAGTCTTTACAGCCATTCAATATTTTTCATTTGCCCTGAAGGGGAGACCCTATATGGGGGTAGGAAGAAACCTGGGATACCGGAAATCACTCTTTTTTAAAAGCGGGGGCTTTTCGAATCACTACCATATTGCTTCAGGAGATGATGACCTTTTTGTAAATGAGCATGCCAACAGGAAAAACACGGCCATAGAGATTGATCCCGAAAGCCATACAATTTCAATACCAAAAGTAAGCCTTGGAAGCTGGATCAGGCAGAAACAGAGGCATGTTTCGGCAGGAAACCTGTACGATCCGGGGTCACGGTTCAGGCTGGGGACAGACATGATCAGCCGCCTGTTGTTTTACATCACCTTTGGAATACTCTGTTTCATGTCAGCATGGATATGGCCTGTGGTCTTCCTGTTTGGGTTATTCCAGATCATCCGGATGACCATTTTCAAATTGGGAATGGTCCGTTTGAATGAAAAGTATTTATTGCTACCTTCGTTCCTGTTTGATCCGGTCCTCCCTCTTGTTCTGGGTATTATCTGGTTCAGAAATATTTTTGTTACAAAGTATCAGCCATGGAGTTAAATCCCAATCTTTCCCAGAAAGCACAGCAGGACATGGAACTGGTGGAAAAAGCCAAGAAAGGTGACCAGCTTGCTTACGGAGAACTTCTTGGCCGCTACCGGGATGCCATCTATTTCATGCTTCTTAAGATGGTAAACAGTCCGGTTGATGCGGAAGATCTTACCATAGAGGCCTTTGGTAAAGCCTTCAAAAACATCGATCAATACACTCCGAACTTTGCATTCTCAACCTGGCTTTTCAAAATAGCCACGAACAATTGTATAGATTTTATCAGAAAAAAGCGGGCAAGTCATGTTTCCCTGGACCAGACCATGGATGGTGATGACTCCCTGACCCCCTCTGCTATGATACAATCTGACGTCCTGGATCCCGAATCATATTTGATCAACAAGCAGAAAATCAAGCATATGCATAATGTAGTCTCCAGGCTTAAGCCGAGGTACAGGACGCTGGTTGAACTACGTTATTTCAAAGAGTATTCCTACGACGAGATCGCGGAAGAACTGGATATTCCCATTGGCACTGTAAAAGCACAACTTTTCAGAGCCAGGGAACTGCTTCTGAATATCCTCAATAGGTCCAGGGAGAAGCCCTAATCCATGGACCTGATCCGAAAATACTTCCCGGAGATTGATACGAAACAGTCCAGACAGTTTGAGAAACTCCTTGAGGTGATTCCCAATCTGAATCAAAAGGTAAATGTGATCTCCAGGAAAGATGTTGATTCCCTTGAAGAGAGACACATCCTGCATTCCTTATCCATTGCCAGGCAATTTACCTTCGAATCCCATCAGTCGATTATCGATGCGGGGACTGGCGGGGGATTCCCCGGCATTCCCCTGGCCATTCTTTTCCCGGAAACCGGTTTTACCCTGGTGGATTCAATAGGTAAAAAGATCAACCTGGTCAGGGAGGTAAGTGAAGTGCTTGAATTGAAAAATGTCCGACCGGTGCATGCACGGGTGGAAACACTGAACATCAGGGCTGATTTTGTGGTATCCAGGGCAGTAACAGCTTTGCCCAGACTCTATCAATGGACCCGGAGACTGATCAAACCTGGCTCCAATGATGCCCGGAATGGCCTGATCGCCCTGAAAGGTGGCGCCCTAGATCCGGAACTGACATCCTTTACGGGAAGGGTTGAATTGTATCCCATATCAAGGTGGTTTGAAGAGTCATTTTTTTCAACTAAAATGATTGTTTTTCTAAAATATTAGCTACTTTTGCACCCTCAAAATAGATTGTCATGAAAAGAACATTTCAGCCATCCAACAGGAAAAGGAAGAACAAACACGGGTTCAGGGAGCGGATGGCAACGGCCAGTGGCCGCAGCATTATTTCCGGAAGGAGAAGGAAAGGTCGCAAGAAATTATCAGTTTCTGACGAACCCAGGCACAAAGCATAACTGTTCTTCTGAAAAAGATACTTTGAATAACTGACCGGTTTCCGGTTGGTTATTTTTTTGTCCGGACTTTTGTGGAGAATTTGTAATTTGGCATCTGTTTTTATTCCCCATGGCGAAAAGTATTCCCCATAAAAAAAATAACTATTCGCTCCAGTTCCTGTTTCCCGAAACTGAGAGCAACAAGCTTCCGCCGGGCTACCTTACAGAATTTGCCTCCAAGATCAGCTCAGAACATGTGGCCCGGGCAAACATCTGTTGTTTGAGCCAATCTGAACCTTCTGCACCTGACCAGCACCAGCTGATTCAATACGTGACCGAAAGTTCCGGTGCCATGCAGGATGTCATCAGGGATGGGTATGTAATGATTTTCGAACCGGGATCCCTGGAGCATCAGGTAAATCCCAATGAATTCTTCCGGCTGGAGCTTCCCGAACCGGCTACTGACAAAGTTTATTGTGATGTCTTTTTTAAGGGAAAGAAGGGTGTGCAACAGGGAGGGCTGATCGTCCCTTCCGATGCATTGAAATATGTGATGGCCATTAAAAATCACCGTGCAAAGGTTCATCCCGGTTTAATCCGCTTTATCCTCAACAAGGTTGGCTTCATTGGTGAAGCGGTGACCATTCACCAGGAGATGCCAGTCGGAAGAATCTCCAAAGCAAGCTCTGTGCTTGCACAAAAACTCAGGATGAACCTGGCATGGAACACAATAATTCCGGTGAGGGAGGCACGGAATCCTTTCCTGAGAAACCTCTTCTTCACAGATGAACACCCGCTTTTCAGGCTGGCTTTTTTCGGCTTTGCACTTGCCATTTTTCTGATCATTCCCATATTGAGCCTTGATGCTGGATTATCGGGCGACGATGAAAAACATTACAACCAGGCCATCAAGGTCTATAACTATTTTTCGGAAGGGGATTCTTCCGCACTGGACGATCCACAGTTCAAACTCAATTACTACGGTCAGTCCTTTGATTTTTTCACTTACCTGCTGATCAAGCTGTTCAACCTTGAAGATACTCCTTTCGAAGCCAGGCATGTGATGGTTGCCATTTCGGGGGCCGCTGCCATTTTATTTACCGGTCTGCTTGTGAAGCTGTTTTCCGGATATTCCGGAGGAATCCTGGCCATGGTCCTCATGTTCCTGTCGCCCCGGTTCCTGGGTCACTCCTTCAACAATTCCATGGATATACCCTTTGCACTTGGTAACATTTTCACCCTATATTATATCATCCTGTTCCTGAAAAAATTACCAAAGTTCAGTCTGAAGTATGTCATCTGGATAGCAGTGGGTATCGGATGGACCAATGGAATCAGGATCGGTGGCCTTTTATTGATTCCATACCTTTTCATGTTTGCCGGGTTTTACCTTTTACTGCACAAATGGCCATGGAAATTCTTTTCAGCAGAATGGTGGAAATTTTCACTTCGCGGACTGGGGCTTCTTATTCTCATTTCCGCTGCCGGATACCTGATCAGTGTCCTAACCTGGCCGTACGCCCTCCAGGACATCATCAACCACCCCTTGCAGGCCTTCAAGATGATGACAAACATCCAGGTCTCTATACGGGTGTTGTATGATGGACTTGTTCAGTGGTCTGACCGCCTTCCATGGCACTACATCCCGAAAAATATATGGCTCACAGTACCAGTATTGATCCTGCTGGGTTGGATTGCCTCTGGTTTCACCTGGATCACTGACAGAAAAGAAGGGAACGGATTTTGGTATTTCATGCTCTGGTTCACAATCCTCTTTCCTGTGATCTTCATTATCTACAGGAAATCAAATGTGTATGGCGGATGGAGGCACATGATGTTCATCTATCCATCCATGGTAGCCCTGTCAGCCATGGCCATCAGCCGCCTGGTGAAACGGACAGGCAAACCATGGGCCAGATATCTGGCGATCGCGTTGATCATTGCAGGATTGGTCCATCCGCTGAAACATGAGGTCCGAAACCATCCAAACACGTACATCTATTTTAATGAATGGGCAGGAGGTATCAACCATACCTTCGGTAAAATGGAAACCGACTATTACTCAAACAGTCTCAGGCCGGCATCTGACTATTTTATCGAATCTATCCTGCCCGGATTGGAAGCCGGTACGGAAGAACCTGTCAGGGTGGCAAGCAATTTTGCCATCAACTACTATTTCAGGAATCACCTGGACCAGGTGCAGCCTTTTTACGCGAGGTATTACGACCTGGGGAGATATGACTGGGATTATGCCATTTTATACTGTAACTATATCCATCCCTTCCAGCTAAACAATGGATTTTGGCCTCCCAAGAACACCATCCATGAGATCAAGGTTGATGATGTGGTGGTTGCAGCCATTGTAGAGAGGAAGAACAAGGATGACTACCTCGGGGCTACCCTGCTTTCGGAAGGCATGAACGAGCAGGATGGCGCCAAACTGGAACAGGCCCTGCTATACCTGGAGAGTGCCGTTGATTATAATCCCAATAATGAGGTTGCCCTGCTGGAACTGGGGAATGTCTATTCAGCATTTTTAATGTTCGACGAAGCCAGGAATACCATGGATACATTGCTTCAAATATACCCGGACTATGACAAAGCTATCAATGTAAAAGGTTATTCTTATCTGATCCAGGCGGAGTACACACAGGACTTTTCATATATCGATGATGCCATCAGGATTATTAACCTGGCCATCAAATCCAATTATAAGTTCTATTCGGGCTATTATAACCTCGGCTTATGTTATGGCCTGAAAGGGGACCGGCCCAATGCCGAGTACAATTTTAAACAGGCCATCAATTACAATGCAAAGTTCAGCGCTGCATATGTGAAACTGGCTGAACTTTATGACGCATATGGTGATTTAGAGTCCGCACAGCTGGTACGGGAACAGTTAAACAGATTGAAATGAGAATAGCTGTGATTGGCGCCGGACCTGCAGGCATGACTGCTGCGTTTGAGCTTTCAAAACACATGGGAACCCTTATTACACGGCTGGATGTGTATGAAAAAAGTGAAGATGTGGGGGGCCTTTCAAAATCCATCAACCTTTGGAACCAGAGGGTTGACCTTGGGCCGCACAGATTTTTCAGCCGCGATCCAAGGATTAATGCGCTTTGGCTGGAGGTGGTCAAAGACCAATATGAGATCGTGAACCGCCAGACCAGGATCTACTATAACAAGCGTTTCTTTGACTATCCCATAAGGGCATTCAATGCCCTGGGCGGACTGGGCCTGCTTGAGGCTGCCCGCTGTGTATTCAGTTACGTGGCAGAGCGCATGAACCCAAGCTCCGATACCTCAACCTTTGAAGGATGGGTCACCGGCAGGTTTGGGAAAAGGCTGTACACCATTTTCTTCAAGACCTATTCAGAAAAACTATGGGGAATACCCTGCACCAAACTGGATTCGGACTTTGCTGCACAGCGGATTAAAAAACTGTCTCTTTGTGAAGCCATTAAAAACGCACTTTTTCAGGACAGCGGGAAAAAACACGCCACCCTTGTGGACCAATTTGCTTATCCTGTGGGAGGTACAGGGGCGGTGTATGCTTCCATGAGAGCATCCATCGAATCCAATGGCGGACATCTCTTCCTGAAAACGGGCATTGATAAGGTGATCACAAAAAATGGCATGGTCCAATCTGTTCAGCTTGAAAACGGGGAGGTCCGGGAATATGACCAGGTGGTCTCATCCATGCCAATTTCCCTCCTGGTGGAAAAGCTCCCTGATGTACCGGACACCATTCGGGAGCATACAAGAAAACTGACCTTCAGGAACACAATCCTGGTCTACCTCAGGGTAGAGCGGACCGATCTTTTTAATGACCAGTGGCTTTACATCCATGACCCTTCGGTGCAATTCGGACGTGTCACCAACTTCCGGAACTGGGTCCCCGAATTGTATGGCAGCTCTGACTCAAGCATTATCTGCATGGAATACTGGTGTAATTTTCAAGATGAACTATGGGGTATGGGAACAGAACACCTGGTAAAACTGGCTACGGAGGAGATTGTCCGCACAGGCCTTGTACCCGAGGGGCAGGTCGAAGAGGGCGAAGTGATCAGGCTTCCCAGGTGTTACCCGGTATATTTCAGCGGATACCGCCAGGTACTTGAACCGGTTGAAAAATACCTGGCCAGCCTCAAGGGGCTTCAGGTGATTGGACGCTACGGTGCATATAAATACAACAACCAGGATCACAGTATCCTGATGGGAATACGTGCAGCAGAGAACATTGTTTACGGCACGGAGCATGATCTCTGGTCCATCAATACAGATTATGAGGTGTATCAGGAATCGTCGGTGATCACCAAAACAGGGCTGGTCACAACTCAAACATCGTAATTCATTGAATTAACATTACTTTTGAATGAAATCATCGGTCATGAATTTTTTAAAATTTCTCATCAGCAAACTATTCTTCCGGCACCTGGGTCTTGCCCTTGCCATCTTGTTGATCCTCGTGCTGGCAGTGCTGGTTTGGCTCCGAATTTACACACACCATGGGAAAACCATTATGGTACCTGACCTTGCCGGCCTTACGCTGGATGAGGTGGGAGATGTAACCTCATCAAGAACCCTCCGGTTTGAGATTGTCGATTCTGTATTTTCATCGGAAATGCCCAGGGGAACTGTAGTCAAACAGAATCCCAAAGCCAGTTCCAGAGTAAAAAAGAACCGGAATATTTTCCTGACAATGAATGCTGTCAACCCGGAGATGGTAACCATGCCCAAGCTGGTCGGGCTCTCCATCCGCCAGGCCAGGCTTGCTTTACAGAATGCCGGGCTGAAACTGGGAAACATCACCTACAAACCGGATTATGCGGTTGACAATGTATTACAACAATTCCACCTTGACTCCGTTATTAATGAAGGAACCGAAATCAGGAAGGGAGAAGTGATCGACCTGGAGTTGGGAATGGGACTGAGCAACGAGACCACAAGGATACCAGATCTGGTCGGACTGGGATTGGAGACAACCAGGGATATCATTGCTGATTATCACCTGAATATAGGGGCTATTACCTATGATAAATCGATGACTGATAAGAAAGATAGCGCCAAGACCTTTGTTTGGAGGCAATATCCTGAGTATGATGAACTTAAAAGGATTATTAAAGGAATGGAAGTGGATATTTGGCTAACCATCGATTCCACCCTTCTACCGGTAACCGACACCCTCCATTTGGGAGCGGATACAGAAATGGTGAATGAATAGATCTGCAAAGTATTTATCGGGAAGTATATTCTGTCTGGTCACATTGTCCGGATTATTTGCGCAGGAGGTGATTACTCCGCTGGCAGGGAATCCCCTGGCAGAGGCTTACCACAGCAAATTGAAGCGGGTAAAGAAATCAGCTGCAACGGCTGATACACTTGATCTTCCAATATTTGACGATTTTTCATCTGCTTCGGTTGAGCCCGACCAGGAGATATGGAGTGATGCCAGCGCTTTTGTAAATAACAATTACTGTGTGGATCCCGTAACCAATGGGGTTGCTACACTGGATGCCCTGGATTTTAACGGAAGTGTCTATCCGGGAGCAACTTATGATCCCACAAGCTTTGTTGCAGATCACCTGACCAGTCATCCCATCCGGCTCAAATATCCGGCCGGGGACAGCATCTATCTCAGTTTCCTTTATCAGCCCCGCGGACTAGGAGACAAACCCGAAGAACAGGACTCACTGCTGGTGGACTTTTATAATCCTGTTGACAGTCTGTGGATCAATGTTTGGGGTATACCGGGCACCGATCTCCACCCTTTCCGCAATGTGATGATTCCCATTACCGGGGAAGAATTTTTGAACACCGGGTTCAGATTCAGGTTCAGAAACAGGGCAAGTTTTCCCAGGAACAACGACTATCCTGATAAAAGGGCCAACCTGGACCACTGGCATCTGGATTATATACGGTTGGATATCAATAGATATGCTGCTGATACCGTACTCCGTGATGTTGCTTTCAACAAACCTATTCAGGCTGCCCTGGTTGACCTCACTTCCTTACCTTGGGCCCATTATATGGAGGCTTCTTTCACGATGCTGGAGCCCACCATTCCTGTCCATTACAGGAACAACGATACCATTTCAAGAAACGTGACCCGGTCGCTGGACATCGAAGAACCATTCTATAATGAAACCTATTCTCCGGGAGCACCCACTGCACAGGATCTGCCTGCCATGAAAGATACCGTAGTGGAATTCGAATACATATATCCCATTGACTATAACCGCGGGGATTCAGCCCTGGTCAGGTTTAAAGCATCTCTTCGAACCGATGAATTTGATCCCAAAGTGAATGATACGGTTGTACTCGACCAGTGGTACAAAGACTACTACAGCTATGATGACGGCACCCCTGAAGCAGGCTACGGTTTAAGGGGACAGGGAACCCGCAGTGGCAATGTGGCCATGAAATATTACGCATTCAAAGCTGATGAGCTGGGAGGCGTGGATATCAGTTTCAACCAGTTGCTCGATTCAGTGAACCTGAAATACTACTTTAAATTAATTGTATGGGGAGACAATGCGGGAATACCCGGAATGGTGCTCTTTGAAGACGAGGATGACCATATCCCTGCATATACCAAACACTTCCCCGGATTTATCAGGTTCTACTTTCAAGAACCGGTGAAAGTAGATGGAACCTTTTATGTGGGTTGGAGGCAGTACAATGAGTATATGCTGAATGTGGGACTGGACCTGAACAACAATCCCACTCCCCATGTCATGTTCTACAACTACCAGGGGATATGGGAAATATCCAATGCGCCGGGCGTAATACTTCTCAGGCCTTTCCTTTACGATGAATCAATGAGTGTGGAACCAAGCGGGAACTCAGGACATTTGCTGAATGTATATCCCAATCCCGCATCGGACCATGTCATCATCCGGATCCCGGGTACAGAACAGCCAGGTGAGTTGATCCTGGATCTCTATGATGCATCCGGGCGGCTGGCCGATCAAAGGATCATATACAACAACAGGCTGGATTTGAATGGACTCCCGGTCGGGATATACCATCTGAAAATTCAATCTAAAGAGGGCATCTTTTTTTCCAAACTTCTGATTAACCGTTAGGAGATGAAAGAAGATCTTGTTGATCAGAATGAATTGTATGAGCATTTTCGATTCATGGCCGATCCCGGTCAGACAGTACTCAGAATCGATAAGTTCCTGTTCAACAAACTGGAGAACACCTCCAGGAGCAGGATCCAGGCCGCAGCCATAGCGGGCAATATCCTGGTAAATGAGTTACCGGTGAAACCCAACTACAAGGTGAAACCTGGCGATTCGATACGCATTGTCCTGCCCCACCCTCCAAGGAAAATTGAGTTGATTCCCGAAGCAATCCCCCTGGATATTGTCTACGAAGACCAGGATGTGATTGTAATCAATAAACAGGCAGGAATGGTCGTGCATCCCGGGTTTGGAAACTATACAGGCACCATGGTGAATGCGCTGATGTACCACCTGAAAGACAATCCCCTGTTCAGCAGCGGAGAGGAAAGGCCCGGATTGGTCCACAGAATTGATAAAAATACCTCGGGATTGCTGGTGGTGGCAAAGAACGATATTGCACTCGCCAAACTTGCCGGCCAGTTCTACAACAAAACGTCAACCCGCACCTATCATGCACTGGTATGGGGTGATGTGAAGGAGGAGCAGGGAACCATCACAGGAAACCTCGGCCGTAATCCCAAAAACAGGAAGCAGATGCATGTGTTTCCCGAGGGAGACCAGGGCAAGGTGGCCATAACCCATTACAGGGTGCTGGAGCGTCTGGGTTATGTCAACCTGATGGAGTGCAGGCTCGAAACTGGCCGTACCCACCAGATCAGGGTCCATTTCCAATATATCAACCACCCCTTGTTCAATGACCCTGAGTATGGAGGTGATAAGATCCTGCGCGGAACCACATTCACCAGGTACAAACAGTTTGTTAGCAATTGTTTCGATTTGCTGCCCGGGCAGGCCCTCCATGCAAAAACCCTGGGATTCGTACATCCATCAACCGGCAATGCAGTATCCTTTGATGCGGAACTGCCGCCCGGTTTCCAGACATTGCTTCAAAAGTGGCGTACATACCTGTCTGGACGAAAGGAGGAAGATCAGCCAATGGTCTAATACCAAGATGCATTCATGGATATATGGATGCATTCGTCAAAATAGACCATTCAAATCCCCGTCACTATCGTTTAAAAGGTATTAACTTTATGTTAAGACCGAAAGGAGCCATGAACATTGCCATATTTACAGGAGGGGATTCATCAGAATCGGTGATCTCGGTAAAAAGTGCCAAAGAAGTAAAGCGCTGGCTGGAGAGTGCCGGACATACCTGTTATACTGTTACCGTTACAGGACCAAAGTGGACTGTGATTCATAACGGGCAGGAATCCCAGCTGGACAAGAATGCTTTCGGATTTAAAAGTCGGGCCGGTCAGATTCAATTTGACTTTGCATGGAACATGATCCATGGTACTCCGGGAGAGGACGGTAAATTACAGGGGTATTTCGATATCATGGGAATTTCATACAGCAGTTCCAATCATTTCTCGGCTGCATTGACCTTCAATAAATATGCCTGCAAAACCTATTTAAAACAACACCAGGTACTCACCCCTGAAGCCAGTCTTGTCCGGAAAGGTATGGATACCGACCTGGAAAAAGTTGCTGAAAAAGTGGGATTCCCCTGTTTCGTGAAACCCAACAGCGGAGGTTCCAGTTTTGGTATTGTAAAAGTTGTAAGGCTTGAGGAATTGCATCCGGCACTGGATGTCGCACTGAAGGAAGACCAGGAAGCCATTGTAGAACGCTATATCAAAGGCACGGAAGTTACATGTGGGCTGATCAAGGCGGATGGGAAGTTCACCATCTTTCCGGTCACCGAGATCATTCCGGTAAATGAATTCTTTGATTACGAAGCAAAATACACCGAAGGAAAAGCAGAGGAGATCACTCCGGCCCGCATTGACGACAACCTTACCCGGAAATGCCAGGAGCTTGCAAGCAGTATTTACGACCTGACCGATTCCTCAGGGTTGATCAGGGTTGATTTTATCATCAAAGGAAACCAGGTCTATTTTCTGGAATTAAACTCCATCCCCGGAATGTCCAGGGAGAGCATTGTTCCCAAACAGGTGATGCATGCGGGTCTGAAAATGGAAGAAGTTCTCCAGTGGGTCATCGACGATGCCACCGCTTCCTCCCGGCGGAACAGGAAATAAATACTATGTTTGGCTAATCCCTGTCAAAATGGATGTCCAGCCTGACAATCATTTCATCCGCGATGAAGTTGTCCTTCTCAATATCTTCATTTCTGATGGTATTCATGTCTATCTCGAACGAACCTCCTGTAACTACCTTGTCACCTGCAGTGGCTGTCCCGGATACCGCTTCCATAATTTTTGCTACTTTTGAATCTCCATGAAGATCCTCCACCCATTCATCATTTTATCAGCAATTTCCTTTTTTCTGATTGGTTGCAGTTATTCAAATAAGGAAATTTACCTTGTGGATCCCGAACCGGGTGAGCCGGCCATTATTTTTGCCACTTCCAACCTGGATACCATGGTTGATCCCACGGTTACAGACAGCCTGTTGATCATTTATGAGGTTGAAATTGATCATGCGGAGTTATACTATGTGGAGGGCGGAATGGAGAATTACAGGGTTTACGAGCTGACTCCTGTCTATGATCCGGATACCCTGGTGGGGCCATTTGTGGTGACCGACTCATTCTGGCTGCAGGGGACCCTGCCGGTGGAACCGGGTGCAAAATCTCTTTTCCTCTCGTTTTATTACAGTTCCAATACCAACAGCCTGGGTGATATATTGGGTGTAGAGGTCGATATCCTTGACCTGGAATACACCATTACCATGGAAGGAGGGACAGAATGAGAAGAGTGCTGACTGGAATTCTGTTGATTGTTATGGCTTCGCTGTCCGCACTCCATGCCCAGAATTTTGGATTACAGGCAGGCTTCGGGATGCACGCTTCAAGAATGGATGACATGAAATACCTCCAGAAATATTTCCTGGAAAGTTACCCTGTAGAGGGAAAAATTATTTCCTCTTTCCCGGTGTATACAATGGGTTCGCTCCGGATCGTAAAACAACTCAGTCCGGAGCTGAAAATCGGTGCCGGATATGCTTTGGCTGTCACAGGAGGCAGATCCAATTACACCGACTATACAGGAAATATCAACACCGACATGCTGGCCTCTTCTCACCGGCTTGGAGCCTATGTTTCTTATGCGGTGTTCGGTGGTGCATGGTATGACATAGCAGTATTCGGACAACTGGATGCCAACTATTCCGTGATGGGTATCACCACCACCCTTTATGTGTTGGGTTACCAGGATGGTGTGGTGTACAAATATACATCCATCACGCCCAGTGGTACCGCAGGATTGGAGTTCCTCTTTCATCTCAATGACTTTACCATTGGGCTGAACGGAGGGTACCAGGTCGATAAGCCGGGGAAAATGGCAGACCGGGATGGTGGCAATGACCTGAAGGATCCCAAAAACAGGGAGCGGATCCTGACATCAGACTGGACCGGTTGGATGGCCCAGTTGACAGTGCTGATCTGGTTTTAAATTTCCTGGCTCTGTCCCTTTCTGATTGTGCTCAGGAAACTTCCTATGTTTTCTTCCAGCGGGCCTTCTTCCGACAGCATACTGATAAATGCACTTCCGATAATAGCACCGCTGGCATGCTTACAGGCCGATTTGAAGGTTTCCTGACTGGATATTCCAAATCCAACAAGGCCTGGAATCCCCAGATTCATGGCTTTAATTCTGCTGAAGTATTCCACCTGGTGCTGTTTCACAGATGATCTGGCCCCCGTGGTGGACGAATCAGCCACCAGATAAATGAATCCTCCGGACAGCCGGGCAATGTTGCGAATCCTCTCCTGAGATGTATGCGGGGTAATCAACAGGGCAAGGTGAACCCCATACCTGTCAAAAAGTCCCATGTATTCAGATTCATATACATCAGGGGGAAGGTCGGGAATGATCACACCATCGATCCCTGTTTCATGGCACTTCTCAAGGAATGGCTCCATTCCATACTGCATCATCGGATTCAGGTATCCCATCATTACCAGAGGGATCTGCACCGACCGGCGGATCTCCTGCAACTGCGAGAAAAGCAGTTTCAGGGTCATTCCGTTGGAAAGTGCGACCTGACTGCTCTTCTGGATCACAGGTCCGTCAGCCAGGGGATCTGAAAAGGGGATTCCGATTTCAACCATATCAGCACCATGCTTCTCCAGGGCTCTCAGGATCTTTACGGTATCATGAAGTTCCGGGTACCCGGCGGTTATATAGATGGAGAGAATCTCCCCGCTCTTTTCAGAAAACAAGCGGTCAATTCTGTTCATATTCTGATGGCTCATAATCCAAGTTTTTCAATATACGTATCCATGTCTTTATCCCCTCTCCCTGACAGGTTTACCACGACCACATCATCCTTCCTGAAGGTCAGCTTCTCAAGGGCCACCAGCGCATGGGCTGACTCCAGCGCAGGAATGATACCCTCCTGGCGCGTGCAAAAAAAGGCAGCTTTCAGGGCTTCATCGTCTGTAGCTGCCAGAACCCTGGCCCTGCCCGTTCGGGCCAGCCATGCGTGCAGGGGCCCTACCCCGGGGTAGTCGAGTCCGGCCGATATGGAGTAGGGTTCCTCAATCTGACCGTCTTCATCCTGCATCAGGAGTGTCTTGCTTCCATGGATGATCCCGGAACTGCCCAAAAGGGAGGTAGCGGCCGAATACCCGGAGTCCGTACCCAGTCCGGCTGCTTCCACCGAAATCAGGTTCACCCGCGGATCATCCAGGAAATGATAATAGGCGCCGGCAGCATTGCTTCCTCCCCCCACACAGGCAATGATGTAATCGGGGATCTCCCTGCCGGTTTTTTCAGCAAGCTGGGGCCTCATCTCCGCTGAAATCACCGACTGGAAACGGGTCACCATATCGGGATAGGGATGGGGACCCACCACCGAACCGATAATATAGTGGGTATCCACCGGATGGTTGATCCAGTCCCTGATGGCTTCATTGGTTGCATCTTTCAGGGTCTTGTTACCGCTGTGGACAGGGACCACCTCAGCCCCCAGCATCTGCATCTTCTTCACGTTGGGCGCCTGGCGCTCCACATCCAGGGCACCCATGTACACGATACAATGCAGACCGGAGAGTGCACATACAGTAGCTGTGGCCACACCATGCTGTCCGGCACCTGTCTCTGCAATGATCCTTTTTTTTCCAAGGTGCCTTGCCAGCAGGATCTGGCCAATGGTATTGTTAATTTTATGGGCTCCGGTATGGTTGAGATCTTCTCTCTTCAGATAGATATTTGTACCATAATGACCGGAAAGCCGGCCGGCCCTGTACAGGGGTGTGGGGCGGCCTGCATAGTCCTTTAAAAGCATGGTGAATTCTTCTCTGAACTGGTTCGATTCAATTACGGAAAGGTAATTCTCTTCCAGTTCTTTGATATTGGGGTAAAGCATTTCAGGGATATAAGCTCCTCCAAAATCTCCGTAAAAGCCTCTTTGATCCACTTGATAATCCATCATTCAGTCTTTTCTAATTTCTCTCATAAAATTCTCGAGCTGCTTCACATTTTTTACTCCGGGTTCAAGCTCAAACCGGCTGTTCACATCCACGCCATGGAACCACATCTGATCCAGATTCATGATTGCAGCTCCGTCGTGAGGACCAATCCCCCCACTCAGCAGGAAAGGAACGGGGAGGGAATATCCTTCCAACAGGTCCCAGTTGAATTTCCTTCCCGTTCCCCCATGGCCTTTGCCGGGTGTGTCAAACAGGAAGTAGTGTACCACACCGTAATATGCCTTCAATGCATCCTGATTCCCCAGCACCTCAGGATCAAGAGCCTTGATCACATGGACTCCTTCATTCACAAGCGATTTACAGTAATCCGGTGTCTCATTTCCGTGAAGCTGCACCATATCAAGCCAGCCCGATTCCACAATTCGCTTGACCGACATAAGCGGTTCATTCACAAAAACGCCCACTCGTGTTATACTGTTATCCGGGATACCAAACAGAACAGGGTCCGGCTGATCTCCCACAAACCTTCGGGAACCCCTGAAAAAAATATATCCGACAAAATCAGGCCTCAGGATGCAAACCTCTTCCAGGTTTCCAGCGTCCTTCATCCCGCATACTTTTATTTTCAGAGAATCAGCCATGGCGTCGAATGTTGTCAATAAATGTCCTGCACTCCAGTCCCGGTTCGGTTCCTTTCATAAAAGTTTCACCCACCAGGAAAAGCCTGAATCCTGCCATTGAAAGCTTCAGTATCTCATCAGGTATGCTGATGCCGCTTTCCGATACCGGTACAACCCCAGGGGGCATTTTACCTATCAACGCAAGACTCCGGTTTGTATCCACCCTGAAGGTTGTCAGATCGCGGTTGTTTACTCCGACGTACTGAATAGAGGAATCATATTTTTCAAGTTCCTCCTCCGCGTGTACTTCAAACAACACATGAAGTCCCAGGGAACGGGCTACACCAGCCAGATCAGCCACCTCCTGCTTTTCCAGGATGGCAGCAATGAGAAGAATAACATCCGCCCCACAGGCACTTGCTTCGTGGACCTGGTAAGAGTCGATGATAAAGTCCTTTTTAAGCAAAGGGAGATCAGGAAGTGTACTCCTGACCTCCGTCAGGTCATTCATTGAGCCTCCAAAGAAATGTTGGTCTGTCAATATACTCATGGCTGCAACACCTGCAGAACTGTAACCACTGGCCACTTCAACCGGGTTTGCATTCTCGTTGATAGGTCCTCTTGATGGTGATCTTCGCTTGAATTCAGCAATAATTCCAATCCCCTGCCCTGGTTCCGGAAGTTCAATGGCATTGGTCTCCCTCCTGTAAAACTGTGATACAGCGAGTTTTGACAAGGGTGTGCCCTTCTTCCTTTTCAGCACTTCAATCCTCTTATGTGCCACAATGGCATCCAGAATATTCATGACACTCCCTCCACCAGCAGTTTAAAAGCTTTCAGGGCTGCACCCGACTCCAGTGATTGCCTCGCCCTCTCGATCCCGCTGACCAGCCCCTTGCTTTCATCCATACAATAGAGTGCAAAAGCAGCATTGGCAATCACCACATCATTCTGGGCTCTATTCCCTTTGCCTTCGAGTATCTTCAGGAATATCCCTGCTGCTTTCTCTACGGTTGAACCGCCAAAGATCTGATCCGCAGTTACCCGGTTCAGACCCAGGTCTCCCGGGGAAAGTGTTCTCTCGGTCAGCATGGTAAAGGATTTAAACTGCCCTGTAAGGGAAATCTCATCATATCCGTCCAGCGAGTGAATAATGCAATACTTCTTGTCCGATTCCTGGTATAGATAGTTGTAGAGCCTCGCCACATCGAGGCTGAAGACCCCCACCATCTGGTTTTGTGGAAAGGACGGGTTGACCATGGGTCCGAGCATGTTAAAGAATGTTTTGATCCTTAAACTCCTCCGCACCGGAGCCACGTTCTTCATGGCAGGATTAAAAAGGGGCGCATGCAGAAAACAGATGTTACAGCGGTCCATCTCCCTTTTCAATCTGTCACTGTCACTGGTAAATTTATAACCGAAATACTCCAGTACATTGGAAGAGCCGCATGCCGATGAGACACTGTAATTCCCATGTTTGGCTACTTTCTCTCCGGCTCCGGCCACGACAAAGGAGGTGAGTGTTGAGATATTAAACGTATTCTTCTCATCCCCGCCCGTGCCACATACATCGATGGTATTGAATTCTGAAAGGTCAACGGGTGTACACAGTTCGAGCAGGGCATCCCGGAATCCGGCGAGTTCTTCCACTGTAATACTCCTCATCAGATAAACCGAAATGAAAGCGGCAATCTCCGCATCATTATAATTTCCCTGTGCCATGTTTGTAAGGACAAATTTGGCATCCTCTTTTCCCAGGGTCTTATGGTCGAACAGGTACTGTAAGGTCTCTTTCATACTTTTACCTTTTTCCTTTCACCCAGTTTAATATGATCCTTCCCCCGTATTCAGTCAGCACAGATTCGGGGTGAAACTGAACACCCCTGACATCATACTCCTTGTGCCGGAGAGCCATGATGTAACCTTCATCATTTTCCACCGTGACTTCCAATGCCTCCGGTAAAGTCTCCGGTTCCACCACCCAGGAATGATACCTACCGGCATCAAATTCCACGGGAACTCCCTCCAGCAGGTAATCCCCGGGAATAATCTGTTTCATCTGCCCTATCACACCGTGGTACACAGTGGAAAGGTTTGCAATGGATCCGCCAAAAGCTTCGGCAATGGCCTGATGGCCCAGGCATACGCCAAGAATACTTTTCGTGGGACCATACCTCCTGATTAGTTCCAGGGTGATTCCCGCCTCTTCAGGAATCCCGGGGCCCGGACTGATGAGAATTTTGTCATAGCCGCCGATCTCTTCCAGGGAAATCCGGTCATTTCTGAAAACATCCACCGGACTTTTAAGCACCCGTTCGATATACTGGACCAGGTTGTAGGTAAATGAATCGTAGTTATCCAGAACCAATATCTTCATCTGCTTTCTATTTATCACTGTTTATTTTCCGTGCCATTTCAATGGCCGATTTCAGGGCTGCCAGTTTGTTGTTTACTTCCTGAAGTTCACCCTCCTCGGTAGATTCAGAAACAATTCCCGCACCAGCCTGATAATAGAGCACATGATCGCGTGAAAGGAACGAACGGATCATGATGGCATGATTGATATCCCCGTTAAACCGTATAAAACCGATGGTCCCGCCGTAGTAACCCCTCCTCTTCCCTTCGTATTTATCGATAAGTTCCATGGCCTTATACTTGGGAGCGCCCGATAGGGTACCGGCCGGAAACGACTCGGCCATGATCCTGATGGTATTGGCCTCCTCCGGAAGTGTTCCTGAAACCTTGGAGACCATATGGATCACATGTGAATAGAACTGAATCTCACGATAAAACTCAACCGTCACTTTGCTGGTTGTCCGGCTCAGATCATTCCTTGCCAGATCCACCAGCATCACATGCTCTGCATTTTCCTTGTCATCCGCAGCCAGTTTTTTGGCCAGCTCCTGATCCTCCCGGTCATTCCCTGTCCTTCTGAAGGTTCCTGCAATGGGATTGATATAGGCTTTCCCTTGCTTGACCTCGATTTGCGCTTCCGGTGAGGAGCCAAACAATTTGTAACTGCCGTAATCAAAATAGAAGAGGTAGGGAGAGGGATTGATAGAACGCAGTGCCCTGTAAACATTAAATTCATCACCGGTAAAAGACTGGTAGAACTGGCGTGAAAGTACGATCTGGAAAACATCGCCCCGAAAACAATGTTCTTTTCCTTTCACAACCATGTGGCGGTACTCTTCATCGGTCAGGTTGGATGATTCAGATCCTGTGACCCCAAAAACATAGGTAGCTATATTCCGGTTATGGAGCAGGGATGTCACCGAGTCAATTTCACTCTCCCCTCCGTTTACAATATTCTCAAACAAAAGCAACTCATTGGTCAGATGGTTGATGGCAAGTACATACCGGAAAAAATTGTACCTGATCTCCGGTATCTCCTCCTTTTCGGGCATGGGAGATGTGAACGAAATATCCTCAAAATACTGGACAGCATCATAGGTGGAATAACCAAACACGCCGTCCACCATCATATCCTTCCCGCCGGCAGTGACATCAAAAGATGATACAAAAGCATTCAACTGATCCACTGCATTATTTTCTTCCGATATGATGGTCTGAAGCGGTTCCTCCCCGGGAAGCATGATCATTGCCATCCCGTTATGAACCTGGAATTCTGCCAGCGGGTCCATGCAGATAAAGGAGAAGGAGTTCTCCTTGCTGTGATAATCCGAACTTTCAAGGAGCAGCGACCCCGGGTAAATATCTCTCATTTTCAGGTAAATGCTCACTGGTGTGATGATGTCTGCCAGAATTTTTCTGGATTCGACTCTGACTGGTATTTTCTTCATTTCTGTTGTTTTAAGACAAAAAAAAAAGCTTCCGCCGAAGTGGAAGCCCTTTATTTTATGATGCACAAAGAGGCAGATCCTAATCTCCGGCTTGTCGGAAAAAAGTTTGCCACCACCAATTTGTGCGAATCTGTATCATGTTCAATTATTATTCAGGGTCAAAATAAAAGAAAGATTTCTATTATTCCAAATTTGATTACTTTCATCCAACTGATATAAATGGTTACAAATGGACAATAAATACCTTAGGAACGCCGTGCTTTTTTTCACCATCTGGGTGATTGTCATGGTAATCTATTCTTTGTCAGGTAAAGTAACGGATTTCGAATACCTCTGGAAATTTTTTCTTTTTCCCGGCCTTTTTCTTTCCGGAATTGCACTCCTGGCAACTGGATTTTCACAACTCTTCCGGGTAAAAAAAGGGATCAACTGGCTCTTTCTGGTTGCAGCAGTTGGCATGGATCAGGGCATCAAAGCGATTCTGTTCTCCCTGGAATGGGAAACCATGTCCATTCCCCTGATCCCTCCCGTATTCTATATTCAACCCACCCAAAACACACTGGGTTCATACCTGTGGGTGCTGCTTGGCCTCAAGGATGGTTCTCATCTGCTGAACATCATCCTGTTCAGTATCATCGGAATTGTATTCATTGAGGTGTGGCGGTTTTATGTGAAACGAAAAAGGAACAGTTTCTGGATCAATGGTTTCATACACCTGTTTCTGGCGGGGCTTGCAGCCAACCTGATTGATAATGCCTTCTGGGGTGGGTCTCTGGACTACCTGACCATCAAGCCATTCTACACCTTCGACCTGAAGGATCTATACATCACCCTTTGTGAGCTCTTCCTGATCACCGAACTGATTGACAATAGCTTGCTAAAACGATTTTTGAAAATGCCCAAAGCGGACAGCAAAAGAATCAACAGGGATTTTATCCAATTTGTAAAAAGGGATTTCCGGCTTGGAAAGAAAAATGGTGGTGACAAGAATACCTGAATGTTGGGATGCAGCATTTGGAATGAAAGCACCTATTCCTCTCCGTTTCCAAGGTCAAACGGAAAAAGTTGCTCCCCCTCTCTGAACTGAATACCCCGCCGCTGTTCCTCAAATTTAAAATCCAGGTTGATGATTTTGTTGTCTGTAAACTGGACTTTGTAGCTCCCCCGTTCCAGTCTGAAATTCTCACCAAAAACATTGTAGATACTAACCTCGTAGGATGTGGCGCGGGGCAAATCAAGAACGAATGTACCAAAACCACTCGACAGGGTAGAAAATGTCTCCCCGTTTTCACCCACTGCAGTCACCCTGATACCCTGTGGTGAAACAGTCCCCTCATTGGAATTTGGATCTCTGTCAATGATAATCCTCCCTTTGATTTTATAACTCTCCACAAGAGGAAGATAGTGAACCATATCATTGTTGATCTCGATGGTCTGATGATGTCCGTTCAGGAAATAGAGGTTCTCCAGGTTTGAAAGTGGTATAAGCGACAGGTCATAAACGCCATAAGGGATTCTCTCGTAAAAAATCTCCCCGCGCGGATCTGTAATCATACTAACCTCAACAAAGCCGCTTCTGCTTTCAACATTCTTATCAGGATCCCTGGAAATTTGTACCAAAACGTTTGAAATTGGTTTTTCCTCTTCACTTTTAATCCCATCTCCATCCAGGTCGTTGAAACCTATGATGGTTAGATCACCATAACCCATCCTGGGTTGTTGAATGTCAAAAGCTTTCCGGACACCAAGGAAAAGATTCACATCCCTGCTTGTCATCCTACCCACATCCACATCCCTTCTGCTTACCCTGTAAATATTGAAACTGCCATAAAAATCCCAGGTCTTGTGCACATGGATGTTCCCGGTGAGGTTGAAAAGAATGTTTTCCCTCATGGAAGGCATATAGTAGGAGTAATTCAAAAATGCACTCACGCGAAGAGTCTCTTTGAAGAAATAACGCTCGTAGTATGGCCGTATATGGAAGGCCTGATTCACCAGGGGAGTATTGTTTACCACCGAGCTGCGATAAACATCGGTTACATCGCCGGAGGTATAGTATGCATTCAACTTAAAAGCCTGATCATAATAGTTGATCCCGACGGTGTAGGTCCATTGCCAATCCATATTGGACGTTTCATTCACTTCAATACCCCTGTCATACCTGTAGAACATGGTATTGAAACTGGCGTGAGGAGAGATGCTCCGTCCGTTTTTTAACCTGAAAGAAACCGAACCCAAAATCCCTGGTTGGTAGTTGTAATAACCAGTTTGATAATCCCCGTTAATCACATACATCTTGCGTATGGTTCCTGAATATCTGGGTCCACCCTGATACACCACCCTGCCCCTGTGAACTGAGAACAGGATACGTGCGTTTTCATTCATGTTCACATTGGGTGGATAAAGGAAATTATAGGGATACTTGGTGGAGGTATAATCACTCCGGTAGTACATGGTCTTAAGCAGGAGTTTTTCAGTGATTTTATAATTGCCTGAAAAATTGATCCTGTTGATCCCGCTGTTCCTGATATAGGTAAACAGGGTATTGGTATTATCAAAGTTGATCAGGAGCCGGTTTCCCCTGTATCTGTAAATGAACTGGTATGCGAATCCCAGAACAGTGGTGTCATGTTCTGTGTAGCTGGAGGCTTTGAAGTTGCTCAGGGATGTGGCCGTCTGCAGATGAAAACTGTGTCTCTGATTTAACTGGTAGTTGCCTCCCAAATGCCATGTGGCATGACTGTACAACTGTTGGGTTGTGGTTTCAAGAGTGACACCCGTATTAACGCCTACATTGCCCAGGTATCCTCCATAACCTGCAAATCCTCCAATACTTCCGCCATATGGGTTTTGAATCACGTTGAGCAAAAACATGTTTCTGTCGTTGAGCTGGTGGGTGGCACTGATCCCTCTTCCGGTTAATGTGTGCAACTGTCCCGTACCCAGCCTGTCCCCGATCATTACCATTGTATTCTGATCCATATACCTGATTGAGTAACGCAGCTGCTGGTAAAGGTCAATCTCCCTGTTCATATCAGCATCGAAATAAAGGTTATAATAACCAAGTGAATAGTATAGTTCCTGGGTTCCGGGAAACAATACCTGGCCAAACACCCTTGCCGACATTTTTTTTCTTTGCTGCGACAGCAGGTTATACACTGTAAGCTCAGCATTGAGCGGTGCATTATAAAAAGGCAGCGAGTTGATGATTTCACTTTCCAACGGAGTTGCCCTGATTGAGCCGTACTTGGAAGTATTGGACGTGGAAGCGTGTATGTCCAGGGTCGCGGCCCTCCAATTGTTGTTCAGCGCTTTCTTTTCGGAATAGGAAAGATCATCCCTACGCTGAATCACCAATTTGATGGAAGTATCGGCATACGCGGGAAGGTCCACATAAAGGAAACTATCCGCCTGAATTTCACTTCGGAATTCCAACAAATCTCCCAGGTCCAGAGAAAGTTTCACCAGTTCATTGGAATTTCCTGAATTGGACAGAGATACATTTACCTCTCCATAAGGCTTGAAATCAGATATGTAAATCTGGTTTGTACCCAGCCTCATATCCCATTTTGACTTCCTTTGGATGGATACATATGAATTGGCATAGCTGTATAAATCCTTACCAAACAACTCAGCACCTATCACATATGAGACCCCACCAACGGTGTTTCCAGGAATGGAAACCCTGACAGGTATCATTTTATATCCACCAGGTTCAAGATTCAGGGTATCAATTCCCATTCCAATCATGCGCCATGAATCCGGGCAATCAATTCGCACAATTCCGGAAATGCGATTCCTGCCATTATTCTTGATTTCCAGAACATTAAAATGTGATCCCGGTTTTTCCAACACCACCTCCGGTCGGAGGAATTGCATCGTAAGGAGGCTGTCCGGCGTGGATACTTGTGCAAGGGATAGTCCAGGCAGACACAACAAAGGAATCATCAGGCCCCACAGGACCATTCCGGGGACACCTTTCTTGGTGTATTTTCTGCCTTGATCCACCTTCATCATTCGGTACAATACTCCTGCTGCGATTCTTATCAGAACCCACCCCCTGTGGGCACCAGTTCAAGCTCTATTTCCACAACGTAATAATCGGGTTGTTCCCCCAAAAGACTTCCATTTCCTCCTGCAGCCACCGGCATCCCGCATTGGTATGATATGGCCAGCTGGTGGACGCTCCAAACCAGGTCATCAAACACTGCATCCGGATCAGTATATGAACAAAGCAACTCGAATCCGGGAGGAAGATCAATATATCCAGGGCTTGTAAAGCCCGGGCCAAAACCCTGGAAGCTTTCAGCCTTGATCCGAATCGTATTCAGATCAAGGCTGTTGGCATCACCGGTAATTTCAGTTGCACCGTTAAAAGCCTGTACGTTCAGGTCGAATCCTGTCAGGTTTCTGCCTGGCTGGGTTGAATCGGCCAGGGTCACACCCAGAATAGTCCCGTTCTCAATTTCTATACCTTCCGAATACTTTTTTAAGGAATTAAAATTAAACGGGATGTTTCCTCCATAGATCAAAACAAGCCGGGCATAATTCCACTCCTGCGCCACCGTCCCCTGGGAGAATGCAATCAGGAAAACGACCACCCAGAATTTTGAGACGACGCGGAAAAAACTCATTACAAATTTGAATGATTTTCGATTTTGTAAAACAGGAATAGTCAACCTCAGGCTGACTATTCCATTTATGTATAGACCAGTCGAGCTGGCTCCACTGTTACTTTGATTTACAGTACGTTAACTCCAAGTTCGAAGATTACATTGGTCACATACCTGTCCGGTGCCGGACTTGGATCCTGGTCAAGCAGGCTCACATCAATCATCGGAAGAGGAGCGGCTCCAGCCTCAACCGGTCCGGTTCCACATCTCCATACAATCTGAAATGAGTTGTCCGTACCATCTCCTGCGTTGGCATCTCCGCCTACACCAAAGGTATTGTCATCAATGAGCAAGGTGGGATAGTTTTCAAGACCTGCAACCTCCGTTCCATTGACAGTTGGTGCGCTCCAGAGTTCAGCTGTCAGTGTGGTCCCCTGTCCAACAGCAGTTTCAAAATCATGTGTCCCGTTGGATGTAAGTGTAAATCCTACATTGGCAAGATCCAGGGTATTGGTGGGATCATCCGTCCCAATGAATGTCAGCTCTTCCGATCCATAATTTAAATCCCACCTGGTGGAAGCAGCCACCGTAAAATCAGTCACATAAAAAGGATTGGAAGAAGCGGGGTTGGCAGATCCTGAAGTACCGGCATCCCCGGATAGTCCCAGACGATAATCATCAATTGAATTGAACACAAACTCAATGTTGCCGCCATTGGTAATGGTCATTCGAAGCACCTGGTTAAGATTGACCGCCACAGGAATAACCTGCCTGTCTTTAACTGCCTGGGAAAAGCCTGCCACTCCAATGACAAGCATTCCTGCGATAATTATTACTTTTCTCTTCATAACTTTTCGATTTAATTTATAAAATGGGTTGATAATAATTTGCTAATCGTATTGGCCCTTGTAATTTTGAACTAAAATATAATAATAAATGAGGACAATTTTGACCAATAAGCAATTCTTTTCAACAAACCATAAGTTTTTGCTGGTTAATCTGCTTTTAACATGGGTGATAATTGGAAATGCCCAGGATTTTGAGGTGGCTCCGGTGCTGGTTTCCTTTGATGCAAATCCAGGAGAAAACCAGAACCAGACCCTCACCATCAGAAACCATGGGAATGAAAAACAAAAATTTGTACTTAACCTTGTGGACTATGAATTAGACGAAGAGGGAGCCAAAAGATCGGTCCCCGCTGGCACTACAAACCGGACCCTGGCCGACTGGCTGACCACCAATCCCTCTTTTTTTGAATTGAATCCCAATGAATCCAGGGAAGTTGATTTGATCATGACCGTTCCTAAAACCGGATTCAACA
Organism: uncultured Bacteroides sp.; assembly: GCA_964453785.1. GTDB lineage: Bacteria > Bacteroidota > Bacteroidia > Bacteroidales. The sequence continues at coordinate 64,994 of CAYVRK010000013.1, forward strand.
CCCGATGGGGAATGATTCAGGTCCAGGTGGCGAAAGAGCAGGAAGCTTACCAGGCCGACAAACAACTTTCAACCGGGGTAATCGTAGTGCCCAGGATCGTTGTCCTTGTAAAACAAAGTCCCAGATCGAACCAAAACTTTCAGGGTTCTGTAAAGGAATTAAAAGAAGTCGAAAGCAGATTGTCAGGGCTGCGAAGTTTTGAAGCGATTCTGGTCAATACCGGAGATAATATATTAGAAGGCAAGGTATTCCTGGCTCTGGCAAACCTGGAAACAGCCGAAGAAAAGAAATTCAATCCGGTGGCTGTATCCATCTATCCGGACCATCAACGAAAGGTTGTACTTACATTGCCGGAGAATCCCGAACCCGGACAATATGCACTTGCATTCCTGTTGGATTATGGTCATCGTGCACCCATTGAAGGAGCCCAGATTTTACTTCATGTGGAATGATGCCGCGTAGCTATATCACAATCACACTCCTTCTAGGTAATGCCATTATTTTTTCTCAGGAGGTCTATACCTCCTTCTGGGATATGAATCATAAACTGGTAAGGGAGACATACACATATGCTCTATCCGGAACCGACACCATCAGGCAAGGAGTCTACTCCATATTCTACAGAGACGGAACCCTATGGCAGCAAGGTTCTTATGTAAACGGAAGTATGGATGGTACCTGGTACGATTACTATGAAGACGGCAGCATCCGGCAGGAATTACCCTATGTCAACGGTGTGTTGCAGGGCACCCTGTTTTATTACTACCCGGACGGAATTGTATACCAGGAAGCCGAATACAAGAATGATCTTCTGGATGGTCAGGTACAGATCTACCACCCAAACGGAAAACTCAATGAGAGGGGGGAATACCATAAAGGACAGCGGAATGGTGTCCTGGTTTGTTATCACGAAAACGGAAATATGCGTCTAAAAAGGAATTACCTGAATGGCCTGGAAAATGGGCCACAGCAGGTTTACTTTGAGAACGGGAAAATCCGGGAATTATCCAGCTTGGAAAATGGGAAGTACCAGGGCGAGTTCAGAGGATTCTACAAGGAATACGAGGATGGTACCCTTCAAAAGATCTGTTACTACCAGGATGGCCGGTTGAACGGCCCCTTCAAGGGTTATTACCCTTCCGGTAATCCCATGAATCACTACACGTTTAAAGACGACCTGATCGAAGGCGAGTGGACCATGTTTTTTGACTTGCTGACCAATGACTCAGTACCGGTTATACAGGAAACCGGACAATACCATGAAGGAAAAAAAACCGGCCTTTGGAGGACCTATTACCCCGATGGCCAGCTCTATACCGAAGGAGCCTATGTGAATGAGAAATTTGAAGGTGACTGGATGATCTATCATCCCAACGAAGAAATAAAACAGAAGGGGAGTTACAGGGATGGATTGGCCACCGGGGAGTTTTTGATGTATTACGAATCGGGAAAACTAAAGAACAGAGGAATATACCTCGATAACAAAAAAACAGGAGTCTGGACCACCTATTATGAATCCGGAGGAATCATGACCACGATCCCCTTTCTGGATGGATTACGGCACGGAACAGCCCGGGCATTTGATGAATCAGGAAACCTTGTGGAAACGCTGAACTATGAAAATGGAGAAGAAATCAAGTAAATGGTTTTTTGTGCTGGCAGGTATTCCGCTGCTGATGTTTGCATGTGACAGAAACAACGAACCGTTGGACTACAGCTCCATCGCGGGGATCTATACCTGCAATGAATCCTCTGTCCATGCCGGCCTCAGACAGTATCCTGTTGAAATTGAAAAGGTACATGATGCAGAAAACAGATACATCATTGTCAATTTTCATAACAAGGGAGAAAATGAATTTCTGTTCTCGGAGCTGACCCGGGATACGCTCAGAATAAACAACCAGGCCATATCTGACATTAGTGTAAATGGAAAAGGAATGGTAGCCAGTGATTTCAGATCTATTCAGCTCAACTATGTAACCGACGACGGAACAACCATCCTTGATTACTACGCCACTTTTACACGCTAAATATCACTGGCAGGTGCAAGCGGATATTTCTTGAAAATCTCAGCGGCCAGTTCTGGCAATTTTGCCGCCCTTGCCTGGGGGTCATAGTCCAGTTCGCCAACAGCGGCGCAATGCCATACATGCTTCTGGGTATGGTTGTCGTACATGTCAACCGCAATGGCACGTTCCATATAATTATGCCTGTAGGGGTAATAATAGTAACCCGTCATCGCCAGACGGTGATACACGGTGATCTGCAAGGATACATCAGGATTAATTTCCGAAAATTTCAACCCCTTCTGCTCAATTTCCCTGGCAAAGGCCACCTTGATCCGTTCCAGTTCCATATCGGTAATGGTCTTCTTGTTACCCTCGGTAAATTCCAGGAAATTGTAGGAGGCGTAACTTTCAAAGGACCCGGATTCATCTATGTCGTTATAGATCCTCACCGGTGCCCCACACCCGGCAAGCAATCCAAGCGAAAACAGAACGAGAAACATGCGATTCCCTTTCATGGTTGCAGTGTTTGGTTTGACAAACAGAAAGATGCAAATACTATGCCACTGATACGATATTGAAGCTGATTCCTGTGAGTTCTTCTGACAATTTCCACAGCTCCCTGGCAGCAATATCATTTACCCGGCCCGGATTGGGTTTTTCAGGACCAGGCCATCCCCACAGACTCAAAAATCCGGCGGGGCCAAAAAAGTCCCCCTGCCCTACCCCGGGGGCAGTAGCAGCATAGAGTGAGGGGAGAACGCCCATTTCGCCCGACTGAGCGATGACTCGATTCACCAGATGAAAAGCACCCGCTTTCCATTTTGAACCGACCTGCAGCATGCTGCTGGTCGTAAGTGAAGTATCGGCATAACCCGGATGGGCAGCAAGGGCCAGGATATCTGATTTGCTTTCACCCAATCGTCGAGACAACTCCTTTATGAACAAAAGATTGGCCAGCTTGCTCATTCCATAAGCTCCCCATTTATGGTACTCTTTCTCCCAGTGTATATCACCAAATCTGATCTTGCCAAAATGGTGTGCCATACTGCTTACACTTACAATCCTGGCCCCTGGAATATCTTGCATACCGGGCCATAAAAGTGCCGTCAGCGCAAAATGACCCAGGTGGTTCACCCCGAATTGCATTTCAAATCCATCCTCAGTCTTCATATAGGGTGTTGCCATCTGTCCTGCATTGTTGATCAGCAGATGGGGACCACCCTGGGCTGACAGGAATTCCTCAGCAAAAGAGCGGACGGAAGACAATTTGGAAAGGTCCAGGTACCGCAATTCGGGAGTTATTTCAGGTTGTTCGTCCAGGATCTTCTGTCTGGCCATATCACCCTTTTCCATGTTCCGGCAGGACATGATCACCCTGGCTCCCTTTCTGGCCAGCGCCAGGGAAGTCTGAAATCCCAGACCGCTGTTGGCTCCTGTAACCACCACGGTTTTCCCCCTCTGGGATGGAATGTTCTCACTGGTCCATTTCATTGCAGGCAATTCTCTCTACTAAAAAAAACAGATCAGCGCATAGGGTAAATTCCCTTTTGTGCATCCTGATATTAAAGAGCGTGAAAATACCATTAATAATCATATCATATGAAAACAACAGCCAAATTTAGCAGAGCCTGGATCGTGGCAGTGATCCTGTTCAGTACTACCTCCATATTCGCCATGGGCGAAAAAGAGGAAATCATCGATACCACAGAATTCGATGTCTATCAGGGAAAGATTGTGGATGCCATGAACGGGCGGACACTTCCATTTGCCACGGTGGAAGCCGCCGGCAGCAACGTTGCCACGGTGACCAACATTGACGGGGATTTTACCATTAAGATTGCCAAAGATGCGCGTGTATCCGAACTGAAGATCTCCTATATCGGATATGCCAACAAGACCGTTAAGCTGAGCGAGTTTAAGGGTGACAGGTCCAAGTCCATTTCACTCAATCCAAGCGCTGTTCAGCTTCAGGAGATTACCATCAGACCTGAAGATGCGCTGGATTTGATCACGGACGTCCTTGCCAATATCAAGAACAACTATAGTCAGGTCCCCATGATGATGAGGGGCTTTTACAGGGAGACCATTCAGCGGGGACGTAGTTATGCCTCCATTTCAGAAGCTGTTGTGGACATTTATAAAAGTCCCTATGCCACTACCTTCCAGACCGACCAGGTCAGGCTTTTTAAAGGGAGGAAAAGTGCCGATGTTGAGAAAATGGATACAGTACTGTTTAAACTCCAGGGAGGACCCTCCACTTCCGTGCTGCTTGACGTGGTTAAAAACCCATACATCCTTCTTTCCATTGAATATGGAAAAATCTATGATTTCTATCTGAGTGATGTAATCTCCATCAATGATAAACTTCATTACGTGGTCACGTTCAATCAGAAATCGTTTGTGGATGATCCCTATTATAAGGGCAAACTCTATATTGATATGGATAAACTGGCCATTACCGAAGCCGAATTCGAGCTGAATACGGATAACAAAGAAGAGGCTGCCCGGCTTTTCATTCAGAGAAAACCCATGGGGATGGATATCCTACCTGAGAAAGCAGTTTATCGAGTTAAGTATACCATTGAGGACGACCACTGGTACTTCAGCTATGCCCGTGCAGAGGTAAAATTTAATGTGGACTGGCATAAGAAGCTATTCAATACCACATACTCTGCCATGTCGGAAATTGCCATCACAGACCGCAGCTATGAAGGTATCGAAAAGTTTGCTAACAAAGACCGGTTTAAGAGCAGTGATGTGATGAATGACATGGTCTATGTTTTCTTCGATCAGGGATTCTGGGGCGGATACAATGTGATCGAACCGGACCAGTCCATCGAAAGCGCCATCCGCAGATTAAACCGCAAATATCTGAAGAGAGAATAGTCCCTAAAGCGCTGTCTGAAGTTTTGTGTAACTTTACCTTCCCACGTCCAATCAAGCCAGGACAGCGCTTTATTTAAATGAAAATGATCCTGAAAGACCAACATCAGCTGAGGAAGTTAAGAGAAGGGGATATCGGTTCCTTTGAGAGACTTTTTCACATGCATTATCAGGGTATGTTTGGATACGCGATGAGCCTCGTCCGTTCGGACGAAACAGCCGAAGAAGTTGTTCAGGATGTGTTCTATAATATATGGAAAAACAGGGAATCCCTGAGAATTACACACAGTTGGAAAAGCTACCTGTACCGGGCTGTATATAACAACTCGATGATGGTACTCAGGAAATCCAGGAGGGAGTTCAGGCTGGAGGATGAAATGGTGCAGGACCTGGAGGGTTCGTCTCAGGATCCTTCCCAGGAGATGCAATTTCAGGAGGTATCAGACCTGGTCTCCCGAACAGTGGAAGGCTTACCTGAAAAGACCCGGCAGATATTCCTCATGAACAGGCAGGAAGGTCTGAGATACAAAGAGATCGCCGAGAAGCTTTCCATCTCGGTGAAAACGGTGGAAGCCAACATGGGGAAAGCGCTCAGGGCTTTAAAAAACAGCCTGCAGAAATATGGTGAAGCATAATTTGATATGAAAATGAGCACCCAAACATGGATCTCTCTGGCCCGCTATCTGGCCGGTGAGATGAGTATGAAAGAGGAGATTGCATTCAGGAATAATCTGGAGAGGAATCCGCAACTACAAACAGAATTAAATCAAATGGAAAAAAGCTGGAAATATTTTAGTGCAAATCCAACCATAAGGGATTCCGGAAAAGCCTGGGAAAAGCTTTACAGCCGGCTTGAAAGCGACGGGCTGTTGGATGATCAGCAATCGGTGTTCAGGAAACGCTTGTATACTCCCAACCTGAAAATTGCTGCAGTCATCCTGTTGATTCTCGCCATCGGGATACCCACTTTATACCTTGAACTTACCCGCAACAAGGCGGAGGTCTCTACCCGTTATCAGGTTGCTGAAAAAGGCGTAAGTACTGTTGATTTACCCGATGGAAGCCGGGTATTCCTGAATGAGGGGGCTGAAATCAGCTATCCCGAAGAATTTGGCCAGGGTCGTTCCGTGAAACTCAGGGGAGAAGCCTTTTTCGAAGTGATGTCGGATCCGGCCAACCCCTTTACCGTTTGCTCGGGCAAGGTGGTGGTCTCGGTGCTGGGTACTTCATTCAACGTGAAAGAGGCCGGAGGGAAAGAAACTGTGGAGGTATACGTAGAAACCGGCAAAGTGAAGGTATCTATGGAAAATTCAGCTGAATTCATTACCCTGCAGCCTGGAGAAGTTGGTCATATCGGACCCGTAAGCCTGTCCAGTTCAGAACAGTCCGATCCGAATTATATTTCATGGAAAACAAAAGATTTTAAATTTATAGATGAAGACCTTGATCATGTGCTCCGGGAACTGGAGGATTCATACCATGTGATCATTCATTCGGAAGATGTTTCCCTGTCAGAACTGAGGATTACTTCCACTTACCGGCAACAATCCATTGATGCCATCCTGGAAACCATCGGAACAGCATTCGGGTTAAACGTCAGTAAAAAGGAGGATCAATATTACCTGAATCAATAAAAGAGTTTATGGGATCACGACCGATCCAGCTTTTACAGATAGTGATCCTGGGTGTATCATTTACCCTGGCCGGCCAGGATTCTTTGCCCGATATAACTGTAACTCTTTCAGCCAGAAGCACGACCATCAACCGGATTCTGGATGAGTTAACACTTCAGACAGGTTATTACTTCACTTATAATACTGCCCTGGTTTCCGGAGATGATAAAGTCCATTTTCAGGCAGACAGGGTGCCGCTTCAGGAAGCGCTGGACACCTTGCTGAACGATTCCCGCTTAAAATACCGTGTAATCGAGCGGAATATAGTGATATACAAGACAAATGATGTGCCCCCTTCTCCTGTAGCCATGGAGATAGACCGGTCCATTTTGAAGGGGAGGGTTGTGGACAAACGTTCAGGAAAACCCCTTGACTATGCAACCATCGCCCTGTATGAAAGTTCCCTGGGGTCGGTCACCAATGAGACAGGTGATTTTTCATTCAAGATCCCTTCCAGCCTGCAGGACCCTTTGTTGGTGATCTCGTACATGGGATACAAAAACCTGTTGTTTCCTGTAACTTATCCGGTTGACCAGGATCTGACCATCAGGATGGAAAGGGAGACCATTCCCCTCCAGGAAGTGATTATCAGGTATACTGACCCTGTTTCACTATTAAAAGAAGCCATTAAAAGGATCCCTGAAAACTATTCCCAGGATCATGCCGCCATGACAGCTTACTACAGGGAATCGGTCAGACGCGATGACCACTGCATGATTTTTTCGGAGGCAGTCCTGGATGTGGCAAAGGGGCCCTACTCTCCCTATGCACAGGGAGACAATGTAAGGATCCGAAAAGGAAGAAAGATTACAGACACCTCCACTGAAGATACGGTATTGATCAAACTGCGATCCGGGATTTACTCATCCCTTAGCCTGGATGTGGTTAAGGACCGGCCCGATTTTCTTTCCGAAAACTTCGCGGACCTGTATGACCTGGAATTTACGGATATGATGACCTACGGGGACAGGCTGGTATATGTGATCAGCTTCAAACAGAAAAGTCAAATACCAGACCTGATGTTCCGTGGTAAAATTTACCTGGACCAGGAAACCCTGGCCATCCTGGCTGCTGATTTTGAATATAATCCGGAGCTGATTCATAAGGAACCCGGCCTGTTTCTGGTAAGCCGGGCACCCCGCATCCATATCAGGCCCATGTTGGCAAGGTATCATGCGGATTACAGGAAACTTGATGGGAAATTTTATGTGAGCCAGGTGCGGGCCGAAGTGGAGATGAAAGTGCGCAAAAAGCGTAAATGGATGGGTGCCCGCTACAGGATTACCATCGAGATGGCCATTACCGATATAATCCCCGGGGAAAAAATGAAAATCCAGGCAGCCGACCGGGTCAAAATCAATACGGTCCTTGCGGACCAGCCCTTTGATTTTGATCCCTTCTTCTGGGGGATTTACAATACCATTGAACCCGAAGCCACACTCATGGAATCCCTTCAGCGTATCCAACACAACCTGCTGGAAATTAACAAATAACCAATTCCCCTATACCATGAAATCAATCATCCGCCTGTTCATGATCCTGGTAACCCTGGTGGTGGTGGTTTTCTCCTGGATCACCCACCAGCTGGATCAACAAAAGGTAGTGATTACAGTACTCATTGCGGCAACTTTGGCTGTATTCCTTCTGATAAATTTGCTGGATCGCAGGGAAAACAGGAAAATGAGGGAGAAGCTTGAGTCCGGGGATTCACCCGGACAATCCCAATCCGGGAAGCGGTCCCCCATCTCTTTCGGACCCAGGGAACGTAAATCCGGGCTCACCTGGGGAGGCGGCAACATCAAGGCATCGAATGCCACAAGAGGAACCAGGAGAAAGTTCCTTGGCAAATAATTTGACTATTTTTTCAGCAAGTCCCTGATTTCGGTCAAAAGGACTTCTTCTTTTGAAGGAGCCGGAACTGCTGCAGGGGCTTCTTCCTCTTTCTTTTCCATGTTTGCCTTCATCCTGTTGTATCCTTTTACCACCATGAATATTGCGAAAGCAACGATGATGAATGTGATGATGGTATTCAGGAACATTCCATAGCCAATGGCTACTTCCGGAACCACAAAATCACCGTTCATGGTAGCTCCCTTTAATACGATTTTCAGGTTTGAAAAATCCACGTTTCCAAGCAGCATCCCAATGGGGGGCATGAGGATGTGGTCAACGAGCGATTTTATGATGGCTCCAAAATATACTGCCATGATCAGACCAACGGCCATTTCCATGACATTTCCCCTGCTAATAAACTTCTTGAATTCTTTTAACTTAATGATATTTTTTAGGGTTTGAAAACGAAACAGTGATACGGGAATATTGTTCATGATCACGCACGGTGATTCTTCAGATTTTCTGAATTTGACTTTTGAAGTCTCCTGTAGTACCTTTGGCAGATCACATAAACCGGATGGAAGAGAATCCTGAAAATATGATAGAAGCTTTGGCCCGCCAAAAGCTGGAAGGGAGAAGTTACAGCGAGATACGGGCCGAACTTCTGGATTCCGGTTTATCCGGGACCGAAGTGAGCAATCTGATCAGGCAGGTGGATGAAAAGGTGCTGGAAGAGACGGTTACAGTCAGCCGAACAGACATTGCCGGTCAGCTTTACCGGGTGGGGCTGGTTTTTGCCATTGGCGGCTTGATCGTCACCATCCTATTCAATCTCGGACTCGTCGCTGTGAACCTGCCTGCATTGGCTGTATATGCTCCCTTTATTGCCGGTATCCTTTTGATGTTTTACGGGAGAATGCTGCAGCGAAAAAAATCCCCGGCACAGGCCAAGGGGCCGGGGCCCATCCGGAGCAGAAGACCTTTCAAATAGGGATTTTCTTCCTACCTTCGGCTAAAATTATTTTCATGATCGAGGAGATTGTCAAGAAGCGATTCCCCTTTTTTGAATCGGGGCTCCGGGACGCCATTCTTGAATCGGGCACCTACAAGGAGTTTTCCGTCGGAGAGGAATTGATCAGGGAGGACCAGTACATCAGGTCCTTTCCCATCGTCATCTCCGGACTGATCAAAGTTTGCAGGACCGACGAAGCGGGGAATGAACTGTTGCTTTATTACCTCCGTCCGGGAGAGGTGTGCACCGTTTCATTGATTTGCTGCATGGACCGGACACGTAGCCGGGTAAAGGCGCTTACAGAGGAAGATACCACAGTGATCCTGGTACCGGTTGAATTGCTTGACAGCTGGATGACCCTTTTCCAGACCTGGAAAGAATACGTGATGAGATCCATGCAAAAGCGTTTTGATGAATTGCTCGATGCCCTTGACAGCATTGCTTTCATGAAAATGGACGAACGTCTGGAGAAGTTCTTTACAGACAGGAATAAATCCACCGGAACCACCATATATGAAGGTTCGCACCAGGAAATAGCCCTGGCACTGAACAGCTCTCGTGAAGTGATCTCCCGCTTGCTGAAACAGATGGAAAAGCAGGGAATGGTGGTTCTCTCCAGGGGACGGATCGATTACTCTTCCTTATGTGACTAAAGTTACTGTACAGCGTTCCCTCCTTTCTTTTCTTTGCGCAATTAATTGTCAAAGCAAAAGGATGAAAAAAATCGCAGTACAATCTTATGGTGAACTGGAAGAGCATCTGTCCGGCACGGAACGTGCATTTCTGCTTCTGTACAAAGGTGGATCCGAACAGAGTGAATGTGCATTGAAACGGATCGGCGGGCTCAAATCGGACGATGGGCACACCATCATTACTGCTGATGTGAGCCGGGTCCGGGATATCCATGAAAAACTCGGGGTTGACACAGCTCCCAGCCTGGTGGTCTTCAGAAATGAGAGGGTGGTAAACATCATCAAAGGTTGCCAGACCGGTTCATCCTATGATTCAATCATCTCAGGAAGGGAGATTGGAACATCTATGGAAGATGGCAGCAGAAAATCCAGGCAGGTTACAGTGTACACAACGCCTTCCTGTTCCTGGTGCACCACACTAAAAACTTACCTGGATCAGCAAAATGTGAAATACCGGGAAGTCAATGTTGCCGCTGACACAGCTGCTGCCGGGGCCATGGTTAGAAAGAGTGGTCAGCAAGGTGTGCCCCAGACAGAAATTAACGGGCAGATGATTGTGGGGTTTGATAAGCCCAGGATCAATCAGCTGCTTGAAATACAGTGAGTTCAACTCGATTAGTAAACCTAAAAAACAATTAAGATGAAAGAGTTACAGCCAATCAATCAACATGTGCTTCTTGAATTAGAAGCTTCCGAAGAGAAGACCGCATCGGGCATCATTATTCCTGATACAGCCAAAGTGAAACCAACATTTGCCAAAGTACTGGCTATAAGCGGGATTGAAGATCCTGAAATAGCAGTTGGCGACGTGGTTTTTTATAAGAATTTCTCAGGCACCGAACTGGAATTCGAGGGCAGGGAATACCTGATGATGCCCTACGCGGATATTCTTGGACGGGTGGTTGAAACAGATAAAATCTAATGAGATTCTGTTTTCCTGGCTGATTGCAATTTCACCGTTATCAAAATCTTTAGGTTTCTGCCAAAGGGCTGTTGCTCGACACAACAGCCCTTTCTTTTTTTGTCTATATTTGGCCCACTAAACTCAAAATCTGTATTCTAATGAGAAAAATATTAGCAATTATTGCTGTTTCCCTGATCCTGACATCAGGGTGCCAGACAAGCAAACATGAAAACATGAATCCATTTTTATCCGAATACGCTACACCTTTTGGTGTACCGCCCTTTGACCTGATAAAAAATGAGCACTACCTGCCGGCTTTTGAAGAGGGAATCAAACAACAGGAGACAGAGGTAGAGGCCATCATCGCCAATCCGGAAGCGCCAAACTTTGAAAATACCATTGCTGCCCTGGACCAGAGCGGGGAGATCCTGCGCAGGGTAGACGGCGTTTTCTACAGGCTGCTGTCAGCCGAAACAACCAAGGAGATTGATTCCATTGCCAAATTGCTGGTACCGATCACATCGGCCCACCAGAGCAATATCATGCTGAATGAGGCCCTTTTCCAGAAAGTGAAAACCGTCTATGACCTTCGTGATTCATTGGATCTCAATACCGAACAGGCCAGGGTCCTGGAAAAAACCTACAAGTCTTTTGAACGCGGAGGCGCCAACCTGGATGAAGAAGGCAAAGCCAGAATCAGACAGATTGATGAAAAACTATCCATGCTCACCCTTGAGTTCGGGAACAATCTTCTGAAGGAAACCAACAGTTACCATATGCTTCTTGAAAATGAAGAGGAACTGGCCGGCCTTCCCGAATCGGTTCGATCAGCAGCAGCAGAGGCTGCCTCCAAAGCAGGTTTCGAAGGAAAATGGCTTTTTACATTGCAAAAACCCAGTTGGATTCCATTCCTCCAGTACTCAGAAAAAAGGGAACTTCGGGAGAAGATCTACAAAGCCATGTATAGCCGAAGCAACAACGACAACGAATACGACAACAAGGCACTTATCCAGGAAATTCTTAGGCTTCGGATAGAAAGGGCCAATCTGTTGGGATACAAAACCCATGCGGATTATATGCTCGCCGACCGGATGGCCAAGGAACCTGGCAATGTATATAATCTCCTGATGACCATCTGGGACCCAGCCCTGAAAAAAGCCAAGGAGGAGGCAAACATGATGCAGGAAATGATTCATAAAGAGGGTGGTGATTTCGAACTTGCCTCGTGGGACTGGTGGTATTATGCCGAAAAGATCCGCAAAGAAAAGTATGATCTTGACGAAGAACAGGTCCGGCCCTATTTCAGCCTTGAGGCTGTGAAAGCAGGCCTTTTCAGTGTGGTAAACAAGCTCTATGGGCTGACTTTCGAGGAGCGCAAGGATCTTCCTGTCTACAACAAAGAGGTAGTGGCCTATGAAGTAAACGAGAAGGATGGTTCCCATTTGGGAATCCTTTATATGGATTTCTATCCCAGGCCAGGAAAAAAAGGCGGTGCCTGGAGTACTTCTATTCGTCGGGCCCATGTGGAAAACGGCCAAAAGGTAACTCCGGTTCATATGATCGTTATGAACTTTACCCGCCCCACGGGAAGAAAGCCTGCATTGCTGAGTTTTGATGAGACACAGACCTTCTTTCATGAATTCGGTCATGCCCTCCATTCCATGCTGACCAAATGTGAATACCTCACTACATCAGGTACTGCTGTAGTAAGGGATTTTGTTGAGCTTCCTTCTCAGATCATGGAAAACTGGGCTGCTCATCCCGATGTCCTGAAAACTTATGCCAAACATTATGAAACCGGCGAAATGATCCCTGCTGAAATGATCAATAAGCTGGAAGCAGCGGGCAAATTTAACCAGGGTTTTGTAACCGTTGAGTATCTGGCTGCTGCCATCCTGGATATGGACTTTCATACATTGACAGCAGGATATGAAGTGAATGTAAATGAATTTGAGAAGAGCTCCATGGACAGGATCGGTCTCATCAAGGAAATCATTCCACGCTACCGTCCTACTTACTTCTCCCATATCTTCGCCGGCGGTTACTCAGCCGGATATTACAGCTATATCTGGGCTGAAGTTCTGGATAAGGATGCTTTCAATGCTTTCCTTGAAACCTCTTTGTTTGACAGCAAGACAGCCCTGTCTTTCAGGGAGAATATCCTGGAAAAAGGAGGTTCGGTTGATGAGATGGAAATGTATATGAATTTCCGGGGAAAAGAACCTACCATTGAACCGCTGCTGAAAGGCAGGGGCCTGCAATAGAGAAAAATCAAAAGCGTTTTGGATCGGGGGGTATGGCTTTGCTATACTCCCCTTCCTTTTACAATGGTAATCACCGTATAGAAGAGGATTTTCAGATCCACAAACAGAGACATGTTTTCTATATAAAGGATGTCATAACGGAGCCGCTTGATCATCTCCTCCACATTCTCTGCATACCCATACTTGACCTGTCCCCATGAGGTAATGCCCGGCTTCACTTTATGAAGGTGTACATAGTGAGGAGCCTGCTCGGTAATTTTATTGATAAAGTACTGTCTTTCGGGACGTGGTCCCACAAGTGCCATATCTCCCTTCAGTACATTGATGAAATTCGGAATCTCATCCAGCCGGTGTTTGCGCATAAACTGACCGAAGCGCGTGACCCGGGGATCGTGCTTTGAAGATAGTTCAGGCCCATTCTCCTCTGCCTTGTGATACATGGATCTGAACTTGTATATGTGGAAATACCTGCCAAACCTTCCAACCCTCTGCTGCCTGTAAAATATGGGGCCAGGGGAAGAAAGCTTCACTCCGGCTATCAGGAAGATGATCAGGGGTGTCAGAATAACCAGGGAAACAACAGACAGTACAATATCAAGCATCTGTTTCACATTCTGTTGCCATGCCGGCATCAGTTCATGGGTCACCTCCAGCAAAGGAGTACCAAAAATCGTTGAGCTTTTTACTTTACCGGCCAGAATATCGGTCATACTCGGGATAGCGCTGATGCGGAGATCCAGCAGGGACAAGCGGTTGATAATATCCCCGATCTTTCCATGTTCGGATGGTTCCAGAGCAATGATCACCTCCTCCACGGACAGATCACGAAGGATGGCCTCCATGTTTTCATGTCCTCCCAGGTGGGCAATATGGTCCTGCAACTGGTAATGCTCCTTCTCCTGTAAATTAATAAATCCCAGGATTTCGTGCCCGCTGGATTTTTTCTGGTCGAGAATCTCCATGTAAACATCCACCGCATTTTCATTGCTTCCGATCATCACGGTCTTAAATCCGAGTTTTCGTTGATGGACCCTGCGTACAGTCCGACCGGTGATAATCATTCTCGGAATAAGGGTAATGGTCAGATGAAGCAGGAAAAGGGTGAAGAAGAGGCTGTAATAATTTGTATAATCCACAATGGTATCATCCAGGATCAGAAGAAAGAAAATCATCAGAACACCAAACATAGATGACATGAAGGTGCGGGCAAAATCATCCAGTCTGGAACGTCTGAAAACGTTGTTGTAAAACCCGGTAAAATAGTAAAATATGATCCATGCAAACGGGAGGCCAATGGCTCCTGCCCAGAACCTGGGACCCAGGGCAATTGGAATATCAATGCCAAAGACCTGTGGCTCAATCTGGACCTTCCTGAATAGGTAAAACAGAATCCATGCCACGGATGCAGCAATGAAGTCAAAAACAATGTAGAGAAGGCGTTGGTTCCCTTGGTTCTTCATTCAGTAGCAAAGCTCTTCCTAGTATAACTGCAAATCAAACCAAATAATTGCATGATGGATAAAAAAATTGGCCAAATATGTTCAAGAATATAAACTATATTTGAATTTTCAAAGAGGGACTATGGATAATTTTCGCCATAAAGGGTTAAGAAAGAAGCTGATAGAGTCAATAAAGGAAAAAGGGATCGGGAACGAGGATGTGCTTAAGGCCATGGACCGGGTACCCCGGCATCTGTTCATGGATAGTAGTTTTGTAAACCACTCTTACACGGATAAAGCATTCCCAATTGCCGCCGGGCAGACCATCTCCCAACCTTATACAGTAGCATTTCAGACTGAACTGCTTGAGGTTTCCAGGCACCTGAAAGTCCTGGAGGTAGGAACCGGATCGGGGTATCAGACCGCTGTGTTGCTTGAACTGGGTGCCAGGGTCTATACCATTGAACGCCAGAGGCAGCTTTTCCTGGATGCACAGAAAACCCTTGCACCCCTTCATTACAAACCTGTCTTTTTTTATGGAGACGGTTACGAAGGATTGCCTTCCTATGCACCGTTTGACAGGATCCTGGTCACAGCCGCAGCCCCGGAAGTTCCACAACAGCTTCTGGACCAGCTGGCTGTAGGGGGCATCCTTGTGATCCCCGAAGGAGGCCCCTCGGGTCAGAAAATGACAAAGGTTTACAGGAAAGCGGAAAATGTTTACCAGAGAAGTGAACATGGATTCTTCTCATTTGTTCCGCTACTGAAAGGGAAAAACGCATAGCATGATTCGTACAGAGGCCATTGTATTCAACGCATTTCAGGTGAACACATACCTGGTGTGGGATGAAACCGGGGATTGCCTGGTAGTGGATCCAGCTTTCTATTCCACTGAGGAACAAAACGCTTTGGAATCCCTTATCAGCGAAAAAGGGCTGGTTGTTGCCGGGCAGATCAATACACACTGCCACGTGGATCATGTGCTGGGCGTACACCATATGAAATCGGAATACAAATGTGCCATTCGGGCTCACAACGAAGAGTTGAGGGTGGCTGCCAATGTTCCCCTCATGGGTGACCTTTTCGGATGGAGCGTGGAACCCATCAACGGGATTGACGAATTCATCGAAGACAACCAGCATATCCCTGTCGGAAATCATTTCCTGCAGGCCATTCATGTGCCCGGACATTCTACGGGAAGCCTTGCATTCTATTCCAGAGAAGGTGGTTTTATAATCACCGGAGATGCCCTGTTCCGGGGAAGCATCGGAAGGACCGACCTGCCCGGAGGTGATTATAACACACTTGTTAAATCCATTAAAAGCCGTCTGTTGGTTCTGCCCCCGGAAACAGTGGTCTATCCCGGGCACGGCCCCTCTTCAACCATCGGTGAAGAAATAAGCACCAATCCTTTCCTGAGGGCCGTTGAATAACATGATTTCTGATATAAAAATTGAAGTCCCTTTTACCTATATTTGGCTTCATGAAAAAAGACAGTTTTAGCCAACGTCACCTTGGCCCCCGCCAGCCGGAAATCGATGAGATGCTTGAGAAAATCGGCGTCAGTTCACTGGATGAACTTGTAAAAAAAACCATTCCTTCCTCCATCTTCAAGCAACAATCGCTGAACCTTCCTGAAGGAATCGATGAGCATGCATACTTGCAGAAAATGCGTGAGATTGCGGGTAAAAATAAGATGTTCAATTCATATATTGGGCTTGGATATTACAACACCAACCTCCCGTCTGTCATACAGCGCAATATCCTGGAAAATCCCAACTGGTATACTTCATATACTCCTTATCAGGCTGAGATCTCACAGGGCAGGCTGGAGGCCCTGCTGAATTTCCAGACCATGATCATGGACCTAACCGGGATGGAAATTGCCAATGCATCACTCCTGGATGAAGCTACGGCTGCTGCTGAAGCCATGATCATGTTGTTCAATGCCCGGTCAAGGGCTGCTGTGAAGGAAGGGAAAAACAGGTTTTTCGTGGATGAGAACATCTTTCCCCAGACAAAATCCGTATTGATAACCAGGTCCGGGCCCCTTGGAATTGAGCTCTCATTTGGGGCCTATTCGGATGTCTCCCTGGATGATTCCCTGTTTGGATGCTTTATCCAGTATCCCGCCGCAGACGGTGCCATCAGAGATTATGCCGGATTCACCAGCGCTGCCCACGAAAAGGATATTGCCGTTGCTGTAGCTGCGGATCCCATGAGCCTTGTGCTGATCACTCCTCCCGGTGAATGGGGTGCGGATGTGGTGGTGGGGTCTACCCAGCGTTTCGGGATACCCATGTTCTACGGCGGACCGCATGCGGCCTATTTTGCCACCGGGGAGGACTATAAAAGGCATTTGCCCGGCAGGATCATCGGCATTTCCATCGATGTGAATGATAGACCTGCTCTCAGGATGGCATTGCAAACCAGGGAACAGCATATTAAAAGGGAGCGGGCCACATCCAATATCTGCACGGCCCAGGCACTGCTGGCCAGCATGGCAGGGATGTATGGTCTGTACCATGGTCCCGAAGGTTTACAGCGGATCGCTTCCAATATCCACACCGGAGCTGCCTACCTGGCTGCACAATTAAAGGGCTTGGAATACAAAGTGGTTCATGAAGATTTCTTTGATACCCTGCTGATCCAACTGCCCTCGGGCATGTCCCATGAAACCATCCGGGAACTCGCTACTGAAAAGGAGATCAACTTCTACTACCCGGCTGAGAATCTGATCCAAATGTCCACCGATGAAACAACATATGAAGAGAGGCTCAATGAGATTGTCGAGATATTCGCTTTTGCAGTGAAAAAGGCTGTGCATTTCAAGGAAACACTGGAGCCAACTGAGGCTTTTGCTCCCTCATTTAAAAGGCAGTCACCCATTCTTGAACAGGAGATCTTTAACAAATACCGCTCGGAAACAGACCTGATGCGGTACATCAGGATGCTGGAGCGAAAAGACATCTCACTGACCCAGTCCATGATCTCTCTGGGCTCTTGCACCATGAAGCTGAATGCGGCCACCCAGCTCATGCCTGTGAGCTGGCCTGAGTTTTCCACCATTCACCCTTTTGTGCCCATTGAACAGACCGAAGGATTCCACCAGCTGATCAATGAACTGGAATCCGCTTTGAAGGAGATCACCGGTTTTGATACCATCTCCTTCCAGCCCAATTCGGGCGCTTCAGGGGAATATGCCGGATTGATGGTGATCCAGGCCTATCACCGGGATCGTGGTGAAGCCCACCGGAACATCGTTCTGATCCCGGCTTCGGCTCACGGGACCAATCCGGCCAGCGCAGTGATGGCCGGACTGCAGGTCAAAGTGGTCGATTGCGATGAATTCGGAAACATTGATTCACGGCACCTGAAAGAGCTGGCAGAGACACACAAAGAAGAGCTCTCTTCGATCATGATTACCTATCCCTCCACCCATGGTGTATTTGAAGACAACATCCGTGACATCATCAATATGGTGCATGAGAACGGGGGCCAGGTCTATATGGACGGGGCCAACATGAATGCACAGGTGGGCCTCACCAGTCCGGCCTACATCGGTGCGGATGTCTGCCACCTGAACCTGCATAAAACCTTTGCCATTCCCCATGGAGGAGGAGGGCCGGGTGTAGGTCCCATTGGTGTGGCCAGCCACCTGGTGGAATTCCTGCCAACCCATCCTCTGGTGGCAACCGGAGGGATCAAAGGTATCGATGCTGTGGCTGCAGCTCCCTATGGCAGCGCCGGAATCCTGGGTATTTCCCACGCGTATATCCAAATGCTCGGTGGAAAAGGCCTTACGGAAGCCACCCGCATTGCCATCCTGAACGCCAACTACGTAGCGGCATCACTGAAGGATCATTATGACATCCTCTACAAAGGGAGCGAAGGTTTTGTGGCCCATGAAATGATTCTGGATTGCAGGAAATTCAAGACACTTGCTGACATCACAGAGGCCGACATTGCAAAAAGGCTGATGGATTACGGCTTCCACGCCCCTACCCTTTCCTTCCCTGTGCACGGTACCCTGATGATGGAACCCACCGAGAGTGAATCCAAGGCTGAACTGGACCGGTTTATCCAGGCCATGATAGACATACACAACGATATTATGGAGATTGCCGATGGAAAGCAGGAGGTGGAGGAGAGTGTACTCCGCAATGCCCCGCATACAGCAGAGATACTCCTTTCAGAAAACTGGGATAAGCGCTATTCCCGTGAAAAAGCAGCCTTCCCCCTTCCCTGGGTAAAGGAAAACAAATTCTGGCCAACGGTAAGCCGCATTAATGACGGATACGGAGACCGGAACCTGGTCTGCTCATGCGAACCCCTGGAGGCCTACCGGGATTGACCTAGAGGAGTTTTTGGAGTACCGGTTTCAATCCCTCACTCAGAACCTGGGATGCATATACTTTACAATCCCTGCAATTCTCGTTTTTACAAATATTCCCTTTTTCAGAGGCTTCCCAGCATGGCTGGAAGCTCTCTTTATAAGCATCACAGGAAATTCTGTCACTTTCTGAACACTTTCGGATGGCCCAGCACGGAACAACTGCCATCAGCGTTCGGAGACCCGCAAAATTAAGTCCGTGATCACGTATCAAAACCTGTATTGACTTTAGTCTTTTAATGTCGTTCTGAGAAAAAAGGTGTCGACCCGACTTAAGCTTATAGGGAATAATCAGCCCCATGTCGATATATTGCCGGATGGAGTGGGAGGGGATTTCAGAGAGCTGGGAGGCCACGCCCAATGTATAAACCGGCCTGTTGCTTTTCAGTATACCGGTGTCTCCTGTGGGTGCTATTGAATTCATTATTCTTATTTGGTATAATTCTAAATAGATTGATATAGAAACACTTCTATACTGCAAAGATAATGATTGTCCTGTTTTTTCTGTATCATTATTCACTTATTTTATGTATTATTTAATGCAGTTTATATCATGCCTTCGCAACTGAAAAGACTCATTCCCCTGTTCATCATCTTTATCGGGTTGTTTCTCGTGGTCAGGCATTTCCTTATTCCGGAATCATTTGGACAGTACGGATATTATCGAGGTAATTCGTTGCAGGAAATTGCTTCAAAAGAGGCAGTCTATGCGGATAAGGAGGACTGTATTGCCTGTCACGATGATATATGGGAGAAACTGGAAGGTGAGATGCATGCCGGCCTCTCCTGCCTGGTCTGTCATGGACCTGGGAGTGTACATGTGGAGGATCCACAGCCGGATAACATTGTTAAAGAAAGCGGCAGGGCATTTTGCGGCCGGTGCCATGACATCAATACCTCAAGACCCTCAGATGTTGTTTTTCAAATTGATCTACATACACATCACACCGAGAAATCGAATTGTATAGAGTGTCATAATCCACATGCATTATGGGAGGGAATGGAATGAATTCATCGCGAAGAAAATTCATAAAAGCTTCCGCTACTACAGCAGGAGCGTTGCTTCTTACCTCTGTAACCAGGCCATTTCAAGTGCTTCTCATGGCATCAGACCCTCCTCCCGAAGATGGCCCCTGGTGGGGAATTGGCATAGACATCAGCCTTTGTATCGGTTGCGGGCTCTGTGCCAGGGGTTGTAAAACAGAGAACCATGTGCCGGAGGAACCTTTCTATTTCCGCACCTGGGTTGAACAGTATACCGTATTAAACAATGGGGAGGTAAAAATTGAATCCCCGAACGGGGGGATTGATGGGTTTAAACAATCTGCCCCTGAGGAGGAGATTTTTAAAACCTTCTTTGTACCCAAGATGTGCAACCATTGCGCCAAATCACCCTGCACACAGGTTTGCCCGGTGGGAGCAACTTATGAAAGCCCGGATGGAATCGCTCTCGTGGACCAGGAGTATTGCATTGGCTGCGGCTATTGCATCCAGGCCTGTCCATATGGATGCCGCTATTTACATCCCGTAAAGAAAGTGGCTGATAAATGCACATTATGCTACCATCGCCTGGCAAAAGGTCTCGCTCCTGTCTGTATGGAAGTTTGTCCCACCAAGGCCAGAATATATGGGAATCTCAGGGACCGGGAAAGTGACCTTGTAAAATTCCTGCGGGAACATAACTATCAGGTATTAAAACCACATTTGAATACCGGTTCGAAACTGTTTTATAATGCCCTCACTGCTGAAGTAAGTTGAAATGGTAGATCATACACAACATCTTTACGAAATGCTGTCCATGGTGGATGGTTATATCTACCCCAACGAGATATCGCTTCAATGGGGTATTCTCATTGTCCTGTATCCCTATATCACGGGCTTGGTCGCAGGCGCATTTATTCTGGCATCCCTTGAAAGGGTATTCAAGATCAAAGTCCTGGGACCCACCTACCAACTGGCACTTGTCACAGCCCTTGCATTTCTGATTTGTGCTCCCCTTCCCCTGATCTCCCATCTTGGGCACCCCGGAAGAGCCTATGAAATTATGATCACCCCCCATGGAAAATCGGCCATGGCTATCTTCGGATTTGTCTACCTCTGGTACCTGATGGTTGTGCTATTGCTGGAGATATGGTTCGATTACCGGCGCGATTTTGTGATATGGTCAAAGGAGAAAAAAGGGATCATGCGTATGGTATACAGAATTCTGAGTTTGGGAGTAAATGACATTTCACCAAAAGCCGTAAAGTGGGATGAAAGGCTTGGCTATATCATCACTGTCATCGGCATTCCATCAGCCTTTCTTCTTCACGGTTACGTGGGTTTCATCTTTGGTTCCATCAAAGCAAATCCATGGTGGTCCACTGTGCTTATGCCTGTCATTTTCCTTTTCTCTGCCATGGTATCCGGAATAGCGCTGGTCATGGTGCTGTACATGATCGTCTCATGGATCCGCAAAGTCAAAATCGATATGGCATGCCTTGACATGGTGGCCAAATACCTGCTTTATATGCTCATCCTCGATTTCTCACTGGAATCGCTGGACCAGGTACACCGGATTTATGAAGCAGAGGAATCATTTGACATATTACATATGCTTGTGAATGGCAAATTGTTCATTACCCTGTTTGGATTGCAGATCACACTGGGCATGGTTATTCCAATGGTCAGCATTGGTACGCTGCAGATCATAAAAGTCAGAGAGCAGGTGCGAAGGCCCATCTACATTGCAACGGGTCTGATGGTACTGGTAGGCATTTTCTTCATGCGTTGGAACGTGGTTATCGGAGGCCAGCTATTTTCCAAAGGATTTCATGGATTTACCAGCTTCAAACTGGGCCTGGTGGGTTCGGAAGGCTTATTTATGGCCATAGTCTGGATAATCCTCCCTTTCCTGATTCTGGCATTTTTAATATGGTTGTTGCCTCCCTGGAAAAAGCAGGAACAACTCTGAATCTTAAGCAGATATGATGAAAGAAAGTAATCGTCCCGATAATGAAGAAATCGTTCATCTGAAACAAAGGATCGCAGATCTTGAAAGTCGCATGTCCCGGATTGAACAAGATGTGACTGATCCGGTCTTTTACAGATTAGGCAGATCTCATACCCAACAAACCGTAACGAACGAATCAGGTCTCGGGAAAGCCACAATCCATGACGATGTCATAGAATCTCGAATCGGCGAATATGGCATGGCATGGCTGGGGAATATTGTCCTTCTTTTTGGCATTCTTTTTCTGTCGCAATTTTTACAGAAAAACAACCAGGAGATCATCTCCCTTATTTTTGGACTTGTTTCTATTGCAGTGGTATACCTGATTGGATATTATACCCGTAGATCCCTCCCTTATATGTCCAGGCTTTTCAGCTACAACGGCCATCTCCTTCTGTTTATACAAGCTTTGAGAATCTGTATGTTCCAGGGAAGTAAAGTCATAGACAGTCCCGTCCTTGGACATGCGGTAGTCCTTTTGGTCCTCATTTCCTTGATATATATGGCTTACAGGAACAACTCCCATGTGCTGGCTGTCATTGTATGGCTGATGGTGGTTATTGCGGCCATTGCCAGTGGATCCACCCATTTCATGCTTCCCCTGATGGTTGGCATAACCGGATCTGCCATATTATTTGCCATCAGGAAAGGCTGGTGGACTGGCTTGATCATCTCTATTTTCCTTGTCTATTTCATATACCTGAACTGGATCCTGGGCAATCCGTTTATGAGCAAGTCATTTAAATTCATCTCCATCCATCAGTTGGGTTATGTGTATTTATTTGCCTGCGCGCTCGCATATTCCCTCCTGGCACTTCTACCCGACTCGGAAAACCTTCCCAAAAATGCACTCAATCAAACCATCATTCTGAACGGACTTGGTTTTTCTTTCATTTTCACGCTGTCGGTCCTTGCCTTTTTTACCGAAAACTACTTTATCTACTTTGGCATCATTGCCGCCTTTTGCATTGGGTTCTCCATCTGGCTGCAACTGCGCGGAATCTGGAAATCAATAGCGGCCTTGTACGCCATCTACAGTTTTGTTTCATTGAGTATAACCATTGCCGGAATCTATCAATTCCCCCTGGCTTTTCTCCTGCTCTCCATCCAGAGTCTTCTGGTAGTCATCGTGGCTTTATGGTTCCGTTCGAGGTTTATGGTGATCATGAATACCATTCTGTTCATTGGCTTGTTGATCACCTACCTTGCTTCCGCCGAAATCCTGGATACCATCAACTTTTCATTCGCTCTTGTGGCGCTTGTTACAGCAAGAATTCTGAATTGGAGAAAGCAACGGCTGGAGATACGTACCGAGCTGATCCGGAACATATTTCTGTTCGCCGGCGCTGTTATGGTCCTTTTCAGCCTTCAAAAGGCAGTACCACCACACTTTGTTACCCTATCCTGGACTCTTGCTGCCATGCTATTCTTTTTACTCAGCATTGTTCTCGGAAACATGAAATACCGATGGCTCGCCATTATTACCGTGATGATCACCGTATTTTACCTTTTCATTGTTGACCTCAGCAACATCAGTCTCGGCTACCGCATAGTCGCACTGATGTTCATATCCGCCATTTCACTGGGTATCTCAATTTTCTATTCCAGGCGCCAGAAGGAGAGGGAAGAAGACCAGACCTGATCTTCTATTCACTGGTCTCCCCGTTGTTTCGGGGGGAAAGGAACAGGAAGTTATCACAGATAACTTCGGTGCTGTAGTGCTTGTTCCCCTCCTTGTCGTCCCAGGAATTGGTGGTGATCTTACCCTCCACATAAAGTGCATCCCCCTTTTTCACATGGTTCTTCACAATCTCTGCTCCCTTGTTCCACACCACGATACGGTGCCACTCAGTTTTTGACACCTCCTCCCCCTCCTTGTTCCGGTAAAATTCATTGGTCGCCAGCGGAAAGTTGGCCACAAAAGCCTCCCCTTCCCGTTCTGAAACCCGTGGCTCATCACCCACATTTCCTACGAGTGTTACCCTGTTTACTCCGTATTTCATAATGTTTAAGTTTTGGTTACAGGGGTTTATGTGATAAGTGGTGCTGAGATCGGTTATGCAACTTTTTGAAAATGCTTGCCCGATTGACTTAAGTACACATATTCAGTAATTTAGGAGAAACGACTCACCTCGCGAACTTAATCACTTGTTGTATGGTATACCTTAAATAAAACCAAATGCAATGAAAAATTCCCTAGTTACAATTTTAACAGAACTTAGGAATGCTAATATCGCCGTACATGAGCCTATTGGCAAAGTAATAAAAGGATTATCCCGGGGATTATCTTCTATTACTTTTCATCAACTCCTTACACATACCAGTGGTATGATTGATTATACAAATGAATCTGATGAGACTGGAGTATATGATTACTTTAAAAACATAGGTGATACGATTCTCTTTATCGATCCAGGCAAAGTTTTTTCTTATTCGAATATGGGTTATGCCCTGCTCGATCTTGCCATTGAGCAACTTTCAGGAATGACCTATCCCGAAGCTGTTAACAAGGCAGTGATAAAGCCTTTGAAACTCAATAACACCAGCTTTGATTTATTTGAGGTTGCTTGCAAATCATTCACGACAGGGCATATCTCACGTAATGGAATCCTTATCCCTGTGTTAAGCCATTTTGAAGTACCGCTTTTGCGAGCTGCTGGTGGTATTTTTAGCAACATACAGGATCTGGAACGGCTGGCATTGTGTCTTATGAATATGGGTGTATTAGGTGATGTTCAGGTTTTTGACCGCAGTATTATCCAGCAAATGTCTCTTCCACATGCTGAAAATTTTATGGCTTCAGCACCATCGTATTTTGGGTTTTTAAATTATCCCAATAATGC
>CAYVRK010000014.1:0-86824 GCA_964453785.1 uncultured Bacteroides sp.
CTAATACCTGACCCTGGTTGTATAATGGGTATGTAGGAGTTCATGGGATTTATGACCCAGCGGTTCTCCCAGGAATTCCTTGTAAATCGCAATTATTTCAGGATTCTCGTGGGATTTCCGGATCTCCATGGACATGTCCTCAGCATAGATTGCCTCGGTCCTTTTTCTACGGATTTCTTCGTTGGTTGGAATGGGTTGACCACCACCACCCAAACAGCCGCCCGGACAGGCCATCACTTCAATGAAATGAACCTGAATTTCCCCGCTCTTCACCCCATTCATTAACTCCCGGGCGTTAACCAGTCCGTGAGCCACAGCACATTTGAGTTCCACACCATTGAGGAAATTCCACTCCTTTTTGCAGTCTTCAATTTTTACGGAAGCGAACCTGATTCCTTCCATGCCACGGACCGGAGTAATGTTCAGGTTCTCAAAGGGTACCTCCCTGCCTGTAACGATCTCGTAAGCTGTCCGAAGGGCTGCTTCCATAACGCCCCCGGTAGCTCCGAAAATAACAGCAGCACCCGTGGATTCACCCATGATGCTGTCATATTTATCTTCCTTCAGTTTGTTGAAGTCCACACCGGCCTGCTTGATCATCCTGGCCAGCTCCCTGGTGGTCAGTACATAATCCACATCCTTGAAACCACTGGAACGCATTTCCGGACGGTTGGCCTCGTACTTCTTTGCTGTACAGGGCATGATCGAAACGCTGACCACATTTTTCGGATCCAGTTTCCTTACCTGGGCGTAATATGTTTTCGCCAAGGCCCCAAACATTTGCTGGGGCGATTTACAGGTGGAAACATTGGGGAGGTACTCCGGGAAGGTATGCTCAATGAACTTGACCCATCCCGGGGAACAAGAGGTGGTCATGGGCAAAGCCACATCGGGATCTTTGTCCACCAGCGCCTTTTTCAGCCTGGTCAGCAGCTCGGTTCCCTCCTCCATGATGGTCAGGTCGGCTGAGAAATCGGTATCCAAAACCGAGTCAAATCCGAGACGCTTCAGGGCAGCTACCATTTTGCCGGTGACCCGTTCTCCCGGTTGAAGACCCAGTTCCTCACCCAGACCGATCCTGACTGCAGGAGCTGTCTGTACAACCACATGTTTCTCAGGATCAAGAATAGAATCCCACACCTCGTCAAGGTAGGTGCGTTCCACCAGCGCACCTGTTGGACAGCGGTTGATACATTGTCCACAATTGGTACAGATCACCTCGGACATGGAGAGGCCTTCGAAGGTACTGATCTTCTGTTTGTCTCCTTTGTAGGCTACCGTAAGTGCATTTACCCCCTGGAGTTGCTCGCATGTACGAACACACCGCTGACAACGGATGCATTTACTATCATCCTTCTGGATGGAAGGTGAGAACCTGTCAATGGTATAGTTCTTCAGGTCGATCAGGTCCAATAACAGATGGTCACCCACACAGAACTCATTGGACAAATTCTGTAATTCACACTTCCCGTTCTTGTAGCATTTGGTGCAATCGGCATTGTGCTCCGAAAGCAACAATTCAATCACATGTTTCCGCGCAGCACGCACCTTCAGGGAATTGGTCAGAATCTGCATTCCTTCACTAACAGGCGTGGCACAGGCAGCCAGAAGGGACTTCGCCCCGAGTTGCTCTACCACACATACCCTGCAATTACCCGCCACACAAAGGTCATCGTGGTTGCAGAGAGTGGGGATCCTGAAATTCTGTTGTTTTGCGGCAGCAAGAATGGTGGTTCCCTCAGGAACTTTTACCAGCATGCCGTTGATTGATAAGTTAACCATGATATCTAATTTGATCTGTTTCCTACTAGTAAATAATCTCTTCTTTGAAGTTCTCCACGATGGACCCGAAGGCATTTCCAACCGACTGTCCCAGTCCGCATTTGGAAGCCCTTTTCATGGTTTTGGCCAGTTTGACCAGCTCATCCAGATATTTGGAGTTTTTATCTCCACGCTTTACCGCTTCAACTCCTTTCAGCAGTTGCTGACATCCAACCCGGCACGGAGTACATTGTCCACACGATTCTTCTGTGAAAAAATCAAGGTAATTGTGCAGTACGTTGTACATGGAACGTGTGGAATTGAACAGTTTCATGGACCCTCCTGTGGGGACACCCTCAAATCCGATGATAGTCTCCCCGAATTTCTTCCGGGGTACGCAGAAACCGGAAGCACCTCCTACCTGGACGGCTTTTGTATCTCCATCGCCGAACTCTTCCACAAACTCGTTTACCGACATTCCCAGTTCCAGTTCATAAATCCCGGCTTTGGGTGTATCCCCGGATACTGAAAAAACTTTGGAACCCCTCGAATCTTTGGTCCCCAACTCTTTAAAATGGGCAGCTCCGTATTTAATAATCATAACCGCATACACCAGGGTCTCCACATTGTTGATGGAAGTTGGTTTTCCAAATAAGCCGGCCGTTGTGGGATAGGGCGGCTTGTTTCTGGGTTCGCCCCTTTTCCCTTCAATGGATTCAAAAAGCGCACTCTCTTCTCCACAGATGTAAGCACCACTGCCCAGGCGGATTTTAATCCTGAAATTGAGGTTAAATTCATCCATCAGGGTATTGAATTCTTCCAGCTGTGCATTCAGTTTCGGGATCAGGAATTTGTATTCCCCCCTCAGATATACATACCCGGTTTTTGCACCCACAGCCCTGGCGGCAATGGCCATCCCGCAAAAAACCTTGCCGGGGACCTGATCCAGGATCTCACGGTCCTTGAATGTACCGGGTTCACCTTCATCGGCATTGCAAACAATATATTTTACCGGCTCCTTCTCCTGGAATGTAAACCTCCATTTCAATCCGGTGGGAAATCCGGCGCCTCCGCGGCCCTTCAGGTCCGAATCAAGAACTGCCTGACAAATGTCATCGGGTTTCATTTTCATGATCTTTTCCATGATCTCCCTGCATCCGGTTTTTTCGAAAATGAGATCAACCCTTTTTACATGCTTTTCCTTCATGTCTGTTCTGTTTTAACTTTGTTTATTTCCTGATATATTCCCGAAGTATCTCTGTCACCTTTTCCGGGGTCAGTTCGGTATAGGGTGTATCATTGATCAACATTGCAGGAGCTTTGTGACACCATCCGATGCAATTCGTCTCCAGGAGACTGAATTTTCTGTTGGAGGATGTCTCTCCCAGTTTAATTTTAAGGGTATCCTCTATGGTTGCCAGGATCTCATTCTTTCCCTTCATGGCGCAGGATATGGTTTTACAGACCCTGATGATATATTTTCCCCTTACCTCCGTATCAAGGAAGCTGTAAAATGTGGCTGTGCCGAAGACATCCGCAGCTGATATATCCAATTCCCTGGCCACATCAACCATGTCCTGCTTTGACAGAAAACGGTTCTGGACCACCAGGTCCTGCAGAATGGGAATCAGGCTTTCACGTGTCCTGCCATGCTTGTTGGCAAGCTCCTTAACTAATTCATTTTCAATAATCATCTCCATGGGTTCGCAAATAATTAATGTATTACGCTGGTTTAGTGCTTGTTATGTGAACTTTGTTATTTGGTTCACAAAAAGAATTGGTAAAATTAGAATTTTGATGTGAAACTGATAACAATAAAAGTTTAAATTTATCTACAGCCTATAAATAAATATTCGATCTAAATAAGAATAGGACCTCATTCCTTATCTGTGAAATATTTATGACATACCAATCTAAATAAAAAATCTAAATAAACTAACAATTTAGTTGTGTAACTAATTATTTAGTTTTATGTTTGTTGTGTCGAATGGATTAAATTCAGTATTGATGTCAACATTAACCAAGGCAGAAGAACAGGTCATGCAAATCCTCTGGGATGAAAAGGAGGGTTTTGTCAAAGACCTTCTTCAGCGCTTCCCTGAACCAAAACCTGCCTACAATACAGTATCAACAATCATCCGTATCCTGGAGAAAAAGGGATTTGTAGGCCATCGTAGTTTTGGCAAGTCACACCAGTACTATCCCATGGTTACCCGGGACAAGTACAGAAACGAGCGTTTTACGAACCTCATGCATGACTATTTCAATAACTCCATGAAACAGGTGCTGTCCCACTTTGGAAAAAGCGGATCGATGAATATAAGCGAAGCGGATGAGATCATCCGGCTCATGGAAGATTTAAAAAGAAAAGCCGCCAGCAATGGATAACTTGTTCAAATACCTGATAGAGCTAAACATCGCCCTGCTCATTCTGTTTGCGGCGTATAAACTCTTTTTTGAAAAAGATAAAAACTTTGTGGTCAGAAGGATTTTTTTGCTGGGGATTTTGATTATTCCAATGATATTGCCTCTGATTCCTGCAACAGTGAGGCTTGCGATAAACAAGTTTGCTCCGGTTTCTTTCAACCTTGAAGAGATCACCATTTATGCCTTTGCTCCTGAAACAACGTCATCAGGCGCATTTATCCCGGTAAATCTCCCGGTAACCATCTATCTGGCGATTCTTGGATTGGGGTTGGCCAGGTTGTCGCTTCAGATATGGGATATCTGCCGGGCCATCCGCAAATCGGAACGGGTGGAGGTGGATGGGACGACCATTCTAACAAGTTCTCCATACAATGCAAGCTCCTTTTTCGGGTATATTTTCATGGATGCCGCCACCCTTCAGGAAAACACTTGCACCCATATCCTGAACCACGAGCAAATTCACAGAAAGGAGTGGCATTCGGTAGACCGGATCCTGATTGAGCTTTTTGTAATGATCAACTGGTTTAATCCGGTGGCATGGATGTACCGGAAAGCGGTCATTGAGAATCTGGAATACCTGGCCGATTCTGCAGTGATCAGCCAGGGGACCAACCCTGCCAAATATCAACTGTCAATATTGAACCAATATATAGGAAGCGCTTCCATTCAAAATCAATTCAATAGTCAAATCAAAAACCGAATCAACATGCTAAACAAAGATTATAAATTAGGAAGCTCATGGAAACTCGCCCTGATCCTCCCGCTCGTCGCGATTGCATTTATCGCTATTTCCTGTTCCGAAAAGAACTCTGAAGGAGATGCTGTTTACAAAGTGATTGAAGAGATGCCTCAACCAAACGATGCCCTTGGCCTAACTCTGGCCGATGAAGAGTTATTCTACGTGGTAGAGGAGATGCCTAGCTTCAATGGAGGTGAACCCATTGAATTCCGAAAATATATTGCGGAAAATATTCGCTACCCTGAAGAAGCCGCTCAGAATGGGGTTACCGGAAGAATTTTAATCAAATTCGTTGTAACAAAGACCGGGAAAATTGTGGTGCCTCAGGAACAGTACCTTGCCAAAAAGGAGGGCAAGTCCCTGGATGAAGTTGTCGTGGTGGCATACCGTCCCCTGAACAAAGAGGACGTAGTTCCAAATGAAAAATATATCCAATTGCTTAAAGATGAAGTTATTAGAGTAGTTGGAGAAGCGCCTGACTGGAAACCAGGTAAACAAAGAGGAGAAGCTGTAAATGTGGTGTTCACTTTCCCCGTAAACTTCGCTTTGCAATAAACCCATTGATACATGACCACCGGTCCTTTCACCAGTGGTTTTTTTCTATGCAAAATAACTTCCTTCGTCCCATTGTACTTCTCCTATTACTGATTCCTTATTCCAAAGGACAAGCACAGGAAAACCTCCAGGAGCTTTTCTATACGGGGAGCTATGCAAGTGTCATCCGTGAAGCCACCCAATCCATGGCTACCGGAGATACCTCGTTAACCACCTACAATATGAAGGCCCTGTCTGAAGCACAGCTTGGTCAGACAGGAAACGCCATTATCACATTGCAGCGAGCCCTGGAATATCACCCGGATGAACCCAGGATCCGTCGGATGCTGGCGGGACAGTACAACCTCGCGGGGGATTATGTGAAAGCCAGGGAGAACTTCCTGTTGCTGGTGCGTTCCGACAGCGCTGATATATCATCCTGGCTGAAACTGGCTGAAATTGCCTCATTCAGGCAACGGTACGGTGAAGCAATCAATGCACTGGAACAGGCCCTGGTCCGCGACACCCTCAACCTGGAAGGCCTGATGATGATGGGTGAACTTCTGAACAGGAACAACAACAGCGAAACGGCTACATTTTACGAAAAAGCTTTAAGGCTCTATCCGGATAACCAAAAAGCTGCCTTTGCTCTCGGAAACTGGTATATACAGGCCAAAAGAGCAGACAAAGCCATTCCGGTTTGTGAGCACATGCTGCAATTAGATTCCACCAGCATCAAGTTCAACAAACTGATGGGCTACGCCCAATACAAAGCCGGGAAACCTTTTCCGGCCATCCAGCACTTCGGGCGTGCAGTTGAACTTGGGGATTCTACCGAATTTACCTTTAAATTTATGGGAATCTGTCAATACCTGTCCGCCAGTTTTCCGGAGGCCATTGAATCACTCCGCTTTGCATCCGAAAAGGATAGCATGGATGCTGAGATCTTTTTCTTCCTGGGGGCCTGTCTGGCTACCACCCATGAAAAAAAAGAGGCCATGAACCAACTTGACAAATCCTTGAAACTCATGCAGCCCGACCCGACGGTAGCCTCACGCATCTATTCCGAACAGGGAAATATTAAACGCCTGGAAGAGGATTATGAACATGCTTATGCGCTTTATGGCAAGGCATGGGAAACAGATACTACCAATATCATGGCACTCTATTTCATGGCTTCCATCCAGGACAACAGTCTTCATCATTCAGAACAGGCACTGGTGGATTACCAGCGGTTCATCGACCAACTGGATCTGAATCCTCCCGCCAGGGAAGGCAATAGCCAGGTTCCATCCATCAGGGCCATCGTGGAGGACAGGATCACCTCCTTAAAAGAGGAGCTCTTCTTTCTCGACCAGGACTAACTGTCCCATATTAAGAGCAACCGTCCCAGTGACGCCCCGGCGATCTTGATAAATCCATAATTAATCGTAACATTTGCAGATCTAAACCTGGTTTCCATGACGATACCCATTGTTCAGCTGATTCAGGGAATGCTTGCACCCGGTCTGATGATTTCTGCATGTGGTCTGCTCTTGCTGGGTATGAACAACAAGTACAGCCTTGTGGTAAACCGCATCAGGCTGCTCAATGAGGAGAAACGCAAGATTTTTCACCAGGAATCCATCGATGAGGCTGAAAGCAGCAGGCTAAGCAACATTGAGTTACAGATCAGTCACCTGATCGAAAGGATCTCCCTGGTCCGTAATGCGGTATTCAGTTATTCTATTGGGGTTGCCCTGTTTATCGTCAGCTCGGTACTCATCGGGGTTACCATCAATAAGACCACCCCGGCATTTGACTGGCTGATCGTGGCCTTTTTCTATGCTGGTATGTTTGCGGTTTTTGTGGGAATTATCTTCGCTGCCATTGAGGTATGGAAGGGATACCGAATCGTAAAGATCGAGATCTCCGAAGTATTCAAGCCGGTGGAGTAGGCTCCTATTGCACGACCAGTTCCTTCACCACTGTATTGTTCCCGATTCCGGCTCTAATCAGGTACAGCCCTTTTTGCCACTGATCCACAGGCAGGGAGATGTGATGCTCGGCCGGAATCAGGCCCTGCTGAACCACGGAGTGGATCAGTTGGCCGGATGTGTTGTAGACCTCAAGATTCAGATCCCCGGCTGCATTCAGAATAAACCTCAGGGCAGCCTGGTTCGTTGCCGGATTTGGAAAGAGGATCATGTAATCCAGTGGGTTCAGTTTCGTAGCGGGATCAATCCCTGTCCCCGTATAAACCGATCCTTTCAGCATCCTGCCTTCGGGAAGCTTCTTCCCATCCTGTCCAACCAGGTATGAAGCAACCCAGTCGGGCCGTTCGGGGTAATCCCCATCCCAGAAATAGTCTTCCCACTCCTGGTCGGTAAGCCTATTAAAATCGGGCTGAACCTGTTGGTGAAATGAGGAGACCGGACCTGCATAGGCCATGTATTGTCCCGGATTGCAGGTATTCTCAGCAAGGAAAACACCCATGTTGATCTTTCCGTTTCCCACGTGAAGCACATTGCCCACATAGGCCCCGTTTTCATCTGTGGGTTGCGTATGGACATCGGCCACTGTGAAATCCATCCACAAGGCTTTCCCTTTATCAAAGAACAGATCCGTATACCATCCCGAAATACCTGGTCCCGATGCCATATATCCATTGATCATGGTTTTCAGGAAAGTGATCTCGGCCTCAGAAAGAGCCTCTTGATCCAGCTCCTTGTCAGCAATGATGCCGAGCTGCTCCATGATCTCAGAATAACCACCATAGTAATCTAAAATTCTATCCAGGCTCTCCACCTGGATTCCTTCAAAGACCTGGCCGAAGAAATTGGCTGCTTTGTCAGCAAAATCCCCTAACATCCCGTATAATTCCGGATAGGGTTCCACATAGGTATAGGGATATGAACAACCCGTTCCTCCGGTATAAGATTGCTTCCCGTAAAGGATATTGTCATGCCTCAACTGTGCCCAGGACACAAGCTGTGTATTCAGCTTTTCATGATGCCAGGCGGTGGTTTGCATAAAATAGGGCAACCCATTCGATGATTCAGGGGGATTCAGGGTTCGGATGGCTCCCAGCCAGGTGTTGTAAAGAGACTGGCCCCAGAAAGCTTCGTCGTAAGAATCGATCAGGTAGGTCAGTCCGGCCATGTTGGAAGCATATTTATAGGTATTCATTTCTTCTTCAAGTAGGGCAAGGGCATCTTCATTCCCCAGCGCAGCCATGGCATCCAGGGGGTCGGGAAGAGGCCTCCAGATCTTTTCGCCTTCGAAACTGATCCTGTCGTAAACCACCTCACTGAACACATAGGAGTCCACCAGGAACTTCTGACCCAGCAGTTTGTATGAAACAGGCAACTGGCCAGGATCTGTGGTATCCGGATTCACCAAGAAGAAATTTGACATGATTTTTTGACCATAATCGTCAGAGGCATTCAGCAATTCCATAAAAAAATCGAAGGTCTCCGAATTAAACAGGTCCTCGCTGGCCACAAGCTCACTGTCGGTCAATTCTTTCAATTCTGCAGGCGTCATGTTGTCATCGGGACCGACCATGAAAGATATAATCTCTTCATGTTTGGTCAGGTTCCCCAGCTTTCCACAACCATAAAGCACTTCATTCAGCACAAGAGCTCCCAGCTGCATTCTTCTGATTTCCTCATTGCTCCAGTCTGGTTCCCAGGGATTCTCAGGTGGAGCTGTCATCAGAAAATCGATCCGGCCCAACCACATCATCGCCCTGAAATAATTCTCCAGTGTAATGACGCCATCGTGCGTATAAATCTCCTTGTTGTAGTGGCCCCTTGGAGTAAATTGACTGAAATCAAGGTGACGTATCTTGCTTTCCGTAAAAAGCTTCATATCCTTCTCATCTTCCGCTTCAACGGCCTCCATTACTTCATCGAATTTCAAGCGATTATCGAACTGAGGAGGAACCTCCTCTCCCATGGCCAGTGAAAGGGCCACAGACAAGTATAGATCAACATCTTTCAGGGTTTCTGTAAATCTTTCATCTCCCGAATACTTGGTCACCACAGTGGGAAAATATCCATACATGGCATTCAGCATCTCCTGCAGGTTGGGTTCAAGAAATTGCCATTCTATGGTCTGTAAAATCGCATCGTAAGCATTATGAAGGGTCGAGAGTAAAAAATCGGAACTCAGGAAAAGGGGAATGTCCTGGCTGTAAAGGCCGATAAAGGCAGAGGACCAGTCCATGGAAGAGAGTCTCTCTGACACCATGAAAAAATTTTCGCTCAACATCTCCTGCTCCTCCTGAGTGAAATCGAAGTGCCTGTCCAGTGTATCATACCAGGGTACAGCAGAAAGATCGGCCGGATATAGCCGGGAAGAATAGTAGGTGGTCAGCGGTGGGTGATCACTGATGATTCCGGTAGCAGTATAATCCTTATGGGTTTCCCTGAACTGCATATAGGCGTCGGGGGAAAAGTTGCTCTGGGCTGTAGCCATGATGGAAGCCGCCAGCAGCAGACCAATTGTAAATACGGTTGGGGATGTATTTTTCATGACACTGTATTTAAGTTACAAGATACTGAATAGATGTCATTTATCATATTAAGGATGCATTCTTAACAGAAAGGGTTGCGCCATCTGTATATTCCGTAAAAAACTTTAATTTTGATTGGAACA
The DNA here is from genome assembly GCA_964453785.1 of uncultured Bacteroides sp. Lineage (GTDB taxonomy): Bacteria > Bacteroidota > Bacteroidia > Bacteroidales. The sequence goes on from CAYVRK010000014.1 coordinate 10,103, forward strand.
CCAACTTATGAAAGACCTGCGAAAATATTACCGAATCAAGGGAACTGCTGAGGAGATCTATGCAGCCCTTGTCAATCCATTCTCCATCGCTCTGTGGACCGGCAGTAAAGCCATCATGAATGAAGAGGTGGGTAGTGAATTTTCTCTGTTCGACGGAGATATTACGGGGTTGAACCTCCTGTTCGAAAAAGAGAGCAAGATTGTACAGGAATGGTACTTCGGGGAGCAGGAAGAAAAATCTATTGTAACCATTACACTGAGACCTGACAGGCATTACACCAGAATTGAACTTCATCATACAAACATTCCGGATGAGGCCTTCGAAGACATGGATTATGGGTGGGATTCATCCTATTTTGGCAGTCTGAAGGAGTTTTTTGAAAAATAGTCTATGTTGAAACCTGCAAAATTCTTTTGCATCTTATTGCTTTCATTGCTTTGTTCTGGTCTGGCCGGAAGAGGAATTGATGAAATCAAGCGAAGCGGGAAAATCTATGTAGCCTTTACCAGTGATGACCTGAATAACATCAATTACGACCTGGCCCTTGAATTTGCCCGTTATCTGAATGTGGAGATGATCGAGGTGGAAATCAGCTGGGATGAGGCATTCATGAAAAACGGTGTTATTCCTGAAGGACTGGAAACCGATCCCACCATCAGCTATACACCGGATGCCCTGAAAAAAGCTGATATTATATGCTCCACCTTCACCATGATGGAATGGAGAAAGAAATTGTTTGGATTTGCAGAAACCCTGCCTTCTGCCGAACTGCTGATGGTGAATAAAAACAGTGAAGTTCCGGGAGATTTTGAAGACCTTGCAGGAAAGGAGATCGCGTTTGTGGGGGTGACCACCTTTGAACAGCACCTCAACGAGATCAACAATTCAACGGCAGCCGGTATCAAACTGGTACCCACCAGTTCCAGTGTGGAGACCAAACAGATGATCGAGAATGGTAAAGTGTTCGGGATCGTGCTGGATGCCGATGAAGCGCTTAATTTCAATGCAGAGAGTGGACAAAAGTATAAGATTGCATTCCCCATCAGCGATATTACACGCATGGCATGGGCAGTGGAAAAGAACAACCCCCTGATCCAGGAGGTGGAGAACTTCTTTGAAACCATTGCCAGCAACGGCGTGCTCGATGAACTTTTTTACCGCCGGTTTGGAATTACCTATTCTTCCTACCTGGACGGGCTCAATAAAAATTTAAGGCTTGAACGGTATCACAGGGACCTGGATGAGATTCTGGCTTCAAAAAAACTTGTGGTTGCCCTGAGGGACCGCAACTTCATTTACCGGGACGGCGGACAGAAACAGTTCATGCATGCCCTGGCAGAAGAGTTTGCCAACCACCTGGGGGTCAGTCTTGAATTCGTGGTGACCCCCTATTTTGGAAAGTACTGGGAGGCAGACGATGGAAATATTTACAGGGATTCCTCTTACAACCCCGACTGGTTCAATTACTTTGACCTTGCCTGTGAGATCATTGCTCCCCTCGACTGGCGAACCAACAAGGTAAATATGGTCCCGGTTTATCCGTCAGCCTATACAGTGGTGGCAAGGAAAAATACCTCCATCCATTCGCTTGAAGATCTCAAACACCTGAAGGGGGTAACAGACAAAGAAACCGTGTATGAGGATATTCTCAAGGAAAACGGGATTGAAGATTATTACTATGAAAAGGTCAATAATTTCCTTTCGGATGTGGAATCCGGAAAAGCCGATTACACCATCATCTACAATGCCTTTTATGAACTGAATGATCATCCCGGCCTGGAGGCCAAACTGGAACTGGGTCAGTTGGACGTAAGCTGGGCCCTGCGCAAGGACCAGCCACAACTTCAAAAAGCACTGCAGGAGTTCATAGCAGGATCAAGGGACAACGGGCTGATCGGGATTCTCTTAAAAGCCCTGCGGGGAAATACACTGCAGACACCCGAAGAGTTCATTCATAGCTATTATGAAAGCTTCCAGACCGGACAGATGCCTTATGTGAATTACGGGGCCGATGACGGACTTCCCCAGGAAGACATTTTCTCTATTTTCCAGGACCGGAAAGGATATCTCTGGTTCGGGACCAATTCCGGTGCGGTACGTTACAATGGCAGGGAGATGGTTGTATTTAACCATGAAAAGGGATTACCTGCCAATTCGGTTCGGGACATCCGTCAGGACAGCAGCGGTACCATGTATTTTGCCACCCCAAATGGTATTGCAAAATTCAAAAATGATACCACAACCCGGGTCCTGCTGGAGGGCGTTTCATTTAACAGGATTTTCATCGATTCAAGGGACAATCGGTGGTTTATGGGTGATGACGGTATCTATGTGGAAACCACAGACGGGATTGTCAGGCACCTGAACGGAGCGTTTTCCATATTGCCCTCAACCATTTATCACATCACTGAAGATCCCGATACGGGAAACCTTCTGATGGCGACTATTCTGGGCATCTTTATGTACGATCCGGCCGCTGACCAGGTCACACAGCTGAGCAATACGGACAGCTACTCCCTGTTTATTGATGCCAACGACAGCATCTGGATATCCACAAGGGACGGACTTTTCATTACAAGCGTAAACGATCTGATTGAAAACAAGTTTGATGCCGTGAGCAGAAACATGAACAAGCGATTCCATTTCCCGGCAAACATCATTTCCGATATCTCCACCAACAAATTCGGCTCGGTATGGCTGGTCACCGATTCCAGAATTATGCAGGTGATTTCCACGGACCAGGAACCCATCATCTATGAACAGGAGATCGGTATAAAGAACAACAAGATCCTCTCCTTTCTCATTGACCGGGAAGACAACATCTGGATCGGTTTTTCGGGCGGACTTCAACGGCTGACCAACAGGAAGGGCTTAAGGAATTTCTACCCGGGAACCATTGACAGTTATATCTATTCGGTATTTGAAGACAACCGGGATCGAATCTGGATCACATCGGACAATGGGATTTTTCATTTCAAAAATGAAATCCTGGTGAATTTTACTCCCCGTACCGGTTCGGAAAGCACCAAGTTCTGCGGGACGCTTCTTCCCGGGGGCAACATCCTTCTTGCCAGCAATGAAGGCCTGATTGAAGTGGACAGCCGGACACTGGAAATTGTCAGACACACCAGGTTCAACCAGATTGCATACAGCCCGGAGAATCTCTTTGTGACCAGCAAGGGAGAAATTTTTCTTCTCACCGGCATCCATGGCGTCATCTACTATTTTTCCGATTTTCACACCAAGCCACTCCAGATCAAGAACAAGTACACTGCCAATATTTTCCAGCTTATTGAGGTTGAAGACAGGATTATCGGGGGTAACAGCACCGGGTTTGTTGTTTTCAACGGTTCCGGATTTGAGATGATGCAGGAGACGGAATGCGGTGTGTGGACCCTCCGCAAAGAGGGCAATGACATATGGGTAGGGACCGATTGCGGAATAGGCCTTATCCGGGAAGGGCAATTTGACAGGATGGAACTCTCCAAATTCGACAGGGACCTGGTCATTAAATCGATCCTCCCGGCCAGGAACAGAAACTACATCTGGCTGGGTACCAACAAAGGCTTCAGTTATTTCAACACAAGTACACAGACATTTGACTTCACCATCAATACCAAAGATGGCCTGAGCGGGGATGAGATCACTCCCGGAGGACTATTTATAGACAAAAATGACCTGCTCTGGGTGGGGACCTACCACGGAATATCCAATTTCAACATCAGGGCCAAATCCAACCTGTCATATACGCCAGTCTGCTATATTGAAAAGATGTTCCTGAATGGCAAACTCACAGGCGTGAAGAACGGACAGGTTTTCTCACATAACCAGAACAATTTTGTCTTTGAAATCAGTGCGTTGTCATTTTCCGATGAAGCTTCTGTGGAATATGAGTACTACCTGAGAGGTACCGGGAACAAATACTCATCCTACCACCGGGGCAGTGAATTCAGGGCTTACTATAACAATCTGCCCCCCGGAAAATATGAGTTCATTTATAAGGCAAAGGGAAAAAACAACATATGGGGATACGCCCAGAAGTATGATTTTGCCATCCGCAAAGCATGGTACAATACCTGGCTGTTCAGGATCATTATTTTCCTGGTTCTGACCGGGATGGTATACATGTTTTATATGATACGAATGCGGACCATCAAGGCCCAGAAAAACAGGCTTGAAGAGCAGCTGAGGGAGCGGACCCATGAACTGGAAGTTGCCAACACCGAGATTGGCCAGCGGCAGAAATCTATCATGGACAGCATTCAATATGCCCGGTCCATCCAGAGCTCCCTGCTTCCAAGTTCAGATTTACTGAAAAAGCTGCTGCCGGAGCATTTCATTCTGTTTAAACCCAGGGACATCGTGAGTGGTGATTTCTACTGGGTACATGAAGGAGATGCACATGTCTATGTGGCGGCAGCCGATTGTACCGGACATGGGGTTCCAGGCGCATTGATGAGTATGCTTGGAATGGCCCTTTTGAATGAAATCGTCAGCAAACAGCCACAGGTTGATCCGGAGGTCCTTTTGAACACGTTGCGAGGCCGGATTATTGAAACCCTCAGCCAGAAGGGGGACCCGGGTTCTGCGAAGGACGGCATGAACATGGTGGTCTGTAAATACAGTCCTGACCGGAAAATATTGCAGTTCGCCGGAGCCAACAATTCCCTGTATCTGGTACGCGGGGGAGAACTTACCGAATACAAAACCGATCCGATGCCCGTTTCCATTCATGTGGTCATGAATCCATTCAGGGGCCAGGAGATCTCCATAAAGCCGGGTGATGCGGTATACATGTTTTCCGATGGGTATACCGATCAGTTCGGGGGACCCGGCGGTAAAAAATTCAAGTACAGGGAATTCAGGAAGTTGATCGTTTCCATTGCGGACAAGTCCATGAAGCAACAGGGAGCGGAACTGGATACATCCTTCGAACGCTGGAAGGGAGACCTTGATCAGATCGACGATGTTGTTGTGATTGGATTAAAATTCTGACCAGCCTGTAACTTTCCGGGACCCGGTTCCGTCTTACCACCAAATCAAAAAATAGATAGAATGAAAAAGTTATTTATACCCATATTGGTATTTGCCCTGGTCAACCCGTTAATGAGCCAGGAACCTGAAATTCCCGTAGCAGTTGAAACTCCTGAAGCAATCGAAGCACCCGAACCGATCGAAGCACCTGAAGCACCTGAAGCACCCGAAGCGATTGAAACTGAAGCTTCGATAGGTGATACTGTCAATGTGATTGGCCGGGTAGAGGTGATCGAAACCCCTGAGAAAACAAGGGTTACACTGGGGAAAAACGAAGTGATTATTGTGGAAGAAAACGGGGATACGGTGATTGTGGGGCTTGGTTCAAAAGGAATTAGTATTGTTGAAGACGGAGATGGTGTGGTGATTAATGTTCTGGACATGGAAAATAAGAAGTCCCCGCACTGTTCAAAATACAAGAATAGGTTTAATCCGCACTGGGCCGGATTGCAGGTTGGCCTGAACAATTATGTAACTCCCGATTTCAGCCTTGTTTTACCTCCCGGAGAGGAGTTCATGGACCTCAATACCGGGACATCCTGGTGCTGGAACATCAATGTTGCCGATTTCGGTGTTGGTTTTGGAACCAAATATGTGGGTCTGGCTTCAGGCCTGGGATTTGAATTCATTAACTATAACTTTGATGGTCAGAGTGGCATCATGAAAGACGATATTACAGGCAACATTGTTGAATATGTTCCAGATTATGCCGGATTCATTACCAAATCGAAGATGAATATTACATACATGACCGTTCCTCTCCTGCTGGAGTTTCAAATTCCCTTGGGAGGCAACCGGATCCATATTTCGGGAGGGGTTCTTGGCAGTCTTAAACTATGGTCCAACACCAAGATCAAGTACACCGAGGCCGGGGATAAATCCAAAGAGAAAAACAAAAGTGATTTCAACCTTTCTCCGATTCGGTGGGGTGTGACAGCACAGGTAGGATATGGTGGAGTGGGCGTTTTTGCCAATTACTACATGACCTCGCTGTTTAAAAAAGGAGAGGGGCCCGAGTTGTATCCTTTCTCCCTTGGACTTGCTTTTACCTTTTAAGAAATACCTCTATCTACCGTCAAACCGGCCGGTTTCAGTAAAATCCTGAACCGGCCGGTTTACTTTTTATTAACTTTGCTCACAAAACAATTTCAATCCATCCATGAGACTGCTGTTGATCAGTAATTCAACCAATCCGGGAGAAGCTTACCTTGATTATCCAAAGGAACAGATCCGGGATTTTCTGGGAGGCCGTGCCCTGAATTGTCTTTTCATTCCTTACGCCGGTGTAACCATCAGTTTTGATGACTACGAACAGCGGGTAAAGGAGCGTTTTAATGAAGTAGGACATTCCGTTAGATCGATCCATCATGCAGGCGATCCGGTGAAGGCAGTCATGGAAGCAGAAGCCATTGTGGTGGGCGGGGGCAATACCTTCCAGCTCATCAAGATGATGCAGGAAAACGGTCTCATCAGACCCGTGAGGGAGAAAGTTCTAGCCGGAATACCCTATGTGGGCTGGAGTGCAGGAAGCAATGTATGCTGCCCGACCATACGTACGACCAATGACATGCCCATCCTGGAACCTGCCAGTTTCAATGCGCTCAACCTGATACCCTTCCAGATCAATCCACACTACACGGATAAGAATCCTCCCGGGCATGCGGGTGAAACCAGGGAAGACAGGATCATGGAGTACCTGGCCGCCAATCCACGCGATACTGTACTCGGATTGCGGGAGGGCTGTGTGTTCAGGGTGGAGGGAAACTCCATGAAACTAACCGGCGAACAAACTGTGAGGGTGTTCCGGTTCAATGAGGCCCCGGTAGAGCTTGATAACCGTCACGATTTCAGCGAATTCCTGGAATAATCATGCGTCAAAGAATCAGAATTATAGTGGAATATGTCGTGGCCTTTGTGGTGATCATCCTGCTGATGCTTTCCATTGCCGGTGTGGTGGTGGTTAAGTTTCACGGAGATGATTTGAAGGCGTTTGTGTTGGAGCAGGTCAATGACCGGCTCGACTCAAAAATGGATGTGGAGGAGATATCTGTCAAAGTATTCCACAAGTTCCCCAACACCTCCATCGTGCTGAGAAATATTACAGTCTGGTCAAGTCACAACTTCAATATTCATGATTTCAGTGAAAGTGGTGCAGATACCCTGATGACGGCAGAAATGGTTGGTGTGAGTTTCAACCTCCTGGGAATGATCCGTAAGGATTTTGACATCCGCCAGATTGAAGTCAGGAACGGATCCCTGCGATTACGCATCGATTCAAAGGGTGAGGAAAACTACCGGCTTAGCAAGGGTGCAAAAAAGAAAGAAGGCCAGGATCGTCTTATCGAAATCTCACAAATCAGAATTCATGGTTTCAGGATATCCCTGGATAACTTGTCTAAACAGCTAAAAGTAGCGGGTAATCTGGACAACCTTGAAGTGAACGGTAAATTCTCCAAAAGAAACACCCAGATCAAAGGATCGTTGAATGGATCCCTTGAGGAAATCTCAAACAAAGGAATCCTGTACGCTTCAGGACACAAGGTGGGGGCAAGACTGAACATGGATGTCCGGGATTCTGTCTTTACACTGAAATCGGGCCAGGTGCAGATGGACAGGATCGTGGCAGATCTGGATGGCCGGTTCCATATCTACCCGGGAAAAGGTGTCGAGCTAAATCTGATCGCTGCGGCAAGGGACCTGGAAATCCACGAAGTCCTTGACTTGCTGCCTTCCGAGTTGAGCCAACCTTTGAAGGAAATCAGGGGGAACGGGATTTTGCAGTTGTACACAAGGATTACAGGCAGGGCCAGCTCCACGTTAACACCCTCCATCGAAGCTGATTTTCAAACCGCCAATGCCAATCTTTTCTGGGAACGGGTTCCCTTTTCCCTGAAAAACCTGAACCTGACAGGGTCTTATTCCAATGGTGGAGAATTTAACCCGGTTACCACCAAACTGAACATTGAATCAATCAGCGCAGTGATTGGCCAGGACCATTTGTCGGGCAAAGGTGAAATTCACAACTTCCTCGAACCCGATTTCTCCTTTGAACTCAAAGGGGATATCCATCCTGAGCAATGGCTGTCCTGGTATGATTCAATTCCCCTGGACCAGGCTACAGGTACTGTGATCACTGATATCAAAGCAAGCGGTTCGTATGACCGGTTGAGGCCCCTGGGTGAAAAGTTTATCGCACTTGATATTTCAGGTGGTATGGCATTGGAGGATGTGATGGTCAGGATCAACAGCGAAGGGATCCCTTTCAGGGCGCTGAACGGGTCGGTACATATAGACAACGATTTCTGGGAACCCTCCTTTTCGGGAACCTTCGGGAAAAGTGATTTTACCTTGACCGGTACCGGGCTACACCTGCTCTCATTCCTGCTGGATGGAAAAGACCCTCTGGTGGCTTCGGCCACATTCCGATCCGATTATGTGGACCTCCGGGAAATACTGGATCAACTGCCCCACCAAAGTACCGGGGGTAAGACTTCCGTTGTATTTCCTGAAAACCTCAACCTGAGGCTTGCGTTTATCATCAATGATTTTGTGAAAGACCAGCTGGTGGCAAAAAATGTGCGTGGAATAGCCCGTTACGATTCTCCCGTCTTTTATGTGGACTCCCTGACCATGCAGACCATGGATGGGACCCTGCGCGGCTCCTTTGGTATGGCACAGGACGCCGAAGGAACCATCTTTTCCAGTGTGAATGCCAGTCTTTATCAGCTGAATATCAGCGAGTTGTTTGAAGCCTTCAATAATTTTGGACAGAAGCAGGTAACCCACAAACACCTGAAGGGTTCCATTTCAGGCACATCCATTTTTTCAGCAGAATTTGATCCTTCTTTCACCATTCGCCCCGCTTCAATTCTCAGTGAAAATGATATCATCATCCAGAAGGGTGAACTCATCGGTTTTAAACCCATTATGGCCCTCTCCCGGTTTATTGAGGTGGAGGAGCTCCAGGACATCAGGTTTGAAACACTGGAAAACAACATATTGATCAAGGATAGCCAGGTGATCATCCCGGTGATGGATATCCAGTCCAATGCACTTGACCTTTCTGCATCAGGCACCCACAGTTTTAACAATACCTATGAATACCACCTGAGGCTGAAGCTTTCGGATATTCTTTATAAAAAAGCCAGAAGAGCGTCCCGGTACAATGAATTTGAAATAGCAGAGGATGAATCTGATACAAGAGTGCTATTCCTGAAAGTCTATGACAAGGGGTCAGGAGCCAATGTGGAGCTCGACAGGGAAAAGGCAGCCATGAAAATCAGGAATGACCTGAAAAACGAGAAATCCGATTTGAAAAGGATACTGAATGAAGAACTTGGATTGTTCAAACATGATGATGAGGTCCATACCCGGAACATTCAGGTCGAGGAACAGCATGAGTTCTACAGGTTTGACTTCTCTGAAGAAAACGATACCTTAAAAACCCAGGTTATAAATAAGAAAAAAGAGAGGCAAAGGAAGAAACGGGTAAAATCTGATACCCTTCAGAATAAACCTGCTGCCGGCTTCGTTATTGATGAGTAAACCTTAACCGGATCAATTGGATATCTACAGGAAAAAACAGCGCTGGAAACAGATCCTATTTATAACGGCCATCCTCATTGGTGTAGGATCTCTGTGGTATACCAACAAACTGGTTAAGCAGATCGAGATAACTGAAAGGCAGAAAATGGAGTTGTGGGCAGAAGCCGTCCGGATCATGAATCTGGCTGATTTCGACACCGATCTGGCCTTCCCTTTTTCAGTCATTGAAAACAACACCCATATCCCGGTGATCCTGACCGATTCAAACGGCAGGATCCTGAACCATAAAAATCTTGACTCCACCAAGGTGAAGGACCAATCATACCTGCAACGGCAACTGGATCATGCCAGGCTTGAGAATGATTCCCTGGTGATCAACCTGGGGCCTGATGAACAACAATACCTGCATTACAGGGATTCCATTCTGATTCGAAAACTAATCCTTTTCCCCTATGTACAACTGGGAGTGATTATCCTGTTTATACTGGTTTCCTATATTGCCTTCAGCATATCAAGGAAGGCTGAACAGAATGAGGTGTGGACTGGTATGTCCAAAGAGACAGCCCACCAGCTGGGTACCCCCATCTCTTCACTGATGGGCTGGATGGAGATCCTTAAACAGTCGGAACTGGATGAAAGTACAGTGAGTGAAATGCAGAAAGATGCCTCCCGGCTGGAAAAGATCACCGATCGTTTCTCAAAAATCGGGTCCAAACCCACCCTGAATAAAACCAACCTGAGTGAAATCCTTACCGGAAGTCTGGACTATATAAAGACCCGGGGATCCAAGAACATTGAGTATCTCCTGGATATTCCTGAAAAGCCGATCATGGCCGTACTGAACGATACGCTGTTCGAATGGGTCATCGAGAATCTGTGTAAAAATGCCACCGATGCCGTTCAAAATGGAGGACGGATCATTCTGCATGCGGTGGAGACCGATAACAATGTGATCATTGATGTGGAAGATTCTGGTAAGGGAATTGCCAAGTCAAAGTTCAAAACAATTTTCAAACCAGGATACACCACAAAAAGGCGCGGATGGGGACTTGGGCTTTCTCTTTCAAAGAGAATTATAGAGAGTTATCACCATGGAAAAATCTTCGTTCTCTCATCAGATCCCGGAGATTCCACCATCGTCCGGATCATCCTTAAAAAATAGGAGGGACACATCTGTACAGGTCATTTTCTGGGCACCAGTTTGTAGACTTTGTCAGACCGTCGCACCACCTGCTCCACGGGAAAGGAGCATATTTCACCTTTGCTTGCGGTATCAACATTCAATTCGTTAACTCTTAACTCTTTGATAGTCGTTTCAATGACCCCGGTGGTGGGTCCGGTAATCAGTATTTCATCCCCCGTTTTCAGACTTCCTGACTCCAGGGTCACCTCGGCCACCCCAATCTTGTCAAAATAATTGGTTCCTTTGCCCACATACACTTTTCTGACTGTGGCCTTCGAACCATATGTCTCACTCCACTCACCCAGCCGCTGGCCCAAATAATAACCATTCCAGAATCCCCGGTTGAATACGGTGGCCAGTCTGGCATCCCACTCCTCAATTTTATCTTTTGTGAATGTTCCCTCCACACAGGCATGAATGGCTTCGTTGTAACAGGAACTTACAGTTTTTACATATTCGGCGGGTCTTGCCCTGCCCTCAATCTTCAGGACGCTCACCCCGGCATCCAGTACCTTGTTCAGAAAATGAATGGTCTTCAGGTCCCTGGGGGACATGATGAATTCATTTTCAATGTCCAGTTCCACCTCCCGCTCCTTATCGGTAACCGTATATCCCCTGCGGCATACCTGGAAACAATCGCCCCTGTTGGCAGAATGGTTGTGCTCATGCAGACTCAGATAGCACTTCCCGGAAGTGGCCATGCACAGAGCCCCGTGTACAAACATCTCAATGCGAAAAAGCTCACCAGACGGACCTCTCACATCCTCCAGAGCGATTCCTTCAGCAATGTCCTTTACCTGGTCCAGATCCAGTTCCCGGGCAAGTACAGCCACATCAGCAAAATTGGAATAGAATTTCAGGCTTTCTATGTTGCTGATATTCAGTTGGGTAGAAAGATGAACCCGGGCTCCCACAAGATGGCAGTACTGCAGCACAGACTGGTCTGAAGCAATGATGGCGCTTATCCCGCTGTCTACAGCCAGATCAATGATTCTTCTCATCTGCAACAGCTCATGGTTAAAGACCACCGTATTCACGGTCAGATAGGCTTTCAACCCATGAGCCCGGGATTCTGAGACTATCTTTGAAAGATCAGCAGCAGTAAAATTTGCCGAGGAGCGGGCACGCATATTCAGCTGTTCAATTCCAAAATAGATCGCATCTGCTCCGCCCTGCCAGGCCGCCGCAAGAGATTCATAGCTTCCGGCAGGTGCCAGCAATTCAAAATCATCTCTTCTCTTCATGGATATATTTTAGAAGGTTCGCTGCATTGTAAGCAGGATCTATCCGGTCGGAAGGAATAATCTCATGTACTTCATGATTCTTCTGAAGGGAAAACAGGTAGGTCTTGTCATAATACTGAAGAGTGATCATGGCTGTGCTGAAAAAGTCATCCCTGTCCACCGCATCTTCAGCCTCTTTTGCCCGGTCTCCTCCCAGTCTTTTTGAGATCTTCCGGATACACATTTTCAATTCATCCTTTTTATATCCGGCATAATGCTTTACAAGATGAGAAGCCCTCATCTCTCTCGAAATATCCAGAAAAAGGATCCTGCTCACCTTCATCTTGGTGTATATCTCTCCGGGAATAACACATCTTCCCACATTTCTGCTCTCATCTTCTATCCATGTAATCCTGTTGCGGTCAAGTTCCGTAAGCTTCTGATAAAGATTGTTCTCGAATTGTTCAGTAGAGGGCTGTGGAAATTCACCCAGGGCACCAAAAGCCGAACCCTTATGGTGGGCAAGTCCTTCCAGGTCAATTACCTGCTCACCCGCTTTCTCCAGGTGACTGAGGATATCCGTTTTGCCGCTTCCGGTCCGGCCACCCAGCACGAGGAGTTTCAAAGGTTTTTCAAATTCACTGTGCACCTGGCTCCTGTAGCTCTTGTATCCCCCCTCCAGAAGATAACAGGTAATTCCCATGGTTTCGAAAAGCCAAACCATGCTTTTGCTTCGCATACCGCCCCTCCAGCAATGTACCAGCAGGGTTTTTCCTTTCCCGGCCTTTCTTTCGCCTTCCTTGGCCAGCTGCACCAGCTTTTTGCCTGCAAAATCAAGACCAAGGTACATGGCCGCTTCTTTGTTGACTTGTTTGTATGTTGTCCCCACCTCCGCTCTTTCCTGGTCATCAAAAAGAGCAATGTTCAACGCTCCGGGAATATGTCCCTGGGCAAACTCAGAAGGGGAGCGCACATCAATGACAGGGTAGGAGGCTGAAAGGGTAAGAAAATGCTCTATTTGAATGGAGTCAGCCATACCCAATGGTCCGGTGAATCACCTTTCAAGGAAATTGCCAAGAATCGAACTACCCTCTTTGCGAATGTTCTTTCCGTATGGGGAGATGGCCTGGATCAGTTTCCGGATAGGCATGGACTGAAGCCAAATCGTCCCTGTTCCCCGAAGGGTTGCCAGAAATATACCCTCCCCGCCGAAAACCATAGACCGCAGGCTTCCAGATGTTTCAATATTAAAATCAATGCCGGGGGTATAGCCCACTATGCAACCGGTATCGATCTTCAGTGTCTCGTTATTCAATCTGCGTTCAATAACGGTTCCCCCCGCATGCATGAAGGCTTTTCCGCTACCTTCAAGCTTCTGCAGGATGAACCCTTCACCTCCCACAAGTCCGGCCCCTATTCTCCTGTTCAGGGTAATGCTGATGCGGGTACCCTTGGCAGCACAGAGGAATCCGTCTTTCTGTACAATGATGGACCCTCCCAGGTGGTCCAGCTCCAAAGGAACGATTTTGCCTGGATAAGGAGCGGCAAAAGCCACCCGCTGTTTCCCTCCCTCCATATTGGTAAAGTGGGTCACGAACAGGGATTCTCCGGTCAGTAACCTGCTGCCTGCCGACAACAGTTTGCTCATCATCCCCTGGTTGGGGTCCGACCCATCTCCCATTTTTGTTTCAAATCGGATCCCACTGTCCATATACATCATGGTCCCCGCCTCAGCGATAACCGTTTCCATAGGATCGAGCTCTATCTCTACCAGTTGGATATCATCCCCGATAATCCTGTAATCCAAATCGTGCGTATGCATGGTGCTAAATGGTGGTTGAAAATAATTTGATTAGTAGTTGCTTAATATTCTCTACCCGGGCAGGTTTCATTACATATTCATTCATGCCTGCATCAAAGGCAGCCTTTCTGGTGATATCATCCTCATCGGCCGACATGGCTATGACGGGCAGGGTATAACCCTTCTGGCGGATCTGCTGTGTAGCCTGGTAACCATCCAACTCGGGCATCAGGATATCCATAAAAACCACATCGTACTTTCCTTCATCAATCATTTTCACGGCTTCACTGCCGTTCTTGGCTATATCAATCTCGTATCCGATGTTTTTAAAGATGGATTGGGCTACTTTTTGATTGATCAGGTTATCCTCCGCCAGGAGAATAGACAGCTGCTCCGGCAGTGCATTGAGCATGGGCTCAAGACTTTTCCGGTCTTCAATACCCGGGAAGTGGTCTGACAGAATATCGAACACCTCCTTGGTCTCAAAGGGCTCGATCAAATAGTTGTCAATACCCAGTTTGCGACAGGTTTTGTAATTTCCTGATTTATCATTGGAGCTGACCAGCACTATGGGATATTGGTCTGTAAGTGCCTTGTTCTGCATCTCCTGTGCCAGTGCAAATCCATCCAGCTGATTCTTGTCCATCAGCACCACCAGCTTATAATTGTCCTTTTTGACCTGGATGTGATGAATGACACTGTCCAAAGAGCTGTCCTGGTAAATCTTGGTAACCACATTCAGCCCGAATTTCTCCAGCATCCTGGCCATGGTATTTTTGGATGGATCTGATTCCTTTGTAAGGATAAGGGCGCTGATATCACTTAACCTTGTAATCTGCCCGTAATTAAATCTCTTTGATATTTTTTCGTTGGAATAAGCCTCAATGGTAAAACTGAATTTTGAACCAGGGAATTCCTCGTCCGAATGGATTGAGGAAGGACTTTCAACCCATATCTCTCCATGCATCAGTTCAACCAGCTGCTTGGCAATGGCGGTTCCCAATCCTGTCCCCCCAAATTTTCGGGTAACTGACCCTCTGGCCTGGGTGTAACTTCCAAAGATCTCCTTGAGCCGGTCCTCAGGAATCCCAATGCCTGTATCTTCTACGGTAAACAAAATATTCACCTGGCTTCTGAAGGACTCCATCAGGGTCGCTCCAATAACGATCTTGCCCTTTTCGGTAAATTTCACAGCGTTGCTAACCAGGTTTGAAATGACCTGTCGCAGGCGGAAAGGGTCTCCGATCAGCTTATTGGGGACATCCGGTTTCAGGTCGATCTCAATCTGAAGGCCCTTTTCCTCAGCCAGGGAGCGGAATAGTTCACCAACCAGGTCCAGTTCATCTGAGAGAATAAACGGTATTTCTTCAAGCATCATCCGCCCTGCTTCAATTTTTGAGAAATCAAGGATATCATTGATGATATTCATCAGAAGATCAGATGACCGTTTGATAATTAGGATCTTCTCCTTCAGATCGCCGTTTGTTTTCTGCTCAAGAAGGTTGTTGACCATTCCAAGAATTCCGTTCATGGGTGTACGGATTTCGTGGCTCATGGCTGCAAGAAAATCCGATTTTGCTTTGTTGGCAGCCACCTCTCCTTTTCTTGACTTTTCCAATGGCGATACATCGATAAGTGCGATAAGCCTAAGCTCTTCTCCTCCGATATTTGTCACCTTTTCGGTCCGGAATATGACTGTCTCTATTCCGTCTTTTTCATAGTACAGGTAGTGTGAATCATCAAGGAACGGACTTGGGCTATCGCTCAGCAGGTATTTGTTGGAGATCAGGAACTGCTTGCTAAAATCTTTCCCCACAAGGTTATCCGATTTTCCCAGAAAGAGCATTTTTTGCGCGGCACTATTGATGTTGCGGATGATATTCATCTCGTCGATGATCATGATCCCCACAGGATAGTGCTCGATGATCTGTCTGAATACAATTTCAGAGAGCTTCAATCGCTTTTCCCTCTTTCTCGCCCTGCCCATTCCTATGAGCAGGTAAACCACCAGCGCCGTTGCAAGAATCTGTGACAAGATGGCCACCAGTATGTTCCTGTTTAGAAAGAATCCGAAAAAAATCTGCTTGCTGGCAGAAAACATGATCCCCATCTTTTTGGAATAAATACTAAGGGGATAGTAGGCTGTATAAATTTTTTCATTCGACCTTGCTTCACTGCTGAATTCATGTTCCAGTATTCCCGCCGCTTCAGCAGCCACACTGTCTACCAGCTCATTTAATGATCCGATACGAACGGAATCAAACTCGAAGTTATCCAGTATAATATTACCTTCCGCATCAAGCATCCATTGCCAATTCACTGTATTCCCAACCGGATAAAGATTGAATATTTCCTTGGCAAACCTTTCTATATCCACCTCCACCATCACGTTCCCGTTGACCACATCCTGTCCGAAATAGGGATAATAGTACTTCAGCACGCTGCCCTCCTGCTCTACCCTGTCACGCGAAAAGAGCCTCGGCTGGGCCTTCCTGGGAAAGCTGTCGACCACGAACCTGTCAGTCTTCCCGAATTTATCTTCGGTATCAAGATAGAGTGCATAGAAATTCTTCTTGTTGTCATAAACCGAAATGTTGGTGATCAGTCCCCTGTACTTGGTATAGAACAACCTGAGGCTCTGTGTTGCTTCCCTGAATTTTACGGGGTCACCAAAAATTTCAGAGTATTTGTACATGTTCAGCTCATGGTTGATGTCACTTGAGAACTGGAGGAGGGTGGTTTCCATGTACTCTCCGCAGAGTTGGGATTGTTTGAGCAGCGTACTGTTCAGGAAATCCACATACCTGTTGTTGAGGCTGAAAATGGTAATTCCATTCAACGCAAAAATAATGAAAAGGATAAATCCCGATATAATATTGCTTCTGATCATCAGCAGCCTGTGAGTAAGTCTATAAACTTAAAAACTATTTTCCACTTGACTGAATAAAGTTATCGATATTTTCCATTGTCCTCCTCCATCATCATCAGGTAGTTTAAATATCTGAATTCGCTGATGTTCCCCTCCTCAACCTCCTTTTTTACGCTGCACCCTGGTTCGTTGAAATGCATGCAGTTATGGTACTTGCAATTCTTGCTGGCTTTAAATATCTCCGGGAAAAAATGAAATAATTCGGATTTATCAATATCTACGGTCCCAAATCCCCTGAGCCCGGGCGTATCAATGATCCTGATCCCACATTCCAGATCAAACATTTCTGCGAATGTGGTGGTATGGATTCCCGTCTGATGAGATTCAGAGACCCCTCCGACCTTCAGCCTGAATCCGGGGTCCAGTACGTTGATCAATGTGGATTTTCCAACACCCGAATTGCCTGAGATCACATTGAGCTTACCTGTCATCTCTTCCCGCACCTCTTCCAATCCCGCCCTGGTCTGCAGTGACAGCTCCATGCACCGGTAACCCACTGCCGAATAGACCTCCCAAAGCTCTTTCATCTCAGCTTTTTCCGCTTCACCATACAGGTCGGTTTTGTTGAAAAGGACAATCACTGGTATCCTGTAGGCCTCAGCCGAAACCAGAAAACGATCTATAAATGCAGTAAATGTGCGGGGCAGCACCATGCTGATCATCAGCCATGCCAGGTCCACATTGGATGCCAGAAGCTGATATTCCCTGGAAAGATTCGAGGACCTGCGAATGATATAATTGGTACGTTCTTCAATGAAAGTGATGATTCCCTTGGTCCTGTCCCCATCATATTCAAACCTGACCCGGTCTCCTACTGCAACAGGATTGGTAGCCCGGATCCCCTTGATTCTGAATTTCCCCCTGATCCCACAGTTGATGATCTCTCCTTCAGCGTTTTTCACGGTAAACCAGCGGCCGGTGGATTTTATAACGGTTCCTTCTCCCAAAGCGAATGTTTATAACTCAAAAGTAAGTAAAAAGCCTACAAATACGGGTTCTTACCCTCTTCGCTGCATCCAATGCTTCGCATTGCCTAACACATCCTCGGCTAATAACCCTTCGTATAAAAGAAAAACCGCCCCCCGGGGGAGGCGGTACCCTAAAACTAAATCCTGCGTGCAGGAGGAGATATAAAAACCTGTTAAAACCAGCCGAATTTAAAGGCAAGGAAGCCACCCGGGGCGGAGAAGTCCGAAGAAGAATAACCTGGAAGGTCTACAAAGGTGAAAAGGTTGTACGAAGCGCCGGCCCCCAGCCTGAAGAAACGGGTCAGGTTCAGTTCTACCTCAAGGGTAGGAGAAAGAGCGAATATATTGTCGGGCCATATGTTTTCCGAGTAATAATCACCTTTAATTCCAAGTTCTCCCCAACCTATAAGCGTGGAGATCGTTATGTGGATCGGGCGTTCCCCGAACAGGGAATAACCCAGCCAGAAACCTCCGTGGCTGACACTTAAATAATCACCAACCCGGTAATTTTGATCTTTTCGAAGATCAACCTGAATCTGGTTGGTGAGTCCAACTCCGTAACCACCGAAAAAGAAATCTCCCACAAGAATGGCACCACCTCCACCCAACATGTGGGCAAACTCCCCGTCAACTGCAGTAAACTGCATGAACAGACCACCCATTCCAGAGATCCTTACATTATCGAAATCAACCAGGGTTTGGTACTCCCTGTCCTGAGAATTTGCTGTAATGGCAACAGCCAGAATGATTCCTAACAGTGTAGCTTTTTTCATGATGTTCAAATTACAATTTAATGTAAAGACAACACCGGAAAAAAGAAGTTGCATCAAATGTGCATTATTCTGTTCTGTTCACAGGGGAATCTACCGATAACAGGTTTGATTTAAACCGAAATCCTGAAATTTCTCCGTCTTCATTCCTGGAAAGATCCAATGATAATTCCGATCTGGTCAGGCGGTTAATTCCATGGACTCCAGCACTGGCAACGGTCAGAAGAGAAAGATCCTTCTCTTTTATAAAGTCCCTGTAAGTTTGCCTCAGACCCTTTTCAGAAAGCTGGGCCCAGGTCAAACTGCCGGACTGGTTAGAAAAAGGTGGCAGATCAAGTGAAACAATCCGGTCATACTGCCCTGCTTCTATAGCTTTCGGGTAAGATTGCATCATACCAAACTTCAAAGGCCTGGTCTGTATCTTTTCTTCATCAATGATCCGGGAGGCAGAGTCTGATTTTAAACCTGTTTGAACCGGATCTTGATTTTCTCCTGTCAACTCAGGAGGGTCCTGGTGTTTCTTAATGGAAAACGTTACCGGTTCACTGGCAAGGATTACCGGATCCACAGAAGGTTCCTGCTGTTTCGTCTTTCCTTTGTCTTCAAAGGCTGTGGGGTCATCCACAGCGTCAACAATAATCTCGCGGCTGGTCCCTGCCGGATCTGTCAGGACAGGGTTGATCCTGAACAGGGTAATAATCATGGCCAGAGCCGCCGCTGTTGAGATTACACTGATCCAGATCATCCTGCTCCTGCGTACCGGTGTTTTGATCAATTGGTGTTTTCTGCCGTAAAGGATTACTTCACCGGTAAGCCGGGTTTTTTGCCAGGCCTCCCATTCTTTTTTCCTGGCCCCATCCGCAGCCACCAGACGATCATGATCCGCCTCCTGGGCCGGAGTAAGATCTCCTTCAAGCCTGGCGATTGAAAACAGGTCAAAATTGGATGGGGTTAAAGGGGTCGAAGAATCCGGAAGCTCTTTCTTCAGCCCTGCTTTTCCCTTAAAAACGATTGTGCCTGATGCAAGATTCCAGGTCTGTTCCCCGATGAATCCTTCATCACAATCGGGATGCAACAGCAAAAAATCACGAACCTGCTGCGACTCTTCCGCAGTCAGCCTGCCTTCCATCAGGTCGAGGAGGTACTCTTCGTAATTATTTCTGTTGATATCCATTGTTATTTAAATGACCTGTTCAATGCTGCCGATATAGTTCTTCAGGTAGACCCTGGCTCTGTATATGTAAACCTTTACCTGTGATTCTGACAGACCTGTTATATCTGCAATCTCCCTGTATGCGTATCCTTCATAATCCCTAAGCATCACCACTGCCTTCTGATCTTCCGGCAAATTTCCCACTGCGATCTCAAGCAATTCAGTCAGGTCCGAATAGTGGGAAGAATGGGAAGGTTCTATCCCTTCTCCCGGATCAAACCCGACGTATCTCTTCTCTTTCCTGATGTAGTCTATCATGGTGTGATAAGCGCTTGTAAAGAGATAGGTTTTCACCTTCAGTACAGAAACAGCTTCCAGCTTCACCCACAGTTTCTCAAATGTCTCCTGAACAATATCTTCAGACAAATGCACATCTTTCAGGTTCTTCAGAACAAACCTGTACAGATTATCGGCATATGATTCCACTGCCTTGTTGTAATCCTCTACCGTCATGAATACCCTTTACTTGGCGTGAATAAGACGAACCAGTAGCGTGAAAGTTACAGGGAAAAATCAAAAAAAATCAAAAAAAGCTTGACTTTCGGGTTTAAAAATACTTATTTTTGACTAAACGTTCAGTCATAAACACAATGTCACCACGAACGGAGGAACAATTCGAAGAGATACGTGAAGCACGCCGTCTTCAGATCATGGAAACGGCACTGAAACTGTTTGCCCTGGAGGGATACGGACATTGTTCTATCTCCATGTTGTCGAAGGAAGCAGGCATATCCAAGGGGTTGATGTACAACTACTTTGAAAGCAAAGCAGCTCTTCTGGCAGCCATCGTTGAACATGGAATGAATGAAATTACAGAGCTCTTTGATCCTGATCATGACGGTGTTCTTACCACTGAAGAGTTTTCAGCCTTCATCCACAAAATCTTCACGACCATTCGCGGTCATCAGGAATATTGGATCCTGTTTTACAGTGTTATTATACAGCCCCGGGTCAAAGAGCATTTGAAAAATGAAACCTTTGCCCTTTATATGGATACATTCTTTACCATGATGGTCAACTATTTTGAGAGGCGGAATTTCGAAAATCCACTCCTGGAGGTGTTCACTTTTTCTGCCCTCATTGAAGGATTTGGGGCTTTGCTTATCTATGCCTACGAGGCGTTCGAAATTCCTGATGAGTTAATCGTTCAATTTGAAAACCGCATCATTGAGATGTATACATAATATAAACACTGAATCCATGAAAACGAAAATCGCAATCATCCTTTTCCTGCATATTTCAGGCATCATCATCCCGGCCCTGGGTCAGGAACTTTCACCAAAGGAGATCATTAGAAAGGCTAATGAAAGGTTTAATGGTGAAAAGACCAGCATCAGCCTGATGGCCATGACCATCGTCAGGCCTACCTGGGAAAGAACCCTGGAATTTAAAAACTGGAACAGCGGCAGTGATCTGGCCCTTACCCTGATCACCGCCCCGGCCAGGGATAATGGCCAGACATTTCTGAAAAGGGAAAATGAGATGTGGAACTGGAATCCCACCATCAGCAGGCTGATCAAGCTGCCCCCTTCCATGATGTCCCAGGGCTGGATGGGATCAGATTATACCAACGATGATATTTTGAAGGAATCCTCTGTGGTCAATGATTATACACATGAGATGATGGGTGAAGAGGAATTTGGGGGGCGATTGTGCTACAAGATAAAAATGGTCGCTAAAGAGGATGCGGCTGTGATCTGGGGCCACCAGGTGCGCTGGATCGATAAAAAGGATTTCATTTTTATGAAATCTGAACTCTATGATGAAGATGGTTACCTGGTCCGCACCGAAATCGGGAAGGAGATTAAAATGATGGACGGACGCTTGATCCCTACAATATTAGAACTGATCCCTGCCGAAGAAGAAAACCAAAAAACTATTATTGAGATCAGGGAGATTCAATTCAATGTGCCCATCCAGGAGAACTTTTTTTCCCAGCAGAACATGAAACGGATCCGTTAATTCATCCCTTACAAATAAACTGTTATGAACAACATTATACTTGCCTGGCGAAACCTCTGGAGGAACAGACGCAGAACGCTGATCACCTCAGCCTCGGTATTCTTTGCTGTTTTATTTGCACTGTTCATGAGATCGTTACAGCTTGGTTCATACGATCATATGTACAAAAATGTAATTGAATCCTATACAGGATACATCCAGGTTCAACAAAAAGATTTCTGGGAGGACAAGATCGTGGACAATAGCTTTCCATATGATCTGCAGCTGGATCAGAAAATCCTCGAAGACGAAAATGTAGTGGCCACCATTCCCCGCTTTGAATCTTTCGCCCTGGCCTCCAATGGGCCCCAGACCAAAGGTGTGCTGGTGATGGGGGTGGATCCTGAAAAAGAGAAAAACCTGTCGAAAGTAAGAGATCGAATGGTAAAATACCGGCTTACTCCCGAAGCCATTGACCGGATCAAACAGGATCCCGGTATTCCCGCAAAAGTGAAGGAATTGACAGAATTATTCGAAAACTCTGCCTACACCAATGCATCCAGGTTGCAGCTCGACCTGGGAATTACAGACAAGGATGCCCCGGACATCATGCCTGCCGTTGAAAGACATTCTCATTTTGAAAATGGTGCCATTCAGCTTGGTGAACCAGGCGTATGGGTGGGAGATAAATTGTCAGAGTACCTGCAACTGGGGATCGGGGATACCATTGTCCTGATCAGCCAGGGATATCACGCATCCACTGCTGCCGGAAAATATGAAATCAAGGGAATTGTAAAGCTTCCCCTTCCCGATATTGACAACAAAATTGTCTACCTGCCCCTTGATATCTGCCAGGGACTTTTCAATGCAGAGAACAACCTGACATCCCTCGCGCTGGCGGTGAATGATAACGAGGATAAAGCAATCCTTGAAACCATGAACCGGATCAAATCCTTGCTATCCCCAGAGTTACGGCTCATGGAATGGCGGGAGATGAATGAAGTGATGGTTTCCCAGATGGATGCAGATAACAAAAGCGGGATGATCATGATCGGGATTCTTTACCTGGTGATTGCTTTTGGTGTCTTTGGAACGGTGCTGATGCTAACAGCAGAGCGAAAAAGGGAGTTCGGCGTTCTGGTGGCCATCGGTATGCAAAAAAAGAAACTGGCATCCATCATGACCATTGAAATGCTGCTCATCGGATTCCTTGGCATTATTTCAGGTTCCCTAATCGCTTCTGCCATTATCCTTTATGGAGTGGACCACCCCCTGGTTTTCAAAGGCGAATTTGCCAAAATGTTCGAGGAGTATGGAATGGAACCCATGATGGCCTTTACAGGGATCGATACCTATTTTATCTGGCAGGTGGTTATCGTGGCAATGATGGTTTTCCTCGCCATCGGATATCCGGTGAGAAAGATTTTCGGAATGAAAGTAGTAAACGCTTTAAAAGCATAAATAACAGCATCATGATCTGGAAAACAGCATGGAAAAATGTTTGGCGGAATAAAGTCCGCAGCCTGGTGGTGATCATCTCGGTGACCATCGGCATATTCGGCGGCGTTTTTGCAGTGGCTATCATGAACGGGGCTATTGCACAGCGTGTTGATGCAGCCCTGAACCAGGAAATCTCGCATATACACATCAACGACAAAGCATTCCGCGATAATTACGATATACAGCTTACCATACCTGACGGTGAGCAAATCCTCAAAGAGATTGAAGAAATGCCCGGAGTATCAGCAGTAGCTCCCAGAATACAGATAACCGGTATGGCCAGTACAGCCACTAAAAGTGCCGGTGTTGAAATCATCGGCATCGATCCTGAGCGGGAAAAGAAAGTGTTGAATTTATATGATACCACCATACCCGGAACAGGAGATTTTTTCGAATCTGAAAGCAGCAGCTTAACCGCATACATCGGTCAGGAACTTGCCAAGGAGTTGAATATTATCCGATACATAGTGGATGAGGATGTCCTGGCTGCTTTGACTGGAAAGGAGGTCCCCGGAGAAGTACTGAATAAGCTGACTCCTTTTGTGGGTATACGTTTCAAAAACGAAAAGGCATTCAAAAAAGCGCTGAAGGGATCGCTTACCCTGAAGGAGCAGCGCAATTTTGGAAAATCAATCAGGGATGCTGCCTGGTCGTTTCGCAGCCGGTCCAAAATGACACTTACCTTCCTGGACAAAACCCAGATGCAAACCGGGGCTGTGTTCCGGATCGCCGGTATTTATGATGTTAGGAACAGTATGTTTGAAATGAGCCAGGTGTTTGTTAAAAATGAAGACCTGATCCCACTCACCGGCATGGCCCCCGGAGAATTTCACCAGCTCGTGGTCAGAATTGATGACCTGGAAGCCACCGAAGAAATCACCGCTGCCCTGAAAGACAAACTCCCGGACCTTGAAGTAATGGACTGGAAGGAGATCCAACCCGACCTGGCCATGATGACCGATATGGTTCAGCGGTTCTATGCTTTTTTCATGGTCATTATCCTGGCAGCCCTTGCTTTTGGCATCGTAAACACCATGCTGATGGTGGTGCTCGAGCGAACCAAGGAGCTGGGAATGCTCACCGCCATCGGGATGAACAAAAAACGGGTATTCAGCATGATCATGCTTGAATCTGTTTTCCTCTCCCTTGTGGGAGGTGTATTGGGAATGATCATCAGTCAGGTTCTGATTGGGATAACCGCGAGAAACGGGATCAACTTCTCCAATTACCAGGAGGGCCTTGAAGCATTGGGTTATACTTCTCACATTTACCCGGCTATTTCCATGCCTTTTTTCATTACTGTCACCGTGTTGATCATCCTTACCGGAATCCTCTCGTCCATTTACCCTGCTTTGAAAGCCCTGAAGCTGGATCCGGCAGAGGCCCTGAGAACAGATTAATTTATTAAACCAATAATAGATATAACAGCTATGAAAGTATTAGAAATTAAGAACGTACACAAAATATACAACAGTTCTGAAGTCAAGGTACACGCAGTCAACGGAGTCAATCTTGAGTTCGAAAAAGGTGAATTTGCTGCCATCGTGGGGCCTTCCGGATCGGGCAAAACCACCCTGTTGAATATGATCGGCGGACTGGACACTCCCACCCAGGGAGAAATTTTGGTGGACAATACAAACCTGGCAGGCCTGAAGTCCTCAAGGCTCATCGATTTCCGCATGCGCAACATCGGATTTGTATTCCAGTCCTACAACCTGATCCCGGTGCTCACTGCCAAAGAGAATGTTGAATTCATCATGAACCTCCAGAAATGGGACAAAAAGGAGCGGGATGAACGTACCTTTGAACTTCTGAAAGCAGTTGGCCTCGAAGACAGGGTGAACAGCAGGCCCTCCAAACTCTCGGGAGGGCAGCAACAAAGGGTGGCCGTAGCCAGGGCCCTTGCTTCCAAACCCAAATTTGTGCTGGCAGATGAACCCACGGCCAACCTGGATTCAAAATCCACGGAGACCCTGCTGGACATCATGGAGCATCTCAACAAGGAGGAGGGGATCACCTTTATTTTTTCCACCCATGATGCACGGGTAATGAAAAAAGCCAGGCGGGTGATCACAATTGAAGACGGGAGGGTCATCTCTGACGAGCGTAAGAATTAATCCATGCACCCCCGTTTTTCCCCCATACTGATCCTCTCCATGGTCCTGTTTTCAGGATTAAAAGCCCAGGAAAGGGTCTCCCTTACCGGGTACTTTTCAGATATGCAAACTTTGTATCACCTACCGGATCAGTGGCTCTGGGAAAACAGCCTTCACAACAGGCTTAATCTCCAGTTTTATCCTACCGGCTGGTTATCAGGTACAATCCAGGTAAGAAACCGTTTTATTACAGGTAACACCATTTCTAAAATACCCGGCTATGCGGATGGTGCAGGAGGTGACCTGGGGTGGGTTGACATGACCTGGGCCGCAGACGGAAACATGGGAGACAGTGCCGGCTATTTGGTCACTTCGGCCATTGACCGCCTGTGGCTCCAGTTTACCTTCGGGAACCTGGAGATCAAAGCGGGACGTCAGCGTATAAACTGGGGGCAGACCTTTGTATGGAATCCCAACGATATCTTCAATTCCTACTCCTATTTTGAGGTTGATTACCCTGAAAGGCCCGGGAGCGATGCCATCAGACTCCAGTACTATACAGGCAATGCTTCAACTGTTGAACTGGCTGCCAAACTGGACAGCGCCAACCGGATCACTGCAGCTGGATATTTCCGGTTCAATACGTTCGGTTTTGATGTACAACTTCTGGGAGGCATCTACCAGGAAGAGGACCTCATTCTGGGTGCCGGATGGAGTGGAAACCTGGGCCCAACGGCATTCCGGGGCGAACTGAGCTGGTTCAGGGACCTGGATCATTTCAGTGATACCACAGGCTATTTCATGGCATCAACCGGTTTTGACTATACTTTTTCCAACTCCCTGATAATCCAGGTGGAGGGGCTCTATTCTGCATTTGCCCGTGAATTGGATATACAAAGTTTCCTTCAATTCTATGCAGGCGACATGGATGTAAAAAGCCTTGGATTTACAGAATGGTCCTTTTTCGCCAGCCTTTCCTATCCGTTCACACCGCTTTTCAACGGAAGTTTTGCTGCCATTTACTTTCCCGAGTGGCAAGGATTTTACCTGGGACCCTCCTTTGACCTCTCATTGAACAACAACCTTAGCCTCTCATTGATCCTTCAGCACTTCTCTGCCAGGTTTGACAACCCCCTTTCGGACCCTTCCAGGCAAAACAATACCTTTGGTTTTCTTCGTTTGAAGTGGAATTTTTAAAGCTTCACATCACTTTTCTGCATTTTTACCAAATTGTTAAAAACTCATCTGCACCCCCATTACATTTTGCTATTAATTAGTAATTATCAACCAGTTAGCAAAAGGCATCCATGGAAAACAGCGATTCGAAGGAGTTTGTGGCCAATTTGGATCACAATCAGTATCATTGGGACAACAAGGTTGTTCTGATTACAGAAGATGAGGAGGTCAATTTTTTCTATCTGAAGACCATTTTTAAAAAGACAGAGGCGCGAATCCTCCGTGCAAAAAACGGAAAAGAGGCCGTGGAAATCATTGAACAACACAAGGGAGATATTGATCTGATCCTGATGGATCTGAACATGCCGGTGATGGATGGATACGAAGCGATGCGGATCATCAAATCCAAACATCCGAAAATTCCAATCATTGCCCAGACAGCTTATACCTTAACTGAAGACCGTCTCAAATGCATGCGGGCGGGGTTCAACGATTATATTGCAAAGCCCATCAACCGTGTCGCTCTTTTCAGGCTGGTTAACGATAACCTGTCATGAAAGCGGTAATACAGCGAGTCACTGATGCACACCTGATCATCAACCATAAAAAAGAGTACACCATAGGCATGGGGCTGGTGGTCCTGCTTGGCATTGAAACGGCGGACGAAGCTTCGGACATAGTCTGGCTGAGCGGCAAAATCAGCAGGTTACGGATCTTCAATGATGAAAAGGGTGTGATGAACCTGTCAGTCACAGACCTGAAAGGTGAGGTAATGATCATCAGTCAGTTTACCCTCCACGCAAGCACCCGTAAGGGCAACCGGCCGTCTTATATTAAAGCGGCTTCCCCTGAAGTAGCGGTCCCACTGTATAAACAGTTTATAGGCCAGATGGAAATTGACCTTGGGAAAAAGGTTGTAACTGGCGAATTCGGGGCAAACATGCAGATCAATCTCACAAACGACGGCCCGGTCACCATCCTGATTGACACAAAAAACAAGGAATAATGACCCTACAGGAAGCGCAGCTAAAGGTCGATACCTGGATCCGCCAATATGGAGTCAGGTATTTCAACGAACTGACCAACATGGCCATCCTTACCGAAGAGGTAGGAGAAGTGGCCCGCATTATCGCCCGCACCTACGGTGAACAATCAGCCGGAAAGAATAAGCCGGGGAAAGGTGATCTGGCCGATGAACTGGCTGATGTATTGTTCGTGATCATTTGTCTTGCAAACCAGACAGGGACAGACCTGGAAGAAGCCTTTCGGAAGAATCTGCAGAAAAAAACTTCCCGGGATTTTGACCGTCATCAACAAAATGATAAATTAAGGGGTTCAACCTGACAATTATGAAAATCCTTTCCGATTTCAACATGACCGTCGATGCAGACGAAGTTTCACAGGTGCTGGATCGGGTAAAGGAACAGATTCCATCCGGTGACGACAAGGATTTGTTAAAGAAGATCTTCAGCCTGATCGATCTCACCACCCTTAGCGAAAGGGACAATATTAAAAATGTCGCTGCCATGTGCGAAAAGGTGAATTTGCTTTCCGAGGCCTATCCATCCATGCCGGCTGTAGCAGCGGTATGTGTTTTCCCTGAATTGATCTCTGTGGTCAAAGAAACACTGGTAAATCCCCTTGTGAGTATCGCTTCGGTAGGTGGAGGTTTCCCTGCATCACAAACCTTTACCAACATCAAAGTGATGGAAATTGAGCAGGCCATTGGAATGGGGGCTGAAGAAATTGATATGGTTCTCCCTGTGGGTAAATTCCTGATGGAGGAGTATGAATATGCAGAGTATGAGATTCAGGTGGTCAAGGAAAGAATCGGACCGGTTCACCTCAAGGTGATCCTTGAAACCGGTAGTCTGCAGGATTTTTCGCTGATCCGCAAGGCATCCTTTCTGGCCATCGGGGCAGGGGCAAATTTTATAAAAACTTCTACGGGAAAAATATCCCCGGGTGCTACACCAGAAGCCATGGTGGTTATGTGCCAGGCCATCAACGATTACTACAACAGGACTGGGAAAAAGATCGGTATCAAGCCAGCCGGCGGTATTTCCGATGTGGATACAGCATTGCTTTATTATGCGATCGTAAAATATGTCCTGGGTGAGAGCTGGCTCAATGCAGAAAGGTTCAGAATTGGAGCCAGCAGGCTTGCCAACGCATTATTGGCTAAAATTTTTGACCAAGGGCCTGATTTTGGTTATTTCTGACCATGCTTGGTATGTATAAAAGAATTATATTTGTCTTGAGCGGTTCGATAGCATTCCATTCTCATAGAGACGGGTTGAATTCCATGGCTTTTTTTCTTCAATATCGGACCGCTTTTTTTTATTTCACCAAACGATAGTGTAAGTAGTCCAGCATCAGGGGAATATCTTTCTGACTGATACCGTTTTTGATCAGGATGGACTGGTCCTCTTCCATGGTTTTAAGAAAATCCTCCATCTCAAACTGAAGGTCTCTCAGGGATTGTATGTATAATTCAATGGCATCCCTTTTATTTCCAAGGGCCCATTGGACATGGCCGTAATTGATATAGTCGTAATATCCCGGCTTCAACTGAAACACTTTCTGGAAGTACTTTTCCGATTTTTCCAGCTCCCCCATCGCAAAATAACACCAGGCAATAGGCCTGAGGATGTGCTGATTTCCCGGATTCATATATTCAATTTTAAAATATTGTTTTAGGGCTGTCTGGTATTCTCCCAGCTTCAGCCGGCAAAATCCAATCAGTGATTCCGTGGTGGTATCTCCCGGTTGAAGCAGAGCGACCTTTTCATACACTTCCAGGGCCGACTTGAAGTTGTTGTCCTTGCGGTAACAGATTCCCAGGTTCTTCAGGGTCCACAGATTCTGCTCACCGGCCAGGCTGATCCGGGAATAATATCCGATGGCCTGCCGGTAATTGCCATCCTTCTGAAAACAGTACCCCGTCTTCTCAAGCAATTCACGATCATCAGGCCTGGATTCGAGCATCATTTTAAAAATATCCAGGGCCTCTTCAAAATGTTCCTTTTCAAAAAGGTACTCTGCGATGTTTCTGGTGATGGATTCATCTTCACTGATCTCACGGAAAAAGTAGGACTTGTACAGATCCAGCTTGCCGTCAAATACATCCTCAAATTCATTTTTAAAAGGAGATATTTTGAAGAAACGGTACAGGTCCTGTATATACTGGATAAACACCGTCCGTTTCGTGAAATCGCCCGACGTAAGCTTTTCATCGGCGATCATTTCCTGCAAGCCCTCCATCTCCATCAGGAAAGCGTTGGAAAGCATCTTTTTCTGATCCCCGGGCAAATACCTCAGGTTGAAGATAAAACTGTATTTGTCGCTGTTACACAGGAATGGCGTTTTCTTGAGACCATCCACAAAAATATCCGGATCAAAAGAGTCACTCCTGGAAGCGTAGATTTCGGACAGGTCCGGGTTTTCATTGTGAAAGGGAACCAGCCAGTTGGTAAGTTCGTTAAAGAACGGGAACTGTTTGAGATGCGCAAATGTGGTCATGTAGACATCAGCGCCTTCCATTTGAAGTTTCATAAACTCATCCACTTTCCTGTAAAGATCATCCGATTCACTGAACATGGATTCCCAGTCAGGATTCCTTCCCTCTTCAAGCAATTCATCACGAATATCATCCATCTTCAGCTTATCCTCCAGCTTGGGCCTGAGTTTTGCCATTTCAGGCATCAGGTCTTCCTGCAGCTTCCTGCCAATCTCCAGGGTATCACGTGTGCGGATCAGTTGCAGGGCAATTTTTTCAAAACTCTGTTCCAGCTCCAGTTCTCCACTGACCAATTGCAACCTTTGTATGACCTTGGGATAGAACTCAATTCTGTCATCATAACGGTAAAGTAGGATGACCAGTGCCACGATGGCCCTGGCCGAAACCTCCTGATCCTCCTCACCTGCAAAATCGATGAGCCTGTGTAGCTTCTCTTCGTCCCAGTACCTCAACCCTGACAACAGGATCCCACTTACAAAAAGTGCTTTTTCGTACCATAGAAACTCGCGGCACGATAAAATGGCTGCAGAAAGGCTGTTTTCGGCCTCGTTATACCTGTTGCTCAGCCACAAATGCCTGAATATTTCCATGGAGAGGTTCCTTCGTCGCTCTTCATTGGCGCCGGGTGAAATCCTGTTCTCGTTGATGATCTCGTCCAGTTCAAGCTTGAACGAGAGGTCATCCATGGTCTCGATGATCTTTTTTCCGGTAAGTTGCTGCTTGCGATCCAGCTCCGCCTTTAATATATAGGTATGCCAGCCGGCGTTTTTTTCCATCAACAGGTCTTTGACCCTGTCAGCCAGTTCCAGGATGGAGGTAAGTAATTTCTGATATACACTGTCCCGTTGTGGATCCTGAACTCCTTCGAGCATATAATTAAGCATCTGCTCATAGGTGTGCTCCAGATGTTCCTGCTGAATAAAAAAGTCGCTGAAACCCGATTCACTGACCAGACCATTCAGTACATCCAGGGCATCCTTCACCTTCCGGGAAGAGACCAGCTGGCACAAACGTTGTGTGCGGGCTCTTATCTGCTGAACATTGATCATTCAAAATTATTTCCGTGATCCTGTCCAAATATCAAGCCATCCGAACGAAACAGACAGAATGGCAGGGATATCAATAGGTCAGCAAACAAGATAAAACAATCCTTTCCAATATTTGATTAAATGGTGGCCACATTCTGTATAAAACGGAGAATCATTCCGGAAGATTACTCTCCCTTGCGAACCAGAGGATAGACTACATAGGTATAAACCCAGCAGCCTGCACAGAAATTGAGTCCGCATTCCAGAAATGCAAATCCAACCAGGGTTACCCCGGCAATGATTGCCAGCATTGGCAATCCGATGATCGCAGCAACTGTGGTAAGGGTGGTAAGTAAAAATCCTACCCTGGCCGCAAACACTTTCGGCGCTTTATCAATCCAAACGGGCTGTGTTCCCATGACCTTCACAAACAGATGGCCAAGCCAGCTCAGCGGGCTGTATTTCAGTCCGGTGAAAGCCCTGATGAAAAAGTCCGCCACCAGCATTGCCGGAAATATGGCACTATCGAAGATGAAAAATGCCCCCATGAGGATAACCACACTAAAAGCTGTTACCCTGACCATGTTCTCATCCACCCTTTCGGTGGAGACCGGGCATATGAGTTGATTAAATTTAGCCATGTCTTTGAATATAAGTTCTCTTCTTTGGACGTGAATAGTCACAATACCTTACTCCCTCTTCCCGCCTGCAAATGTAAACATGACCCTGGTTGAGGCCCGGATGTGAGGGGATTTTAGCAATATTTTAACACAATCGGATGAAATGATTCTCATTTTTATTCTGAATCGCCTAGCTTTAGTCCCGGATAATTCCTAACAACCATGCCGTGTCAATTCAGAACTTAAAAATTGATAAACGCCTTGTCAATATCGATCCACAGGAGCTGTTGTTCCTTCTTGGAGGCAATGATATGGAATCGGATCCCCACACACAGGAATTGATTGAAGAACTTATCAAAACATGTTCAAAGATCATGACTCCCCGGGGAGGATATATAACCAAAAAAGCAATCCCAACAGGATCGAAGGATGAGATTTCCATAGAAGGAATGGATTTTAATACCGGCAGGACCATCAAAAAAATGCTTCAGGGAGCTGAAGCATATGCGTTTTTCGTAGCCACTGCCGGCCCTGGCCCGGAAGCGTTGTCCCGCTCCCTGATCAGCAAGGGAGATTACCTGGAGGGATATATCGCAGATCTGGTGGGGTCGGCCATAGCAGAATCGGTAGCCATGCAAATCCATGATCAGGTAAAAATGGAAGCAGGTAAAAACGGATTAAGTGTTACTAATTGTTACAGCCCCGGATATTGCGGTTGGGAGGTTGGAGAACAACAGAAACTTTTCAGTCTCTTCCCAAATGGATGGTGTGAGGTCACCCTCTCGAAATCATCATTGATGTCTCCCATTAAGTCGGTAAGCGGGGTGATCGGAACAGGGGCAACAGTATCATTCAGGGATTACACCTGCGAGATTTGCTCCATGAAAGATTGCATCTTCCGGCGAACCCGGACGAGTCATCCCCATGATTCCTCCAAATAGGTCTTCATTCCGTGATTGAATACAGCACAAAATGGGTTGGTGATTGTTAACTCATCATCTGCGTAAATTATTTATACGTGGAGAATTTGAATACAAGAGAGATGAATGTGAATGTAGAACAGGCAATATATACGATTGACAAGGTCAGGCACCTTACCGAATCAACCTATGTGTTAAGATTTTCAAGGAACGGCATGCCGTTTACTCCGGGTCAGCACCTGGTGCTTGGACTGCCCGGTTCACAAGAATTGAGAGAATATTCCATATACAGTGGAATCCATGATGATGCACTGGAGGTGATCATCAAAGAGGTGGACGAAGGAGTCGTCAGCCGGCAGCTTAAAAACATCAAACCCGGGGATTCCCTGGAGGTAAGAGGGCCCTATGGCTTTTTCCTGACCAGGGCCGCGTTACCCAAGGCTGGAAAGTTGTTGTTTCTTTCAAGCGGAACCGGGATAGCTCCTTTCCACAGTTATATAAAATCATTCCCCGGAGCCGATTACAGATTAATACACGGTGTGCGTAACAGGAATGAAGCCTACGATGCAGAAGATTACCAGGCCAGGCGCTTTGTTGCCTGTACCTCAAGGGACCGGGGGGGAGACTTCTATGGCAGGCTGACCGACTACCTGCTCGAAACAGAACTGGATACCCAAAGCCTGGTATTCCTTTGTGGCAACAGCAACATGATCTTTGATGCCATGGATATATTACGGGCAAGAGGGTTTTCGCAGAACCAGATCTATACAGAAGTCTATTTCTAGGAGGCACGCATGCCGGCTGTGGAATATATAACTTTGCAGGAATGAAAAAAGTATCTTTTAAGACCCTGGGCTGCCGCCTGAACCAATACGAAACAGACGCACTCGTGACACAGTTCCACCAGGCTGGTTATCAGGTGGTCGACTTTTCAAACCAGGCTGACATTACCGTGATCAACACCTGTACGGTTACCAACCAGAGTGACCAGAAATCAAGGAACATCATCAGCCAGGCCGCCAGAAAGAACAGCGACGGATTGGTGGTGGTAACCGGTTGCATGGCCAACAACCATAAAGCACTGTTGGAAGCCAACGATCAGGTCACCTATGTGGTTGACAATGAGCGGAAAAGTCAGATTGTCGCATTAATCGATGCACACTTCAAAGGAGAGGTTGTGCATCCCGATGCCTATGCCAGGGATGTGTTTGGATTCGACACAGTAGACAAAAGCCTGCATACCCGTACCTCCATCAAGGTTCAGG
This sequence comes from uncultured Bacteroides sp., assembly GCA_964453785.1. Lineage (GTDB taxonomy): Bacteria > Bacteroidota > Bacteroidia > Bacteroidales. The sequence continues at coordinate 43,836 of CAYVRK010000014.1, forward strand.
ATGGATGTGATAATTTCTGCACCTATTGCATTGTCCCTTCGGTAAGGGGACGGGCTGTAAGCCGACCGCTGGAAGGGATCCTGGAAAATGTCCGCAGGGTGGTGGACAACGGATTCAAAGAGGTGGTCATTACCGGGGTAAACATCGGCAGGTATGATCACAACGGAACCAATATTGAAGGTGCCCTTGAAAAAATTCTTGAACTTCCGGGTGATTTCCGGGTCAGGATCTCCTCACTGGAACCCGATGGCTTTGGTCCTGATTTCCACAATCTGTTTCAGCATCCAAAAATGTCCCCGCACCTTCACCTGTGTATCCAGAGTGGTTCAGAAACAATTCTTCTGAAAATGCGAAGGATGTATACGGCAAGAACTTTTATGGAAATTGTGGAGAAATTCCGGACGCAAATGCCCGGCTTTAACTTCACGACCGATGTGATTGTCGGATTCCCCGGTGAAACCGAAGATGATTTCCGGGACACCATACGGCTTGTAAAGGAGGCCCGTTTCAGTCATGTACATACTTTCCGTTACTCACGCCGGAAGGGTACCCGGGCCGACAGAATGGAGAACCAGCTGGAAGAACAGATCAAAAATGAGAGAAGTGAAATGATCAGGCAAATCTCTGAAGTGAACCGCCTCAACTACATGCAAAGCATGACCGGTATTCATCAAAGGGTTCTTGTGGAACAGGTAGACAAAAACGGAATGGCCCGGGGATACGGCGAGCATTACCTGCCCATCCGTTTCCAGACCGGGAATCGCACGAGAAACCGGTTTGAAGATGTGGTTATGGAGCGTGTTGATCTGTCAGATCCCCCGGTCATGATGGCCACCAACATTTAACAGGCGTATTATCTTAATTAAATAAGATTTATTCTTCTTTAATTGAAGTATTACATGAAGTTATTCTAGCCGCCTCAGATCTGTTTCATTTCTATCCTCACCCTGAAAGCCTCGGCAACTTCCTTCACAACATCCCAAGACGCTGTATTTATTGAATCTGATTCCGTATAAATTGCAAAAACGGGGGAAAAAGGATGTTTCAAAGCTTCAGACCGTAGTACAGGTGATCTGAAATATCTCCATCTATCTTTGCTATGCCAGGCATGGCACCCCACCGGGTGAATCCGAATTTTTCAAGTATACCGATACTGGCAATATTTTTATCCAGAAGAATGGCCACCAGAACAGTGAACCCATACTGGATGGCCGTCCTGAGCACATGCTCCAGAAGCATGCTGCCAATTCCCTTTCCGCGGTATTCCCGGTCCACATAATAACTGACCTCACCCACATGTGCAAGCGCCTCTCTTCCAGGACGGTAAGCGCTCAGTGATATCCACCCTGTTACTTTTTCCTGCTCATGACTGACAAATACGGGAGTTTGGTCCGGATCATGGCCGGTGAACCACCTCCGCCTGTATTCCATATCCACGGGAAAAAGATGTGCCGTACAGAAGCGTTGACTGACTGACTGATTGTAGATCTCGTTGATGGTAACAAGATCGTCGGGCCTGGCCTTTCGGATTTGCATACCCAAAGTTAATCATCCTGTTGCTTTGAATTTTCAAAAGATTAGCAGATCCTGTTAAACTTTTCAAATCTAAAATGATCTAAATATCTATCTTTGCACCTTCGTTTGAGTTTAATATCAGAAAATGAGAAAAATAGACAGAAGGATTGTTATCATCGTCAGTGTGATATTTATCCTGGGGCTGGCGTATGGATTGATGAGATTTTTGATTGCGCAGAAAGAGCCTCCTCCGGTTCGAATGACCATTGAATCCCGCAGATTTGTAGTGGTTGAACCGGTCATATACACCAGTATCAAGGCACAGGTTACCGGTCCGGGCCGCGTGTCCTCCGTTTCCGAAGTAGATATCGTTTCGGAAGCCGCAGGAAAAATTGAACCCGGTAAAATAGCTTTAAAGAAAGGAGCCGGTTTTTTAAAAGGGGATGTGCTTTTTGTGATCTATCCCGACGAGGCCGTTCTGTCACTGAAGGCCAGTAAAAGTCAATACCAGAATACCCTGGCCGGTATCCTTCCTGACCTGGCCATCGATTTCCCCGAAGCCGAACCTGCCTTTAAGGATTTTTTCAGCTCCATCAGGGTGGATGAAGCCCTGCCGCAACTGCCCGAAATCAAGGATGACAAACTCAAAATATTCCTGGCCAGCAGGAATGTGATCAGTGAGTACTACAACATCCAGCGGGATGAGCTTCAGCTGGACCGAAGGACCGTAAGGGCACCTTTTAACGGAACCTACGTGGATGTGTACATGGAAATCGGAGCATATACCAACATCGGAGGAAAGGTTGCCAGGGCCATACGTACCGACGGAATGGAATTGGAAATTCCGCTGGATCGTACCGATGCTTCCTGGGTGAAAAAGGGTGATCCTGTGATAATCCATTCTGAAAAAAGAGACCTCAGCTGGAATGGAAAGGTCATCCGGAAAAGCCAGTATGTGGATGAAAACACCCAATCACAGGAGATATTTGTGGGGGTTTCATATGACAGAGACAAGCCCTTACTGGCCGGCGAATACATGGAAGCCACCTTCCCGGTGAGGCCCATCGAAGGGGTAATGGAAATCCCCAGAAATTCTGTTTTCAATACCAATGAAGTATTTATTGTGAGGGAAGGTCGACTGGCCAAACGGGAGATCAATGTGGTCAAGGTCAACGAACGAACCCTTCTTTTCAACGGATTGCCTGAAGGTGATTCGGTGGTGGTTCAGCAACTGATCAATGTGTCGGAGGGAACCCTGGTCCAGCTGGAAAAGGAAGATCTTGCAAAAAACCAAAGACCACCTGGGAATCCCGGTGCAATGCAAAAGGGTGATCAGGCAAAAAATAGCAAAAAGAAAAGCAGGAACTGATCATGAGGAAAATCATTGAAAGGTTTGTTGAATATCCTGTATATGCCAACCTGATTCTGGCTATTGTCATTCTGGCCGGCGGACTGAGCCTCCTATCCCTGAAAAAGTCGTTCTTTCCGGAAACCGAAAGCAGGTATCTGTCCGTATCGGTATTTTACCCGGGAGCCTCACCGGTCGAAATGGAGGAGGGGGTGACAACGAGGATTGAGGAAGCGGTTCGTGGATTGATCGGGATTAAGGAGATTACCTCCACTTCCGTGGAGAACATGAGCAACATATCCATCGAAACCACAGGAGAGTATCCCATCAATGAAGTGCTGCAGGAAGTAAAAAATGCCGTGGATGGAATCTCCTCCTTGCCCACTGCTGCAGAGCGCCCTATCGTTTCAAAAAGAAGATCCCGGGCAGGTGCCATCCGCATGGAACTGGTGCCGGTGGATGGACAGGACATGGATTTGATGACCCTGAAGGAACATGCCCAGCGCATTGAAGAGGATTTTCTGAACTCCGGGGTGGCCAGCCAGGTCTCCACGTCGGGTTATCCCCAGCCGGAGATTTCTGTAGAAATAATGGAAGAAGTTCTGCTGCGATACAACATCACATTTGACCAGATAGTAAGGGCCATACAGAACAACAACCAGGATATCTCCGGTGGAGAGATCAAGTCTAAGGAAGAGGAGTACCTGATCAGGCTGCGTTCCAGGAGTGCCGATCCTGGTAAGATCGGGAATATTATTCTACGCGGTGAACCCGATGGAAGTTTTATCCACATCAGGGATGTGGCAGAAGTGAAGGTCAAATTTGCAGACTCCCCCAACAAGCAATGGACCAACGGGAAACCCTCAGTTTCCATCGATGTTGAGAAACTTCCCGAAGAGGACCTGGATGAGATTACCAAGTGGGCCAACAACTACATTAAAGCGTTCAACAACCGGAACCAGGGCGTGGAGATCATTGTCTCCAGGGCCTACCTGGACATTCTCAAGAGCCGGCTCGACCTGCTCACAAGAAATGGATTGCTCGGGTTGGTGCTTGTCATCATTTCCCTGTCCATGTTCCTGAGTTTCAGACTTTCTCTCTGGGTTTCCTGGAGTATTCCTTTCAGCTTCCTGGCCATGTTTGTGGCCGCACATTTTCTTGGTGTAACCCTCAACCTCCAGTCTCTCTTCGGGATGATTCTGGTGGTCGGAATCCTGGTGGATGACGGGATTGTTATTGCAGAAAACATCTACCTGCAATTTGAGCGGGGCAAAACCCCCATGCATGCTGCTGTGGATGGGACCATGGAAGTAATGCCTGCCGTAATGACTTCAGTGGCTACAACCATCGTGGCATTCTCTCCCCTGCTGTTCCTTAACGGAACCCGCATGGAAATGATGTATGATGTGGCCATCGTGGTGATTGCCTCTCTGTTTTTCTCACTCTTCGAAGCACTCCTGGTTCTCCCGGCCCACCTGGGAAATAAAAGAGTGTTGAGCCGGAAAAGCATTGAAGCCAAGAGCAAGGGAATTAAAAAGTACTTTGAAGGTTTTATCAACTGGCTGCGGGACCGCGTTTATCATTATTTTCTCAACTGGCTGGTGAAATGGCGGTATATTGCGCTCAGTTTCCCCATTGCGCTGGTCCTGATTACCATAGGACTGTTCATGGGAGGACACATCCGAAACACCTTTTTCCCCATGGTGGACTTCGACAGTTTTACATTGAATGTGGCCTTTACCCCGGGGGATGGTGAAAAGCAAACCCTTGAATTCCTGGATCGTTTTGAGAAAGCAGTCTGGGAGGTGAATGACGAAATTGTTGAGGAGATGGGACTGGACCATAACATCATCGAACGTACCAGCAAAAGACTGGGCAGTGCATTTGAGGGCCAGGAGCGGGGAGCCCATGCCGGAAGCATCAATGTCTACCCGGTAGACCTGGAAGGATATCCCATCTCCGGGAGGGACATATCCACCAGGGTAAATGCAAAAATTGGCCGGGTTCCCGAATCTAGAAAATTTACGGTGGGGGGACGCAACCGGTGGGGATCTCCCGTATCGGTCGGACTGATGTCCAAAAACCTGCAGGAACTTGAGGAAGCCAAAGAGTTTCTCCTTGCACGCCTGAATGAAATGCCCCAGTTAAAAGATGTGAATGAAAACATTGCACTGGGTAAACAGGAAATCCGTCTCAATCTGAAGCCAAAGGCCTATTTCCTGGGATTGGATGAAAATGCCATTGCAGGTCAGGTGAGACAGGGATTTTACGGAGCCCAGGCCCAGCGCCTGCAGGTGGGCCGGGACGAACTCAGGGTCTGGGTTCGCTATCCCAAATCGGACCGCCTCACCCTGGGTCAGATGGAGGACATGAAGATCAAAACTCCTTCGGGAATCTATCCGCTGTCAGAGCTGGCCGACTACCACATGGAGCGCGGACCGGTGGCCATCAACCGTTTCAACGGATCGCGTGAGATCCGGGTGGAAGCAGAAACTGTTGATCCGCTGGCTTCTGTGCCGGAGATTCTCGAACAAATTGAACATCAGATCATGCCGGAGGTGATGTCACGGTTCTCCGGTATCCGGTATATCTACCAGGGACAACAGCGGTACAGCCGTGAAGCCATGGGTCAGGCAGGTAAATATTATATGCTTGCCTTTGCCATTATTTTTATGTTGCTGGTTCTTCATTTCCACAGCGTACCGAAAGCATTTATTATCATCCTGATGATACCCATTTCGCTGCTGGGGGTAGCCTGGGGACACGGTCTTCATGGACAGCCTCTCTCCATGATGAGCTTGTGGGGTGCTGTGGCGCTAACCGGGGTGGTCATTAATGATGCCATTGTGTTCTATTCCAAATTTGACGGCTTGCTTATCGAAGGGTGGAAAGTTCCGGAGGCTGTGAAAGAGGCTGGTAAAGTGAGGCTCAGACCCATCATCCTTACTTCCCTTACTACCTCCGTTGGTTTGTTTCCCATGCTTTTTGAAAAAAGTGTTCAGGCGCAGTTCCTGATCCCCATGGCCATCAGCCTGGCCTATGGTGTGGCCCTTGGAACAATCTTTATCCTGATCTTTTTCCCGGTACTTATCATGCTATTAAACGATGCCCGTGTTTACACCAGATATCTCTGGACAGGAGTAAGACCATCCAGGGAAGAGGTGGAAACAGCCATCATCCAGAACGAAAGGAAACTCAAATTTGAGCGAAACAAATCCGTATAAAATGACTCAGAAGAGAAGACATATATTTTCCATGGCTTTCTTTGCCTTTTTTACCATGGCAGTGTTTCCGCAGGAAGAACTTACCCTCTCCGGGGCCATCGGCCGGGCCATGGAAAACAATTACGGACTGATCATTTCAAGAGCCGAAACTGAGATAGCCGGCATCAACAACAATTGGGGAAATGCCGGCCGTTATCCCACCATCGGGTTTGAAGCTTCGGAAAACAACAGTTATGACCTGCGGGACGAGTCGTTCAGTAGCAGATTCTCAGCCGGTGTTGGGCTCAACTGGGTCCTCTTTGACGGTTTCAGGGTAAACATGACCAAAACCAAGCTCGGACAAATGGAAATGCTGTCAGAGGGCAGGCTGGGAGTGCTGATCGAGAGCACCATTGAGGATGTGATCCTTGCCTATTACAACGTACTGCTGCAACAGGAACAGCTGAAGGTGCTTCAGACGGTGATGGAACTCTCCGATGACAGGTACCACTATGAACTGGATCGGAAATCCCTGGGCGGTTCTGTTACCTACAATGTTCTGCAGGCACAGAACGTATATCTCACGGATAAGGCCAATTACCTGAACCAGGAAATGGAAGTCAGAAATACAGTTCGCAACCTGAATTTTCTGATGGGCATTGAGCCCACCATCACCTGGGAGTTTGGTGACTCCTTTGAAGCAGATACTTCAAGGTATCAGCTTGGTGACCTGCTGTCGAAAATGAAGTCCAGCAACCAGACACTGAAGAATCAATATACCAACCTGATGCTGCAGGAAAATGCAAGCTCTATCAGCAAGAGTGCTTACGCTCCAACTTTTTCCGTGGGAGCGGGAATCGATTTAAGCGAGTCATGGACCGCTCAGGCAAATCAATCCACGGTCAACAGCAGTATTGCCCCTTATGGAAACCTGAGGCTCTCCTACGACATCTACAGTGCCGGAGTCCGGAAACGATCCGTGGAGGTCGCCCGGATCAATGAAGAAGTGGCCAGGGTCGAAATCCAGGAGATGGAACATGCCCTGACCAATGAGTTGTTCAACCTTTATGACTACTATGAAGTACGCATTGAATTGCTGAATGTGGCCATCGAAAACATGGCAGCAGCTGAACTGAACCTCTCCATTTCGGAAGAGAAATACAAAACCGGCGTGATCAACTCGTTCAATTACAGGGATGTTCAGCTGATTTATCTGAATGCCGCCGTACGGTATCTGCAGTCTGTTTACGGTCTGATCAATTCCAAAACCCAGCTCACAAGGATCACCGGCGGATTCCTGGGAACCAGCTCGCAGTAATACGCTGAGAACTGTACATTTTCCAACAGCGCTTGACAAAGCCGGAATAGTATCATAACTTGCAGATACTCTAATCACTAAACTCAAATTGATGTCACGATCAAACCTCTTATCTGTTTGGGTGAGCGTTACATTCTTTCTGGTTCTGACCAGTTGTACCCGCGATACCCGGTTTACAAATGAGATCATTCATATTGAAGGCGTTTCCAGAGCCTGCAATATCACTACTTCCTATGTCTGGTTCGGTTCCGCCAGTGAATCCGAGGCGCAACCGGAAGTGCGTCTGCCCGCATCGGATGGGGACCTTATCTATATGTTGAACGAGGATGGTTCAAATCTATATTACCGGTACAACCCGGATGACGGGATTCACCTGGTGATATCACAGGATACCATGAAACCGTACCTGTTCTTTATCAATGGTATGCTGAGTCAGTTTGAAGTGACTTCAGAGACCATTCACAGTCTGAATGAGGAACTCTTCACTTTGAAGCCCGGCCGGTTCCCAACCTTGCTGTTCAGTGATTCCCTTACCGGGACCATGATCATGGAGCTGAAGAAGCTGCCGGAAAACTCCGGAGGATCGGGAATTCTTATTGAACATGATCTTTCAACCGGGACATTTCAGGACCTCATCTCCATCTGCAGACCCAGCTGGCTGGTTGCAGAATCCCTCCCGGCAGGATCAGGAACAGACCGGTGGAAACTCCCCAAAGAACTGGAACTCCTGTGGATCACGGGGGCGCCCCTGTTATTCTCCGGGGATGACCTGTGTCAGGGAAACCTGGAATCGCTGATCATTGCTGAATGGTTGCCGGCCCGGGATGAAGTGATCCGTCTTTCTGGCCTGAAGAAACTTCATACACTCACACTGGCCAGCTGTAAAATACCCGATCTGTCGCCCATCCAGTTTCCGCGAAGCTTAAAGCGATTGTTTCTGGTCGGATGTGAAGAGCTTACCGATATTGCCGGTATTCCGTCCCTGAAATGTTTTGGAATGTCAGGCAGCCGTGATATATCATCCCTGGAACCTGTCAGGGAATTACCGGAACTTACGCGATTGGCATTCCCCGGCAACACCTCCCAGGAGGATTTTGAATCTGTCATTGAGTGGCTTCCTCATCTGGAAGTGGTAGAACTGATCGATTGTCCGGAGATCCATGACCTTTCTCCCCTGCAACAAAGCAGGAACCTGGAAATCCTGATTCTTCGTCCCGACTCGATTTTACCAGAACATATCGGATCCCTGGACCAGCTGGAACTGATCATTATAAGCGAAAAAATATTTGGAAATTCTCCGGAGTTTATCTCCGAACTCCGTTCACAACTCCCAAATACAATGATAGTTCCCGGCAGCGGACTGTGTCTGGGCTCGGGTTGGTTGTTGCTGATTCTCCCCATGGTGATTGCTGCAAGGTTCTTTTTCAAAAGAAAGTAAAAAACCCTCTGCCCTGGAACCTCTCCGGAATAGTGCGCTTTGTACCAGGCAGAACCTGCAACGAATCAGAGACGTGTCAGGAGCTGTGACCGGAATTTTGCTGTTTGCCCTGTTCGTTCATGATCCCGGGGCCCTAAGGGTCCTGGCTTATGCCAGCCTTGCGGCTTCAACAGTATGGATCGGCTATTCCACATGTCATGTTTCTCTCCTCAAGGTATGCGGAATTACACTACCTGGCCGCCGTACCCTGTTGTGCATTCTTCCGGCTCTACTACTGGGTGCCTTTCTGGGCATAGCCACGCGGAACAGGTTCGGGCTTTCTTTGATCCCCTTGACCCTGGGAAGGGTGGCTTTGGTGGCTCCCTGTATCGGGGCCTTTGAGGAGATTCTCTTCAGGGGATATATCCAGGGCACCCTTCAACCAGCAGGCAGAATCCTTTCCGTTGTGATTGCGGCCATAACCCACGCTGCCTATAAACTGCTCCTGATCTGTTCCTTTCCCGGACCCCTGCAATTCGATCTTTTATTTCTCGGGCTTTGGACCTTTGCAGGTGGACTGGCTTTCGGGATCCTGAAGGAACTGTCGGGAAACACGATACCCCCGGTAATCGCCCATGCGCTGTTTGACATCATCCTTTACGGAGGATTGTCTGTGGCACCGGCATGGGTCTGGGGCTAAGTGAAGAGAAAGGACATGTTCAACATCATCTGTGCGAATTGTATACAGTTTGTTCTTATTCAATATATTTAAAGACGGAAACCTGATTGGGCTGAACTTCACAGTATGCAAACAGATCAACATTAAAAACCTATAGATATGGCCAACAACTATTTTTGTCCCGTTTGCAAAAGCAACATGAACATTGGAAATTCTTTGGTCTTTTCCGCCAAATCGCCAGACAACGTAAAGGGACTGATTTTTTTGGATACAGAACTGGGTGACTACACCAAAACCACCCACCCTGATTTTGAACTGCAGGAAGGCGTGAAATACACATTCTATTGCCCCATTTGTCACGCCAAGCTGAACAAGAGGGAGAATCCAAACCTGGTGAAAATACTTATGACCGATGATTCAGATAAGGAGTGTGAGATCAATATCTCCAACATCATAGGTGAATTTTGCACATACAAAATACTGGATAAAGAGACTGAGGCATTCGGTCCCGATGCAGACCATTACCGGAAATACCTTGATTTACCAAAAGAATATCACAAATACTTATAGAGACACATCCTTTTATTCCGAAGGCAGATCATATATATTTTATAACTTCGTTATTATATCAAACATAACGATTTAATCATTTCCCAAATGAAACTGATCCGCCATCCATTCGTTTTCGCTCTTGTTCTATCTGGGCTGTTTGCATCTCCCATACGGTCCGTATATGCGCAGGCTGACATGCCTCCGGTCATGGATTCAGCCACATTCGAGGCCCAGATGGAATACCTCCAGGAAAAGACCAGGATCTACAATGGTTTCAGGGCCATCCGGGATGATATATTCCTTAAAATGAAGGAGAATGCACTTGACTCAATGGCAAAAGAAAAACTGGAAGTAGCGCGGTTAAACAGCGAGATGAGTGAGCGTGATTTCCAGATTGAATCACTGAATTCGGACCTGGTCCGGGCCAGGAATGAAAGAGATCAGGCCATCCGGACAAAAGACAGTTTCTCTTTCCTGGGTATCCAGATGCAAAAAGGTCTCTATAACACAATCATGTGGATCATTGTGCTGGGGCTTGCTTCTCTGGCAGTGATTCTCTTCCTGCTGTTCAAGCGAAGCCATGTGGTCACCGTTCAGACCAAGAAGGAGTTGGAAAATATCCAGGAAGCATTTGAGGAGTACCGGAAAAGCTCCAGGGAGAAATATGAAAAGCTGGTGGTCTCACATCACAGTGAAATCATGAAACTGAAGCGTTCATGATTATATCAAGAGGAAATATTGGATTCATTGGCCTGGGAGTCATGGGAAAACCCATGAGTCTGAACCTGTTGAAAGCAGGATATCACCTGACGGTATATGACATAAGGCCCGAAATGGTTGCAGAGGTAATGAAAGCCGGCGCTGTGGAAGGCGGCTCTCCATCCCGGGTGGCGGCAGAAAGTGATACCATTATTACCATGTTGCCCGACTCTCCCCAGGTGGAGGAGGTGATCCTCGGAAAAGAGGGTGTGCTGGAGGGGGCCAGACCGGGAAGCCTGATCATCGATATGAGTTCCATCGCTCCCAGGGTTGCGGTTCAGATTTCTGAAGCTGCCGCATTGAAAGGTGTTGGTATGCTTGATGCGCCTGTAAGCGGGGGTGAACCCAAAGCCATCGATGGTACACTTTCCATCATGGTTGGGGGGGAGACCGGCTATTTCGAACGGGCCGAAGAGATTCTACTGACCATGGGTGCATCGGCTGTTTTGATGGGGAGCATCGGAAGTGGAAACATTACCAAACTGGCCAACCAGATCATGGTGGCCATTCACCTTGCGGCCATGTCAGAAGCAATGGTGTTTGCCGAAAAGGCCGGTGTCGATAGTGAAAAGGTATACCGGGCCATCAGGGGAGGCCTGGCCGGAAGTGCTGTGCTTGATGCAAAAATGCCTCTTATCCTTGAAAGGAATTTCAAACCCGGAGGCCCCATCCGGATGCATACCAAAGACCTGGTAAATGTCCGGGATACTGCATTTGAAATTGATGCACCTATCCCGCTTACAACCCAGGTAATGGAGTTTATGAAAGCCCTGAAAGCTGATGGCCTGGAGGGTGATGACCACGGCGGCCTTATTCAGTACCATGAAAAATTGGCCGGGGTTACTGTAAAACGAAAATAGTACTTCCCTTTCTCAAGCTTTCAAAGAGCCGCTGTAAAGGGCCACTTCATTTTTCCGCTGGTTGGCACTCAGGATATAATCCCTGTTTTCAAAAGCAAAAACCTGGGTTTGAGTCGGTCCTGCTTCTTCCTCAATAACATTCCGGTTTACAGCGCCTTTATCGAGGTTATCTACAGTAAATATTTCAAGGGCAAGAGAATCCCTGCGGTTGCCGGCCACAATCACCGGTTCCCCGTTGAACATGCCGCTGCTGAGGCCATGACCGAAGGAAAGGGAATCGGAGAATTTCAGTTTCCAATGACCGTCAAACCGTTTATAGATATTCAAAGCACTTCCATGAAAAGGTTCAATGGTGATCAATTCCAAAACCCCATCCCCATCCAGGTCCGCAAAGCCCATTTCACTTACCTCCCTGTCGAAAACCTGTTTTATTTCGATGCCCCCTGAAACAGCTGAACTTAATGCAAAAATTCCCTCTACTCCGGAGACACAAAGAGCTTCACGGCCATTGAAGCTGGTTTTAGTCATTCCGTGGTTGCGGGTAATCCCGGAATCCAGCAGCTGCGATCCCCAGCTTTCAGTGAGGCTTTCACCGGGAGTTAACAGGTAGATTTCCCCGGGCTTCGACCAATCCTGTGGGTTTTCCTTATGTTGGCTTACACTGGCTGCCACCAGAACTGAGCCGCCTTCAAGATGAAGGAATTCGCACCGGTGTGCAAAAGGGAGATCCATTGCTTTTGAAGTTTCCCAGCTATTTCCATGACGAATGTGAATATACAGGGCAGCATCTTTACCGATAAAAGGCGGGAAGAGTCCCATAATGGAGACATATGCATCCGGGTTTCCGGGAATAGGAATGAAACTCATCATCCCTCCCGGACAGTGATCCGGTTGCTCCATCTTTTCTGTGGCCAGATTGTACAACTGAACCACCGGCTCGGTCTCAGAACCTGCCCCTATAAAGAATTGAGAACCCGACTGAAATGCGTGGGCCGTATACACATTTTTAATCTTCAGTATGTTTTGCTTTTTCAACATGATGCACGGAGTTTTTTATAAATATAAGGGAATCATTCCATTTTTTATAAGGCAATACCTGCAGAGATGAATCCCGGGCGGAACAGAGAGAATTTCACAATCTATCAACAATGCTGGTCATTGATCCGATTGATCCATATCTTTAGGGAAAACCCCATTAATGAACAACATACCCGTACTCTGTGTTTCAGGGGAATCCCTCGCAGAAACCTATGAAGCTGCCCTGGTCAGGCTTTACAACGAAGGTACCCGTTTCAAAACCCAGTATGATAAACCAGGATATCCCCTGAGCCTGGACTGCACCCTGAATGCAACAGTTATCAATCCCGAAAGCGATCCTATGATCCACCAGGCGTTTCCCGGGGGAATCGATGAGCTGAAAGAGTATGTGATGGAACTAAAGGGTTTTAAGGACCACTGGGTGAAAAACATGAATGACCCGGATGATACCCGGTGGGAGTACACCTACCACGGGAGATTGCAGCGCTATGGTTCATGGAAGGAAACAGTAGTGGTGGATGGAGAAAGGATCCGGAAAGATGTGGGATTTCAGGTAGACCAGGTGGAACATGTCATCCAGAAGCTGGTTGAGCAGCCCTATACCCGGCAGGCACAGATGATCACCTGGATGCCAAACCACGACCTCCAGGTATATGATCCTCCCTGTCTTCAATCTCTTTGGTACAGAATCATGGAAGATGAAGAGGGAATTCAGTGGCTGAACTGCAACATTCGGTTCCGAAGCAACGACGCCTGGGGAGCGAGTTTTATGAATATGTTCGGGTTTATCCGGTTCAACCGGGAGGTGATCGCTGATGAAATTTCCAGGAGGAGCGGGAAAACCGTTCGCCTGGGAAGAATGAACTGGCAGGCTGATTCATACCACATTTATGGAAAGGATATCGCCCAGGCAAAGGCCATGCTGTTTGACCGTATCGGTTCTTTAACCGTGGAGGAGAGAACCTTCAACTTTGGAGATGATTTTATCAGGGATATGTACGAGCAGGCTGAGCAAACAACCCTGATGAAGATCAGGAAGTACGACGAGGAGCATGCGCAGAAATAAACTGCTTCAATGCGCCTGCCAGATCATCAGTATTACTGTATTCATTCAGCCTCACCCCTTCACTGCCGGCGATCATGGCCGACAGTTTGTTCCCTGTTGATAAATTAAACAGGCAAAGAACCGGTTTTTTTAATTCGATGGCACGACCTACCTCATATCCCACACCCAGGCTGGGAATGGTCACCTCTGCCACTACCAGATCCGATTCCATAATCCACTTCATATCCCTGTCGTGAATTTGCCTGTTGGTCAGGTTCCGATCTCTGGCGCTCTCTTTCCCCGGTTCCCCCACATGTTCGGTAAGTACCTCGCCATAATCTTGAAGCATCTGTATAAGGGTCCTGTAGACAGCCTCCAGTTGTCTGCCGCCCCTGATGGATCCGCAAAAGTATATCCTGGTATGCAACGATCCTATTTGTTTTTGTATTTTAATGAAAGTCTTCTTTGATCCTTTTCATATCCACCTAAAATAGATAAATTTATTCACCTGATACCAAAACCAAAATCCAAAAATGATGAAAAAAGAAGTTCAGAACAATGCACAGACAAATGCCGTATACGGGGTCGGACTCATTGGAGCCGCCATCTATTATATCTCCACAGCCACTGGTTTCTGGATGGGCGTACTTGGTGTGTTAAAAGCCCTCGTGTGGCCGGCGTTCCTGGTCTATGAAGCACTGAAGTCGCTGGGAGCCTGACACGGCAAAGGACTCCTAGAGTTCCATGTCTCCCAGGTGCAGGTCCAGGGCCCTGACTGAAATCTGGATTTCCCAAATGGAAATGGCCAGCGAAATGATCAGCATGACCAGTGCGATTCCGAAAAGGATCTCACCGGCCAACTGGAAATCAATGTAGACCAGAAACATACAGACAACGCAGAGCAACAAGCTGCCGATGCCAAGCAGTTGCATGGTCCGGGTCAACGAAAGCCGTTTCCGAAGGTTATGAATCTGTCCAACGAGAATTTGATCAGGATTCTCTTTGAACCGTGCGTGCAGGGTTCTCACCACATTGGCATACGCCAGAAAGCGGTTTGTGTATGCCAGCAGCAACAGGGAGATGGCTGAAAACAACAACGCAGGGGTTGTCAGGGTCAGTTCATTCATGGTTATACTTTTTGCAAGCAGTGCTATCCCCTTACACTGGCTTCCGGCAATCTCTTCTGAATATCCCTTAGGTATTCAATGTTATCAATGCCCATTGTAAAGGCGTCTGTAATACCCGTACCCAACTGAAACTGAAGGCACTCATCTTTCTTGTCGAGCAACAGACCTGCACCATATACCTTCATACCCAAAATGGCCTTGCCATTCTTCTTCATGCGTGTCAATACTTTCTGAACCGTATCCACATCGGCATCCATCCTGGCACCCCCCGGATTAAACCGGGCCAGGTCCACATCAACCCACGGCTCATCAGCTGCAGTTTGCAGGGCCTCAAGAGAATGGCATGAAAGTCCGTGTGCCCTGATGGTCCCTTCCTCTTTGGCCTCAGCCAGCGCCTCCATGGCTCCTTTCATATTGGTGTTCCAGTTTCCATCGGTAACGGCATGGAGCAATACGATATCAAAATAGTCCGTACCCAGCTCCTGCTTAAACCTGTCCAGGTCGCTTTTTACATCCTTGTAGGTCTTGGAATTGGTCTTGGTCAGGATGACCACCTCCTCTCTGTTGGTTTTTTTCAAAGCCTCTTTCACGTGTGGATGAGAACCATACTGATCAGCTGTCTCCCAGAAGTTAATTCCATCATCGAAAGCGGCCCGCAGCAGATCCGACACCCCTTTGATACCCAGCTTGCGGGTCTGGTCAGAACTCCCCCCAAAGCCGTTGGTCCCTGTACCCATAGCCATGCGGGACAGCTCTATTCCCGTATTACCCAGTTTAACCCGGTCATGGGGGTAGAGCCTGGTATCGCCAGCAAGCAATTCATAAGGGAAAGCGGAAAGAAGGGCGGACCCTGCCAGGGTGGTTCTGATAAAATGTCTGCGTTTCATCCGGAGCTGTTTTTTAGAATTGGTTCAATTTACAAAATTTGTATAAACTTGCGGCGGGTGCACCTGTATAACAACAAAAAGTCCCTGTTGGTTTAACAATTGCTCTTCGCTTGGATGCCATCTGTTTAGGTTGACAGCAATTGATTACCTTGTATCGCAATAAATCACCGGCAGTACCATGATGCAGCAGGGAAAAATCAGCAAGCTGAAAATTATCAAACGGGCAACGTTCGGCCTCTATCTGGGAGACGAATCGGGTGATGAGGTTTTACTCCCCAATAAGTTCTGTACAGATGTCATGAAGCCGGGACAGGACATTGATGTTTTTATTTACCGGGATTCCGAAGGAAGGGTGGTTGCTACTACCCAAACTCCCAAAATCTCCATTCATGAATTTGCCCTGTTGCAGGTGACCTCTGTCACGGCTGTGGGTGCATTCCTGAACTGGGGACTGGACAAGGACCTGATGGTTCCTTTCAGGGAGCAAAAACAAAAAATGGAAGAGGGGCGCTGGTATATTGTTTATCTGGACCTTGATGAAAAGACAGACCGGCTTTATGCAAGCAACCGGGTGGAAAGATTTCTACAAAACAATGAGGTTTCCTTAAAGGAGGGGGAAGAGGTTTCCCTGGTGGTTTTATCAAAAACTGATCTGGGATATTCCGTGATCATCAACCACGCCCACAAAGGTTTGATCTTTGAAAATGAAATTTTCCGGGAAATCAACATTGGGGACTCCCTGAGGGGCTATGTAAAAAATATCCGGGAGGACGGGAAAATCGACATCTCCCTTCAACCCATCGGATTCAACAAATTCAGTGATGCAAACATCCAGTTGATTTACAAGCACCTGACAGAAAATCATGGTTTTCTCAATCTCACCGACAAAAGCTCCCCGGAGGAAATCTCCGCTAAACTGGGGATCAGCAAAAAAGCATTCAAAAAAGCAGTTGGGGCCTTATACAAACAGAAAAAAATCGAAATTCAGCCCGATGGAATCAAGCTGATTTCCTGATGCTTGAAAAATCTGGTATCAGGGATTTTTGAATGGTTTGAATCCCTGGATGGTCATGGATACCAGGATTTGCTGGGAATAATCAACCTGGTTTTCTGCAAAATGAAGGACAAAGTTGATTTTCAGGTTTACATGCTTGTTGTGAAAAGGCATGATGAAAAGATCAAGCCTGCCATATTGGTCCAGTCTGTAAAAGGGATCACCATAAAGAAAGGTGAGTGCTTGCCCCCGGTAATAGAGACCACTCATGCCAAACCACCCGTACATGGCGGTGAACTGACTTAAAAAACCGGCGGGGGTTTGCCAGCCATCATCCACTCCCCGTATCCGGTCAAGGGAAACCAGGCTTCCGACACTCACAGAGAGGGAGTCCAATGGTGTCTTGTTCGAAAGATCCATCCCTAATTGCAGATCAAACCCTCCATTATCTCTCAAGTGGAAATCCGGCTCACGGATCCCGGCTCCTGCAAAATGTCCCATCATCAGGTGATGGTCCAGAAACAAAACTCCCTTATGAAGCCTTCCAGAAAAACCGAAAATGAATCTCTCCGGTTGAACATCTGTTTGCCGGCTGGTCCAGTCAATGAACACATTCTGATACCCCCAGTTTCCCTTAAAGGCCAGATATGCTCCTTCGATATTGGGACGATAATAGAGCAAGGTATCAGACAAAAGGGCCAGGGGATAATTGAGCAAATTGTTCCGGGGAAAAGCGCCAATCCTGATATCAAACCGTTCATCTTCAAATTGGTAGTACATGGTTACATCCGGTAAATGGGCGTCCATGTTGTGTCCAAACTCATAAAGATAGTTAAGCCCTATCCTGAACCGATGCTGATCTGACATGGTGGCCCCCATCTCACCCCACGTCCTGGATCCAAAAATGGTTTGCGGATCGTTTATACTGGCATACTCTCTGTTGTCCAGAAAACCATTAAATCCGGCCTGCCACTCAAATGTTTGTGAAACAGCTGGCAAGGCCATGAACAGGACCAGCGTCAGTAAGATGAATAAATAACGCATCTGTTTGCTAATTTCGTCTGCTTATGGCAAATTTAGACTTCTAATCCTGATTATTACAAAATCGGCGAAGAGAATACTTCTGTTTGTTATTTTCTGGTTCGTTATAAACCTCATCCAATCGTTCTTCACCGAGATCATTGACGATGAAGCTTATCACTGGATTTATTCAAAGTTCCTGGATTGGGGATATTTTGATCATCCCCCGATGATTGCCATTCTTATCCGCCTCGGATCTGTCCTTTTACCCGGAGCAATCGGGGTAAGGTTGATTACTTCATTGATGGGAGCCGGTTCCATTTTCCTTGTATTTCTGATGCTAAAAGATGAAGTACGTGATTTGAGAATCCTGATGCTGGTTTGTTTTTCCATCCCACTGCTTCATTTTCATGTGGCCGGTTTTATTGCCACTCCTGACCTGCCCCTGGTCTTCACATCAACGCTGTTCTTCTTCTTCTACCGACGATATCTGGAAAAGGAAACTCCGCTTATCATTTTACTGCTTAGCCTGTCCATTGCCCTGATGCTGTATAGCAAATACCACGCCTTCCTGATTATCCTGTTCACCATATTATCAAACCTGAGGATTCTTTATCACCGTTCATTCTGGTTGATTGTCATTAGTTCAACGATACTTTACCTCCCACACATTTTCTGGCAGTTCAATCATGATTTCGTATCGTTCAGTTATCACCTGATTGACAGAAACAACCCTTTTCAAGTTAAGTATCTGCTTGAATACCTTGTAAACCAGTTTCTTTTACTTGGTCCTTTCTGTGGTGTTGTTCTGTTTTATCTGGGTGTTACCCGTAAGACGAGTGACCATTTTAATAGGGCTCTTCGGTTCAATGTCATCGGGTTTCTTCTCTTCTTTCTTGTTTCCAGTCTGAGGGGTCATGTTGAACCTCACTGGACCGCGGCAGCATTTATCCCCCTTATTCTATTAACTGTCCCGTTGATTGAGAAGAACCTGATCTTAAAAAAGTGGATATATATACTGGGATTCATTAGCATACCCATTGTAATATTTGCCAGAATATCTCTCATGGTGGAGCTTGAGCCCTTCCCCGAAAAACTAAGCCAACGTTTTCATCATAAGGAGGAATTCTATCAGCAGATCCATAAAGAGGCGAAAGGTCGTCCGGTGGTTTTTAGCAACTCATATCAAAAAGCTTCTCTCTACTGGTTTTTCACCGGAGAACAGGCTTTTTCACAAAACAACAAACACTATCGAAAAAATCAGTTTGACCTGTTGCATTTAGAATCAGACCTGCAGGGAGAAGAAGTGCTCTATTTTCCCGCCGTGGCATTTCCAGGCTGTGATACGCTGGAAACAATATTTGGAGATTTTACCATACATCACACGGATTACTTCTGTCATTTTAACCGGATTAAAGTGATCCTTCCTGAAATGGATTGGGAGTTCGGGCCTGGTGAGAAAGTGCATGTAAATCTAAAGCTGGAAAACCCCACCCAAAGTCCCGTCTGTTTCTGTGATTCATGTACCCACAAACCGCAGCTGATATATTCATTTTTCTCTGAGAACGGGGACCATAGGGCATGTTTTGCCAGCTATACCGGGCTGCTTCCTGATCTGGTCCCCGGAGATTGTACCGTTTTTCCTGTTGAAATGACGGCTCCTGAAACACCGGGAAAATACCAGTTGATGTTTTCATTCGGCGCAAGAGATATCCCTGCCGGGATAAACGGCAGACCAATTAAGATGACCGTACGCTCCAGGTCCAGTAAGAATTCAGGGTAAAGTTAAATACAGTACCAATAAGGATTCCGATCATATTCGAAAGCAGGTCGTGCATACCAAAAACCCTTACCAGCAAAAGAAGCACCAAATAATTAACAATCCCCGCTAAGCCGGTCACAAGGTGATACCTTAGAAATCTTGACCAAAACCTAATCGGCGTATTTCTATTCCTAAAGGTCCATAAGCTATTCAGGGAGAAATTGGTCAGAATGGATACCTCAATGGCGATTGGGGAAGCTATTTCCAATTTTATGGAGAAGGAGCGGGTTAGCAGGTACAGGAGGCCCATATTTACTAAAATACCGGTCCCGCCCACAATGGCGAATTTTACAAATTCTTCAAATCTTTTATAATCGATTCTCGAGAGTTTCAAACCTCCTTGATTATAATGTTCATATAGTTAGAAAAAGTCATTCAGGTTTTCCCAGTGAACGTTCCATTTTCCATTTTTGGGAAACTGGTCTTTGGTACACATCCTGGCCACCGTGGTCAGCAATGCTCCATTCCCCGGCAGATAAATGGTTAATCTTTCATCCTGGTAATTGTGACCATTGGGAAGATAGGTGTTTTTTTGAACATCAAGAAGCAGGTAATCCACGGCCTCTTCATACCGGCCCAGGGCTCCGGCTGCCATGGCCACCATGGGGTAATCCCACCCCCAGGTTTCCGGCCAGTTCCAGCTTGAAACCACCCTGCTGAAAGTGCGGTCCATGATCTTCCTGTTTACATATTCCGAAGGAGGCAACATGCCCATACAACCCAGGACCATAGGATGATCAGATAAGTATCTCAAGTTATCATATGAGTCAATTCCGTTCTCCGTAAAAAGGTAAAGTGAATCCTTTACAGGCAGCTTCGAAAGCCGGTTTACTACCTCGCTCCAAGCTGATGGCGCCGGTTCATTGACGCGTTTCTTCCATTCAATGGCCGTGTGTAGGGCCCAGTTCCAGTAAGTGAGCTCAAAAGCGGGATTCATGGTGGTGTGTACATCGAATGTTTCCTGTGCCGGAACTAGCGGAGGTGCCAGAATATACCGGTTGTTCGTGCTGTCCAGAGCAGGAAATGAAGCCATAAAGTCAGCTGTTTCAAAAACCAGTTTTCCATACTTCCCAAGCGTTGAAACTTTGTCACTGGATAACTGATACAATAATTCAGAGAAATAAATGTAGTGGGGCTGTTGCCAGATCAGGTAATTCCCCACTGTACTCGGGCTGGTTATACCGTAGGGGCCTGTCATTTTTGGCCAGCGTATCCCTTCGTAACGCTGCATACCGGCCAGACTCCTTGCCTGATCCTCAATGGAGGAATAATATTCCATCTGTTTTTCAAGAACGTTTTCCTTTTGCCACAATGCAAAATGCACGCCATGCCACCAATGCATTTCCATGTGGACTTTCCCATACCAGCTGTTAAAGGTAAGGCCGGTTTCCTGGGGGGGCAGATTCCCGCTGCACTGGATCTGGGTCAGGTACCTTGAGAGAATGACCCTTCTTTCAAGTTCGAAAGCCCTTGGATCGGAACAACTGGAAAAATCTACCGCCCCTCCGGTGCTCCAGAAGGTTTCCCAATATGAATTGGCAGACGCCCTGGTGGAACCAAAATCCGGTTCGTCCCCTTTTTCATCCGCGTTTTCAACAAATTCACAGCAAAATTCAATGGAATCTGTATCCCTGGAAGGAACCAGTACAAACCGGTGTTTGCCGCTTTCCGCAACCTCTCCAGAAGCATTGGAAAATACCACATAATAGCGCGTCGAATCCTGTACATGTTCAATTGTTGTACTTCGTTCACCCGATATAAAAATCCTGCTTTGGTGATGCAGGTCATCGCCCCATAGCTCTTCATTCTTCCAGGAAGGATCCGATTCCGGAAACCGAAGTTCCACTTTCAGCAGTCCACTTTTAATGAGCTCCGAATGAATGCTTGCCGCTACCATGTCCTTTTCAGGATGGATTATGGTAATGACCGTTACGGGTACACCGTTCGCTTCAAAATTGCTGGTTATTTCGCCTTTCCAAAGGTCCAGTTCCTGATGAGGAATATCAATTTTTCCAATGTCCAGCAACTGGTCATTTACATCATACAGATTCAGACCGATCGTCCCAAGGTTGATCCTGTGCGGGTTCTCCCTCAACCAGCGTGATGCTTTGGCCCTTTCTGTTGTTCGTTCGTTGCTGTAATCATGAAAATATCCCACTTCTCTTCCGGACACATCAAATTTTCGTATCACCTGTTCATGTGTATAACCCACAGTATCGGGGTAGCTGTGCCAGCCCCAGTTTGAGAGGGTGCCAAGGGGTATTCCGTTCAGATAATGCCCGGGGAAAGACTGCAGTCCCGTGATATCCACGGTAAAAGCAAAATCGCCATTCCCTACCGAAAGCGGACCCAGGCTGTCAATGGTGGTGTTTACCACGCGATGCCTGTTCACCAGATCGTAGCGATCTATTGCCGGAGGCCCGGTTTCTCCACAGGAAGAGATGATCAACCCGATCAACAAGTAGAGGAGCGCTTTCTTCATTCGATTCAGTCAGCTCATTTCTAAAATTATTAATCACCAATAAATCTACAATTTATGATCCAATAATGCTGCATCCCATCGAAACATGAATCTGCTGTTTATTTTAATTTTTGTGCGTAATTTGGTGGCAGAGATTCTGTATCCTCTGTGAGCCAAAACTGATCATCATGAAACCATCCATTTTCTTTTTATTCATTCTTTTTGTTCTATCTCCTTTTTCTGCCAACGCCCAGATAATGTTGCCCCAGATCATTGGCGATGGTATGGTCCTTCAGAGAGACCAAAATATAAAGATCTGGGGATGGGCCTCTGCCGGAGAGGAGATAAGCTTATATATAGAAAACAAAGCATACAAGACCATTGCCGACGGAGCCGGTAACTGGGAGATTAATCTTCCTCCACATACTGCAGGAGGTCCGGTGGATTTAACACTCAGGGGAAACAATGAAATGGTCGTAAAAGATATACTTTTTGGTGATGTTTGGTTATGTGCCGGGCAATCGAATATGGTGCTTCCCATGGAACGGGTGAAAGAAAAATATCCCGATGAAATAGCCAATGCCCGTTACCCGGAAATAAGGAATTTTTTCATCAGTACAGTCACCGATCTTCAGGAGCCGCAGAAGGATTTGCCACCAGGGAAGTGGAAATCCGCCAATCCCGGTGATGTAATGACCTTTGGCGCTGTTTCCTATTTTTTTGCCAGGGAGATTTATGAAAAATACCATGTGCCCATTGGCTTAATCAATGCCAGTGTGGGTGGTACACCCATTGAGGCATGGTTAAGCGAAGAAGGATTGAAAGAATTCCCCGGCCTGCTGGATATCATTCAGCAAAACAAAGACACGGCCAGCGTCAATCAAAGGATCCGGGTTGCCCGGGCCAATCATGTTGAAAGAGAAGAAGCTGACAAAGGTTTATTGGAACCCATTCAATGGTTTGATCCGGCCTATACCCCAAAGAACTGGAGAAACATTCACATTCCCGGATATTGGGAGGACCAGGGACTGAAGGACCTGAATGGGGTAGTCTGGTACAGAAAAGAGATCAATGTACCCGCTTCCATGACGGGTGTTCCTGCCAGACTTTTTATGGGCAGAATTATCGATGCCGATGTTATGTATGTAAATGGAGTGAAAGTTGGAAATATAACCTATCAATACCCCCCCCGCAGATATGTACTAAAGCCCGGTATTCTGAAACCAGGAAAAAACACAATCGTAATCAGGGTCATAAACACCAATGGCAAAGGTGGTTTTGTGCCCGATAAACCCTATTTTCTTACGGCAAACGGACAGAACATTGATTTGAAAGGGGATTGGGATTATAAAGTCGGCGATGTGTACAAACCGCTTATCAATCAGAAAGCGGGATTTTCATTCCAAAACCAGCCGGCCTCCCTTTACAATGCCATGGTAGCCCCCATAAGAAATCAAGCGATCAAAGGTATTCTCTGGTATCAGGGCGAAACAAATGCAGGAAATCCGGGCCCTTATTATAAGCTATTGCCCGCTTTAATTGATGATTGGCGAAAACAATGGAATAATGATCAATTGCCTTTCCTGTATGTACAGCTGGCTAATTTTATGGACCGGGATTTCCTGCCTGTTGAAAGCAACTGGGCCGAACTGCGCGATGCCCAGTTGAAGGCGCTTTCTGTGCCCAATACTGCCATGGCAACAACCATAGATCTGGGAGAGTGGAACGACATTCATCCGTTGAACAAGAAAGATGTGGGATACAGGCTTGCACTCGGAGCAAGATATCTGGCATACGGTGAAAAAGAACTTGTTTATTCCGGGCCTATATACAGTTCATATGCAATCCGGGGAAATCAGATTATCATCTATTTTGACCATACCGGATCCGGACTGATGTCTCTTGATGATGAGCCGCTGAGTCAATTCGCCATTGCAGGGGCTGACAGGAAATTTGAATGGGCCGATGCGAAAATAGTAAACGGTACTGTGGTGGTTTCCAATAAGCATATTTCTAATCCGGTTTACATCCGATACGCCTGGTCCAATAATCCGGACGGAGCCAACCTCTATAACAAAGAGGGCTTGCCGGCCTCTCCTTTTCAAATTGAACCTGATGAATGAAATAAACACGGGTATCAAATTAAATGTTAGCTATATATGAAAAATGTAGTGGTGCTTTTTTTTCTTAGCGCAGCAATGGTTTCACAATCATATGCCCAGTTTAATCAGGCTGCCTGGGATAGTATTCGTGCCCTGACCCAGGCCGATTACTATTTGATGTTGGACCAATTGGGCATAGATCCATCGGAAATACGACCAGGCCCGTCCGGAAATCCTTCGGATGCCGATGCGGCAAACACCGATGAATCAAAGGCGAAGACCTATGACAGACTACCGGATCCCCTGGTTTTCAACAATGGAGATACGGTTCGAACCGCAACCGAGTGGGTAACAATTCGCCGGGCTGAAATAGTGGAGCTCTTTGACCGGGAAATCTATGGGCGGATTCCTGCCGGTGTGCCGGAGGTTACCTGGGAATTAGTTAGCATGAAGGACACCATGGACGGCGCATATCCCGTTAAAATCAAGCATTTGATTGGACATGTGGACAATTCCGCTTTCCCGGAAATCAATGTAGATTTAGATTTGGTATTAGGTACACCCGCCCGTTCAACGAAAGCGGTCCCTGTAGTTACTGAGTTCGGTTTTAACTGGACGGCAGCGCAGCTGGCCAGATTCAGCCGAAGGCCACAAACGGGTTTGACCTGGAAACAACAGCTCCTGGCCAAAGGCTGGGGTTATGCTGTTCTGGTTCCGGGAACCATCCAGGCGGATAACGGAGCCGGACTTACCCAGGGCATCATCGGACTTGTAAATAAAGGAGAAACAAGAACGCCCGAACAATGGGGCTCACTCAGAGCCTGGGCTTGGGGTGCGAGCCGGACCATAGACTATTATGTAACGGATCCTGATGTGGATGCAAGCCGTCTGGGAATCGAAGGGCTTTCAAGGTATGGCAAAGCAGCGATTGTCGCCATGGCCTATGAACCTCGTTTTGCCATTGGTTTTATTGGTTCATCAGGTGCGGGTGGCACCAAATTGCTTCGCAGAAACCTTGGCGAGCAGGTAGAAAATCTAGCCGGTTCGGGAGAGTATCATTGGTTTGCAGGCAATTTCATCAAATATGCAGGGCCATTAACCAAAAATGATCTGCCTGTAGATGCGCATGAACTGGTCGCATTATGTGCTCCAAGGCCCGTCTTCATTAGTTCCGGGTCAGCCAATGTAGAAGGCCAGTGGGTCGATGCAAAAGGAATGTTTCTGGGTGGAATGCATGCAGGGCCTGTATACAGGCTTCTGGGAAAAAATGATATGGGTGCCAAACAATTTCCTGCCCAGGAAACCACCTTAACAGACGGAGAGATTGCCTTCCGACAGCACGAGGGAGGGCATACCACCGGGCCAAACTGGCCATATTTCATCCGCTATGCCAGCCGTTACTTTGAAAAATAGTTATGGGAATATGAAAAAGCTTCAACAACCAATTCATCTTGCAGTCCTACTCCTTTGTATGATGCCGGTTCTCAGTTGTAAGATTGGTCATGAAAATTCCATGATGGGAGCATTCACCGATCCGGTTCTGGATTCCTGCAAAATAGAGCCTGATCATTCATATTACATTACACAGCCCGATCATCATAATTCCGAACAAAAATTTCCTCTGGTTATTGTCATCGATCCTCATGGGGATGGCTTGTCTGCGATGGAAAAATTCAAAGATGCCCTTAAGGATGTTCCAATTGTTATAGCTGGTTCAAAGAAACTCAGAAATAATTATGACGGGTTTGAAACTTCTATAAAAAATTTGCATAACGATCTGGTTGAAAAATATCCGGTAGATCCCACAAAGGTTATTGTAGCCGGATTCTCCGGTGGTGCCAGGATGGCCTTGTATTACGGGATGAAGTATCCCGTTTATGGAATCATCATGTTTGGCGCCGGTCCGGGGCGGCTAATCGACGGGTTTCCCCAAAAACAAATCTACGGGGTATCCGGGACACGGGATTTTAACTTTATTGAACAATACCGCCCTCTGTTTGATGATATCGGGACTAACTCCAAATATGTGAACGATTATTTCAGGGGAACGCACGCCTGGCCTCCGGAACGATATATTCGGGAAGCAGTTGTTTTCAGTCTCAGGGAAGCATCGGAACCTTACCGGACTTTTTCACTTGAATATGTTGAAGAATTCCTTGAGGAGTCAGACAGCCTGCAAAGGCAAAATGACCTGTTTTTTGCCGGTAAAGCGCTTGAGAAAACCTGGTATTTTGCCGCAGGGAGCCCTCAACAAAAACAGTTGTCCGGTAAGATCAATGCCTTTCGAAACAATCCCGGCTGGTTGGCCTATCGGGAAACAATCGAGTCGTTGCTGAATTCGGAAGTCCAAATGAAACGCATGTACGCTGAACATCTTGTTGAGCCGGATACGGTCTGGTGGTCAAAGGAATTAAATAGCTTGTTCACCCGAATCAATGTTTGTAAGGACCCCGCTGAAAAGGACTATTATTACCGTTTAAAAGGATTTATTGGAATATACCTCTATTCACAAATTAACTCATTCCTGAACAAGAAAGATTCTGGCGATCTAATAAAGCGGTTGATTTGGATATACGAACAGGTTGAACCTGACTCCCCGGATCTTGTGCGATTTAAAACCAGTGTCTCCTTCTGAATAAAAGCACTCCGCAAAAGGACAGTAATAAAGAGCAAACAAGTATGAGCGGCATGGCCCATATTGAATTTTCCATCCGATTTGGCACATTCATACCAAAAATGCTGGCGATCAAAGTGGGAATCATCAGGATGATGGAGATCAGGGTCAGCTGTTTCATGACCACATTCAGATTGTTGGAAATAACAGAAGCGAATGCATCCATCATTCCACTCTGGATATCAGAATAAATCTCTGCCGTTTCAAGTGCCTGTTTGTTTTCAATAAAAGCATCCTCAAGCAAATCTTCATTGATTTCGCTCTTGATCTTCTTTGAATTGCGTAGCCTAGCCAACACTATTTGGTTGGCCTTGATGGAAGTAATAAAATAGACGAGACACTTTTCCATTTTAAGCAATTCATTTAACTCCCTGTTTTTTATTGATTTCTCCAGGTCCTGTTCAATAAGGCCAGTCTGCCTGTTGATCTGTTTCAGGTAACTTAAATACAAACTCCCACTCCGGAGAAATAACCTTAAGATAAAATTATTAACATCCGTTATCTGCTTGTATTGTTCCCTGAAAGGAGAGGACTGTTCAATGGGCAGAATCTCATTGTTTTGCAAGCAAAGTGTGAGGGTAAAATTCTTGGTGATATATATACCAAGAGGCAAGGTGTGATAGGGTACTCCGTTATTATCGATTTGAACCGGAATTCGCATGATCACCAGGGACCAGTCATCATCAAATTCCACACGGGGCCGTTCATCTGCGTCCAGAATATCATTGATGGCATCTGCCGGTAAATGAAATTCCTCGGTAAGCCTTTGTATTTCTTCGGGCGTTGGTTGTGTTACATTGATCCAGCACTCGTTTTCAACTTCGGATATCTCGATATATCCCCCGAATGTTTTAAAGATCTTAATCATCTTTTTGCCTCCTTACATGCTTAACCTGTAAGGATACAAAATGGCCCTACAGATTGGTTAATACTCTGATTGTCTATGATACGGGCCTTCGTCCATTATTGTAGAATTGATTTCGATGCCGAAAGTAGTAAATAATTTTCATTTATTCTCCGGTTTAAGCCGGAGGTGAACCACTCCATGTGCCGGAATGTGTGTTATCATTTTTTTTCCTGTACTTCCAAGAAACTGATGTCCCCATAAATCCCTGATCCTGTAACCGGGATCAATCCTTAAACGTATCCAGTCAAATTCAACATCAATCCCAATGTCCTCCCTGTTGAAGAAACAGACCGAAAGCTCCCCCCTTTGCAAGGGTTTGAGATAAACTTCAAATTCACCATCATCAATCACTTTTTTGGCTGAAATCCCAAGTGAATCCTGATCAATTTGTATAACTTCCCGGTTGGTCAGAATTTCGGTTGTTTCCCGGTCCATTTTTCTTAAATCGTTCCCGGCCATAAGCGGAGCCGCCAGCATAGACCAGAGGCTGAATTGGGATTTTGCTTCCTCTTCAGTCAGTTCCCCGTTCCCGATCTCCAGCATGTCTGGATCATTCCAGCCGTCCGGTCCATTGAAGGGATCGAGCTGATGCTGCATATCCAGGTTGATGATCACTCCTCCACCCCACACCTTTCCATCTTTTGCGTCCGGAATATCCCAGTTGTTGCGTATATCACCGGTGGTCCTCCAAAGATGGCCCACACGATCAGCCCACAACCAGGGTTTGCTTAATCCCCATTCGCAAAGGCTGAATACCACCGGCCTTCCTGCCTGGTAAATGGCATCGCGCATCAAAGTATAGGACGAAATAGCATCCTGGGTACCCGTATTGCACCAGTCATATTTTAAAAAGTCTACTCCCCACAAGGCATAGCTCCTTGCATCCTGGAATTCATACCCCCTGCTTCCCGGCCTTCCCTGACAGGTAAGGGTTCCTGCACATGAGTAAACGCCAAATTTTAGCCCCAGCTCATGGATATAGTCTGCCAGTACTTTCATCCCCGAAGGAAATTTCTCGGGATCAGCCAAGATATTGCCCTGCTTATCCCTGCCAACCTGCCAGCAATCATCAATTACGATATACTGATATCCGGCTTCCTTCATGCCCGAACTGACCATGGCATCGGCCGCCTCCATGATTACCTGTTCGCTGATCCCGTCACAATTGAAGTAATTCCAACTGTTCCAGCCCATGGGTGGTACCGGGGCCAATCCTTCAAATTTCTGTGAAAAGAGGGTAAGACCATGGCACAATAAAAGAAACAATGCTATTCTCCTGAACATCTTTTTCCGGTTTAAAAGTTCGATGTTCACCCAAGATATAAATAATAACAATTTGTGCCAGTTGAAAGCCTGAATGAAATAGATGCCTTCAGGCAGCATTCCAATATTAACCCTCTTGGCTGCATTTTAATCAATACAGATGAAGGGCCATTCGGTCAGAAATTGTCCAACGAGCAGGTTGCCCAGGTTTTACAGATAAATACGAAGACTGTTGTGCGAGTGAAACAACGTTTTGTAGAGCAAGGCTTTGATACCTGCATGGATCGCAAGTCTTACCCTAATAAGGGTCCGGTAAAAACAGACGGCGATTTTGAGGCCCACCTGATTGCCCTGAGTTGCAGCGAAGCCCCGGAAGGATATGCACGTTGGTCCTTACGAATGCTGACAGATAAGATGGTGGAAATAAAATACACCGGTAGCATATCTCATGAAGCTGTTCGTCAGGTGTTAAAAAAAACGAAATCAAACCGCGGAGGGTCAAAGGTTGGGTGATCCCTCCATTAGGGAACAGCGACTTTGTAGCATATATGGAATCAGTACTGGATGTATACAAAACCCCTTATGAAAAAAGATACCCGTTGTTTGTATGGATGAATCGCCGAAGCAACTGATTAAGCAGACCCGTATTCCAATTGCAAGAAAACCGGGGCAAGATGCAAAAGAGGATTATGAATACTCCAGGCAGGGTGCGGCAAACATCTTTATGGCCGATGAACCTTTGAAAGGGAAACGCTATATCAGGATTAATCAACAAAGACAAAGAAAGACTGGGTGTATTTTGTCAGATACATTGCAGATCAACTCTATCCCTGAGCAGAGAAGATCCTGTTGAGAATGGAATCTGGTTGAATATGGCTGAAATAGAATTAAATGTATTAATGGGTCTGTGATCATAAATCCTTTATCAAACGGCATTGGAAAACGGGAATACACCTCCGTCTGGTTAATGCCCAGCAAAATTGAATTAAGACTATTCAGTCTCTGATTGGACTTATCCTCTCCAGGGTCGTGAACGATTCACATTGGCCAGGATATCCAATACGATGTTGACGTCCTCGACGATCTGAAAGTCATACATGCCGACACAAATGAAATCAGCACCACTGTCAAATGCATACTTGAAGCCCTTTTCGGGCTTTATGGCTCCGGCTGCCAGTGTCTTGAAAGCAATCCACGGTTCTTTCAATTCACTCATAAAATCAACTGCTTCCTGGGGTTTTAAACAAAAATTATTGTCTTTCCAACCAACTTCAGAAACATCTTTTCTTTCAAGATCAACTTCTGCAGACCAGTAATCGTTAGAATGAAGCGTTTTCACCCAGAAATCGGGTTTAATACCACGTTTCACACACTCTTTTACAGTTTCAATCCGGTGTGCCCCAATACCGGCCGGTTTACCATAACTACGAATTAATTCAAGTCCTTCAACAAGTTCGTCAAAAAAAGATGGGTCATTGTTGTATACACTGGAATCAGATTTTCCCCCATGGCTGTAAAGGGCCTGTGCTCCGCCTTCTATGGAGATCTCAATACCTTCTTTAAAGTTATTTCCGGCACCACAATCTGAAATAAACTGCATCTTCCCACCCGTTTCCTGTCTATATTTGTTGATAATTCGACATTGTGCCGGATTAGAGATGATGCTATTGATACCACATTTTTCTGCCAGCTGAAGCGTCAACATCACCTTCTCATCGGTATGATACATCTTAATCAATTTATCCACATAGATCAGGTCGCGCGCGTGAGCCCATCCGCCAATCAGATTTCCTCCCATAACCAGCCGGCTTAGTTCAAAATCCCCAATTTTGCCCTTTGGTACTATCCCTTTCAATTCTTCAAGTGAAGTGAGCTGGAAGCTTTTAAGTGTGGCGCCCGAAACCGCATCGGGCTGGTCGGTCAGGAATATTGTCTCCAGGCTATCCCATTTGTTTTTTCTGTATAATACATAGGCAAATGCTCCCAGAAAAGGAACACTGATCATGTCCCGCAGAAGTTCCCGGCGTCTGTTTGGTACTCCTTCTTCCGGTCCTGATGCCGGAACGGGTGCATTCGGCTTCTCTTCATGCCATCGCTTAAGCAAGCGATCCGCCCCAAAGAAATATGTTGTTGGAAGGAAAACGAATACAATCAGGATAAATAATTCGATCAGGTTTTTATCAACCCACTGGTAATTTCCTTCAGCAACGACTCCAAGTGTATATCCAAAGATTGGGGGGTATGCAATGAAATAAAACAAAAGCAGAATAGCCCCAAACACCGAAGACCAACGTACGAACAACCCAATAATCAATGACAATCCGATCAGAATCAGCCCCCAGATATTCAAAAAATCAACGACTTTCAAGATAGTGGAAGACGATGCCAGCCAATGAAATAGTCCTGCAAAAATCCACTTTGATCCCAGTAGATAATACTTCGCACTCCATGCCGGGCTCAATAACTTTGTAATACCTTCATAAAGGAAATGCCAGCCAATCAGAATCCTAAGTATAGTAAGCAGATAAGGCAGGTGTTTTTTCATCGGAATGGTTTATTAATGATTTATCCAGTAATGGTTTTACAAATTTTCTCTTCTTCAATAGCATTATTGCCCAGGGCAAAGATAATTTACTCATAACCAAGCTGTCTTTTGCACTTCCAAATCCAACTGTTAGCTTACCGAAGTTCACTGATGAGTTGAAAATCAGATTTTAATTCCATATGCTACGATTATATCATCCGTAATAATTCGGATACCTTTCTTATTAAATAATTGCCTTGTTTTTTCATATTCCTTTGGTCTTTTATTTTCCGGGATTTTAGCATACCACCAGTTTGACGTGACTGCTGCAAAAAAATCACAGGCTTCGATTGGATTACTAAATAAATTTCTCCATATGAATCGATTTGTCCTGACATTTATAAACCCCGCCCTAACCAACAGGGTATGCATACGTTTCTCAGTCCGAGGCCAAAATTCAAAACGATAACCCAGCAAATATTTTTTAGTAAGAGCTCTTATTGTTCCATCTATTGCTTCCCAATAATGTTCCGGACCATGAGCTCCTAAAGATATCAGGCCGCCGGATCTTAAAACGCGAAACATTTCAGAAACAGCTTTTTCCTGATTGGGAAATAAACCAAATGCCATACCTGTGAGGACAATATCAAAACTTTCATCTTCATAAGGCAGTGATTCTGCATCAAGTTGACGGAATTGTATCTGATCCGGGCCAAGGCCCAATGCTATGGCATTTTCACTCCCGCGTTTCAGCATATAATCCGAGATATCACCACAGGTTACTTTTGCAGCGCCTGAATCCAGAGCAACGAATGCCACTATACCAGTCCCACTGCCGATATCGATAACCTCTTTGCCCCGAAATTTGATCCCTTCCAATTGACCAGCAGCAGTCCTCTTCTGATAAAAAGCTGTAAGTTCATCGTATCTTTTTACATGATCTGAAAATTTCCCTTCATAACCCAATTTTACTCTCTCCTTCATTTCAGATTCATTCCCTGTATTTCCAAGAAACCAGGAAAGCATATTATTGGTGTTTACCAGTAATTTAACAAGGAAAGTTAGCTTGCCGGTCCAAAATAGTGAGTTCATAACCAACCCATAGATTTAAATCAGAGAAAAATTGATTGACTACTCATCAGTGCTTTCTAAGAACAAATACC
Source organism: uncultured Bacteroides sp. (assembly GCA_964453785.1). Lineage (GTDB taxonomy): Bacteria > Bacteroidota > Bacteroidia > Bacteroidales. The sequence continues at coordinate 76,514 of CAYVRK010000014.1, forward strand.
TCTTTGATTTATAAGTAAGTTAATCAATTATAGGACATGATTCAGCGGAATTCTGCTGAATGTATTTCGGTTTCTTCAGGATTTCCATGACGTATTGACAATTAGTCCATTTTTTATTGACTTATATAATATCAACAGAAAAAGGGTCAGGGTGAAAATAAGAGATAATATGGAATCCTCTACACCAAAGGCAGTCCCAACCAAGAATTTCGGACCTTCAATGCTGGCTCTGAACATTTTACCAAACTCATCCATTCCCGATAAGTTAGAACCAAAAATTATTTGGCCAAAATTCCACCCTAAATGCAACGAAATAGGGAGCCATAAACGTTTTGAATAGGTATATGAGATACTGACCAGTAGTCCACCTATGACTGCACCAATCATACCAATGATTGTAGAATTTTCATTTGTTATGTGCGCGATCCCAAAAATCAAAGAAGGGATTAAAAGAGCAATTTTTGTACCCAGCCACTGCTCTAAAATTCGATAAATGATCCCCCTGAAAAGTATCTCTTCCATTATCGCCATAAGTAGCAGACTCAGAAGAGGTACCGTAAAAACATATAAACTAACGAACTCTAAAACCTTATAATAACCCAGCAAAAAAAGGACTAGTATTACTAAAGAAATTAACCCTATACCCATAAGAAAACCGACCAGCATCTCTTTTGGCATATGCCTGAGTGATAGTTCAGTCACCGCTCTTCTCTCGTAGAACTTTGAAAAAATGATATACGCTGAGAATAAAAGAGTTATGGAAATAGAATGCTGAATAAGTTTTACAACATCTGTATTTGATATTACTTTTTCTAGGATTGGTACCGAAATAAACTCTTTAAAAAGATATGGAATTGCCAGGCATGTTACTAGTCCGATCACAATCCGAATGATGGGATTCTGTAAAACTTTTAATATTAATCTTCCTTGCCCAGGAACATCCGGAATATATTTGTCTTTCATCCTCATCGTTTTATTTTTAGTTAGGTGGTTGCTTGTGGGAAATATCTTGATTTCTGCAAATATGAATAACCCCCGTATATTCAGGAAATATAATCGATCATCGAGGGAACCGGACCGATAAACTTGCAGGAATTACAGATATTATTGAAGATGTCTACATATCGTGAGAAGACTGCACTTCATCGGCTATTTCTATCCCTTTGGCGATTTAAATATTTCGGGTCGTAAAAAATGCAGTAATTTGTACAATGTCAATCACAGATAATAAAAGGTTCATTCGTTACTCACTGCACGTATTATTTTGGGCGGTTAATATTGTATTCTTTATACTTGCTATTAAATATGTCGAACCACAAGAAGACTATGGCTCTAAAATAATCAGACTGTTGGAAGTTTATGCTTTCATCGCTTTGTCTGTGTACATTAATCTTTACTTTCTGATTCCCAAATTATTACTCCGAAAAAAATACCTTAGATTTGCGATTGGATTTTGCGCAAATATTGCATTGTTTTCCTTCCTCAAAATCTTCACTAAAATCTCAATGTTGAAATCTCCAATCGATAAAAACTATTTTGAAGAAATAACAACGGCTGTTGCAATAATTGTTTTCTATTTACTCATTGTCACGTTCATTAAATACCTTGTGAGATTTCTAAGAGACAGAATAGTATACCAGGAGATGGCACTGAAAGTTAACCAGATTGAAAAAGAAAAACTTTCAGCTGAATTAACTGCACTGCAAGGACAACTTAATCCCCATTTCATGTTTAATACCCTCAATAATGTGTATGCTTTAAGTCTCGATAAATCAGAAAAAACATCTGAATTGATATTGAGATTCTCAAATTTATTAAGCTACACTTTATATGAATGCAAAGATGAATACGTGCTACTATCAAAGGAGTTGGAATTCATAAGCAATTATGTTGAACTTGAGAAAATTAGACTGGATGATGAGATATCAATTGGTTTAGTTGTGAATGGCAATTTAGGAACCCGCAAAATTGCCCCTTTGATCTTTTTACCCTTGATAGAAAACGCTTTTAAACATGGTGTAAATCTAAGGCCCAATAAAGCCTTTGTTTCTATTCAGATTGATATCTCGGAAGAGAATTTACTTCAATTTAGCATTGAAAATAGCTTTAGCCCAACTGAGGCCGATTCAAACGGAAAAAACGGAATAGGACTAGTAAATGTCAGGAAAAGGCTGGATCTTTTATATCAGAGTCAACACAAATTAAAAATCGATAAAACTGAGGAAAAATACAAAGTCGAACTGGAAATATATCTCACATGAGATTAAAGTATATAATTGTAGATGATGAGCCCCTTTCACAAAGGATCATAGAGAAATACGCCATCAACATTCCTTCTCTAGAGCTAGTCGGAAAATGCAAAAGTGCATTTGAGGCTATGAATGCATTATTTCAGCTTCAGCCCGATCTGGCTTTTCTGGATATCAATATGCCAAACTTGAGCGGTATGGAGTTGCTTAAAACGCTTAAAAATCCACCCTTGGTAATTATTACAACCGCGTATCGTGAGTATGCATTAGAAAGCTACGACTATGAGGTGATTGATTATTTAAAAAAGCCTTTTTCATTTGAACGATTTTATAAGGCAGTTCAAAAAGCTCAGGAAAAGTATCTTGCCAGAGATGCTATTGCATTTAGCACGCCCATAAAAGAGCTGCCAAAAAAATACATCTTTGTTAAGTCCGAAAAAAAACTAATACGCATAAAACTAGACGATATCCTTTATGTTGAAGCTTATGGAGATTACATAAAAATCTTTTCCCCGAAGGAGATGACCTTGGTCTTAATGTCATTAAAAAATATACACCAACAATTACCATCGGAAAGATTTTACAGAATTCACAAATCCTACATTATTGCCATTGAAAAAATTGACTTGATAGAAGGCAATATGGTTAAAATAAAGGATGCAGAAATCCCAATCGGTAAGAGTTTTCGAGGAGCTTTTTTTGATTTAGTAAAGCCTCAATAATTCGATTCTGTCAACGCTCCCGTCAACACAAATTGGAAAGCCCCCGCCGATCCGAGGATCAACAGGGGCTTTCGCGGTTTGGCGGTGGTGCCACCAGGAATTGAACCAGGGACACCAGGATTTTCAGTCCTGTGCTCTACCAACTGAGCTATGGCACCGATGCTGTAAAAGCGAGGCAAATTTAGCACATTTTTTTGAAAATCTATATTTTGATGCAGGGTGACTTAGTTTTTATACTTTTGTGGCGATCATGACATCAACCGTAAATACATACCGGTTTAAGAACGGCATCAGGCTGATCCACAGAGCCAACCAGTCGGAAGTGGCACATTTCGGGCTGATTGTGCATACCGGCACCAGGGAAGAATTCCCTGAAGAACATGGCCTGGCCCATTTCATGGAACATATGTTTTTCAAGGGAACCCGTAAACGGTCTCCCTACCAGATCATTTCAAGGCTGGAAGATGTGGGCGGGGATGTCAATGCCTACACCACCAAAGAAGAAACAGCGCTTCATGCCTCCTTCCTTAAACAGGATTACAAACGGGCCATGGAGTTGATCCAGGATATCTTTCTTCATTCCACTTTTCCTGAAAAGGAACGGGAACGGGAGGCAGAGGTGATTCTCAATGAAATACAGAGTTATGACGATTCACCTTCCGAGCTGATCTTCGACAGGGCCGAAGAACTGTTGTTTCCCAATCACTCCATTGGCAGGAATATCCTTGGTTCGGAAGAATCGCTGGAGAAATTCAGGAATGGTGCATTGGAGAAATTCCTGGCAGAGAACTATGCCACCGACGAAATTGTCCTTTCCTTTGTGGGGAATATTCCTTTTAAAAATATCAAGGCCGCAGCTGACAGGTACTTTGGAGAAATTCCCCAGAAAAGCCGGCTAAGGAAAAGGGTAAAACCTGTTGCTGCTGCGGGAATGAAAATCACAGAAAACAGGGAGACCCACCAGACGCATTGTATGTTGGTTGGCGAAGGATATGAACTAACCGATCACAGACGTTTACAGCTCTACCTGCTCAACAATATTCTTGGAGGACCGGGGATGAGCTCCAGGCTGAACCTGGCGCTGAGGGAGAGACGTGGATACTCTTACAGTGCCGAATCGCATTATGCTCCCTATACAGATACCGGAGCCCTGATGATCTATTTTAGTTGCGATCCGGAAAAATTTCAGAAATCCATGCAGGTAACCTGGGACGAGATCAGTAAACTCCGAACCAAATTAATACCAGATGCCAGGCTGAACTTTGCAAAAAAACAGATGATCGGTCAGCTGGCCATCGCCCGGGAAAATTACGAACATCTGATGCTTGCCACAGGGAAGAGCATCCTGATCTTTGACAGGGTGGACAGTCTGGAGACCATCCGCAGAAACCTGGATGAAATAACTGCCACCCAAATCAGGGATGTTGCCAATGAAGTCCTCGATATCAAAACCTTGAATCAGCTGATCTTTGAGTAATGGATCTTTTCAAATACCCTGAATTCCTTGATCGTTACCTGGAGGATCACTCCTCGGGTGAAGACCCGGTCCTGGCAGAATTAGCCAGGCATACCTACCTGAAGGAGGTTCACCCACACATGCTGTCGGGTCATGTGATGGGGAGCTTTCTCACCCTGTTCAGCAAGTTGGTTTCCCCTTATCAAATACTGGAAATAGGAACATATACCGGTTATTCGGCTATTTGTCTGGCCAAAGGCCTTCGAACCGGAGGACGCTTAACTACCCTGGAGGTTAACGATGAACTAAGACAAACCGCCACTGAATTCTTCGGGAAAGCAAATCTGGCCGACAGCATTGAACTGATCAACGGAGATGCCATCCAGATCCTGCCGGGGCTTACAGGTCCTTTTGATCTGGTTTTTATAGATGCCAATAAGGAAGAGTATTCGACCTACTATCGTTTGATCATTGATAAAGTAAAACCAGGAGGTTTTATCCTTGTGGATAATGTGCTCTGGGGAGGAAAAGTCCTGAATAAAACAGAAGCTGATCCCCCCACAGCATCCATCCAGAAGTTCAACCGGATGATCACCGAAGATCCCAGGGTTGAGAATCTGTTGCTTCCCATCAGGGATGGTCTGATGATTATAAAAAAACAGTAATTGTTTAATTATATCGGCCCAACCACTAAACAAAACACCGATATTCTTTGTTACTTGCCTGAGACCGCGCAGAAGAACTGGAACAATATGGCTGTTTATTCGATAAAAGAATTAGAAAAACTATCCGGGATCAAGGCCCATACGATCAGGATTTGGGAAAAACGCTATAACCTGATTGATCCGCACAGAACCAATACCAACATCCGGTATTATACCGACAATGATCTGAAGAAGATTCTCAACGTTGCGGTGTTGAACCGTCAGGGAATTAAAATCTCAAATATTGCCAGGCTGAATGATCAGGAGCTGAAAGAAGAGATCGTCCGGGCAACCAGGACCAGCCATTCCCAGGATACCATCGTCGACTCCCTGATCATTGCCATGATCGATCTGGATGAGTATAAACTTGAATCCATCATCGACAAATCCATTTTAAAAGTTGGGTTCAAATCCACCGTCATTGAAGTACTCTACCCCTTTCTTGATAAAGTAGGGATTCTCTGGCAGGCAGGAGATGTAAACCCGGCCCAGGAACACTTTGTGTCCAATCTCATTCGCCAGAAAATCATCGCCGCCACAGAGAATCTGCCCAACACCTTCAATCCCAAGGGCCGGAAGTTCCTTCTGTTGCTCCCGGAAGGGGAGTGGCATGAAATAACTTTACTTTTTGCCCAATACCTGTTGAAGGAAGGCAATCACGAAGTGATCTACCTTGGACAATCTGTTCCGTATGCAGATGTCTTGTCTACCGGTGCTGCAAAGAATTTTAACTGCATCCTTGTATCATCCACCACCGCCCAGCCCGGATTTGATTTTCTCGTTTATCTGAAAGATCTTGGTGGGGCCTTTCCGGATAAAAAGATTCTCTATTTCTCTTCATTCCTTGAAGAACATACCGAAGGGTTGTCCCCCAATCTCATCCGCCTGTACAATCTGCAAAACCTCCTGGATTACATTGCTGAACTGTAGGCCAGTCTTCGCCTGTTGTGCCGCCAGCATGAAAGGATGTTTAACAAATCCCGGGACATGATAAACAACTTTTCATTTTTTCGTAATTTAGAACAGACAGGATTATAATACCTTTATCTCTTTTATTTATGTAGTTTTCCGTTGAATCCCTTATTTGGAATTGCGCCTAAATCAGAGTTTTAAAAAGCTTCTTCATTTGACAACTGTTTAATTAGATTGTATATTTGTTAAACAATTAACTGATTTAGAAACTTTAGAGCCAAAGATTATGACCTCAATGGATTTCAATAATAAGCTGATAAGCATGGAAGACAGGTTGGAAAGGTTTGCGTTAAGCCTTACTGCTAACCGGGAAGAAGCCAAGGATCTTTTACAGGAAACGTATCTGAAAGCCCTTTCATCAAAGGATAAGTTCATCGAGTTTACGAACTTTGAAGCCTGGGCTTACACCATTATGAAAAACACTTTCATCAACAATTACCGTAAGGCTGTAAGGCAGAATACCATAGTAGATACTACAAAGGATCTCTATTACCTTAACAATGCGAAGGAATCAACTTTTGTGAAGCCCGATTCAACCATGCAGCAAAAAGAGATCAACAAACATATCAACAAACTTCAGGATGAATTGAAAGTCCCTTTCCTGATGCATACCCAGGGTTTTAAATACAAAGAGATTGCCGAAGAGCTTGACCTCAAGATCGGAACAGTAAAAAGCCGTATTTTCTTTACCAGGAAGAAATTAATGGAATCCCTGGTGGATTACAAGTAATTTAACCTCTGAACTGCGCATCCACAACCGCAAAGGCAGCCATATCCACTATCTCCCTTACATCGCTTTCCATCTGGAGTATATGGATGGGTTTTCCGATTCCCAGTAATATGGGCCCGGTTACCAGGCTTCCTCCGATCTCCTGCATCATTTTATAAGCTATGTTGCCAGAGCTCAAATTGGGGAATACAATGGTGTTTACTTTCCTTTCCCCAAGTTTGCTGAACGGGAATTTTTGCTTTCTCAGCTCTGTGTTTAATGCATAATTCATCTGCATCTCCCCGTCCACGATCAGGTTTGGATGCTCTTTATGTAGAATCCCTACTGCATCCCGGGCCCTGATTGAACTTTCTCCTTTGGTGGCTCCGAAATTGGAGTAGGAAACAACGGCGATAACAGGTTCAATGTTGAAATGCTCCACCTGCTCGGCCACCAGTAAAGTTGTATCCACAAGTGTCCGGACATCGGGCTGTAAATTAACTGTTGTATCGGCAAAAAAGTAGGGTCCCCGTTTGGTATGTACAATATACATTCCCGCGATATGCCCGTGTGAATTGGATGTCCCCGCAATCCGGATTGCAGGCCTGATTACATCGGCGTATTTGCTGGAAAATCCCGACAGGAAGGCGTCTGCATCGCCTTCTGCCACCATCATCATCCCAAATTCGTTGGACAAAAGCATCAGTTGCAATGCATCGTCGTAGGTCAATCCCTTGCGCTGCCTTGTCTTAAATAGTTTTTTCGCATACTTTTCCCGAAGCTTCATCATACTGGAGCCTGTCTGGTCAATGATTTCCAGCGATTCAAGATCCAGGTGGTTTTCCCGGATCATTTCCATGATTTCCTCTTTGTTTCCAAGCAATACCGGCTGGGCAATCTTCTCGTTGACGATGGTCTGAATCGCTTTCAGCATCTTGAAGCTGTTGGCTTCGCCAAACACCAGCCTTTTTGGATTTTGCTGTGCCTTCATCCTGACCTCATTGATAAGCCGGATTTCGTTGCCCATCCGTTCTTTCAAAATCTCCTTATAGGTTTCCCAGTCCTCGATAATAATCCTTGCTACTCCGGAGTCTATTGCAGCTTTTGCTACAGCCGGTGCCACATGGTAAATCAATCTGGGATCCAATGGTTTGGGAATGATATAATCCCTTCCAAACCGGAGGTTTTCAACTTTGTATGCTTTATTGACCACCTCGGGGACATCCTCCTTGGTCAGTTCTGCCAGGGCATACACCGCCGCTAATTTCATTTCCTCATTGATACAGGTTGCCCTTACGTCCAGGGCACCCCTGAAAATAAAGGGAAATCCCAATACATTGTTTATCTGGTTGGGATAATCAGATCTGCCGGTGGCAAAAATCAGGTCCTCCCTAGCAGCGATGGCTTTTTCATAGGCTATCTCGGGGTTGGGATTGGCCATGGCAAAAACAATGGGATCCCGCTTCATGGACTTCAGCATGTCAGCGGTTAACACGTCAGCCACTGAAAGCCCAAGAAACACATCTGCATCTTTCACGGCATCCCCAAGGGTTTCAGCTTCGGTCTCCCTGACAAATTGTTGCTTGTATTTATTCAGCCCTGTCCGGCGGGTATTTAAAACGCCTTTCGAATCACACATCAACAGGTTTTTCTGTTTCACTCCAAGAGCTATATACAGCTTCGCACAGGAAATGGCCGAGGCTCCAGCACCATTCACTACCACTTTCAGGTCTCCAATTTTCTTATTCACCAGTTCAACGGCGTTAAGCATTCCTGCAGCCGAAATAATAGCTGTTCCATGCTGGTCATCATGAAATACAGGAATATCCAGTGCTTTCTTGAGTTGTTCCTCTATTTCGAAACACTCCGGAGCCTTGATGTCTTCCAGATTGATTCCTCCGAAGGTTGGGGCAATGGCTTTGGCCACCTCAACAAATTCATCCACATTTTTACGGTCAATCTCGATGTCAAATACATCCACATCCGAAAATATTTTAAACAGCAATCCCTTGCCTTCCATGACGGGCTTTCCCTGAAGCGCTCCGATATCACCCAATCCCAGAACAGCAGTTCCGTTAGACATGACGGCAACCAGGTTGCCCTTCGCTGTGTATCTGTAAGCCTCTTCCGGATCATCTTTGATGGCCAGACACGGCTCGGCAACCCCGGGGGAGTAAGCCAGCGACAGGTCAAGTTGAGTGGAATGGGGTTTTGTAGGTATAACTTCAATTTTACCTGGTCTGCCGCAACTGTGGTAGTTCAGGGCATCCTCTTTTGTGAATTTCGACATGATTGTGGATTTAAGTAAAATACAACATTCAAAATTACAAAGAGAGAAGGGCCTTTGATCATCAAACTGAACAAAAACATCATGTTATTGAACAGCTATAACATCACGGGTCTTTTTCTCTCTCCTTAACGTAAAATAAATCCCTCTTTCAAGGGATCCTCAGGATCAAACCAAAACTGATTACTGCCTGTAAATGAAGCGGTTCCTGTAACTTTCGGAACAATTGCCTTGTATGGCCCAAACGTGGTTATGTCTGATACTTCCACCTCCATGACTGTTCCAAGAATGCTTTCAATAAGAATTCTTTCACCCATTCTCAGCTCCCCTCTCGCATGGAGAAGGGCTGCCCTGGCACTTACACCAGAACCTGTGGCTGACCGGTCTACCTCCCCATCAGCAAAAACACATACATTCCTGCTGTGTCTGTTGGTATGGCGGGCTTCCCCTGTAAATATGGTTCCATAGAGAAAACTCAGGTCCTCCTCAAAAGGATGGACAATTTTTTGATTGTTCATGACACTTTTCTTGATCTGTCTGCCCAACTCGATAAGCTTTGCATATTCTGACATCTCAAGCGAAAGTCCCAGTTTACCGGCATCTACAATGGCATAAAACGCTCCGCCGAAAGCCACATCATATTTTACCCTTCCCAGGCCTGGCATCTGGATCTGTTGATCCCGACACAGCACAAAGGAAGGAACATTGGTGAATGTAACATACTTAACCATGCCATTTTCTCTTCGCCCCCTGGCCTCAATCAGCCCGGGAGGCGCGTCGATACGCAAGGTGACCCAATCACCCCTTCTTTTGACCAATCTGGTGTCAAGTGCAAATTTTGTTAACGCGATAATGGCGTGACCACACATGGTGCTGTAGCCATCATTGTGAAGAAAAAAGGTTCCAAAATCCGCATGAGCCGAACATGGTTCTGTAATTACTGCACCATACATGTCTGCATGCCCTCTGGGTTCCCACATCACTCCCTTGCGAATGTAATCCAGGTGATCCCTGAAATACCTGCGCTTTTCCAGGATGGTGGTCCCTTTAATTTCAGGATATCCGTCCACCAGGATCCGCAGAGGTTCTCCTCCCGTATGCATATCTATGGTGGATATTCTCATCCATTCTGCAGGAGGTCTCCATAGCAGCTTTTTTATTTTTTTATACATGAATGGGCCTTTGCTGACCATGAAGTTAATATGATTTTGG
>CAYVRK010000015.1:0-2029 GCA_964453785.1 uncultured Bacteroides sp.
TTTTTTTCTATGTATATTCGCGTTTTATTCATATTTTTACCTGAAATACAAGATAATATGAAGATAATTGACAGGCAATTATCCGACACGATAAAGAGGGAGCTGGGTAAATATCCAATTGTTGCGTTAACAGGACCTAGACAATCAGGTAAGACTACGCTGCTAAAACATTTATTTCCCGGCTATACTTACATATCACTTGAAAATGATGATCTGCGCAACTATGTAGAAGAAGATCCCAATGGTTTCCTGAGAGAGTTCAGTTCAAAGGTGATCATTGATGAGGCTCAACAGGTCCCTCACATTTTCTCCTACCTCCAAACCCATGTAGATGAGAACCGCACCATGGGACAGTATATTCTCTCAGGATCACGGAATTTTCACCTCATGGCAAATATTACCCAAAGCCTTGCGGGGAGAGTATCCATTTTGAAACTTTTCCCATTTGATATTAGCGAACTCAAACAATCAGGGAAACTTCCAGCCAGCTGGGATTCATTATTACTTAAAGGCTCTTTTCCCGGCATCTATCAATGGAATATTGATTCTCCCGGATTCTATAGCAATTACATACAAACCTATGTAAACAGAGATATTTCACAAATAATCAATGTTCATAATACGAGGCTCTTCAGAAACTTCCTGGCACTCTGTGCTTCCAGAACAGGTCAAATATTGAATCTTAATAACTTAGCCAATGAATGTGGAATAGCATTTTCGACTGCAAAATCCTGGTTGTCAATACTTGAAAGCAGTTATATTGTTTTTCTCCTGCACCCCTACTATGAGAATTTTAAAAAAAGGATTATTAAATCGCCAAAGTTATATTTCTACGATACCGGTATAGTGACACACTTGCTGGGTTTGAGACAATCAGAGAAACTGCTGAAACCAGCTCTGCGGGGAGCCTTATTCGAAAATCTCATTATGTCAGAAATACAAAAAAGCAATTACCACCAGAATCTATTAAAAGAGTACTGGTTCTGGAGGGACTCAAACGGACATGAAATAGATCTTCTTGAAAAAACTGCCGACGAGTTTGAAATTTTCGAGATCAAATCGACCCGGACAATAAGCAGCAAACTTATCGAAGGGATGAACTATTTCGATAAGATAACGGATGGAAGGGTTAAGCGTAAAACCCTGATATACGGCGGGGATGAAACGCAGGACCGGACTCATTTCAACGTGCGTACCTGGAAATCAATCCAATAAAAACCTCCTGCCGGGTTTCAATGCCCAACAGGAGGTTCTCATATCGTCCTCAAAGATGAGGGCTGGATCATATAATATGTATTAGATTTCAAGGCTTGCCTTTGAAGGAACCTGGCAATTTTTGGCATAGCCAAACATGCACGTTGCGAGAAAGCATGCCTTAGAGGATTTACTTTATCAATTCCACGCTGCGCTTCACAAAGGCAGCCAGCTCTTCGCCTTTCAGCTGGTTGTTGGCAAGCAGGGCCAGGTCGATGAGCTGTTTCACAAGCTTCTGCCCTTTTCCGTGCTTCTTGAGCATCTCTATGCGCCTGTCCTCCAGTTCGCGCAGCTTCTTGTTCACTGTCTCCATCTGGTCCTTCTCGCTCTGGGGAACCTCTTCTGGCTTCTTGCCCTCTTTGGCCTTTTCGAGCAGTTGTTGCTCTTCCGAAAGTCCTTTTTTCTCGGCACGGAGCTCTTCCAGCTTCTTGCCCAGCTTCTTCTCGGTGCCTTCAACAATCCGGTTCACCAGCGGGTGATTGGCATTCACCACCAGGTTGTATGAATCGGGGAAGTTTCCGTACATGGAAGCCTGTCCGCTCATCTCCTGCATGTCTTTCATGCGGCGCATGAATTCGCTCTGGGTGATCATCACCGGGCTGTCTTCCTCACCCAGGGACTCATAGCTTACAAAGTAATTCATCTCCTGTCCGGGGAGCTGTGACTGGAACACGGGGGTCAGGTCGGCCTGCTGATCCGTGGTCAGTTTGGATTCCCTGGCTTGATCCTTGTCGATGAGTTTGTCGATGACATCCGAATCCACACGGGCAAACCT
>CAYVRK010000015.1:2129-79973 GCA_964453785.1 uncultured Bacteroides sp.
AGCAGTGCAAATTTCTCAGCCCTTTCATGGAACTTCTCCTCCGACAACATGCCGTATTCAATAAAGAGCTTCAGGTCGTCCCACTTTTTCTCGAACTGCTCCCTGTCGCTCTTAAAGATCTCTTCCAGCCGGTCGGCCACCTTCTTGGTGATGTGCGAAGAGATCTTCTTCACATTGGAGTCGCTTTGCAGATAGCTCCTGGACACGTTCAGGGGAATATCGGGAGAATCCAGCACCCCATGGAGCAGGGTCAGGAATTCGGGAACAATCCCCTCTACCGAGTCGGTCACGAATACCTGGTTGCTGTACAACTGAATCTTGTTCTTCTGGATTTCAATGTTGTTCTTGATCTTGGGGAAATAAAGAATTCCCGTGAGGGTGAACGGGTAGTCCACATTCAGGTGAATGTTGAACAGGGGGTCGTCACTCATGGGGTACAATTTCCTGTAGAAAGCAGCATAATCCTCATCCTTTGCCTCCGCAGGCGGAAGCGTCCACAGGGGCTTTGTTTCGTTGATGATGTTGTCTTTGTCCGTTACGACCTCTTTGCCGTCTTTCCAGTCCTTCTCCTTGCCAAAAGCGATCTCTATGGGGAGGAATCTGCAATACTTCTCCAGCAGCTCGCTGATCTTGTTCTCCTCCAGGAATTCCTTGCTCTCTGAATCAAGATGCAAGGTAATTTCAGTTCCCCTTTTCTCCTTTTTCGTTTCTTCCAGGGAATACTCGGGGCTTCCGTCGCAGCTCCAGGCTATGGCCTTGGCATCCTCCTGCCACGAAAGAGTCTTGATCTCTACTTTGTCCGATACCATGAAGGAGGAATAGAATCCCAGGCCAAAATGGCCGATAATGGCATTGCTGTCCTTCTTGTACTTTTCGAGGAAATCCTCTGCACTGGAGAAGGCAATCTCGTTGATATACTTCTCGACCTCCTCGCTGGTCATCCCGATCCCTGCATCGGAAACGGTCAGGGTCTTTTTCTTTTTATTCAGGTCAACCCGTATGGTCAGGTCACCCAGCTCTCCTTTGTATTCGCCAACCGAAGCAAGGGTTTTAAGCTTCTGAGTAGCATCCACCGCGTTGGAGATAAGTTCCCTTAAGAATATCTCATGATCCGAATAGAGAAACTTCTTGATGATGGGAAAAATATTCTCCGTGGTAACATTGATCTTACCTGTTGTCATTGTTCTATTGTTTAAATGTTTTACATCTTTCCCGGAAGAGACAATTACCATACCAAGAGGAAGAATCTGACAATACGTCAGTTTGGTATCCTTGCGTCGATGTCTTCCCTGAAGATCCAGGTACCGTCGCTGAATTCGAGTCCGTCGAACGAGCCATCGGGCCCGTAAAACTCGAAGTTGTTTTTATAGATGGGATCAAGCGGCACAAGGTGGTCAAAGGCAATCAGATCCAGAGTTGGATCGTAGCGGACCGAAATGGACACCTGGTCTGAATACTCCAGCACTACACGGTCCACCCGGTCACGCCCGTTGAAAAATACTTCTTTGTCAAACTGGGGAGCGTTGCGCTGTATCGTTAGTACCTCAACCGATTTGATGTTGGAACGTGAGTCGTTGAAATCCATTCCAAGAAGTGTGTACCAGGTTTTTCGCTTCTCCTGTCTCGTGATGATTCCATAATAGAGTTTCCCGTACCAATCCTCCGTGGTCTGGTCTGCCCTGTAGATACTTCGCTGGGGTTTCATGTTATCCACAAGCGGAAATACAGCGATCTTCTCCCGTTTCCTTGCCATCTGGATAAAGCCAAAGTACCTGTAGGTATCCGGATTATCCATCACATGCCAGGTGAAAATCCTGAGTTGTTTGTCATCCGAAGTCTTTACCCCGATCCGGTCCAGTTTGCTCCACGGGTACTCCATGGCCCCGGGAAAAGCCAGAATCTCAGGCATCATGGACTGGATCCGGCCCAGGACCAGTTCCGGATTGGTCAGGCTGTCGCTGTATAGCTGTTCGAACAGGCCCTTCAGTTCATTCTCTCCTTTTACAAGTTGAAAAGTTTCGGATTCCTGTGCCCAAAGCCGGAGTCCAACAACAAGCAGGAAAAATATGGATAGCTTCCGGAGCATCATGCTATATGAACGTGAATTTGGCAGATTTCTTATTTGATCATTTCATCCAGGGTGGAGAGCACCAGCTTGATGGAATGATCTACTTCTCCGGGGCTGATGATCAGCGGGGGAGCGATCCTGAAGGAGTCGGAGGAGAAGAGGAACTGATCGATCACCAGTCCGTTCCGAAACGCCCTAACTATGAAATCACCCACATCTACACCCTCCTCCGTCATCACTGCCAAAAACAATCCCCTGCCCCTGATCCCCCTGATCAGCGGATGGATCAATCCTTTCCTGTACCGCTGTTCCATCTCCAGTGAATGCTTCATCAACTTATCTCTTTCCACTACGCGCTGCGATGCCAATCCTGCAGCACAACAAACCGGGTGGCCCCCGAATGTGGTGATGTGTCCCAAAGGCGGATCAAAGGTCAGCTTGCTCATCATATCCTTGGATGAGATAAAAGCACCCAGGGGCATTCCTCCCCCGAAGCTCTTGGCCAGGCACAGGATATCCGGTACCACATCGTAATGCTCAAAGGCAAACAATTTTCCGGTTCTCCCCATGCCTGTCTGGATCTCATCGAGGATCAAAAGCGCACCCACCTCATCACAACGCTTTCTGACTGCCGGAAGAAAACCGGCTTCAGGTTCAATGATCCCGGCTTCGGCCTGGATGGGCTCCACCACTACCGCTGCCACACTTTTATCAATAAGTGAAAGATCCCCGTTTTCATTATAACGAAGATGTTTGATACCCGGCAGAAGAGGCAGGGAGCCCGACCGGGCTTTTTCATCCCCCAGGATGCTCAGCGCACCATGGGTTCCCCCGTGATAGGCATTTCTGAAAGCACGGAATTCACCCCGGCCCGTATAGCGTTTGGCCAGCTTCATGGCCCCGTCGATGGCTTCACTTCCCGAGTTCACAAAAAAAACATTGTCAAGAGATGCGGGTAGTTTTTCCGCCAGCCAACTGGCATAAGCTACCTGGGGCGACTGGACAAACTCCCCGTACACCATGGTATGGAGGTACTGGTCTGCCTGTAATTTAATAGCTTCTATCACCTCGGGGTGCCTGTGCCCTACGGCCGAAACAGAAACCCCAGACACCAGGTCGATATAAGCTTTCCCGGAGGTATCATAAAAGAAAATCCCTTCAGCCCAATCTATTTCAAACTGGAGGGATCCATCAGATGTCTGCGCCACATGCCGCAAGAACAACTGTCGGTTCGAGACCATTGGCTATTTGATAATCAGATTGATATCCCGCATCAGCTTCTCCTTGTAGGATTTGCCAATGGGTATGGACTTATCGCCGTCCGCAACCCTGATAATCACCGAGTTGTCTTCAATGACATTGATGCAGCTGGTATTCACAATGAAAGAACGGTGTACCCTGGTAAATTTCGCGCCGGGTAACTTCTGTTCAATGGCCTTCATGGTAAAGTGAATGGTGTATTTTTCGGCAAACGTATTAAAGATTACGTAGTTTTCGAGTGCCTCCACCCAGAGGATGTCATCATACTTGAGCTTCACCAGGGTGGCGTTCTTCTTGATAAAGATTTCATCCTTGCCAATCTGCTCAGCAGTTATCTGCTCAAAGCGCTTGAAAGCCTTGGCAACCGCCCTGTAAAAACGGCCGTAATCCACCGGTTTTAAAAGATAATCGGTCACATCGTGTTCGTATGAATCAACTGCATACTTGCCTTTGGAAGAAACAATAATGATCTGTGGAGGATTCTTCAGGGTATTGAGCAATTCAAGCCCGGTCATTTCCGGCATCTCGATATCCAGGAAGATCAGGTGAATCTCATCATGCTTCTTCAGGATGTTGATACCTTCAACCGGATCCCCGCTGGATGATATCAGTTCCAGTCCGTCCGTTTTCTGAATAAACTCCTCGATAATCCTCCTGGACAGGGTATCATCATCAATGATCATGCAGTTCATGCGCAAAAGTATTTAATCAAGCAAAGTTATATACTGGTCTACCAAAACAACCTGTTAATCAAAGGTAATCAAATTCCCTTTTAATAAAAAAAACATGAATCAAATTGTGGAGCTGTACTCCCTGCGAAATTTATTCTCAATTTGCTCTGCCATCCTGATGGTATTTCGCAACCAGTTTAAAAGAATGGGCCCCTTCTCCTCATCACTCACCCTCCACTCCAAACCGGATTCCTCCAGCCTCTGCCTTAATCGCGTCAATATAACAGCTGCCGATACCGAAATGTTGTAGCTTTCCGTAAATCCCACCATGGGGATCTGAATAAATTCATCAGCCAGTTCCAGTGCCCGCTGGGTAAGACCGTTCAACTCGGTTCCAAACAAAAGGGCCGCCTTCCCCTTTTCAAGGTCGAAGGTTTCGGGGGTGGTTCCCTCCCTGTGGGGCGAGGTGGCCACGATCCTGTACCCCTTCTTCTTCAAAGCTTCCACGGCCCTGGATATATGGGGCCCTCCCCTTGGGTCCGGCTTTCTGTTGTGCAGTCCCTGGTTAACATCCGCCCCTCCGTTATATTGGTGAATGGTAAGCCATTTGTTGGATCCTAGCGCTATATCAACATTAACTTCGTATTCATTGAACTCCTCCACGATATGCACATCCTGGATTCCGGTACAGTCACAGGTTCGCATGACTGCACTGGCATTGTGCGACTGGTATAAGTCCTCCAGTACAACCGTGATATAGCGGGTCCTTTCCGACAGGATCCGGTGAAAAAGGTCCAGCCTGCTCTCGGTCACAAAACCCGACATATGTCTGATCAGCTCCCCGGTATATTGATCCATGCTGTAAAGATAAATACAAAAAAAGGGGGCAAAAGCCCCCTTGACAGTCAGTCCAAAATGTCTTTACTTAACTGCATCTCCAAGCTCACTTCCAGCTTTGAATTTTACAACCTTCTTGGCTTTGATTTTAATTTCAGCACCTGTTTGAGGGTTGCGGCCGGTCCTTGCGCCTCTTTCTGAAACTGAGAACGATCCGAAGCCTACGAGAGCAACGCGATCACCTTTTTTCAATGCACCAGTTGTAACAGCGATAAAAGCGTCAAGAGCCCTTTTGGCATCTGCTTTAGTCAAGTTGGCATCAGCAGCAATAGCATCTATTAATTGTGCTTTGTTCATAATAAAATGAATTTAAGGGTTAGTAAATGTTTTTTCTAAATATTTTCGCCAAATTCTATACAAATATAATTTTTTCTCAATGCCGTCCAAGAATCAGCCTATAAAAAATCGCTGAAATGTTGATAAATGCTAGGTTTTTGGTGATAACCCTCTTTCAGATCCCCCTTCCTCAACCCATTTTTTGACCCTCAACACCCTCATTTCTTATTTTTCGACCAAACCGCCTGAATGGTCCGCCGATACTAGCCTACTCCTTAACATATAGAAAAACCAGCCTCCACCAATACATATTCATTACCACATTCCAGATTTTTACTAATTTTGCGGCCCGGAGGAATGGCAGAGTGGTCGAATGCGGCGGTCTTGAAAACCGTTGTTCGCTCGCGCGAACCGGGGGTTCGAATCCCTCTTCCTCCGCAAAGCATCTCAAAGCCCGGACACGTAAGTGTTCGGGTTTTTATTTGGTGTTTGCCGAACCAAACTTGTTTGAGGGAGGCAAGCAGCAAATAATAACACATTGCGAACGAAGTGAGCGATGGGTTTTGAGATGATTTGCAAGCCTCCCCTCTTGGGATCACGAAGTAATTCCTCTTCAATATGAGTTTTAACCAGAGCCTTTCCGATCAGCTTTCAGGCACACGTAAACATAACCCTTGTCTGCCTCGGTATGAAAAGAACTTCCCACACAACCAATATTCAAAAAGTAGTTTATTACTTCATTGGCTATCTCTCTATTTTCGACTTTGGCAATTTTGAAGTTTTCAGTGCTTAGAAAAATATCATTACCTATATTCAGATTAGATGGATCATCGGTATTGCCAACAATAAAATCTTTAAATCCATATTTGCTGTAATACATAAATGCTGAAAGCTTGGCCACCACAACTGATCTGTTGCTCCTCATCCTTGTTGGATTTTCTTTAGTTTATAACACTCGATGCATAGAATTTCATACACATGTTCCTTTGATGGACCCTGGTCTGATATACAAATTACCTCCCAGCTCCCCGGCATATCAGCCTTCCCTCTGCAAGCCCATTCCAAGGGTTTGTTACACCTGATATTGTAATGGTTATGTGAAGGATCACTGCACTGACACCTCGCTTCAGCTTTCTTCCAGGCTTCCTGGATCAAAAATGGTCGCAACATCATGGTTGATGAAATGGATTAAACACAATGAAGTGTTTAATCAGAATGGACACCCTTTTGTTACCCTTCCAGGGCAAAAAAATTGCATGTTGCTTGAAAAGAGTTTTTCTTACCTTTAATCCGTCAAGAAAAAAGTGCTTAAGGTTATTCCATGCAAAGCTACAGCGAAGATATTCTCATCAATGGCATCAGGAACCGTGATGATGGTGTATTTAAGTATCTCCAGGTGAAATTCCAGGATGGAATCAGGCTGATGGTACTGGAGATGGGAGGCCGACCGGAGGATGCGAAAGACGTATTCAATGAGGGACTCATTGCTCTCATCCGTTTGGTTGATAAGGAAGACTTTAAACTAACATGTAAACTTGGGACGCTGCTGTATGCTCTATGCAATAAGATATGGAAGCAGCAGATTGAGAAACAAACCGCAGCGCGGAACTATCATTTACGAAAGCTTGATACTACTCCAACAAAAGATTTCTCTGAAAACTATGATGAGGAATTATTCAAAGATATTTTCTGGGGTTGTTTCGAATTGCTTGATACGGTCTGCAAAGAGATCCTGAAAGGATACCTCAAAGAAATATCCCCTATGGATATCGCTAAATCTCTTGGTTACAGCTATGGGTACGTTAGAAAGAAAAAAAGCACTTGCCATAGTTATTTGATACAAATGATCGAGAACAACCCAGTATTTGTCAAAATTCAAAATAGTGAAAAAGAGTTAACACCTGTACAAAAAGCAATCGCAGTTGATGAAGGATGATGTAGGAAATAAGCAATTATTGGCCGATTACCTTTACGGTGACCTGGAACCCGGTGATGAAATGGAATTTGAAAGAATGATTTCAGATCATCCGGAGCTGTCTGAATCCTATCACTTTCATGTCAAGGTAAGAGACTACCTGAAAGCAAAGATCCAATTGGAAGAGATGAGATCGGACCCATTGCTCGGCGAGGCGGAAAAACTGGCAGAACATGCCTTCGACGATGATGCTGAAGCTTCGGTTCCAGGTATGCTGAGAAAGAGGTTGAAATATATTCCTGCGGTGGCAGCATCAATTGCCCTTCTTTTGGTCGTACGTTTCTTTATCCCCGCAACAAATCCGGATGCCTTGTTCTCAGCTTATTATACTCCGCTTTCTGCGACCAATTTCAACCAACGGGGAGAAACGGATGTTATCTCCTCCGAATTCTCAGAAAGTATCGATCTGTTTAACCAGGGGGCATACGAACAGTCCATCCGAATTTTAAATCAGCTGGAAACGGCTCAAACTGAGCTGCCGGAAGTGGAGCTGTTTCAGGGATTAAACTATATGGGACTGGAACAGTATGGTAAAGCAAAGGATTTTCTTAATCATTATATCGAGAACAACACCCGTTTGCTCCCTGAAGCATACTGGTATCTGAGCCTTTGTTTCCTGAAAACCGGCGAATATGCAAAAAGTCAAGAATTTCTTACCCGGCTGGAAGCATATGACGGAATATATAAAAAAGACGCTCAGGTCCTCGAGCGAAAACTGCGGCGGATCAGGTAAATACCCATTCCGCAGATTGCCAGAATAACAAATGAAAAATACACCCGTTTCGGGATTTTGATAAGCGGATCCGGATTGCCGGTGACCTGGTATCCCGCCCAGTAGTAAGGATGTGTATAAGAGGGAGGCGAATTGACCAGGTATTTTTTCTTGGCCATGGAGAGTGCCTGCCCCTTTGATTTTCCGGTTTTCAGCTCCTGATAGAACCCTACCATGATCTGATGGGCTTTTACATCTTCTACCGGCCATAATGTGTGTATCACTGAAGCGGCTCCTGCCAAGAGAAAACTCCTTGAAAGACTAAAGATCCCTTCCCCCAGCTGAAGCAGCCCTCCTCCTGTTTCACAACTGCTTAATACAACCATCGGTGAGGTCAGTACCATGGAGTTGATTTCATAGTCGTACAGGCGGTCTGAATAAACTGAATCATGATCTGTATCAAGAAGGAAATACGGTGGGCTACCACCCTTATCATCCGCATGAGCGTGCATGGCAAGATGTATGACTACCTCATCGCTCATGTATTCCAGAAGCTCATCTTTCGACAGCACATCCTCGATACGGCTTCCTTTAACCATTCCGACTATTTCACGGACTTCAGAAAGAGCCCCCCAGAGATAAAGGGAGCTGTCTGGCCGGGTGTGTGCATAGTCAGGCACAAACGCATGGATCTTTGGAAAGGAAGATTCAGGTTTCCAGACCCTGTTCATGGTCCGGGAATTATACATATAAGTTATATCATAATCATTTAACAGGTAAGGTAATCCGGCATAGTTCAGAATCGTGTCCTTTTCATGTTGCCGGATCAGCGCATCGAAGGGTAAACTTGCAATCTCCGCATCGGGTGCTATGATCAGGTTCCTGCCTTTAATACGTTGCTCCACCGGTTCAAATATTTGCTGATAGATCCCGTACAATGACGTTTTCAGGTTTTCGAATTGTACCTGGGATTCGGTGAAAAAATTAAACCCATGGAGATTCTGCATTATATTTTCCAGGTATATGTAAAAACTGCTATCGAGATCCCCCTGCCATATATAAAAATCCTTCCTGGAAACAACGAATGCATACAGTCTTTGTGGTCCTTCTGCTTCTTTGCCGGATATGTAATACTCCACAAGTGTTTCCCTTTTTCCCAGGTGCCGGCGAGTCCACTCAAGTGAAAATTCATTGTCAGACAAATCAAATTGTCCTATCTGGGGATGTTCCTTTTTAAGTTGTTCCATTTTCCGGCCAAAAGCCTGCCTGGAACTGAACAGATGATCCTGCCAGGCGGACAATCTTGAAGAATCAGGGATCACTTCCTGGATCTCATTCTGAATCAGGTTTGAAAAGAGGTCTATTCGCTGTTTCAGCTCCAGAACACTGGTGGCCAGCGTATCGGACAGGCTCTCAAGGTACAGCCATTCTTTCTCTCTCATCTCAAATACCAGTTCATTTGATTTTCCGGTAGCGGCCAGGATGAAGGCCTGTTCCTTCAATTTTGTGTCATGGACGAGTCCAAATTGCATGATATTCAAACGGATACCCGTGCTGAATAGATCTTTCTGACCTGAGATAAGATAAGTACGGCTTTCACCGGACAGGTAGGATCCCTGTATGAGATAGAGCACCTCAATGGCCCTGGCATTTGTTGCCAATGCTGCATCAAGGATTTCAATTTTCGTCGAATCAGGTATTGACTTGCCGGCCATGCCTTCCAGTACTTTGGTTTTTGTGCCAAGGCATTTCAGAAGGGTCAGGTCATGAAGCGATTGTTTGATTTCCGGATTTGTATAAGGGTCCCTGTCATTAAATCCGCCGGAAACCGATATCAGGGCAAGCTGGACCATTTCAAGTGCCTGAGAGAAATTCTTCTCTTCAAGGTAAAAATTTGCCAGACGTTCATATGCGGCAGCAGTAAGAGGGTGTCTAATCCCATAGTTGTTTTTATAATTCTGTATGGCCAGGGCTATATTTGATCTGGCCCCCTCACGGTCTCCCTGTTGGGCCATGAACAGCCCGAAGTGAAGATAAACATTGGCAAGCTGGTAATGGTCTTCCCCTGATTCCACAATCCATTGATCAATGCTTTTACCAAAATACCGGCCTGCCATCTCAGGACTATCGAGCGCCATGTAAATCCGGGCCAGGTTATAATAAACACTTCCCAGGTAGGATTGGGCCCGGGTTTCCTTAATCTGCTCACTCTCCTTCATAAGTTCCAGTGCTTCCTTAAACCGTCCAAGCCGGTAATAGACAAGTCCCTGGTTGAACTTGAGCATGGACAACTTGTTGTAATATGCCTCATCATGTACAGGCAGGGATTGAAGCAGCTTGATGGCCCTGTCATAGTAGGAAAGTGCATCGGGATATTCCCCCAGCCAGCCATGGAGCAAAGAGAGGTTGTTATAGACACTGATCTTCAGTTGTACAGTCCCTTGGTCATAAGAACGGGTAAGACTATCTGCTATCCGGTATTGTTCCAGGGCATCTTCAATGTAACCCATTTCATAATAGACAATACCAAGAGAGTTGCACACCAGCGCCAAATTATAATCCGGCAGTTGATCTCCTTCATCTATAATACGTTCCAGAAGGGATCCGGATCGAACGAAGTCCCCCGCTGCCCATGCTTTCCGGTATTCAGAATATAACAGACGCGCCGAATCTGCCGGAATCTGACAGAGAATCTCCGGCAGGATACCCAAGCCCAGTAAAAACCACAAGAAATGCTTTTTCATCCGGTCATGTCATCAACAGACCATAAAAATATTTAAAATTTCACAGAGCCGGATGAAAAAGCATTTTTCGATAGTTTCGTTAAACTTATTTTTTCGGATCCCAGGGATCATCATTACCGGGCTGGCTTCCATCGCCGTCACCACCCAGGAGAAAATTCATTTTGTTTTTTTCCAGTTTTGCATTTCTGAACCTGGCTTCCATGTCCGAAATTAAGAATCTTGCTTTTTTCATTTTTTGTAGATTTTGGTGAATACTGCCGTTTAATCCGAAACAGTAGTAAATTGTTACCTGATTGTTAAAGAAACTTCATCTATAAAAAAAGTGGTGCAACGTTCAGAAATCAAATATTTGATACTGAAGCTGCACCACACGACGGGGATTCCATGTTTCCCAATCCAGTTTATATTGCGCAGCAACTGATAACGGTAATTATTCAAACTGATCCCTTGTTTTCCAATCCATCTAGGATTTTATTCTTGAACCGCTTCAATTCAGGAGTGATCCAGATATCACTCATCATAAAGATCAGTATTTCAAGGTCTTCCTGTGAAAGAGGCACCAGTTCGATTTTTCCATTTTTCTTGTCATTGCTTCTCATACCATTTAATTTATACCGGTTTAATCAGAATTGGTCTTGAATTGTTACCCTGTTATATAAAACCAAGTCTCAGGTAACAATTCTCCCTCCTTTCTGATTAAACTCCAAACTGAATTCAAAGCCAAATGGGAAATATGCGAATCTTGGAGAAAAAGATATTGAATTCTGAGAATCTCATCAGGATAGAATATCAATGTACCGTGTGCGGGAATCATTACGATGAGAGTGCTACCAAGGGAACTGGTTCATTACGTATAACCTGCAAGGTTTGCGGTAATACACTCGTAGTTTATGTATAATCTTGTCTAGGTTCAAACTTCTGTGTACCTTCAACTATGGAAGCATTCATAGAAGACAAAACATTTGAAAACATCAACTTTCAGGAAAATCCGCTGGCCAAAAGTGAGTATGAAAATTGTGTGTTTCATCAATGTGATTTATCAAACGCAGACCTATCAAACATAGGGTTTACGGAATGTGAGTTTCATGGATGCAATCTAAGTCTGTCAAAAATCATCAAAACTGCATTTCGGGATGTACATTTCAGGGAGTGCAAAATGCTGGGGCTTCAATTTGAAAATTGCAATGAATTCGGGCTATCCTTTTCATTTGAGAAGTGCCAGCTGAAT
Source organism: uncultured Bacteroides sp. (assembly GCA_964453785.1). GTDB lineage: Bacteria > Bacteroidota > Bacteroidia > Bacteroidales. The sequence goes on from CAYVRK010000015.1 coordinate 13,961, forward strand.
CATTCTTCATTCTACAGGACAAAAATCAAAAAGACCCAATTCAGGAATTCACAAATCCAGGAGACTGATTTTACGGAGTGCGACCTGACGGGTTCAACGTTTGATCATTGCGATCTGGGCGGGGCTACTTTTGACCACACAAATCTTGAGAATGTGGATTTCCGGACTTCAGACAACTACTCCATTGATCCCGAAATAAACCGGATAAAGAAAGCAAAATTCTCTCTGCAGGGACTTTCAGGATTATTAGATAAATATGACATCGAAATTGATAGTTGAATTTTAGAGGGAGCTAGAGTACCGGGGATGATCTACTGAGAATCCGGTGAGGGAGATATCTTGAAAACTGCTGGTCATTTCCGGTGAGTGTCCTATATTTGGTATACGAACACCTCACTTTTCAGATTGATGACAAATAAAACCAAATGGATCATCCTGTTTTTTCTGATCATCGGTAGTTCTGATGCATTTAGCCAAACCCTTGAGATTTTTGGAGGTCCGAACCTCAGTGTCCTGTATAATGTCGGTCAAGACGGTCACTACGAAACCACCTACGAAAACAGAAATGGGATTAACTTGGGTATTGGTGTGGAAAATGTAAAAATCGATTGGGTCACCATGCGATTCACACTAAGCTATGATATGTATGGAGGTGAGATTCATGAAAAAGTATCCGGCCTTGCAAGTGGCTCGGCAACTGCAGCCAAATTTGAAAAGTCTGTCCTGTCTCTCGGCCTATACCCGCTCAACTTTTATTTATTCAAGCACATAGATGTCAATTTCGGGGTAGAGTTATCCAGGCGGGTATATGAATCCTTCTCCGGAACATATAGTGGATTCAGTATTATTGATAGCGGTTATTCATTTTCCAGCTACGACTTGCAGGACGAATACGAGAACCTTAGTTCTGCCTCGCAATTCGGACTCCGTGCAAGAATTGCATACGATATTCATTTGACCGGGTCGCTGGTATTATCGCCCCAATATTCCTACTACCTGGGATTATCATCTGAATTCGATTACAAAATAATAGCATATGCAAAATCCATGAGGCACTATTTCTGTATCGGAATTAAAATGAACTTTAAAACGAACCCTTAAAACAATTTTCATCATAAAATAACCTGTGGGAGAATATCAATACTGCCGATCAGTCAGAAATGACGATGGCTGAAAGGGAGCAACGGGGATATTTCACTTCCATGGAACAGTTGAAGGGAATTGGGATCAATTTATTCTCTATGGCATAGAACGCAACCAAAATGCCGGGTTTTGTATCTTAGAGATGGACCCAAAACAACACCCCATGAAACACTGTGCCACCTTGTTTCTGTTCATACTCATCCCATGGTGTGGGATGATCTCCTGTGAAAAAGATGACCCTGTTGACAAAGAACCACAGAAAATAGCCCTTCACCATAAATCGACCGAGATCATTAAAGCCGATCAGGCATTTGGTTTCGAACTGTTCAGGGAGGCAATCAGCCTGTGTGACGAGGAGAACATCATGATCTCTCCTCTAAGTGTGGCCTATGCACTGGGGATGACTTACAACGGAGCAGCCGGAACCACGCTGGAAGCATTCAATGAAGTCCTGCATTTCGGCGAACTCACCACCCGGGAAGTCAATGAGAGCTACAAGGACCTGATGGACCAACTGGTTCACCTGGACGACCGGGTGTTGTTTTCAATGGCCAACAGCATCTGGTACCGGCTGGGATATCAGGTATTGTCAGAATTCAAACAAACCAACGAAGACTATTTTGATGCCGGGGTAGAAGAGATAGATTTCAGTGACCCGGAAACCTTGGAGGTGATCAACCAGTGGATAGAGAACAACACCAACGGCAAAATCAAAGATATGCTTGATTACATCCCTTCGGATGCGGTCATGTACCTGATCAATGCCATCTATTTCAATGCGCAGTGGAAATATGAGTTTGTGAAGGAGGAAACCTATGAAGGAGATTTCAGGATGGCAGATGGCTCTCTTTATCCGGCTGATTTCATGCGCGTATCGGGCAATTTTGCCTTTACAACAAACGAAGCCTTCTCGGCTGTTGAACTTCCTTATGGAGACAGCACCTTCAGCATGGTGATCCTGCTCCCTTCGGGTGAGATTAAAGTATCAGATCTGGTCGCCCAACTGGATGAATCCCACTGGGATTCCTGGTTCGACAATACCACCTGCACGGGAATGCAGATCGATCTGCCGAAATTCAAATACGGGTTTAAGGGCCTGTTGAACGATCCGCTGATCAACCTGGGTCTTGGAGATGCTTTCTCGGGCCAGGCAGATTTCACCAGGATCAACCCGGAGGGAAATATCTTTATTTCAAGGGTCATTCACCAGACCTTTATCGATGTGCAGGAAGAGGGCACCGAAGCTGCTGCAGCCACCATTGTGGAGATGAGATATAACAGCGCAGAAGGAGGCAGTCCCATCTTCTTCAAAGTGGACAAACCTTTCCTCTACCTTATTAAAGAAAACTCCACCGGAGCCCTTATGTTTATGGGAAAGGTGGGGAAGCCCGAATACGATTAGACAGGGGGCCTCCCCGTTTCAGCCATTCCCATGCTGAAAAACCGTACATTTATTACTCTCAATCATTAGAAATATCTGATGGTAAAGCAGGATAATTATACGGAATCCATCTCAAAACTGAACAAACTGAAGGCTGGAACAACAGTGAATCTGGTGTTGAGCGGAGGGGGTGAAAAAGGGATTGCCCATGTGGCACTGCTTGAAAAGCTGGAAGACCTGCAGATTAAAATCAATGCCATATCGGCAACCAGTGCCGGTTCACTGGTTGGCGCCATGTATGCTTCAGGAGTCAGACCCGGGGAAATCATCGAAATCTTTACAGAAACTCCGCTTTTCAGGTACTCCTGGCTTAACCCCCTCAATTCAGGAATATTCAAATCTGAAAAGTACCAGGTATATCTGAAGGATCTGGTAAGAGACAGCTTTGAGAGACTTGATATTCCCATGTTCATATGCGCCACCAATATGGAAGACGGGGAGAGCCACTATTTCCACCAGGGCCAGTTGCTCAAACCTTTGATCGCATCGTGTGCTGTACCCGGTATTTTTTCTCCGGTTGAAATCGACGGGAAGCTCTATTCGGATGGCGGGGTCATGGATAATTTCCCTGTTTTCCCGTTCCGGGATGATCCTTTACCGGTCATCGGAAGCTATGTGGTTGTACCCAAAATCGTTGGGAAAAAGGATTTGGATAATCCCATTAAAGTAACCAGCCGGTCGGCCACCCTGATGGGATATGCAGTGAACCGTTCCAAATTCTTTGACACCTATTTGACGGTTGTTCACCAGATCCGGGATTTCGGAATATTCGATCAGAAGCACGGGCACCAGATCTATGACAAGGCCCGGCAGGAGTTGTTCGGCTAGAACAACTGCATTACTCATTCCCAGTAAAGTCTGTTATCCATTACATACTCCAGCATCTCTTCATACAGGATCAACTGGGTATCAAGAATATCAGCATAGGATACGATGGGCTCCGGGCGCTGATCAGATACACAGCCATGACTACATTCGAAAGTAAAGGCCATGGTGCCGGAAATATGGTGCAGGGCACTGATCAGATTGAAGCTTTCCTGCGGGGGGAACTCTTTGTCTTCCACGGATGGCTCACCCATCTGGTTGTCCGGATAACAGGGCAAACCTTCCTCCCTGAATCTCTGGTTGAGCTGCCTGGCCAGCTGTTCAATGCGTTGTTTCATGAACCAGGGTTCATAGCTGGCATGCAGGATCCTGGACTCTTCCTCCATGGAATGAAGAGATACAGTCATATCCGGCGCTTCAGCCCGGGCAATTCCCATGATGGCTTTGGTTTCATCTGCCATGGGGGAGAAAAAATCATCATGCATCAGGTTGATGCCATTGTCGTTGAAATAGGCGCCAAGGATCCCCACATTCCCCTCCATGGGATGAAGGGATTTTGCCTGGGGCCAACCCCAGGATGAACCATCGGTGCGGGTACCCTGACCGTATTTGGTCATGATCTCGGTAGGAATGCCGGTAAAACTGTCATAAGGACATCTTTTCCGCCCATCGGGATTGCCGCAGGGAACGATGATTACCCGGCACTGGTCCAGTAATTCCTTCAATCGACCCCATTCCTTTCCCCGGTGATCCCTACCTGTTTCTGCAACATGGATCAGGTTGATCAGACCAACCAACCCTTCGACTTCATGACCGTGTACCGGACCAAGGAAATAGACCACAGCTTTGGTACCATGGCCTTTTTTTGCATAATAAGCCGGATTCAGAGCTGCCACTGCAGAATTGTAATTGGCCTGTGATTGGAAATCTTCTTTCTCCCCATAATAAACTGCATACAGGGGTAGGCCTCCCGGTGAAGTGGCGATGACCTCTTTTTTACCCTTTTTAATGCTATTGAGTTCAGCTTCCAGATCGGACAAAGTGGATTTGTAGAATGAGGGCAAATCAGTAAGGTTGGGTGGGTCACCGGCTTCTATGGGACTCTGGGCACGGCATAGCCCCGCGAAGGAAATGAGAACAGAAATGAGGAAGCCTTTGAAGAAAAAGTTACGCTGTACCATGATTTTTAAAGTTTGCGGTTCGAAACACTACCCAAGTTAATGATAAAAGGGCTAAAACCCGAAAGGCTTTGTTTGCCTAGAATAGTTGAGAGACCGGACCCTGACTGACCCCCAGGTATGTGTTGTGATCCGGATCAATCTCCCTGAGCAACTCGACGGACCTCTCCCACAGTTTCAGCCCTTCTTCCGGTTCATACACCTTGGGATCCATTCTCTTGGGATTGAACATATGGAGGTACTCGTTGGTTTTGCCCTCGTAGTCAGGCGACAGGGCCATGTAAACCACCGGCAGGGCCGCTTTGGCAGGTGGCCGGAAAACTATCCAGAAGATCCCGTTAAGGACCTTTCTCAGCAACCAGGGCGCTTCTTTCACGATGTTGGAATGAACGGGACCCGGGCAGATTGCATTGATGCCAAGCAGAACCTTATTTTTGTTGACCCGTTTGGAGAGCTCGGTGGCGTAAGTGTTCAGGACCAGCTTGAAGTAGCTGTAGTTGGAGATGGCCTTGGACACCCCGTATTCGAAATAGCGCCCGAATTCATCATAATCAATGTAGGTGGCTCCCTGGTGCGAATCGCTGGAGATGAAGATCAGCCTGGAGAGCCTGCCCGCCTCCTTCAGTTCGAGTACCCCGTGCTGGATCATCAGCAGGGTGAGGGTTACATTGGAAAGGTAATTGACCTGGAAGAATTCATCCTGGCCCGTTTCTGTTTTCCGTGGACCGGGCAGGGCCACCGCCGCATTGAGGATGCATACATCAAGGGTGATCCCGTCACTCACAAGCGATTGCACAAATGCATGGATGGTCTTGATCTTGCTGAGATCCAGGTACCTCATTTCGACGGTATCCGATCCGGAGAGTTTCTTTACCCGCTCTCCCGCTTCCGGGATCTGGCTTCTGCAAGCCATGATCACCCTGGCGCCCCGTTTGGCAAAATCAACCGCAAGGGCAAAACCCAGTCCCGATGTGGCACCGGTAATCACCACCGTCTTGCCATCAGCTCGATCATCGTCTGTTAACCGGGATTCAAGTTTTTGCCCCGAAAAGAAATCCCTGACCCCGGCAAGGGATGCCACTACGGGATTGGTAAAACGACCTTCAGCCATCATTCAAAAGTTTTGTGTCAACAGTTTTCATCAGTTCTTCAGACAATTCCCACAAGCGACGGCCATTTTCAGGATCCACCGCCTTCTCGTCCATCTCCTTGTGCTGCATCAGGAACATGTATGCACCGGTCCGGCCCTCCATGGCTTTGGAAGCAGCCAGGTAGATCACCGGCCTGCATGCCTTTTCGGGCGACCGGAAAAAAATGCCAAACACCAGCTTCAGCAAGGGCTGAAAAAGCCGGGGCGCTTCCCGTGCGATGTTCGAGTTGACAGGTCCCGGACAGAGGGCAAAGACCGAGCAATGCACATCCTCTCCGGGGTTGATCCGCCTGGAGAGTTCACTGGCCATGGTCAGCAGCAAAAGCTTATAATACCCGTACATGGCCACCGAGGCTTTAATACCGTAAGGCTCGAACCTGCCGAAACTTTCCCATTCAATCTTTTCCGGGTTCCTGTGACTTTCGGAAGCCACAAAGACGATTCTGGGAATGGTACCAGAGGGATTCCGGCTTTCTCCATTGATCAGGCCATTCCCATTCATCAGTAAGTTGACCAGGATGAACTTGGCAAAGTAGTTCACCACAAACATCTCGTCCAGCCCCTCCTTCACGGGCCGCCCCTGCCTTGCTACCATGCCCGCATTGCAAACCATGATGTCAGGAAAGCCAAACCTGCTTTTCAATTCTTTTACAAACCCGGGGAGGGAATCCAGGCTGGCCAGGTCCAGGTGGATCATCTCCACCTTGTCCGATCTGCTCTTTCGTTTCACCAGTTCTCCTTTTTCAGGAATACCGCTTCGGACGGCCATGATCACATGGGCACCACGGCTGGCCATCTCGATGGCCGTAGCAAGTCCCAGTCCCGAACTGGCACCGGTAACCAGAACCTTTTTACCCTCCAGGGAGGGAAGCCCGTCCAGGCTGATTTCATCCACTGGCCGCCTGAAAAGGTCTGTAATTCCCGTGACCATGGCTGTAAGCGGACTTTTGTATTTTTCTTTCCCGGAATGCTCCTTCTTCATCATGTCTGATTACAGTTGAGTTCCGCTTAGCTTATGATACAATGCATAGTAGGTGCTGTTTTTCTGTACCAGATCCCGCGCATTCAATCCGAAATCTGAAAGATCGTATTCGTGAATGCCATACTTGCCCTGGGGATTTTCCGATTCGGCCAGTTCAAAACGCCTCCTGATCGGGTCCGGGATTCCACCGTACCTTTCATATATTTTGTCCAGCTGTCCCATGCAGTCCTTCACCAGGTCGGCGTACATGATATCGGTAATGTTGCCCCGCTCCTTAACCTGCTCCCTGTATGCCAAGCCTTTCTCCAGCATATAGGTGGTCTTCCGTACCCAATGATCCGTGACCCTTTTAATCTGCACATCATCGGTAAAGATGACCCGGCTGTGACAAACCATACTCAGAAATGAGGGGATGCACTCGGTGGGCTCCCGGTGGGTCCAGATAAGATGGGGATCACCATAATACTTTTCAATCAGCGGAAGAAATTCCATGTGATGGGGGGACTTCAGGACCCAGCGTTTGCTAGGTTGCTGCCACTGCAATAGCCGCAGTAGCTTGCTTCCGTATTCATAGGCATGGGACTGATCCGTGGCTTCAAGCCAGCCGGAATAGGAAGGAACATGGGTGGTCGCTTCAGGGGTGGTGCTCAGAAAAGTCACATCAAGCAGCAGGATGTCCTCTTCGGGAGCCGAATGTTCCACAGGATGGATGGCAAAAAAGCCTGGGGTCATCCTGCGAAGGGCCTTCTCGCTTGTTTTTGCAACTTTTATCCGCCTGTCCTTTCCGTTCATATGGAGTTTAAAGGGAGCCGGATTGATGGCTTCCCAGCTTCTGAGCACCCTGTTATCAGGATCGGCCGAAAGCAGACGATGAAGCTTGGTGGTCCCGGTGCGCTGTAAACCCACAATCACCATGGGAGGGTGAACCTCCGCCTCGAGTATTTCGGGGTACTTTCTAAACCAATTCTCTGCCCGCAGCCTCACACCCAGCAGGTTGATAATCCGTTTACGCGAAATGTACCATCCGATGGGATGCAAATTTGCTTCATGATTCAGTGAGTAGATCAGCCTGTCCAGGGGTTCATCCCAGAAATCTGAACCAAAGTCATGAAGGCCATATGCTTGCCGGGCAGCAGTTATCAGTTCATCCTTTTTCAACAGGGGAGCCGGTCCGAGAGACTGGGCTTTTCTCCAGATATAATTGATGCCGTTGAACCACCCGGGGCGATTCATAAAATCTGTGGAGGTGATAATTCTTCCTGTTTTCATAAATGGCTTAGTTCGGTGGTCTTAATGACACGGCAAAAGGGTTGTACGGGCCGGGCGCCCTGATGGATACGGTACCACCTCCAGCACATGGTACCTTCCAGGTGATGGGCTGTTTCAATCCAATTGGGCAGACCCGGATCAGCGTGGCTGACAATGACCCGGACACTTCCATCCGGACCATAACTGGCATTGTGTGCATTGATACAAATATTGTGGTATCGATAATCCAGGGATTCCATCCAGTAATTGTCCAGCTGAAAATTCCATGCGTCGCACGCCGGAGGCACCACCTCAATCACCAGTGCCTCATCGGAATCCAGCTTCCAGTAGCTGTGGTAATAAGTAATGCTTTCGTCACCGCCCGCGGCATTGGATGTTTCCGGGTCAAACAGGGGCAGCTGGTTCACATGCTTTTTAAATCCATTGGCCCACCTGGCAAAGAGAAGGCTGGCCCCCCCCACAAACATGGAAGCGGTCTTCAGCCCCTCATCCACCTGTCGGGTGGTGAGTGCCCCGGGTTTTTGATCCGCCATGGTGTTGATCACTTTCAGTTCGGCAGGCACCTCTTTGAATCGGTCAGAGAAAGTCTGACGAACCATCAACAGGCTTGTCTCTTCTTCCATCTTCAGCCAGTTCTTCCCGGCCCGTTCCCTGCTCAGGGTTATCTCAAAGGATCCGTCCGGCTCTACCACCAGTTCATCGTTTCCGATCTTCCCGCACGGTGCCAGTCCGCCCGTGGTTCCGTAATTGCCATTTTGTGTATGGAAACTGATGTGATCCACCGTATTTCTTTTCCCCACAATTTTATAGCTGTATTGTCCGCTGATCTGGGCATTCTGGTAATAGTTATCCGGGTTATCGGCCCCCATCTTCACGGTTTCGTGAACCATCCTGCGCAACTCGGGGACCATGGGATCCTGGTATTCCAGATAAGCCTCAAGTCCGGCCCGGGTGAGCCGGGAGAGATAACGCACACCTTCTGCCTGCTGAAACGGATCGCGTGGTGCACCCGGAGAGAGCAGCACGTTACCCGCCGCTTTCAGATGATCGCAGAATTCTGCCCACGCTTTGCCGGTGACCACCCGCTGGTCATACAAATCCTGCGAGATTTTTCCACGCATCTTCAGAAAGAGCCTTTGAATGGCCCCCTGGATACGAAGAAAATAGTACAGGATTTTTCTCATAGCAGCTTGGTTTACCTGTCGGAATTGTCGCCAAATATATTCATTTAGCTTTTGAAATGGACCTCTGTAGCCAAATACGTTTCAATTCTTTTCATGTCAATAAATGATCTGGTATCGGTGAGTACCTGAAGCATGTGCCATGGGACTTTCAGGGGTGGCCCGAAGAAAACGAGCGGATTCAACAACTGGGAAGACTCCCTGAATTGCTCCTCAACGATGCCGTCATACCACATCGCGTTGTCAGAGATCATCTTTTTTACCACATTCCGGTTGTAGTTCCAAAGGGGGTGCAGTTTCAGCGACAGGGGCGTATGTCCGTCGTGCCACCGGCTGATAAAGCGTTCATCATCCAGATTCGGTTTGCTGTGAAAAAGGGTCAGCAGGCATACGCCAGGGGTCGGACTCCGGTCTTCCCATGTTTTTTCATAGGCCACCGGAATTGCCTCCTCCACCTGGTACCCTCCGCCAAATCCACCGGTTCCTGAAAGGTGCAAGGAACAATCCTGCTTTCTTCCCGAAAGGGAAAATACCGCTATTTTATCTTTTTTAAAGGGAATAACAGAAATCGCAGGAGGACGCTTTGTGGTCAATGACATTTTTAATGTATCGGGGAGGCACTTTTCCAGTAAAGCATCAGCAAGTTCAAACATCCTGTCAGTAAAGCTTTTGTGGTCCTCCGAAGAAAGGCCCCTGAAGATATATATCTCTTTCTGCATTTCTTGTCTCAAGGTTTTTCCTATTTTAAGCCTCCTAAAATAGCTCTTTTATATTGTTACAATGGCATCAGATCAGACAATTCCTTCCGGGTACAACATACTCCTTACCGGCGGTTCAGGGTTCCTGGGAACCTCCATCATTCAGGAAATCCTTGGCGAAGATACTTTGCTACCCGTTAAACAGCTCAGGGTACTGGACCTGCTGCCGGTAAAGGGCCATTCAGATCCACGGATCAGTTTCATCCATGGAGATGTTAGGGACTCTGCCCTTCTTGTTACCGCCTGCAAAGAGATCGACCTGGTTATTCATTCAGCGGCCATTGTGGACTGGGGAACCAAATCCCGGGAAGAGATTATGTCGGTCAATTTCCAGGGCACCCTCAATATGATTGAAGCCGCCAGATCCAACAAGGTCAGGGCAATGGTGTTTACCAGTTCCCTGGATGTCCTGTTTGACGGGAAACCCCTTCGGGATGTGAATGAAAAGACCCCTTATCCCGAAACCCATTCTACCTCTTACTGCGAGAGCAAATACCAGGCAGAAATGGCGGTGAAAAACGCCAATGATGACCAATTAAAAACATGTATCATCCGGCCTTCCGACATCTTTGGAGAAGGTGATCCCTACCACATCGGTTCACTCATTGATATGGCCAGGGGCGGATTCTATGTCAGGCTCGGAAACGGCAAATCAAAATGCCAGCATGTCTATGTGGGAAATGTGGCACATGCGCACATTGGTGCAGCGGCAGCCCTGTTGAACGGAGAGACCGTGGTGGAAGGACAGGCCTATTTTATTACCGACGGACCCGCTACCAACTTTTTTACCTTTTTTGACCGCTTTGTAGAGGGAGCCGGCTACCGGATTTGGCCAAAAAATATCTGGCTTCCACGCCGGCTGGCCTTCGGGATGGGATGTGTGTCAGAAGCAGTGGCTTTCCTGTGGAGGCCCATTAAAAAATACTCACCCAAGATGAGCCGGTTTGCTGTTACCTATACCTGCACCGATTATACTTTTGGATCAGACAAAGCCCGTGACGAATTCGGTTTTGTTCCAAAGTACAGTCGTGAGGAAGCCTTCGACCGGACGGTGAAGTATTTCAGCAAGGATTAAGGCGTAGCAGGAGTGCCCCTTTCTTCACAGGTCTGCCCTTTGTAAAATGTCCAGCTGACCCCGTTTACGCCAATATCGTCCCACTCTTCACACTCCGCTTTGGTCCAGCCGTCTTTGCAATAAGTGCTGTTGTATTCGGCGCTGTAGCCGGTGCAAACACCCGTACTGATCTTCGCACAATTGGTAGCCAGGGCCAGCAGGCACGTGACTCCTGCGATGCTGATCAAATGCCGTACTCTTCTCATCATATAGCGATTATCCAGAAAATAAATGAATGGTTAAAAATAGTTGATCTGCCGTCTATTTCAAAACCTGCATTTTTCTGACAAGGTAAGTCTCCCCTGCCCGCATGCAATAAAAATAGACTCCACCCGGGATATCGGTCAAATGCATATCAACAGAATAGCTTCCCGGACCCAGTCGATCGTCCACTAGAAAGGTTACCACTTTTCCCATTACATCAAGAACCTTGATTTCCACATAGCTCTCCTCTGGTATCTCGTAACGAATGGTTGATGAATTCCTGAAGGGATTTGGAACATTCTGATGAAGCATGAATTGTGGTGAAGCTTTCCGACCTTCCGTGGAAACAGTGGATGCGACAATGGAAAACGGTATAGCATCGGCAACGGAGACCCTGGTCAATGTGGTATCAGCTGCAGCTATGCGTACCGTATAGGTTCCCAGGAGAGTCTCCGGGAGATCGGCCCGGACGGTGTTGTTGGTAAAAAATCCATCGCCGGCAAACTCATCCCCAAAAGAACCATCGTCCACCAGCATCCCGCTGTAAGGCCAGTCGGCCGTTAAGGCCCGGAACTTGAATACCCCTTCCTGGTAGGCATCAAAAGTCACCGCATGGATATCCCGACCCGGGTATGTCACATGTGCGGTGATGGTGGAGGTGGTCGATCCGTCGATGGCCACTTCATCCGGGTCAAACCTAATCTGTGAGATTGACGGAAGGCTGGTGATCGCGTCGGAGTCAATGGTGGCTATCCATATCTGGCGGGGTATGCTGGTTGATAGAAAGCAAAACTTGTCCCCGTTCCAAGGGGAACAGAGTACACATTGATCTCGTCAACACCCAGTTCTGTATTGAACTCTCTCCTAAATACAGTAAACATATCTCCGTCTACGTATGTTGCAAATGGTTGATTTCCTATCGCGTAATCGCCAATATTATAAAAATCTGTGCCATCCACCGCAATGGCATCTCCCCTGTCCAGGTCGCCGGCAGCTATCTTGAAGATCCGTGTCCCAAGGACCATCCTGATACCATCTGCGGAAATATCGAACCCATCCGCAAAAGCTACATTGAAGTCGTATTCAGCTGTATCAGTCCCAAACAGATCCTCCGCCATGTCATTGTAATTAAAGATCTGTGTTAAATCTGAATCGTCGTAATTGACCCGCCAGACCCCTGAACCCCTAGGGTCCCTGCCCATATGTATAAAGAGCACCTGGCTACCGTCGGCGGTAATGCGGGGTGGAAGGGGAATGATGGGCTCCATATCTGCAAAATTGGGATCGGGATTGGGAAGCAGGGTGGCTAATTCTAACAGGTTGCTGCCATCAGGATTGGCAATGAATACCTCTCCTTCACCGTCGCACCAGATCACTTTGGTTCCGTTGGCGTTGATATCCACCGAAGGACCAAATCCTGTCCGCTCAAAATCATAAACCTGGGTCAGGTGCGTTCCATCCGAATCGATGGTATACACTTTCACTGCCGGACCGGAAGTGGCAAATACAATCCTGGTTCCATCTCCGCTAATCTTCATAGCGGTAATGGAATAATCCGTTTCAAAATTGCTCACCTGCCTGTAATCGATCCCGTCAATTACCTCAACCTGGGCATTGGAAGCAAGGAAGGTGCAAAACAGAAGGGGTAGCAAAGCTGCCAGATAGCAGCCGGCGGTTTTCTTTAAATCCATGGTTATGAACTTTTTGAATCCAAATTAAATGAACTGAACAGGGCAACCCAAGAATTCAATTTACAGTGTAATTTTTGGAAAAGCAAAAAAGGATAGTTGGTTCTCCCGGGATGCAATTTCACCTAAATTCATTATCTTTTTTCCCGAATCCATAAGACCTGGAAAAACCATGGAAAACTCAAAAACCTTTAAAGACAGCCTTTCACGAAGAAATTTCTTAATAAACACAGGCGCAATCTCTCTGGGATTGGCAGGATTAAGCACCGGTGCCATATCCTGTCAGGCAGATCCAGGCAAGGCAGGGAGTGCAGGAACGGCAGGGGAAAATAAGGGACAACTCTTCATCGGGGAACCAGCGTCGCTTCAGGACAAAATCGAGCGGGTTCTGGTAGCAACCATCGGTATGCAACGGTTCGATTGGGAACAGGGCACGGTTGCCCAGGCGCTTCTGGAAATGGGTAAATTTGATCTGGTTGTTTCCTTTGCCCGTGCGGCCATCATGCGACAGGTGGAGGGGCGTTTCTCAGTGATCAAAGGGAATATGCCCATTACGGATTGTGCCAGTGTAGGGGAAGCTGTACTTTTTGCCGGCCAATTAACCGGAGACCCGATCTTCAGTCAGGGAGCAAACGAAATGCTTGAAGTGATTCACAATACAAATCATAAAAACGAGGAAGGAATTATTTATCACACCCAGGAACCGTTGAAATTCATCATGTCGGATGCCTTTTATATGCTGCCGCCCTTTCTTGCTGCTGCCGGCGAATTTGACGAGGCACTGAAACAGATTGAGGGCTACAGAAAGTATTTGTATCACCCGCAGGAGCAGCTTTATTCACATATCTGGGATGCCCCCAACCAACGATTTGAGCGGGAAGATTTCTGGGGGGTTGGAAACGGCTGCCAAAGATCTGGCAGGGTAGCCTTATTCATAATACTCAAACGCATCAATGATGTCCAGATAGACGCCATCGAAGCCCGCATCCAGGATCTTTCCCAGGTAAGAATCATCACTTCCGTAAATGATGGCCTGCCACTCCTCTTCCCAGTACCACACCTTGAAATTCCCCTCCCAGGCCGGATTTTCACCATCCATCCACGAGGGAGGGTTCTTTTTCCAGTCATCCTGCCAGTAGTACCTGTAATCTTCGGCCTCACCGATGGACATGTAGGCAATCACCAGCCGTGAGCCCCCGTTGGCCTTGCTTTTCAACTGTTCGATCTCCGCAGCAGAAAAGGGAGAGTCATCGTTGAAAAAGAGGTCCATGATCAGGAGATCATAATTGGAGGAAGTGACGGCCTGGATGAAATCCTGTTTGGTATTGAATCTCCCCGGATTGATCATGTACAGGAAGTTGTGGACCTCCTGCAGATTTTGGATTTCCGCATCATTCTCCCCATAAATGGGATCCGGGTATCCGGGAATGCGGTCCAGCTCCCTGTTGTTGGCTGCAAATGAGACATAGCCTTCAGCATGGTTCCGGGTGTATGAATCATCCATGTTGGAAGGGGTGGAACAGTAATCGGTGACCAGGATGGTGTTTCCCCCGGCCAGGGATCTGTCCAGGAATGACCGCAGGTAGACATTTTCACTTTCCGGGGTGGCCTTGTCGTCTTTGCTATACCCGTAAAACAGGTCCTCCTGTCCGTGACCGTCAATGGCCTCCAGATAATCCGTATGAACCGGACCATCGGATTCGCCATTGGTTGTTACCAGTTCAATACCGTTCTGGGGAATCACGATGAAGGAATTATCCAAGGCCCTGGCATATTCGCTGATCCCGATCACAAACTCCCGCATCTCGCCGCGAAAATCAATATCTCCGGGTACATCATCACCACATGAAACCAGCACAAGAGCGATTGCCAAAAAACAGATTGGTTTTCTCATATGAACAAGGTAATAAGGAAACCTGAGGAATCAAAGGCCAATCCGGCTTCCCAAATCCTTTTATCGAAGAATCCAACATAAAACCTTATCTTTTCTGAAGAAATTCCAATCATTTAAAAACACTTCGATATGAAAAAGATCTCCATGCTTTCAATGATAGTTCTCCTGTACTGCCAGGGAGTGATTCTTGCACAGACGGAACCTATTTTCAACGGGAAGGACCTGACGGGCTGGACCATCTACGGGACCGAAAAATGGTATGTGGAAGACGGATTGCTGGTGTGTGAAAGCGGTCCTGACAAGGAATACGGCTACCTGGGAACAGAGAAGGAATATGATAATTTTGAGCTCACACTTGAATTCAGGCAGGGTGCCGACGGGAACAGCGGGGTATTCTTCCGTTCATCCATCGAAGGGACGAAAATTGCCGGCTGGCAGGTGGAAGTCGCCCCTCCGGGCAACAATACCGGAGGCATCTACGAATCCTACGGGAGGGGATGGCTCATCACACCCGACCCGGAACTTGACAGGTATCTGAAATTCGGTGACTGGAACACCATGAAGATACGTGTGGAAGGCGACCAGGTGGACACATGGCTGAACGGGAACAAGATGGTTTCATTGAAGGATGCAAAGATCGGAGAAGGAAAAGGGATCATTGCTCTTCAAATTCACTCCGGAGGGGGTATAAAAGTTCAATGGAGAAACCTGAACATCCGGGTGATTGAGTAATACCTATTCGATGATTGAAGTGCAACCTGGCAAACCCGTGCTGATTTTCCGGTTCAACTCTTTTACCAGGTCTTTATAATTGCTTTTGTTCCCGCAATTATACAATGCCTCAAAGGGGTTCTTTTCCAGGATGTGATCATACAACTCCTGCAATGATGGAGCAGCATCCATTTCAGCGTACTCCTCATAGGTATAGGATGTAAAGGCAGTGTTTGCACTGATCCCTCTTGTGTCCAGCAGATAGCCCTTCTTTAACCTGACCGGCAGCGCAAGCGCTCCATCATGATACAGATCGGCCGGAGCAGGATAGGATACGATCCTGTCTTTACGCTCATTTAAGCGGACCGGCACCTTGTTGAAGTAATCCGCAGCAGTTTTATAAACCATGATGGGAGCCTGGTCATTAATCAATCCTGTATTGATTTTGGTGGTACTGCAAGAGACCAGAAGGGCTCCGAGGATGATATATATTGCCCTTCTCATTGCTTGACGATTTTACGTACCGTGGTCTGATCCTGCTGCAGGATATGGATGTAATAGATACCCTCACTCAGATTTGAAACGTCAATGGTGGTATTTTCAGAATGCTTCTCAACACCCACTATCATCCTTCCTTTCGCATCAAATAAATCAATCCTTTCAATTACTGCAGTTCCCTCAATAATAATCAGATCATCAGCCGGATTGGGATAAATTTTCAATTTCTGTTCTTCAGGAATCCCGACCGATACTGCCTCGGTGCGGTTCACCTGAATATCCAGCAGGTAGGTGCCGGTTTCTCCTTCAAAATAAGGGACCACTACAAAGACGATTTCACTGCCTCCCGGGACTTCAATAGCGCCTGGCATGACATCGTCGTATACTTCTGACCATTTTTTATCTGAATAATATGCCCAGAGCACGTCGTTGGTATAGATCTCCTGGTTCCCGCTGTTGTAGGAGTCATGCGTTCTTGCCGAAATGGTATAATCATATCCCTCTTCAAGAGCAATGCCGTAAAAATCAATATCATCTCCAACGTGAGAGTTGGAACCTGTGGTGGTGATGTTTGCATTGTTTCCGGTATAGCTCAGCATGAGCATATATGGATTCTCTTCAGAATCATTCTCCTCATACATATCCGGATCCAGGGGAGCCTCCATGACAACAACCTTCGTTGGATTCGTATAATAGGAGGCTCCTGATAATGTCCATTCACCCCCATCCGGTAAATGAAACAATGCCATCAGATATGTACCCGGATCTATGGAAACACCATTGGAGGAAAATTCCAGATCTTCATAAAAGTAGCCAGGTTCCAAATCAGCTCCGCTAATTTCTTCAACAGGGGCAGCATATTCAATATCCATGCTTAACAAATCTATTGAGAATGTGCCATAGAATGTGGAATCCCCGTCGTTCAGAATATCTGCAGTTACGGTGAATGGTTCATTTTGAGTAATGGAGGTTCCTGTGCTGATTTCAAAATCCTTGTACAATTCCATGTCACTGGAGTGGGTGACTTTGAAATACAACAGATTGGAATAATCCCCGTCACCGATGACTTTCCAGTTTTCGCCTGCGGGCCTGTAGTAAGCTTCAGCCAGATACCACGCCGGGACCATTGATACAGATCCGGGATTTGAGAAGGTTAAACCAGCTTTATAGTGCATTCCTCCCTCAAGGGTCTCCCCTTCTTTGATTTCTGCAAATTCGACGAAATTATTATCCATGTCAAAAATGGCCACACAATAATCCCCGCTAAATGCCGTCTCACCAAAATTTCCAATATCCATATGTATTGTGAAAGGATTGCCCCATAGTATAGAATAATCGGAAATAGTCAGGCTATCGTACAAGGCAAGTTCATGGTCAGTCATTTCAACGGGCGGCCTGATCCCAATCACTGCCTGGTGTCCGGTGTTGTATCCGCCGGAACCTCCTCCTGTACCGGTTCCTAACGGATCCATGGCATCAAGAGCGAAAAAACCATCGTAATATCCTCCCCAACCCCAGTTAAAGTGAAAGAAGTCATTGGCATCAAAACCATCACATACAAATGCATGTCCGCCACCGGTACCGTAACCTACATATTCTATGGGGCGCCCCGATTCGAGTTCTGTCTTTAACATTTGAATCCAATCATCTGTTGCGTAGCTGTCGTCCCGTAAAACACCTTTCAGGCTGTTGTCATAACCAAAATACTCTTTGAATGCATATTCTGAACAATGTTCAACCGGACTTTCATCTGATATTACATAGGCACCTGAACCGTTTGCGCTGTAATCCATCTCTACGCTTACACCACAATGGAACATCAGGGTAGCCACAGCCATGTTCTCACTGTTTACCGTATTGGTCATTGATTCCCAATCATAAGTGGTATTCCCAAAGTTTGCAGAGAGGGTTCCGAAACTGGAATGGTTGTAGGAATGAAATCCATTGCCTGTTTCGGGATAATTCCAGTATTTCATGATCTGGGCCATGGCGGTTGCCACACATCCGGTGACAGAATTCTCATTGCTCTCCGCATCATAGGGGCACAGATCATTAAAATAGGGGCTTTGATCCCATTGGGTAGCAAGCAGAGGCCCTATGGCCGTTGTGGATTTAGTCGCATCACCGCTCTTCCCGGAAACCAATCGTTCCCATTGATTTTCTATTTCCCTGGATGCCGGTTCCGGGTTTGACCGGGCAAACCTTATCTGGCTTTTATAACCCTCTATCCATTTCCGGAAATTATCGGGCATTTTGGAAACATCCGGGTTGTTTTTCAGTGAATATCCCAGAACCGGCGTTGCCTCATCATCTCCTGAAACAAGGATATAGCCTCCATTTTCATTTATTTGAAACAGATAGATGAGATTCTCACCTGCAGAAGCTGATTTTTTTAAACTCTTCTCAAAGGAGCGGGTGGTTGAAAACTGAACCTGCGTCAGACTGAAATTTCCTGAGCCCTTCAATCCCGGTGCTGTGTTCAACATTAGAAAATTCTTCGCCACCGTTTGTGCCTTTTCAACAGGAACTTCTTTTGCAAAAAGCGGTAACGATAATACGAGCAGAACGAAGATAATCCTTGATCTCACAATGGTAGGTTTTATAAATAGGTCAATTAAATACCGGAAATGGCAAATTCTCCTTCATCTGAGGTGGAGTTTGGGTAGAGTTGATATGATCGATCAGCAGCAGGGCATATTTGATGGTTTGCTTCATGCCCTCCAGTTCCCATTCGGGATTGAACTCATCCCTTACGGTATGATAGTCCTTCCCCCAGAATTCGGTATAGTTTTTGTCCCCGTTTATTTCGTCTTCACCAGCCGAGATCCAGACCGAAGGGATCCCGTAACGGGCAAAGGAGAACTGGTCGGAACGGTAGAAGAGTCCCTGGTTGGAAAGGGAGAAAGTGGAATAGTTCAGACCGTCACTGGTAGCCAGATCCCTGATCATCTCCTCGAAACCGGAGAAGCGCGCACCTATGCCCATGATACTTTCTGAGGCTTGCCATACCGGGGTGGATTCGAAGTTGATGTTGGCAACAATGGTACTACGGTCCGTATTCCGGGCATAATACTTGGAACCCAGCAATCCGGATTCTTCCGCATTGCACCCCAGGATGGTCACCGAATAATAAAGATCTTCCTGGAACTCTTTCAGCACTTTGGCCACCACCATCATGGCTCCCACTGCCGTTCCATTGTCGATGGCCCCGTTGTAAATGTTGTCTCCCTCCTTCAGGGGATCCAGGCCCAGGTGGTCCAGGTGGGCGCTCAGCACAATCCGCTTCTTGCTCTTTCCGGGAATCTCAGCCACCACGTTGCGGGTGGTCACCTGGCGGAAACTGTTTTTGCCTTTGACCCGGAATGGAATTCCCAGTTCAAGGGGATGGAAGTCTGCTGTGGCATTTCCTTCATAAAGCTCCTCCAGGTCAACTCCTGAAGCGGCCAGAACCCGTTTCAGGCTGCTCTCCCTGATCCAGCCCCTGAACTTCAGGTTGTTTTGCAGGTCGGAATCGATATACAACTCCTCTCCTGTCCATGAATTCTTTACCACATTCCAGTCATACCCGGCCGATTCATCGGTATGGATCAGCAGGATTCCTGCGGCACCCCGCCTGGCGGCTTCTTCGATATGGTAGGTCCACCGGCCGAAATAGGTCAGTGTTTTCCCTTCGAAAACTCCGTCATCAATCATCCCCGGATCATTGACGCGGGTAACCACGATTTTATCCTTCACATCCACATCCTTGTAGTCGTCCCACTCCCAGATTCCGGTTGTGATCCCAAATCCCACAAACACCGCTTCACCTTTAAAATCAACCTCCTCCTGTTCAACGGAAAAGGTTCCAACGATATCATCAAGGTATTCAAGGTCAACGCCATTGGCATTTACGGAAAATCCTGTATTGGAAAAACCTTTCATCACGAAGGGCTGGAAATAGGAACCTTCCACTCCCGGGTTCAGACCAATGAATTTACAGAGTGCCTGCATGGAAATTTCTGCCAGATCCCCTCCCCTGGTTCCCGGAGCACGGCCTTCAAACAGGTCATTTCCCAGCAATTCAGTCACACTCTCCATTTCCGGTCTCGATACCCGGTCGATCCGCTGTTCAAGTGTCTCACCCTTCCGGGAGTTGCAACCCATTAACATGACACTAAAACCCATTAATACAATATACCCTGTTGTCTTCATATTCTGTTTGTTATGTCCTGTCCCTTTCACCTTTTTCCTTTCACCTTGCCACGAAATACTGAGTACTCAGTGCTTCGTGGCCCAACCCCAATAGTTAAAACTTGTCCCCCGCCAGCCATCCAGGTACCCCTTGTTCAAACCGTCCGTATGAAAACCGCACTGCTCCAGCAACAGCCCGATATCGCGGTTCAGGTTGCATCCACCTCCTATCCTTTTCCAGAGGGGGTTGATCCGGTTCTGGAAGCGCTCAAGCTTTTCATCGGGAGCCTTTCCGTGCTCTGAGAAGATCAATTTGCCTCCGGGCTTCAGAACCCTGTATATCTCATTCAGCGACTGCTCAATTGGATTGACGGAACACAGGGTATAGGTACTCACAACTGTATCAAAGGTATCATCTTCAAAAGAAATATGATCTGCCATACCCCGGATGTAAGTCACTTTAAAATTCAGAGCCGAAAGATCCGTTGTTCTTCGTTCCCACAATTCTATGGAGGGGTCAATGGCTGTCAGTTGTGTCACTTTCGAGCCGTTATACAGCTCCAGTGTATTCCCCGATCCGATCCCGATCTCCAGGACATGTCCCACAGCCAGGGGAATCAGTTTTTCCCGCTGCTCCCGGCTGGTAACTGAACTACACGCCCAGTCTATCACCCCGGGCAGGATATATGTCTTGTAGATTCCCAAACCCGTTCCCGCACGCTCCTACTTCATCAGATCCTTCAGTTGTCCCGTTTTCCCTGATTCCCTGATTCGCTGAATATCTTCAATGGTAAGAACACGCTTGATCATAGAAGTTGATTTTCTTTTAGGATACTCGTAATAGTAATAGGTATTGTCATCAAAGTCCATATAGTTCAGTGTTCTCGAAATCATGGGATAAGAATCGACCGCAATACACATGGTTCCGTCTGCCAGTTCAAAGTAAAGTTGTAAAGGTGAGTGTTCGGTAATCACTTCATCGCTCCAGGTATTGGGGGTCATGGTTCCATGTTCATAATAGGACTCTATCTCTGTCCCGTTGTGATAAAAACTCATCACCTCGTATAAGGTATTACTGGAAAGATTCCTCACAATATAAGTGGTGGGCTGGGTGATGGTGACATTCTTGGTGGCCTGGCTCTCTCCACCCCTTCCCTTGGCCATCAGGGCCACTGTGTAGGTGCCCGCCTGGTTAAAGGTATGTACCGGCTCTGTTTCCGTGGAAATATCCCCATCACCAAATTCCCATCTATAGCTGTCTGCCTCCTCCGACAGATTTATAAAAGTAATTTCGGCAGGGGCGGTATTATCGGTATAGGAGTAATCAAAACTGGCAACGGGTTCGGGGTAACAACCCTGCAGGATTGCCACCATAACAGCGATCGGGACAATGTATAAGGCTTTCATATTCAATCAGGTTTACGCTGGTTTGATTTTCTCAAAATACGAAATAAATCAATAAGGACAATCAGGAACCACCTGTGAGGGCCATCTTGGAACATATCTCCTCCAGTTCATGGCGCCTGTTCCGGGCAACCTTCAGGGTAACAGCAGGATCACCTTTAAGCTTGCAAATGCTGCTTCTTTTCACACCATTGTTGACAACGATGGATTGTCAGCCCGGAAGGCAAGAAACAGCAGTCCTGCTGAAACGGCAAGACAGATCCATCCCACCAGGTCATAATGCCCGGTCCATCCGAATGAAAGACTGAACATATAAGGTCCCAGCGCAGATCCGATCACGGTCCAGCTGAGAGAGGCCCCCGATATGGCCCCCAGGTTTTTTAAGCCGTAGAATCTGGGCCAGGTCACGCCGATCAGCACCGTGTAAAGTCCCCATACAACACCGTTTCCTGTTACAATGAGCCAGTAAGCCCCGTCCATTCCTCCCAGGCTCGTAAGTCCGAAGGCGGTAACAAGCATGCCGGCCATGAAGAGAATCAGCAGGTACTTCAATTTCACAAAGTCACTTATGTAACTACAAATGAACTGAATACCTACAGCTATGACCGAGGTGGGGATAAAAATCGACAGTCCTTTGGCCCGGGTCAGTCCGGATGACTCAAAAACCGAAACGATATGGAAAGTGAATCCGCTGATATAGAGTGCCGAGATGGCCAGTGCCATCGTGAATGCCCAGAAAGCCTTCGTCCTCCTGGCTTCACCCAGGCTGAAATCATGGTCAGGAAGACTGGGAGGCCTGCTTTTCTGCCTTCTCCCCCGCATTTTACCATCGGCTTCCAGACCACAGTCCCGTGGATTGTCCCTGAAAATGGCAAGCACAAAAAGCGCAAAAACAATCCCTACCACCAGGGCCATGAAGATCCAGGCACCCCTCCAATGGAGCCTTACAATGATCGTGTTCAATAGCTTAGGGGCAATGGCAAATCCCATGGCTGTGAAGATGCCAAGCACAGCGTTGGCCATGCCCCTTCTTTTGTCAAACCATTTCATCACCATGTTCCTGGATACCATGGTAAGCATCCCCTGGCCGAAAAACCTGATCCCAAAAAATCCCAGTGAAAGCAATGCGAATGTAAGCAGGCCCGGAGAGAACCAGTTGACCCAAGCCAGTGCGCCCGCAATCCTATCCACCCTTGTAAGGTAAATCAGCATCACGCCGAGCAGAACCCCCGAAACAAAGGCCATGATCCGCGCACCATATCTGTCATAGAGTTTGCCTGCCCTGGTAATGAGAAGCCCGGATAGCGTGGTGCCCACCAGATATGCCAGGCTCAGACTGTTCCGGTTGATGGCCAGGTCTTCAATCAGGTTTTCTGTAAAAACAGACACCCCCATGGTCTGGCCGGGAATACTCATCAGGACCCCGATGATTCCTGCGGCCAGGATCACCCAACCATAGAAGAAAGGGAGCCTGGATGGGGAGAAGGGTTTATTGCAGTGTCGTTTCATTCCGGCAGGTTTGACAGGTAAATGGATCAAAGATATATTATAAAGATTATAAAGAAGTTGCAGAATGTAACCAGCCCTGGAAAAAAAAGTCTACTTTTGACCCACAAGTTCATCAAAGAGAATCCAATGAAACCATTAAAAATCGGAGAATTAACCATACGGGTCCCTATTATACAGGGCGGAATGGGCATAGGTATCTCTTTGTCAAAACTTGCATCAGCAGTGGCCAACATGGGTGGTGTGGGGATCATCTCCACCGTGGGAATCGGACTTACCTCCAAAACCAACAAACTGGGATACAAAAAAAGCAACATTGTGGCCATCAGGGAAGAAATCCGGAAAGCCAGGGAACTTACCCCGGGGGTACTGGGCGTAAACATCATGGCTGTGATCACCAACTTTTCCGACATGGTCAGAACGTCCATCGAGGAGGGAATCGATATTATTTTCTCCGGGGCCGGTCTGCCGCTGGATCTTCCCAAATACCTGGTGGGGGGTGCCAAAACAAAACTGGTACCCATCGTTTCTTCGGGCAGGGCCGCCAGCATCATTGCCCAGAAATGGCAGCAGAACTTTAATTACCTGCCCGATGCATTTGTGGTGGAAGGCCCGAAAGCGGGCGGACACCTGGGTTTTAAAGCCGAGGCGCTACAGGAGATCGGGAATAAACTGGAAAACCTTGTGGATGAAGTGGTGAGGGTGGCTATGGAACTCAAAGAGAGATTCAACAAAGAGATACCGGTTATTGCCGCCGGAGGAATTTTTTCCGGAGAGGATATCAAAGAGATCATGAAGAGGGGCGCCAGTGCAGTTCAGCTGGGTACCCGTTTTATAGCAACCAAAGAGTGCGATGCGTCCGAAGAATTCAAACAGGCCGTGGTAGATGCCAGGGAGGAGGATATTCAAATTATCAAGAGTCCTGTGGGGATGCCGGGCCGCAGCATCTTCAACCGGTTTCTCCAGGAAGCCGGGGAAGGCCAGAGACGTCCGGCAGTCTGCAAACACAACTGCATCCGTTCCTGTAACCCCAAGACCACCCTGTATTGTATCTCCGAAGCACTTCTGGCAGCCTTTAAGGGCAACCTGAAAGATGGTTTTGCATTTGTGGGGTCCAATGCCGGGAGGGTCAAAGAAATCACTACTGTAAAAGAGATCTTTGACGAATTACAGACCGAATACGACCAGGCCCTTTAATCACTCCTACCCAGCGCCTCCAGCCAGGTTTCAGCCATAAGCTGCGCCCCTGCCATGGAGGGGTGTACACCATCATGGGTCCAGTAGGTGGGGGGGGCAATCTTCCTGGCCCTGTCAAAGGCCTCCTGGAAAGGCACCCATACCGCATCAAACGCATCTGCTATATTTCTGGCGATCTCCTGATAAGGTTTGAAAGGCTCAAGCCAGGTCTCATCCACTGCAGATGTATCTGTCACGATGAAAGGCTGGCAGATCACCAGTCTCATATCCGGCAATTGCTCTTTGGTACGGTTCAGCAGGTCCCTGTAATCCTTCTCATAAACCTCGGGCGTACCGTCATACTTTCCATTGCGAAAATGCCAGTAATCATTCACCCCTATCAGGATGCTGAGGACATTGGGCTTCAGCATCAGGCAATCTTTGTCCCACCGTTCGGCGAGCTGGTACACCTTGTTCCCGCTGATCCCCCTGTTATAAATGGTCAATTCCTTTTCTGCCATCTCTCCTAGTAGCCAGGAAGCCGCCAGTTGGGCATAACCGGTTCCGAATGAGCCAGCGTGGTTGGGCCACTCATTTTCCTTGTCCCTCCCTGCGTCGGTGATGGAATCCCCCTGGAAAAGAACCACATCCCCGTGGAAAAAATAATTGCTGATCCTTCCCGCTTCATTGTTGCCCGAACATGATCCTGTGAGCAATGGCATTCCGGCCACGGCGGCTGCACCCATACCGGCATTTCTGAAGAAATTTCTTCTTGAGGTTTTCATAAAATAAAGGTAGTAATTCCTGTTCAAATTCTTGACAAAGGATTATCTTGGACCAGCAATTACATCACCAACATTCATATGAGCTATGAAATACCGCAAATTAGGGAAGAGCGGACCGGAGGTATCAGAAATTGGTTTCGGTGCCTGGGCCATTGGCGGAAGCTGGGGCGATCAAAAAGAGTCAGACTCACAGGAAGCACTTGAGACAGCCCTTGAAAAGGGTGTGAATTTCATCGATACCGCTGCAGGGTATGGAAACGGGAAATCGGAGCAGATCATCGGCCGGTTTCTGAAGTCCCGTTCCGAAAAAGTACATGTATGCACAAAGACACCCCCGGCTCCCGGGAAGTGGCCTCCCACTCCCTATTGCATGATCGGGGAGCGGTACCCGGAAAAATACCTGCGTGAAAACGTTGAGGAGAGGCTTACCAATCTTCAGACAGAAAGCCTTGATGTGTTGTTGCTCCATACCTGGACCCGTGCCTGGAATGACCGGCCCCTGGCCCTGGAGATCCTTCAAAAAATGAAACAGGAAGGGCTGATCAAACAAATCGGGATCTCTACTCCCGAACATGACCAGAATTGCGTGATACAGCTCATGCGGGACGGCATGGTGGACGTGTTGCAGGTGATTTACAATATTTTTGAGCAGGAACCTGCCGCACAGATTTTCCCGGTGGCGCAGGAAACGGGAACCGGCATCATTGTGAGGGTGGCCTTCGATGAAGGTGTTCTTACAGGAAAATACAAGGGTGATGAGACTTTCGCAGACGGGGACTTCCGGAGCAATTATTATGCAGGAGACAGGCTTATGCGCGGTGTACAAAGAACCGAAAAGATCCGCAAAGCGTTTGAAGGGAGCGGCTACTCCATGCCTGAACTGGCACTGAAGTTTGCCATTTCCCATCCGGCTGTCTCCACCGTAATCCCGGGCATCCGAAACCGGAAGCAGGCCCTGCAAAACACCGCTGTTTCGGACCTTCCGGATCTGTCAGAGAGGGATCTGCACCGCTTGCGGGAACATATGTGGAACAGGGGATTCTGGTACGGGGGGAAATAAAGAGCGTCTCCCGGTTCGTCAAACATAAGCTGAATCAATATACCGCCATCACCTTCAAGGGCCTCTCTTCCCGCATGATCTCGCGGGAAAGCGGCTGGCTGCCCAACCATAGCCGGTTCTCCCCTATCTCAAAGCTTGCTCCCGGACCGGTATTTTCGTCCATGGACTCCCATTTTAGCCATTCCAGGAACCTGCCGGCTTCGGTATAACTTCTGAATTGCAGCGGGTATTCCATGCCGGTAAGGGTTCGGATTCGTACCTTTTTCTGTCCGGATTCGGTACCAATGCTCCAGAGCGAAGGGAGATAATCCTGTTTCTTAAAAAGCGTGACCTCCCTGGTTACTTTTCCCTTATAAAAAGCCACACGGTCGTCCCACTCCTGGAAGGTTTTCCATCCCGATACCACATGCCTGTATATATATTCCATTTCCAGTATTCCGGTAATGGCTTCTGGTGCATCTTCCATGCGGGGGACCATTATATCCACAAATTTCAGGGCAGGCACTGCCTCCGTCCCTCCCTTTGCTTCTCGGGAGAAAAGAGGAATGGTGATCCGTTCCGGAAAACCATCAAACTGAAGTGACACGTCCGCAATCACATTTCCTGTCAGGTCGGCTCCGCGGGTCCCCTCCTCCACCATCTCGAGCCTGTGATCACCGATACTCCCGTTCAGCTTCAGATACCTGGATCTGACCACCTGTTTCTCATTCCGGTCCACTGAGCTTTTAACACTCCCCTCTGTGATCTCTCCGCTCACCTGGGCATCCATCTCCAGGCTCCTGGAGAAACTCACATCCGCAATCTCGATCTCCCCGTATTCGGTGGAGTAGCGGTTCCATCCTGTGAAGTGAAGATTGGCCTTTGCCGGAATCCGGAGACTGAATCTCAGGGACTCGATCCGGTCAGCCGGTGAATACAGCTCCCCGGGCTTGCCCAGGGCCGATTGGTCATGTTCCCTGGAGATGGTGAAAACCATCCGCAGGCTGGACGTGGTATAATCCGTCACAGGTCCGGCACCCTTCTGCATGTACTCCTGGTTGAGGGCACCTGTAAACTGTCCGTTATCAGGATACCTTTCATGAAGGATCTGGATCAGCTGGGTCTGGGCACTTGCACTCAGGTCCCACAGGTTTTTCCCTGAGGGATCAAAGCCGGGAGGCTCAAGTCTTGCTCCGAACAGATCCATATCCACCAGAGAACGGGCCTCTCCTTTGTAAGTAGCGGATTTAAACCGTTTTACCGTTGTACAGCCTGATGCAATGAAAACAAGTACCCATGCGGTACAGAGGAACATCCGGGTTTTCATGGTATATTAGTTTTGACGGGTCTTGATTCAGTTGCGGTACACCCGGGCCCTTAACCATGGCCCGTGGACTTCACTGCAGGAAATGCTGATCTCCTTCACCAGATCACCTCCGGGAAATTCCAGGTCAGGGGTACAATTCAGCGACATTCTATCCGTATACACATCATCCCCGCTGCGGTGGATGCAACGCTCAACACCGAGATTCTGAACAACTAAATAATACATGCTATTTTCGCTTTTGCTTCTTCAATATTCCCATATTAAAAGTAACAAATCATGAAATATGAGTCAAGTATTCTTCAGGCATCGTGCATGGGATCAGATACCTTTCACAACTCTATTTGTGTGGTTTTGTATCCCTTCTTCTTCAGCATCCTGATGATTCCATCCGTGCCAAATACATGCAAGGCTCCCACCAGAACCAATTCCACATCCTCATTGTCCAGGTATGAATCAATGATGGTTATCCAATTGTTATTCCGGTCTGCCAGCACCTGATCGTAAACCTCCGGATACTCCTTCTTCATCTCTTTTTGAAGATCTCTGAATATCTTTTCATTTCCCTGGAGCCAGTTTGCCTTGATGTCAGCACCCAACGCATCCATCTGATCCAATTCATCCAAAAATTGAAGCACCAATTGGTCTTCATTTTCCTCCTCTTCACCAAAGAGTATTTCCAATTGGCTGTCCACTGTTTCCAAAAACAAAAGAGCCTTCCTGTCAGCAAGGGCCCTGGAGAGATAATACTGATCAACGCCGGCAGAAGTGCTTCCGGATTGTTGCATTTTGGTCACGGAAATAATCAGCATGACCATGGATGGTTTAAATTTAGACAGGGATGTCAGCGGAACTTCAATCTTTGCACACTCTTCTTCCAGCCTTCCATAGACCTCTTCGCTCAGTACACTTTGCAGCGTCCGTCCGTCCTGGTACATAGCCATGGTCATCATCCTTTGAACCACAGCAGGATCTTCCATTTTTTTCAAATCGGCCTCCAGAACCAATACATCCGACCAGGCATAGGCACTGTCAAATTCAACCGGCAGTGGGTAATCCTCAGGAGTTAGCAGATGCATGGTTCCTCCAATGTAAACGGTGTTTCCTTTTCCTTCCACTTTCCAGACCGAAGATTGTGCTGCACAAACAGAAATCAGTGCAAAACTTATTGTGAGTACAAAGAATAGTTTTTTCATGTGCTATTTTTTTGGTTCAACCCACTCGAGGATCCTGGCAAAAATCTTATTCCGGTTGAGTTCGTTGAAGTTTTCGTGAAAGTTTCCGGGGTAATGCTGAACCGTGACCAGATCCGGCTCTATCTCACCAATCATTCGATTGGCTGCATCATTATCAGCGATTCTGTCATCGCCTGCGAGGATGAACAACACCGGGTGTTTCCAGCGCGAAATATTTCCAGGGATCCAACGCTGGGCTTTTATCAACTCATGGCCACTCCTGGTTGTTACGGATGAAACCACGTATCCATCCTCCTCATCCTTCCTCTGTCTGTCACAGACCTCTTTATCATGGGTGACAACCGCCTTGAAGTCCTCGGTGGGAATGATCATCCCGGGTACCAGGAGTGCTAAAAATCCTACCAGGGTGATCATGATCCGGGGGACCTTTACTGCATTGACATAATAGGGTGAGGACAAAATAAACCCCCTGACCACCGGGTCAGGCTTCAGGCGGCTTATGCCAAAATGTGTGGCCACCAGGCATCCCATGGAATGGGCCAGAATGAATACGGGGTTTCCGGGATATTGCTCTTTCACCCATGTAGTCATCAGTTCCAGGTCCTCTGTCAGGGCTTCAAACCGGGAAATGGAAACTTTTCCGGGATGATCAGGGCCCTTATGGTCATGTCCCTGCTGGGCATAAGCCACCGAGGCAATACCGTGGCCCCTGAAATAAAGCGCCGGCAAAATATAATTTCCACAATGGTCCATGAGGCCATGTACAATCAGAAATACCATCTGTGGCTTTTCCGGTTCCCAGATGTGGATGCTGCGCTGTTTCCCGTCGCTACAGGTCAGCTTTTCAATGCGGTCTTCTGAAAATCTCATTGCTTGCTTTCTATGGTTTATACATTGATCTCACCTATCAAATAGGTCACTGCCTGTCCGGAGATCTTCACCCTTTCGCCGCAATTTTCACACTTTAGTTCGCCGCCACGGGCAGAAAGCTGCCGGGCTGTCAGCACCTTCTTGCCCAGGACCCTGGACCAGTATGGAGTCAGGGTTGTATGTGCCGATCCGGTTACAGGGTCTTCGTTGATCCCGGAATTTGGTGCAAAAAAGCGGGAGACGACATCCACCTCTCCCCCCATGGCCGTTGCAATCACCCCCCTGACTCCCTGTAGGGACAGCAACCCGAAGTCGGGTTTCATGCTCTCAATCTCGGACTGGCTGGCAAAAACAAACATGATGTCGGTCTTCCCTTGGTATGCTTTTACCGGGGATTTGTGAAGCGCCTTGACTACCCATCCGGGAACCGCGATCTCCTCTACTTCATCGGCCGGAAAGTCCAGGATCAGTCTGTCGCCTGCTTTCTCTACTGTTAGTTTTCCGCTCTGTGGAGAATGGAATTCCACCGTCGGGGATGGGTGTGACAGGTGTTCAAAGAGCACATGGGCCGTGGCCAGTGTGGCATGTCCACACAGGTCCACCTCCAGTTCGGGGGTAAACCACCTGATGGCATACCGTTCCCCATCCCTGACTGCAAATGCAGTCTCCGACAGGTTGTTTTCGTTGGCTATATGCTGCATGGTGGCATCCTCCAGCCACTCATCCAGAATACATACTGCAGCCGGATTTCCGCTGAACAGCTCTGATGTAAATGCATCCACCTGAAATATCTGTAAACCCATGATCTGTTTTATTGATTGCCTGTATATACGTAATGACCGATGATCCTGAAATCGAAAAGGCAGTCCTCCAACACCTGTCCTGCACCTATGTTATGTACCACCTGGAAGCCGTCCCACTTTGCCGACCTCCGTTCCACCACGATCCCGATGTGGGTCACTGTCCCTCCCAGGTTCCAGCATACCAGATCCCCCGGCAGGTAGTCAGCCGGATCATCTCCGGTGGATTTCACCGTCCCGTGCCGTTCAAAGAAGGTTATCAGGTTGGGAACCCTGCGGTGGTCAATGTTGGGATCGGTCCTGCTCATTCCCCAGATCGCCGGGTACAGATCGAAATGATCCTGCATGTCCTCATGTACCTCCTTTTGCAGGTCGATTCCCAATTTCCTGTATGCGCGAATCACCAGATCGGAACATACTCCTTTGCCTGCCGGCACATCCCCGTTGGGATAGGCCATGGCATAATACCCCGGATCATATACCACCACATCGCGGGTCAGATCGAGGGCAGCGTCGCTCAGTCGCCGGGCAAAATCCTCCCGGCCCCTATCCTCCTGGGCCGAAATCTCCTGCCAGAAACAGCTAAGCGCAATAAACGAGAAAAGCAATCTCATGGAGAATACATTGATCCATTAAACTACAAAATAAAAGCCTCTTTCTGATGGTTTCATCCCACAAAAACCATATGGAGTTTGAGAAGGGAAAAGTTCTGACCAACCGGGTGGACTTCACCGCGATAAAATAAACTGATATATTTGTAGTACAAAATGCTGAACAAATGAAGTCAATCGTGCAGTTCCTGATCATGGCAGTAATCACAACAAGCATGGCCGGATGTGGTTCCGGAAATGGTGATTCGGGCAAAGCAAGGGAAGAGGAAAAACCCACCATCGTGAAAAAGTACCATGATGACGGTACCCTTTCCAGCGTGAACCCGGTGGACGATAAGGGATATGTACACGGGGTCAAGGTAAACTATTACGAGGATGGTAAAACGGTACACTCAAAAATCACCTATGACCACGGAAGGAAGCAGGGTCCTGCACTCTGGTACTATAAAAATGGCCAGGTTTACGAACACACCAACTACCACTTTGGAAGAAAACAAGGTCTCACAAAAACGTACTACGAAAACGGACAGCTGTTCGAAGAGCTCACCTATGAACAGGGTAAGGTGCTGCCGGGTAAAAAGACCTATGACAAAAAGGGAAATCTGATCCCGGAATAGCGGAGACCTACTTTTTCAAAAAAATGTAATTTTTGAACTCACCCAACCTGTTACCCCTGAGGAAGTTCTTCTCAAACCAGGAGATAATCCGGTATTTAAACCTGTCGTGCTTTGCCTTCATGGGATTGAGACTCCTGGCCGGACCGGTGATTCGGAGCTGGTCTTTCCAGTCATAGGCTGCGATCCAATCTTTCATCGCTGCAGGGTGGGTCCCATTGAACCGGGTCAGCTTGGTGATGTTTCCGTAGTCAAATATCCTGTCGTACTTGTGTTCGGCTATCTGTTTTTCAATTTTTGTCCTGCCCTGATGGTTCATGCTGAATACCTTGATCTTGTTTTGCATCAACCTCGGGGGGCGCACCCAACCATAGTGAAAGATCTCAGCATCCACTTCTGCCACTTTCAGTTTATAGGTTCCCTCCTGCTGCCGGTAGTTTAGGCCTCCAAATCCTGGAATTTTCCGGAACGACTGGGCCGATTCCCAGGAGTGAATATCAGGCAGATTCCTTACGATTCTTATTTCCTTTCGGTACCAGCAGTGGGAATCCTGCAGGTGAAGATAGTCGCCCCAGAAATGGCGGTAACGGAATAACAAACCTTCCACATCCTGATCGCCGAGCAACTCATCGCAACGGAGGCGAATGTTGTCAAGATCCTTCTCATGGACCACCTCATCGCTCTGCAGGTAAAAAAGCCAGTCGCCTGTACAGGCCTTCATGGCGATATCGGTCTGGTGGGCATGTTCCATCCCCCGGGGGAACATTTCGATGTCCCATACCGTATCGATTATCCTGATTTTATCATTTCCGATGGCCAGGATCTCAGCCCGGGTGGTATCATCTTCATCAGAATCCCCGAGGGCTACCACAAACTCATCCACAAGGGGTAAAATCGATTCCACCGCCTGTCGCATGGGATAATAAAGCTTAAGGGCATTCTTGCCCATGGAAAAACCGCTGATCTTCATTACCGGTTAAAACATCTGCATTTTATACAGTTTATTATAGAGCCCCTTTTTATTCTTGATGAGTTCGTTATGGGTGCCCCGTTCCACAATTTTACCTTCATCGATGACCAGGATCTGGTCGGCGTGCTTGATGGTGGAAAGCCGGTGAGCGATCACAATGGAGGTGCGGTTCTTCATCAGGTTGATGATGGCTTCCTGCACCAGTCTTTCTGACTCGGTATCCAGTGCAGAGGTTGCCTCATCCAGGATCAGGATGGGCGGATTGGCCATCACGGCCCGGGCAATGCTTACCCGCTGCTTCTGACCACCACTTAGTTTGCCGCCTCCTTCACCCACACCCTCATCGTATCCTTTCTCGGTCTCGGTGATAAACTCATGCGCATTGGCCACACTGGCCGCATTGATGATGTCCTCCTCGGTGATCTCCCTGCTGGTACCAAATGCAATGTTGTTCCTGAAGGAATCATTGAACAGGATCGACTGCTGGCTCACTATTCCCATCAGTTTTCTCAATGGCTTGACGGCATAATCCTTCACGGGAATGCCATCAATCAATACCTCTCCCTCTGTGGTATCCATGAACCTGGGCATCAGGTCTACCAGGGTTGACTTCCCCGAACCCGATTTGCCCACCAGGGCAATGGTCTCCCCCTTTCTGATGGTAAAGGAGACATTCTGAAGCACATACTCCTTGTCATATTTAAAGGATACATTCCTGAATTCAATGGACTCTTTGAACTCATTCACAGGTACAGGGTCGGTTTTTTCCTCGATCTTCAGGTCGGCCTGCAACAGATGATCGATCCTGTCCACCGAAGCCATCCCTTTCTGTACGCTGAACCAGGCAGTGGTGACATTCTTTGCCGGAGGGATGATCTGGCTGAATATAATCAGAAACAGGATCAGGCTCTCACCTTTCAGGCTGCCTGTCCCGGATAAGACGAGGTTTCCCCCGTAGGCCATGATCACCATGAGTACGATGGTGGCCATCAATTCACTGAACGGACTGGCCAGGAAGCGGCGGCGGATTATTTTCCGGAGGAGTAAAGAAAACCGGTTGTTGGTGAAAGCAAATTTTTCGGTCATTTTTGCCTCACCATTGAATGCCTTGATGATCCTTAATCCCGAAAGGGTCTCTTCGAGCAATGCAAGCAACTCCCCCAGCCGCTCCTGTCCCCTGAAAGAGGACCTCCTGAGCGACCTGGCAATGCGGCCGATCAGAATACCTGTTATGGGTAGTACGATGATGACGAAAAGGGTCAGGTTGAAGCTGATGGAGAACAGGACAACGAGGTAGACCACGATGGTGATGGGATCCCTGATAAGCATCTGGAGCGAACTCATGATGCTTGCCTCCACCTCCTGTACGTCACTTGACATCCTGGAGATAACATCCCCTTTTCTGGCCTCGGTATAATAGGACAGGGGGAGCCTGAGTACCTTCTGGTATATTTCATTCCGCATGTCCCTGACCACAAATGCCCTGATGGGTGCCAGCACATAGTTAGCGCCAAACAGGAAACCATTCTTCAGGATACTGAACATCACCACCAGAATGCTCACCAGGATCAGGGCCCCGGTGTGGCCATGATTGGTCATGATCAAGCTCATGTAGTAATTGAGGGTGTGCAATAAATAAGCTGTACTGAGCTCGAATGCGGCTGGTTCGGTAACAAGCGGCTGGTTGTTGAACAGGATCCTTAAAAAAGGTAGTACCATGGCAAATGAAAACAGCCCGAAGAAGGCTGCAAAAATATTGTACAGCACATTCTGAACAACGAACCATTTATAGGGAGATAAATAGGATAAAAGCCTTAAAAATCTTTTCATAGAAATCACTCTAATTAAGGAACGAAAGAAACTACAAACCTGTATAATTCCAGGGGGTTATTTTCAGTAGTTCTTCCTTGACGGCATCGGAAACCGAAAGTCCGCCTATAAAACGGCTGATGGTTTCCCGGGTGACCACTTCATTGGTGCGTGTAAGATCCAGGAGGGCTTCATAGGGTTTGGGGTAGTTTTCCCTGCGAAGTATGGATTGAATGGCTTCTGCCACCACAGCCCAGTGTTTCTCAAGGTCGGAGTGGATGGCCTCCTGGTTGACAATCAGCTTTCCCAGTCCCCTGATCAGGGAGTGCATGGCAAGGATCGAGTGGCCCAGGGGTACACCCAGGTTGCGTAGCACTGTAGAATCGGTCAGGTCACGTTGCAGACGGGAGACCGGCAGTTTGGCAGCCATGTGTCCGAACAGAGCATTGGCAAATCCCAGATTTCCCTCTGCATTCTCAAAATCAATGGGATTCACCTTATGGGGCATGGCAGATGACCCGATCTCTCCCTTCAGGATTTTCTGTTTAAAATACTCCATGGAGATGTAGGTCCAGATGTCACGTGCCAAATCCACCAGGATGGTATTGATCCTTTCGAATGCATGGAACATGGCCGCCAGGTTGTCATAGTGCTCGATCTGGGTGGTGGGCCATGATCTTTTCAGTCCGAGCACCTCTCCAACAAACCGCTCTCCAAATCCAAACCAATCCATCTCCGGATAGGTGACCACGTGTGCATTCATATTACCGGTGGCTCCGCCAAATTTGGCCGGCAGCGGAATCTCTTCCAGTTGCTCCAGCTGTACATCCAGCCTCTCAATAAAGACCCGGATCTCCTTACCCAGTCTGGTGGGAGAGGCCGGCTGACCATGGGTGCGGGCCAGCATGGGAATATCCTCCCATTCAGAAGCGAGCTTTTCAAGTACCTGGGTGAGTTCATCCAGCAAAGGGTAGTAAACCTGTATCATTCCCTCTTTTAAAGAGAGAGGGAT
This sequence comes from uncultured Bacteroides sp., assembly GCA_964453785.1. GTDB lineage: Bacteria > Bacteroidota > Bacteroidia > Bacteroidales. Next base: position 49,283 of record CAYVRK010000015.1, read on the forward strand.
GGCTGTATTGTTAATATCCTGGGAGGTAAGCCCGAAATGAATAAATTCTTTATAATCTGAAAGTCCCAGCAAGTCAAACTGCTCTTTTACAAAGTATTCCACTGCCTTCACATCGTGGTTTGTCACTTTTTCGATCTCTTTGATCTGCTGAGCATCTTCCAGCGAAAAATTCTCAACAAGTGTTCTCAAGCGTTCAAACTGGCTGGCACCCACCCCTTTCAACTGGGGAACGCCTGCCTCGCACAGGGCAATGAAATACTCCACCTCCACACGGACGCGGTATTTGATCAGTCCGAACTCGGAAAAGAATCCGGCGAGCTGTTCCGTTTTGGACCTGTAACGGCCATCCACCGGTGAGAGGGCTGTCAGTTTGCTAAGTTGCATGGATTGTGAATTATATGACGCCACAAATTTAGCAGAAATTATTCTTACTTTTGAGCAAATAAACCGTGATTATGAAGCAATTCATCCATATACTTTCCCTGATGTTACTGGCACTCGTGCTCTCAAGCCAGGTGACGGCACCCGACAGCACCAAAGGAACGGCCTCTGGCACCAAAGAAAGGATAGACACCCTGATCCCCCACATGAAAAGGGGGAATGGGACCGGGGATTCAATTCTGGTCTACACCTTTGCCATCAAAGACAACATTGCTGCACCCACCTGGAGAATAACCCAGGAAGCACTCAAGGAGGCCCTTGAGCTTGATGCCGATGTGGTGATCCTGCATCTGAACACATACGGGGGAGAGGTAAGTGCGGCTGACTCCATCCGGACAAAAATTCTTAATTTCCCTATTCCGGTGCACGTTTTCATTGATGACAATGCAGCTTCGGCCGGTGCACTGATCGCTATTGCCTGTGACAGCATTTATATGAAAAGAGGAGGAAAGATCGGTGCAGCCACAGTTGTCAACCAGACCGGAGAACAGGTTCCGGACAAATACCAATCCTACATGCGGGCCACCATGCGGGCCACTGCCGAAGCCCACGGAATGGATACAATCATCACCGGGTCTGACACGGTAATTGCCTGGCATCGCAACCCGGCCATCGCTGAAGCCATGGTCGATCCCAGGCTCTATGTGGCGGGAGTAAGTGATACCGGTCAGGTACTCACCTTTACTGCTTCAGAAGCCATGAGAAACGGATATTGCGAAGGGATCCGGGAATCCATGGAGGAAGTTATTGCGTCCCTGGGAATTGAATCATATGAACTGAAAACCTTCAGGCAGTCGGGGATTGATAAAATCATTGGTTTTCTGATCAATCCCATCATGAGCGGCATCCTGATCATGATCATTATCGGAGGAATTTACTTTGAACTGCAATCCCCCGGCATCGGATTCCCTCTGTTCGCCTCCATTGCAGCCGCCCTGCTCTATTTTGCACCACTCTACCTGGAAGGAATGGTCCAGAACTGGGAACTGATCGTCTTTATTGTGGGGGTGATCCTGATCATGGTGGAGATTTTTGCCATTCCGGGATTCGGGGTGGCAGGGATCGCCGGGATCATTGCCATGGTTACCGGTCTTACCCTGGGCCTGATCGACAATGTGGTATTTGAGAATCCGGGGTTCACCGGGGAGGGACTTGGACTGCTCATGAAATCACTCAGCCTGGTCATGGTGGCAATCCTGTTGGGATTGATTGTTTCGCTCTGGGCAGCAAGAAAACTGCTGACCACCACCGCATTTTCAAACCTCTCACTGAAAAGTGAACAGCGCCTGGATAAAGGTTTCATCGGGGTGGAAACCGAACAGAAAACCCTGGTTGGAGAAACAGGGGTAGCCCACACAGTGCTCCGCCCCTCTGGCAAGGTAATGGTCCATGGCAAGCTTTATGATGCCAAGGCCGAATACGGTCTGATTGAGAAGGGTGCACAGATCAGGGTAATCCGGTATGAAACAGGACAGGTATACGTGGTAAAAGTCTGACAAAAATGGTCATCCGAGATTACCATCCGGACGATTTTCCACAGGTGGAAAAGATATGGCAGGATACAGGCATCTACAAGGTGGAGCGCGGCGATACTGCTGAACGCATTCTTCAATGCAACAGGCATGGTGGCAGATTCCTCATCATGGAAGATCCGGAAACCGGACAGCTGGCAGGCACTTCGTGGATGACGTGGGATGGCCGAAGGGTGTTCCTGCACCATTTTTGCATCCGGCCTTCGGAACAGGGCAAGGGGCACGGCCGCACCCTGGCCATCCGGTCCCTGGAGTTTGCCAGGGAGAAGGGGTGTCCCATGAAACTGGAAGTCCACCGGGAAAACAGAGCTGCCGTGAACCTTTACAGGAGCCTCGGATTTGAGATTTTTGAGGATTACCATGTGTATATGATCCTGAACCCTTGAAGCCAGACAATTGTTATAAGTTGATGAAACATCTTCGCTTTTCCATGCTTGCTGCACTGGTTTGGATATCCCTCCAACTCCATGCGCAGAGCTCTGCCTGGGACCGGTGGGATCCCGGGGTGGTCAGAAGCCTCTATACCAGTAACGGCATCCCCTACCTCACCGAAGAGGAGCAGAAAGTGGTACTGTTTATGAACATGGCGCGATATAACGGGTCCCTCTTTGCCGAAACGTTCCTGAATACCTACGTGGAAGAGAACCAGGTGGAAAACACCAGTTACCTGAGATCGCTTCGAAGGGAACTGAAGGATGTTTCAGGACTTCCTGCACTGGTTCCCGAGGAGGATCTCACCAGTGTGGCTCAGGGTCATGCTACCAGATCGGGAGAGACGGGTCATGTGGGTCACAAGGACATGAACAAGCGTTTTGAACCCCTGCGCGGCAATCCCTACTTTGCCTGGGGAGAGAATTGCTCTTACGGTTACGACGAGGCCATCAGTATCGTGATCGTCCTGCTGATCGATGAAGATATCGAGGGTGTTGGCCACCGCAGGAACATGCTGAATGCAGCTTACAACTCGGTGGGTGTAGCCATCAGACCTCATAAAAACTACCGGTACAACTGTGTAATCGACTTCGGGCAAAAGAGCCGTTCCGGAATCAACCAGGTACCTTACTGATCATCCTCCTCCTCTTCCTGGGGCAGAATTTTGCCCTGCTGCCTGTAGGCAAAAAGGCTCAGGACGGTCAATACCACCACAGCCACATAAACAGCCACAGGCATTTTAAAAGCCGAACCGCTGGCGTAGGAGTGCATCCCACCCAGAAAGTAGTTCACCCCGAAATAGGTCATCATCACCGAAGAATAACTGACGAATGAGGCCAGGTTATAAGCGAATGCTCCCCTCATTCCGGGAATCCGGTGCATATGGGTCACAAATGCATAGACCAGCACGGTAATCAGTGCCCATGTCTCTTTGGGATCCCATCCCCAGTAACGGCCCCACGATTCGTTGGCCCATACACCACCCAGGAATACCCCGGCAGTCATGAAATAGAGCCCCACAATCAGGGTAAGATGGTTCACATTGCTTACCTGTTTGATCACCTCCTGGATCCGTCCTTTGTTCGACCGGGTGAGAAAGGCATACAGCACCACATTCAACAATCCCATGACAGATGCCAGTCCAAGGAATCCATACCCGGCCATGATCACGGCCACATGGATGGAGAGCCATGGTGACTTCAAAACAGGGACCAGGTTTGTAATCTCCGGATTCATATTGCTCATTCCGGCCACCATCAGGGCAAGTGCTGCCAGGATACCTGTCAGTCCCATGACATAACCTGACTTCCTGACAAAAATCAGTCCCGCCAGCAGGGTAACCCACGACACGAAGATCATCGATTCATACCCGTTGCTCATGGGTGCATGGCCACTGATGTACCACCTTTCTGCCAGTACCAGGGTGTGGATCACAAAGGCAGCTGTCAGACTGATGATCCCTATATTAAATAAAATCCTGTAAAGCTTGCGTGTCCGGAAAACGATCATGAACTGCAGGAACATCATCAACACCCCCAACAATCCGTAAAACTTGGCCAGGCGCGGGAAAACATTGATCCGGTTGTAATTGATCTCCAGCTTCATGGTGGAGTGTGACGGAAGCAGTGATTCATTGGCCAACTGGTTGTCCTTAAGGTCAACCAGCCTGGACTGGGCCGTTGCGTAGTCTCCGTTCCTCAAAGCATTCAGATACTTCAGGAAAACGGTGGACATTGTATCCCCCTCAGGTTGGGACTGATTTGTCAGAGCATCCGAAACGGAGATCCATTTGTGATTCTCTGCATTTTGATCGGGGAATATGGTCACCATACCTCCCGACTGCACCAGGAACATGGCATTGATGCGGTCATCCAGTTTGATCACCTCCTTATCCAAGTCGGTCTGCTGGGCAACCTGCTTGGAGTAGGCTTCATTCACGAGGTCTGAAAGCAGGTATGAACTGCCGCCGGGACCCATCAGGTCATTGAAACTGACCAGGTCTCCCTTAAAGCCGATGACACGGTGCAGTTCGGCATTCTTGATTCTGAACAGAGGCTGGCTTTGCCAGACATCGGGATAGAGCATCATGCCCAGCATGACCTGGTCGGGAGTATAATCCCGGAACTTTGCTTTCTTGGTAATCTTACGTACCACTTCGTGGGAAAGGGTATTCATGGGCTCAAACCTTCCTCCCTTGTCCTGTACCCAAAGGTATCCAAACTCTTTGGCCAACTCCTTTGGGGGAACCATCTGCGAGAATGCCGGCGTTCCAAGGCCCAGGATCAGCAGCCCCATCACAAGGACCTTCGCTTTGGAAGAGGTTTTTTTCGCAATCATGGCGAACCGGGTGCCCTTGACGAACATGGCCAGGATCATTCCGCCAATCAGTACAAGGTAACCAAGGTAGGTGATAAAGGTACCGGCCAGGTCCTTATTCACGGACAGGACCGTTCCTTTCTCATCATTGTCATAGGAGGACTGGTAGAATCGGTACCCCCTGTGTTTCAGTACGTTGTTCATATATATCCGGCGATCTTCCTGGATCCCCCTCTCTTTGTCCACAAGGACCACCTCACTGGCAAAGGAGGAGGGGCTGTGTGAACCAGGGTAACGCTCCACCTGGAAGTCCTTCAGGAACAAGGAAAATGGAAGAGGTATCTCCATGGCTCCATAGGTAATGGCATATTTCAGATCACCCATCTCTCCCTGTACAGGATCGCCTATCATGCGTGCCAGTCCGGGGACATACACCTCAGAGGTCATGCCCCTGTATTCGATTTCAACCCGGACTGCTGCCAGGTGGGATCCCATCTGGCCCTGTGGAGCCTGCACCAGTTTTTTTCTGGCTGAAGGGATGAAATTCTGAAGAGCCATCCGCATATGCCCCACCACATACAGGGTTCCTTCCTTGAAGGGAACCTTTGCCCAGGCCGGGTAATCGATCTGTCCATCTCCTCCCATCTGCATGGAGGAGATGGTGAAGGGAGCTGAAACGCTTATCTCCTGCCCGTCGGAAACAAACCTCAGTATGGCGGTGGTGTCAGGATTGTTAAAAGAGACATCCATTCCATCCACATTCCGCACCGCTCCGGATGGAAGTCCGACGGAGCTTTGCTGTTCAGCGACCATCACAACCTGAAGGTAGGGCTCTCCCCCCGGCGCAGCCATAAATTGTTCCATGGCACTGGACATATACCCTGTGGATTTGATCCTTACTTTTTCGCCCCCGATATGTGTACTCATTTTATAATTTTTCGGCGTAAGCTCTGTGATCATCACCTCTTTGTTATTTTCTTTTCTTTCCCCGTTGGCCTCAAGAACAACCTGCATATACCCGTTGTCGCTGGTCATGGTATTGGAAATGGACTGCTCCCTGATATGCATGATTCCTTCATAGCTGATAAACCTGGTAACGGAAGCTCCCAGAAGGATCAGAAGGAATGCCAGGTGGAAAACAAGTACAACAATTTTTTTTCTGTTAAAGAATTTATATTTGAACATCACACCCACAATATTGATAGAGATGAGAAGCATCAGGAGTTCGAACCAGTGGGTCCCGTAAACCACCGCCCAGGCAGTGGCTGTATCATGGGCACTCTCAATAAAAGTGGCCAGGGCCAGGACAACGATCAGCAGAATCAACAATACACCCATGAAGGACATGGAAATCAGAAATGATAATCTCTTCATCATACGATCTGTAAAAATGTTATAAAACGGGGGTGCAAGATATCAAAATCCTTAAATATGTAGTAATGTACCTAACTGGAAAACAGCAAAGCTGGCCACCCAGGCAATGGCTGTGGTGTAGAGAAGGACAAAACCTGCCCATTTCCAGCTGCCTGATTCTCTCCCTACAGCTGCTACCACTGCCACACAGGGAAGATAGAATAAGACGAAAATCAGAAATGAGATTCCCACCAGGGGGGTGAAAACCGTCTGACCCGCTCGTGGTCCCGTTGTGTACACCTGCTCGCGAATCCTCGACTGTAAAGAAGCGGCCTCCCCCGGGGGCGCATGTTCATTGGCCTGATAGAGAACGCCTATGGTGCTTACCACAATCTCCTTGGCGGCAAAACCGGTTGCCAGGGCAATGCCCATTTTCCAGTCAAAACCAAGCGGGGCAATCACAGGTTCTATGGCCACACCCAGCCTGCCGATGAAAGAGTGTTGCTGCCGCTCAGCTTCCTGCTCCATCTGCAGGTCAGAAATATGCTCCCTGATGGCACTGATCCGGCCAGAATCCATTCCGGAACCCTCCAGGTCCGTCATCTTCTCCTGTTGCAGCGTTATTAATCCATCGAAATCCTTTGAATATTCCACGTCCCTTGGAAAATACCCCAGAGCCCATATGGCAATGGAAGCCACGAGAATCACGCCCCCCATCTTCTTCAGATAGTGTGCCCCTTTCCCCCACATGTGGCGAAGAATGACCCGGATACCGGGATTGCGGTAGACGGGCAGTTCCATGACAAAGGGGGCTTCTTTGTTCTTGAACAGTATCTTTTTAAACAGTACAGACATCAGCATGGAAAAGAACACTCCAATCATGTAGAGCATGAAGATCACATGACCGGCATTATCAGGAAAAATGGCGCCGGCGATCAGCACATACACCGGAAGCCTGGCACTGCATGACATAAACGGGATGATCAGCATGGTCAGAATCCGGTCATTCCGGTTCTCCAGGGTGCGGGTAGCCATGATGGCCGGTACATTGCATCCAAACCCCATGATCAGGGGGATAAATGATTTTCCGTGAAGTCCGAAAAGGTGCATCACCTTATCCATGATGAAGGCAGTCCGTGCCATGTATCCCGTATCTTCCATAAGGGATATGAAAAAGAAGAGGATCAGGATGTTGGGAAGGAAGACAATCACGCCACCCACACCCCCGATAATTCCATCCACCAGCAGATCCCTCAGGATGCCGTTGGCCATGTTCTCCTTTAAAAATCCGCTGAGCACTTCCACACCTGCTGAGATCCATTCCATGGGATAATTTCCAAGGGAAAAGGTTGCATGGAACATAAGCCAGAGGAATCCCAGGAAAATGGGTAGTCCAAAGTATTTGTGGGTCAGGATTCTGTCAATCCGTTGTGATGAGGAAAATCCCGGATTGGAACCGCTCTTTTTCATGGTCTCCTTCAGGGCACCGGCCACAAATCCGTAACGGGCATCGGTGACCAGGCTCTCTGTATCCTCTTTGAAAAGGGTTTCCAGCCTGCGACCCTCTGCCTCAGCCTTTTCACGAATCTCGTGAAAGTTCCTGACATCTGCCAGAATATGAGCACAATTGTCATCCCGTTCAAGCAATTTGAGAGAGAGGAAACGGGATGAGAAATGGTCGGTGATGGATGGATTTTTCCGGATCAGCCGCTGAATCCTGGAAACCGACGCTTCGATTTCCTCCCCGTAATTGATGTGGATATGCCTGATATCGGGGTCCTCTCCTTCAAATACCCTGATCACATGGTTCAGTAAGCGGTAAACACCTTTTCCGCGGTGACTGATGGTTGGGACCACCCGGATCCCCAGCAACCGGCTCAGCAGGCCTATATCCAGCGTATCCTTTCTTGCCTGGAGATCGTCATACATGTTCAGGGCCAATACCACGGTCACATCCATATCGATCAGCTGACTGGTGAGATAGAGGTTCCGTTCCAGGTTGTTGGCATCAACCACATTCACAACCACATCGGGTTTCTCGTGCAAAATATGTTCCCTTACAAAGCGCTCTTCACTGGAATAATCAGACAATGAATAGGTCCCGGGCAGATCCGTGATCCTGAATGTGTAGCCCCTGTGAAGAAAGATCGCCTGTTTTGAATCCACGGTCACTCCGGCATAATTGCCCACATGCTCCCTGGATCTTGAAACCCGGTTGAACAGGGTTGTTTTTCCACTGTTGGGGTTACCCACCAGCGCCACGTCAATGATCTTCCCCGGCCTCGGGACCACCGGTCCCCGCTGGATGGTATCAGCGAACCGTGAGGAAGGGGGGGCCACTGTTACGGAGGCCATCTCCACTCCTGAGACCACTTCGATCAGTTCAGCCTCGCTTCTCCGAAGGGAAACATTGCTGTCCATGATTCTGTATTCCACCGGATCCTTCAGGGGAGCCGCCTTCAGCAAGGTGACCGGTTTGCCGCGGATAAAACCCATCTCGGAAATTCTTTTCCGGAATGCACCACGCCCCCTGATCCTGGTGATCGTGGCTGTTTCACCCGTATGCAAATCGTTCAGGGTCATTGATCAGAACTTCCCTTTGAAGGTGTAACCCAGTCCTTCGATGGTCTCTTTTACTTCCGTTTCCGAGAGATTCTCAGCCTCCACGGTGACGAGGTTCTTACCCGGATCGGCAAGGGCGCTGGAAATGGATTCCATCCTTTGCAATCCGTTCTCCACAGTTGCCTTGCAGTGATTGCAGGTCATTCCTTCCACCCTGAAGGTGTGTATCTGTTTTGTCATCTGTTCGCTATTTATTCTGTTTTTTCTTTTGTTCCTGAACCTTCCAATGATCTTCAACATGTATCCGTTGAATATGAGCAAAACCAGCAGTGCCGATGAGGTCCACCGGAGCCATCCCATAGGATGCCCGTGATGGCCCTCATGGATGAATGACGGGATGAATCCGGTGATCCATTCCCGTGGGATCAGTTCATTGACAAGCACCCCGAAAAAAAGTGCACCCCCGATGATGCTGGAGAGATAGATCCATAAAGTCTTCTTGCCCATGGCATTCCCGATCACAGCCATGGTGGCAATGTTGGTGGCCGGACCGGCCATCAGCAACACGAGTGCAGCACCGGGTGACAATCCTTTCATCAGCAGCACCGCTGCAATGGGGATGGAACCGGTAGCACAGATATAAAGCGGCACCGAAGCGGCCAGCATCAGGATCATGGCCAGGTATTCGCTGGAAATGCGGTTGGTAAAAAAGTCGCCGGGAATCAGTACCGAAAGAAGGGCGGCCACCATCATCCCGATGATCAGCCATTTGGAGATATCCTGCAGAAGCTCCACAAAACCATACCTGAAGAGTTCCTTCACAGAACGTTCAGGCTGCTCCACTTCTGAAAGGGCATGTGGCTTTTCCGGCACACCGTTCTTATCGGCTAGGTTGCCTGCCAATCCTCCAATGACACCGGTAACCAATGCCACAACGGGCCGGATAATGGCCAGCGGCAATCCCAGCAGTGAATAGGTGGCCAGGATGGAATCCACACCCGTCTGCGGGGTCGAGATTAAGAATGATATGGTGGATCCGCGTGAAGCCCCGTTTTTGTAAAATCCAATGCCGGTGGGCAATACGCCGCAGGAGCAAAGCGGCAAGGGTACCCCCAGGAGGGATGCATTCAGAACAGACCTGAAATTCCGCTGCCCCATGTATTTGGTGATGATCCGCTGTGGGAAAACTACCCGCAGCACACCCGCAAAAAAAAATCCAAGCAAAAGGTAAGGCGACATTTCATTCACCAGCCTGACCAGTTCCACCCCATACGATCTTACCATTTCCATCTCTTATCCTCTGCTTTCACTGTATAACAAAGAAATTGCCCGAAAGATCAATAAGGTGCAAAACTACAACAACCAATCATACGGTAAATCCCCATAATTGGGTATTTTATAGTCAATATATTATCGGGAAAAAAGTGATTTAGGTTACGGGCAGAGGTGCAAAATGAGCTTATTCATATCTAAGTGAATTGATTGTATTTTGGCGTGAAGCCTTGTAGCATTGCCAAGCGATACTTCCTATGGCAATTATATAGATGGCCAGTCCTGCCAGGATAAATACCCACCAGCTTTCCTTTGTTTTGTAAGCAAAGCCCTGCATCCATTTTTTTACCACCATCCAGGAGACCGGAACAGCAATGATGAATCCCCAAAACAACCATTTGCTTGTATCACTGACAAACAGACCAATAATATCCATTGAAGTGGCACCGTTCACTTTTCTTATCCCGAGTTCCTTGGTACGGCGGATGATGCTGTACATCACCAGACCAACCAATCCAAGGCATGAGATGATGATGGCAAGTATGGACAGGATAGTGGTCACAAATCCAAGTCTTCGATCAGTTTTATACCAGAAATCAAATTCCTTATCCATGAATGAGTATTCCATCGGGCGGTCCGGCACAAATTCTCTCCACCTTTCGTTCACATAATCAAGAATTTCATCCGTGCGGCCCGGACTATACCTGATGCTGATAAAACTCTCTGAACCCGCTTCAATAAGCACCATCCCCAAAGGTGCAATATCATCATGCAATGATATGTAATGGATATCCTGGATCACACCTATCACATGGTAAACTGTATCCAGCCTGTATCGTTTCCCGATAGGATCCTTCCAACCCAGTTTTTCGATAGCGGCCTCATTAAGTACCATGGCCATATTATCGGTGGGATGATCCCGTGAAAAGAATCTCCCGAATTTCATTTTTAATCCCAGGGTTTCGGCAAAATCATAATCACAATAATAGACAGAGATGTGGGAGTCATTCAAAGCTGAATCAACTGGATGTCCCCATGTACTGTACCAGTCTATCCCAGGAACACTTTCCGAACTTGCAACACCCGAAATATCGTTATGCATTAAGAGGATGTCCTTAAATGCAGCATGTGAGGTTCCCAAATACCAGGGATTCTTAATCAAAAGGATGTTTTCCTTATTGAATCCCTGGTTGGTTTCTGATTGAATATACCTGAATTGTTTATAGATGAAACCAGAGCAATTAAGAAAAATGATACAAATGGCGAATTGAAGAATGATCAGTTTGGCGTCGAATAACGCGTGGCTGCTTCGGAATTCTTTCCTGGAATCCTGTTTGTTCCAATACTTCTCTGAAACGAGATTTGTTGCCGGGTATAGACCTGCTATCAAAGCCAAAATCAAGGCGATGGAAACACTGAGTAGTAAATTCAGAGGTTTGTACAGGAACTCTATCTCCATATCCCTTTCCACAAGTGTCTCGAAAGCCGGAAAAATAATTTCCACAAGGCACATGGCCAAAATGAAGCCCACTTCAAAAAGGAGAACCGAATCCAGAAGGAAAAAACTTATCTCCTGCCTGGAGAATGCTCCGCTAACTTTTTTGATCCATACCTCTTTCCTTCTACCAAGCGACTGACTGGTAAGGAGGTTTATAAAATTTATAATTGAAATCAATACAATGAAAATTGCAAGGGCCGGAAAAAAATACAGGGTGCTATAATTCCCCTTGGATGTCTCGTATCCGGTCTGGTAAACCTTGGTATTGAGATGAATATCCTGAATGGCCTGCAAGAGGTAGGTCGAGGCACTGTAGTTATAATAATCCTCACCGTAAAAGCCCTTCATAAAATCAGACAGTTTCTTTTCAAGCAATCCTTTATAACCGGCAGTTTGAAGTAATACATAAGTCTGTAGGAAATGGTTGAAATGACTGGGATTGTCAATAAATTCAAAAGTAGATGATGATATTAGATAATCCGGCCGCATATGACTTTGCACCGGGAATTCATCAAAGACCCCTGTAACAATGACATCTTTGCTTCCGGTTCCAAAACCGCTGCATTCAAATGTCAGGCTCTTTCCGATGGGATCAGTATTGCCAAATAGTTTTCGGGCCTTTGTTAAACTGATGACAACAGTTCCGGGTTGACTGAGGCTTTGTGGTGTGTTGCCCGCTTCAAGCTCAATCCCAAAGACAGTAAAAAATGCAGAATCGACTGCAAACACAAGGTCCTCCCTAAACACCTCCCTATCCCTGATAATCAGATTATTTGTGCTACTTATAAGTCGTGTAACAGAGACTACTTCCGGAAATGTACTAAGCAGTGCCTCTGCCAATGGTGCAGGAACTTCAGTTTCATATTTTTCACTCCCCTGCCAATTCCTGACCATCCTGAAAATCCGATCCTCATTTGCAAATGACTTATCATAAGAGAGTTCATGGGAAACGAAAATCCAGACCAGCATGGCCACTGCAAATCCAATAACAAGACCAAAAAGGTTGATCAGTGATAATACCTTGTTTCTCAGGATGGTTTTGACAAATACCTTAAAGTGCGACCTATACATATCAACAAATACAGAGCTAAATATAAGTATCCACAAAAAAAATGCCTAGATAAGTAATGCTCTATTATTTAATTACTTAATCAATCGAAAAAACTCTTCGGCACCTTTGAATCGTGCGAAACCGGACATTATATTGTAAAAACCGAACACTGTTTTCATTAACTTTATAGGTATGAAAAAACTGATTACAGTCTGTGTTTTATTATCGGGATTCGCCCTTCAGGGATATTCACAGTCCGATTCATATATAATAAAAAAAGAAATCTACAACCCCGGTCCCAGTGCCATTCAATTCTCTCCCGACGGAACCCTGCTGCTGGTCGGATTTGCAGATGGTTCCTTTCGCGTGCTGGATCCGGAGACTTTTACCCCTTCCCTGGAGGTGGCCGGGGCCCATACCAAAACCATCACTGCCCTGGATATGCCTCCCAAGATGGATTTTATTCTGACTGCAGGGGGGAAAGAAATTAAATTGTGGGACAGAAGCGGAAAACACATTGGCAATTTTACAGGCCACGCCACAACGATCTGGAATGCTGACATCAGTCCGGACGGGAAATACGCCGTTTCGTCGGCCTTCAACAAGACTTTCCTGCTTTGGGACGTATACAACGGGGAGATAGCAGCACACATGCGGGGGCACGATGATGTGACCCTGACTGTTTGCATTAGCCCCGACAACAGGTACATCGCCAGTGGCAGTAACGACCTGACCATCAAAATATGGGACCTGGAGACCCTTCAGGTAAAAAGCACACTGCACGGACCGACCCAGGACATTTTTGATGTGGCTTTCAGTCCCGACAGCCGGTTGATTGCAGCAGCTTCGGCAGAGCGAACGGTCAGGGTGTACAATGTGGAAGATGAAAAACTGATTCACATTCTGAAGGGGCACAGGGGAACCGTTAGGAAAATCGCTTTCAGCCCGGATGGCCAATACCTTGTCAGCGCTTCGGAGGATCACGCCCTGATCCTGTGGGATGTGGCTTCGGGTGACAGAATCCATACTTTCCTGGACAATGAGGATGTCCTGCTGGATGTGGAATTTCATCCCGATGGCAACTCTTTTTACAGCATCTCCAAAGCCGGCGATCTGACCCGGTGGGAAATGCACCCCGGGCTGTTTGTCACCCGCTACTTCAACGATCCCTACCAGGAGGAACTCTCCGCCGATCCGCTTTTTGAACCCAGGCGAAATGGAGAGTCCAAAAAGGATTACCTGGCAAGGGAAACAGAAGCCACCCAAAAAAAGGCTGAGATCACTGCCCGCTATTACCAGCAATACCTCATGGAGAGAAAGCGCCAGGCCCCTGCCCAAGAACATTCTCCCGGGAAGGAAAAATAACTGCATTTGGTCCTACCTTTGCATCAGCAATGAATGGAATCCATTCCATATCATCCAAACGTCTCTTCCTGAACATCAAGAACAGGGACAGGTATAGTGCTCAGTACTCAGTATTTTGCACTAGGCACTGAGTACTAGGCACTCCATTTCCTTTCACCTTTCATCTTTTACCTTTTACCTCATTTGACATGTTGCCATACGCAGAACCATATAAGATCAAGATGATCGAACCCATGCATCCCAGTTCGGCCGGGGAGCGCAAAAAATGGATCAAAGAGGCCGGGTACAACCTTTTCAACCTGAAAAGCGACCAGGTATTTATCGACCTGCTCACCGATTCGGGAACCGGTGCCATGAGCCAGGAACAGTGGTCGGCCCTGATGTCCGGGGATGAATCCTATGCAGGCAGCAGGTCCTTTGATCAGCTTCGGGAGACCATTACCTCGCTGACCGGTTTCCCCTATGTGCTTCCCACCCACCAGGGCCGGGCAGCTGAAAATGTGCTGTTCTCGGTGATGGTCAAAGAGGATCAAGTGGTCCCCGGTAATGCTCATTTCGATACCACCAAAGGTCACATCGAATTCAGGAAGGCCAGTGCCTTTGACTGCACCATTGATGAAGCTACCGATACCCGGAAGTATCACCCCTTCAAGGGCAATCTGGACCTGAACAAACTGGAGAATGTGCTCCAGGTTTACGGCAAAGAGCGGATCCCCATGATCATCGTCACCATCACCTGCAACTCCACAGGTGGACAACCGGTAAGTATGGAAAATTTGAGACAGGTCAGGGAGTTCAGTAAAAAACAGGGGATTCCTGTGATCTTTGATGCGGCTCGGTTTGCTGAGAATGCATATTTTATCAAAACCAGGGAGGAGGGTTATGAAAACAGCTCCATCCGTGAGATTGTACGGGAGATGTTTTCCCTGGCCGACGGGATGACCATGAGCAGCAAGAAGGACGGGATCGTCAACATGGGCGGATTCATCGCCCTCAACAGTCAGGCCATCTACCGGGAAGCAACCATGTACAACATCTTGTTCGAAGGATATATTACTTACGGGGGCATGTCGGGCCGGGACATGGCCGCCCTGGCCCGGGGACTGGAAGAGGCCACTACCTTCGGGTATCTGGAAAGCCGGATCAAACAGGTCCATTACCTGGGCCGGAAACTTCACGACATGGGAATCCCCGTACAGGAACCCTTCGGCGGACATGCCATATTCGTGGATGCCACCCGATTTCTCCCGCATGTACCCAGGGAGGAGTATATTGCCCAGACCCTGGCCCTGGAGCTCTACCTGGAATCGGGGGTGAGGGCCGTGGAGATCGGAACGCTTCTGGCAGACCGGGATCCGGAGACCAGGGAGAACCGGTATCCCAAACTGGAGCTTATGCGTCTGACCATTCCGCGGAGGGTCTATACACGCAACCACATGGATTATGTTGCAGCGGCGCTTCATCAGGTATACCGCCGCAGGGAAAAAATCACCTCAGGATACAAAATCCGTTACGAAGCCCCCATCATGCGCCATTTCACAGTGGAGCTGGAAAAAGCAGATACAAGTTCAGCCTAATATCCGTAATGCCAGCCCATGTGGTTCTGACCATGACAGTTCAGGTAACACCGACCGGTAAACAAGCCTGTACTCTCATACCTGAAAGCTCCGTTGAAATGGGGAGAGACGATGTTTACATCAAAGTTGATCAGGTGGGCATTGTTGGTGCTGTTGCCCTGCGTATGGCTGATGCCATGGGGATCATGGCAGGCATTACAGGGAGTCTGAAGGTCACGTATGTGTTTGTCGTGATCATCAAAAGATTCATCACCCAGGATGCTGTTGCGGTTGTGACAGCTGTAACACAGTTCATAGGCAGACGCCGACTCAACCGTATAGTCAGCCGTCAGGTACCTGTATTTAAGCAGAGCCGGAAAAATGGAACCATGTGGACCAGCGGGAGATCCGCTGCCATCGCTGGCATGACAATCGGTGCAGTAAATGACGCTGGATTCGGTCAGGGGCGGGATCAGGCTGGGCACATTTGGATTGGTGCCCGGTGAGTTGACCGCATGATGGGATGGATTGGCCGGGTCAAATTCAAGCCGTACATTGTTTTGCACCACCAAGCGGGTGGTTAAACTGGCAGGCTTGGAGGGACTATCAGCATGGCAACGGTAGCATAATTCATAGGCATACTGAAGGGGGACCACCGGATTACCGCTCTGGTTCACCCCACGGGCCCCGGTAAGGAATCCATTGGCAGCGGGAGCCACGGCAGAAGTATTGTTCACAGCATGTGGATTATGACAATCTTCACACTCCACATGCATGGAGAGTGCCTGGGCATCCTCGCCGGCATCATGCTCCAGGTTGTATCCATACACATTGTGCAGGTATGGTTTGGCCAGCTGGGCAACCAGATTGGTGGATGCCACGTTGCCGTTGTGACAGGGGAGGCAGTTGCCCTCTTCATCCAAAGTATTCATCAGCCTTCGCTTGTTCCCTGCACCATGCGGATCGTGACAATTCTCACATGCATTCTCTGCCACATTCGGGTAGCTTGTATGGGGCCAGGGATCATTGCCGTTGCCGTTCCAGGTAGCTGTGGATGTACTGTGGATTGAAAATGTCCAGTAATCCCTTTCGTGACAGCTGAAACAGAGCTCCGAATACCGGTTGGTGACCCTTAGAAAATCATTGGTCAGGTTCCGGTGGGGATCATGGCACGATGTACATTGCATGCGACCGTTATCCAGGACAACCGGGGGTACAATGGCAGTGGGATCCTTCAACTGTCCGTCAGCCGCCGCAAGTCCGGTGGTATAATCAAATGAAACAGGGTGGTCATCTGCCAGGTCGGTTGACAGGTTGGCGTGACCTGCGGGCATGCTGGTGATTCCATCTGCAAACTCAATATCACCGGTCCTGCTGATCACATTGCCCAGGGCCGTGGTTCCGTCGTGGCAGCTCAGGCAGAGTATGGAGGCACCATCGGGCTGACCCGGCACCGCCTGAACAGTGGAGCTGTGGTACAGGGTATAGGTATAGCCCGGATCATGCTTGTTCCAGAGCGGACTGGAGGGGCGTGTGTTGTGGGGCGTGTGACAAAAAACACAGATCTCCGGTTCGGTACTGGCCTTCACATCACCGGGACCCGTCACCGACAGGTTATGGACCGAATTCACAATGGATTGTGAACCTGCCCAGGGTGTGAAAAGAAGAAGGAAAAGCGCTCCCATCACTATGGTTTTTCTCATGGCAATCCGTTTTTAACCCGTTCAAAGATCTGGATCCTTCCGTTATAACTGTCGGCCACATAAATGCGATCCTGTTCATCGATATAAATCCCTGCCGGCATCCAGAACTCTCCTTCCCCTTGTCCCTGCTTCCCAAAGTTGTAAAGGTAGTGTCCTTCCCCATCGAAGATCTGGACCACATGAAACAGGGCGTCGGCCACATAGATGTTCCCTTCTGAATCGGTGGCAACTCCTTTCGGCCTGGCCAGGTTTCCCGTGGCATCGCCGCTCTCTCCGAATACAAAGAGAGCTGTTCCCTGCTGATCAAATGCCTGCACACGAAAATTCATTGAATCAACAATATACACCCGTCCATCCTGGTCAATCCAAATGAAAGTGGGATAATTGAAAGCCCCCGAAGCCGAACCCCGTTCACCGATATACTTCACAAGTTCTCCTTCTCTGTCCAGTACACAAATCCTGTGGGCCCCGGTCTCCACCACCCATATTTCCTGCCTGCTATTGCAGTAGGCAATCCCGGTGGGCTGATCAAATGAAACAGACCCGGATAGAGGAGACAATCCCTTTTCTGAGATCCTGAATACCAGGTTCTTCCTTGAGTCGGTACAGAGCAGATCACCTCCCGGCATCCGACACATCCCTACCAGTGAGGGGAATTCCCGGGCTGCCTTTTTTATGGATTTAAGCTCATGAGCCACTCCCTCATTGCACTCGAAAACAGTTCCGGCACCCTGATCCAGAATCAGGAATTCCTGTGGAGTGAGCGCTACAATTCCAAAGGGTTTGATCACTTCCTGAGGCATTCGTCCGAATACAAGATCGGAAACACGCCGGCTGAAGGTGGTTTTTTGATCCTCCTTAACCGGTGGAAACTGACCGATCCACCTGATCTTATATTCACTGCCCGTCTGCGCAGCTATGGTGGAGAGACAATAAAAAAACCACACCCATAGAGCCAGTTTTCGTTTCATCCCATCGAACAGGGATCTTCTATATTTGACTTCACTCCTCATACAGCACTCTTTTCCCTTTTTCCTTTCACCTTTTCCCTTTTCCCTTATTTCACCTGGTATAGGAGAGATTTCCATGACACCCGGGAAGACAGGATCCTCCGTTCTCACGGGGTATAAAATTCATCTCCATTTCCCATTTCCCGAATTCCACGACCTCTTCCACGAGGTATGGCTGGGGTGATCCATGCAGGTTATGGCACATCCTGCAATTCCTGCCTTTGTTCCCGTTGATGTGAACGAAATGCAGGTTTCTGTTCCCGTTCCTGAAATTGGTTGCCCACTGGGTCTCCTCTGCATCGATGATATCGGTGTCATGGCAAAGAAAACAGAGTTCAAAATTCTCCGTTTTTGCCGGCAGGTAATCTGCTTCCGGGTATGGAGTGTTCAGGAGCGCCCTGTATTCCGATCCGTGGGCCTGATGACATACCGTGCAACCGCCCCCGTCTATGGCCGAATGGGCCATGGCCTGTCCGCGAACCAAGCGCCTGATGTTGATGGTCTCAGAGGAATCGGTCCTGTAGACCCTGTTGTGACAGGAGAGGCACAGTTCCTCCCCCGGAAGGTGCAGGAGACTGGGTTCAGAGGATCCGTGTGCATCATGACATGACAAACATGCTCCCTCTGCCACCGGCTGGTGTCCATGCGACGGGTCTGCGGGCTCCTCATGACAATAAAAACAGAGTTCCGGTATTTGGTCCATCAGTGTAAAACCCATCACCCCTTCCCGGGGATGGGATTCACCTGTTGACTCGTGGCAGTTGTCACAGGCATCCGAGGCAGGCATATGCATCACCTCATGTTCCACCAGCGCTCCATGACAATCCACACACATGCTTGTCTGCAGGACTTTCTTCCCATGACCCGCGTGGGATGCTGCCGGACCCGGGAGGAAAAGCGAGATCAATATTTCTACAATGATAAAATGGATCATATCAGTCCCTTTTCATGCATTAAAATTTCCGTGTCAGCTGGACATAAGCGCCATTGAAAGCAAACCAGCTGTTCTGGTACGTCCGCCTGTACATCTCCACACCCACCCTCACATGGAGTTTATTGAATACCGAATGGAATTCTGCCCTGGCCGTCAGGAGGTCCAGGTCGATATTCCTCCCTCTCTGGTTCAGATATCCAGACTCCAGGCTTACCCTCATCTGCGGACGAATCCTGTAGGCCAACTTTCCGGATATATTGGTATAAAGCTGGTCCTCCTGATCAGCAATCATCCTGTAATCACGTACATTTCCATTGAGGGTAAAGATCAGCCTGGATTTATAATTCCAGTTCATATCCACATAGTACCGCTTCATCCTGTAAGGAATGATATTGCTGTCATACAGGTCGGCTTCAATTCCGGCTCTGGCAAATCCCACATCCATCCGTACACCGAAAACATTCTGGCTGTAATAGTTCAGCGTCAGCAGATCCCCCTGGTCTACCTTCGGATAATCCTGTACCGAATACCGGTAATAAAACTCCAGCAAGCGATTAAACAGCTGGACGCTGGCACTGAAATGGTTGTTGTTTGCCCCGTACGAATAGGTCCCGGGTTGCCGGTAGGTGTAATCGATATATACAGAAGAATTATTGGGGATCAGTCCGCCCGGCACCCTCTGGATTTCCATATAACTGGCTCTTTCTATAAGTATATAGTCAAAATTGGGCTGGTAAATAATGGTCCCTGTACCATCCTTCACCACCACGGATGCCACCTCCACATAGGGCTTATTCAGCAGGATCAGCACACCGTCGGTCAAGCCCTGTTCCTCATTGATGATTTGCAGGAAACCCGTTACTCCCTCTGAAGAATGATGATGCCTGTAATAGCGGTAGGACAGGTTCAGGTGCCCGGTAGGTATTTTCTTGGTGTACCTGAGGTCCACCCCACCCCTGGTATCTGTTTCTTCATGCAGGGTGGCGGCAACTTGATTCACTTTGGCATACTCAATGTAAACCTTTGTGGTCAGGCTCTGGAACAGTTTGTGCTCAAGAGAGGCCCGCCCCCGTTTCTGATCCCAGGTCTGTATGGGATCTTTCAGGTTATAAAGGTCAAAATTCCCCCTCAGTTTCAGTTGATAGGGCAGCTGCAGCGAGACTCCTTCAAGAACCTCCACCCGCCTGAAGCTTGTGGTCCCCTCCTGGTCATACCAGGTGATCCTGGAGTTCAGATTGTATCTCCTTCCGGCATCCAGGTATACATTGTTGTTCATTGCCACCCGGTTCGTCAGATGCTGCGTCCGGTGCAGTTCGGCATAGCTGTAGAGATAGTTGTTGTGCGCACAGACCAATTCACTGCGGTCCCTGGAACCGAATGATTTGCTTGTCCTCACCTGGAGGTTTTCCTGGTCCATACTGAACTTGCGGCCAGTCTGTGTCTCTTCCTGGTCCCAGTTCTGGTTCCGGTATGTAACGGTAACCGGCAGGATCCTGTTGTTCAACGAAAGGATAGCGCCCCACTGCAAGTTATTGGACCTGACATTGGTAAGCAATTCACGGTTGTAGTAATTCTGGTCAAAATTGAAAAATCCCTGGAGTGTGACCGGTTTGTTGTTACATAAGGTGGCCGTCAGGTCCACCTTTTTCAGGGTCCGGACTTCGGACCGGTCAGGAATGGTAATGTATTTCTCATCCCTGGTCTCGGGACTGTAAGCACCATTCAGATCAATCAGGAGGATCTCTTCATCCCAGAGGTAGCTGCTGGTATTCAGCTTGATCCCTCCCAGCAGGTAAGTGCTTCTCTGATCTTCGGTAACTTCGTTGAAATTACTCTCCAACTGCCGGTACTGCCCCCTCAGGTCCACCTCCCCGGTAATGCTTCTGAATTGCCAGATGCCCGGTTTAGGGGCCGGTTGTGAAAAACAGAAGACCGGGCCCAGCATGAAAGCTACCATCCATATGTTCCTGATCGTTTTCACATCATCCTGATCAATAATCTATTGAAAAATATACCGGTCCTCACCCCCGTGGGGATTGTGGCAGTCCATACAAGTCATGCCTTCCAGTCCCTCGTGTATCTCGTTCCTGAACACGCTTTCAGCCTGGTGACAATAAAAGCACAGTTCTTCACCCGTAAACCTGAGTAGCTTCGCTTGTTCGGACATATGAGGATCATGGCACGAAGTACAATATCCCCCGGCCACAGGTCCGTGCAGGTATTGAAACCTGTCATTTAAATCCTCGTGACATGTGTAGCAGAGTCCCGGCTGGGGTTCAGTCATGCTGCCCAGTGCCTCCGGGTCGTGGCAGGCTTCGCATTCTCCCTCTTCATAGGGATAGTGTATGAATAGCGTTTGGACCTCCTCTTCCGGATCATTTGCAACAAGGTTGGCGGAGTCTGCCGGAAAAGCCTTGGATCCTTGCAGCTCCACCCGGGTGCTGTCTGATTCGGGAACCCCATCGAAAAAAAAAGTCAACAGGCTCTTCCCGGAAGGGGAACACTGGCTGAGCAGGAAAATACCAACCGTAAGGAGAAATCCCACCCATATTTTGCCTTCCTGGTTCATCAATTGAGGGTTAAGGTGAAGAGGGCTTCTCTTCAACGAAACCGTATATATTCACCTTTGCCGGCCCATACTGGTTGGTTACGTAAATCAGGTATTTCAGCTCAAAACTTTCATCCACATAGGGTTGAAAATATGAAAGATTTTCATAGCTGATCTCCACTGCAGCCGGAAGCCACATGGCCCCGGCTCCTTCATAGGCGCCGCCAAAATACATCAACAGTTCCCTCCTGCCATTGAAGATCTGTACATTCTCAAAGGCGGCATCCACCACATAGAGGTTCTCTTCCCTGTCCACGGCAACTCCTTTGGGTCTTGTAAACCGGCCCGGACCACTTCCATATCCTCCGATAATCCCCAGCAACGCTCCATCCAGGGAAAACTGCTTCACATTGAAATCCCCAAAATCTGATACATAAAGGATGTTGTTGCTGATGGAGATGTTGGTGGCCTGCCGGATAAATCCCTCTTCGCCAGCCTCAATACCAGGAATACGGCCAATAAGTTCATAATTTTCACCCCCGTATACGCATACCGAATGTTCCCGCACATTGGCCACATAGATCTTTCCCTGGTGGTATTCAACATCGGTCGGTTTGAAATTCTCGGTCTCCCCGAAAGCATGGATGAACTTCATTTCGTTGTCAAATACAACGATCTGTTTCCGGTTGGCATCCGCCACATAGATTGTTCCGGCATCATCCACACAACAGTTGACAGGCAGCTGTAACTGCCCTTTGCCTTCCGGGATAAAATACGCAAATGTTCCCTGGGTAAGATCCAGCATCACCAGTCCGGCCAGACCGGTGTCGCAGATATAGACTTTCTGTTTATGAACTGACACGCCATAAGGTTTGACGATGCCAAGGGGCTCTTCTTCCCCGAACAAGTACCTGTGAAACCCGCTCTTTTCTCCTTTCATATCCTCCGAGGAGGAAAAATGGGTGAGGAACTGTATCCGGGCGGTGTCGGGGGGGGGTGGAAAGATGACCAGGGGATCTGGGGATGGCGAGCTGGCTGTCTCCTGGTTGCATGACCAGGCGAGGCCTGTCAATACCAGCATTCCAAGGAGTACAATTGGATTGATTCGGTTCATGTGCTTATGAACTGTTCATTTAACTATGCTTGATTATTTGCTACTTATTATGACATGTAAGGCAGAGTTCGCTATTCACATTGGACATTTTCAGGAGGTAGGATACACCATACCT
Organism: uncultured Bacteroides sp.; assembly: GCA_964453785.1. Classification (GTDB taxonomy): domain Bacteria; phylum Bacteroidota; class Bacteroidia; order Bacteroidales. The sequence goes on from CAYVRK010000015.1 coordinate 72,085, forward strand.
GTTGTGAACATCGTGACATGAAGCACACTCCATTTTGCTATTGAAAAGCATATCATTGTCAATGGTACTGCCCAGTCCGCTGTTGGTGGTTGTCGGCGGGAAAAGGCCCCCGTCGCTGACTGCCAGTGCATCGGTATAATCAAAAGAGATGGGATGTTCGGTACTCAGATTATTACCGCCCACGCCCCCGATCCTTGCTGACGGGTCAATAAAATTGGTGCCGGAACTGATTCCCCCGAAGTTTTCAAGCGCTACAGTCCCATCGTGACAACTGAGACACAACCTGGAGCTTGCACCCGGATTTGTAATGGTTGAACTTCCGTTGAAAGTAGGGGAATCATAGAGTGTATAGCCTGCTACAACTGTCGTTTCATGGTTCCATAGTGGAGCACTGATGATGTTTACAGACTGGTGAGTGGTATGACAAACACCACATCCCCTGTTGGTTGTTGGAGCCCATGATTCAGTGGAAAAATCATGAGCTGTTCCTGCAATCTGGGAAAATCCTCCCTGGACAATTGCAAACAGGAACAACAATACAAAGAATAACCTGAGGTTTTTCATAGTCAATACGTTTAGATTCGGGAAATTGATGGTGGGTTTATATGAAGATTTATGGAAATTCCAGACATCGGGGCACAATTCTTAAGAATTCTCCAACTAGATTAAGAAAATATTCAGTGATTTGGAAGTAATATGCTCACAAACACACGATTTAGAAGCGTTTTAATTGAAGGTTTCCTCATTCAGGCAAAAATAACGACATTTACCCGCTCAATTTTAAAATGAAAGATCTAACCCAGGGAAGTGCAGGAAGGGGTATTTTCAGGTTTGCAGCCCCAATGCTGTTGGGACACATGTTCCAGCAACTGTATACATTTGTGGATCAGATCATTGTAGGCCGCTTTCTTGGGAAGGAAGCCCTGGCCTCGGTGGGGGCCTCTTTCCCCATCCTGTTTACACTGATTGCACTGATTATCGGCATAGCCACCGGGGGAACCATCGTGATCTCACAGTTTTTCGGAGCAAAAAATTTCCCGAAAGTAAAGCGGGCTATTGATACCATTTTCATTGTCATGGCGATCTCCGCGGTGATCATGACCGTGGTGGGGATAGTCTTTTCGGAAGATCTATTCAGGCTGATCAGGCTGCCTGAGGAGCTGATGGAATCGGCCAACGCCTATTTCACCATCTATGTATCCGGACTGTTGGTTTTTTTCGGGTACAACAGTGTGGCTGCTGTGCTGCGCGGTCTGGGGGACTCCATCACGCCCCTCTATTTCCTCATGATTGCCACAGTGATCAACATCGGGCTTGATCTGCTTTTTATTGTTAAGCTGGGATGGGGGATTGAAGGAGCTGCCGTGGCCACCGTCATCGCTCAGGGAATTGCATTTATCGTGGCGGTCTTCTATCTCAACAGCAACCATGAACTGATCAAATTCAAGCTTCGTGAATTTGCATTCGACCGGGAGATATTCCGGCAAAGCCTTCGTATCGGTTTGCCTACAGGCTTGCAGCAGACTTTTGTAGCTTTGGGTATGCTGGCCCTCATGGGTATTGTGAACGGATTCGGGACCGATGTGGTAGCTGCCTATACGGCCGCCGGGAGGCTGGACAGTCTGGCCATCATTCCGTCCATGGTGTTTTCAATCGCCCTTTCGACCTTTGTGGGGCAAAACATCGGGGCCGGTAAACTGGACAGGGTAAAACAGGGTCTGAAACGCACCTTGCTGATGGCATCTTTTGTTTCCCTGGGGATCACCATCCTGGTCATTGTTCTCAAGTTTCCGCTCATGCGGTTGTTTACTACTGACCTGACAGTCATCAACCTGGGTGGCACCTACCTGACCATTGTCACTTCATTCTACCTTCTTTTTACGGGAATGTTTGTCTATACAGGGGTGATGCGCGGTGCCGGCGATACCATTATTCCCATGTTTATCACACTGATTTCACTGTGGATTATTCGCATTCCAACTGCCCTGTTCCTCAGCCAGGAAACCATAGAGCTGTTCGGCCTGACCATCAGGGGAGCCGGTCTGGGTCCATCAGGAATCTGGTGGTCCATCCCCTCGGGATGGGGGTTTGGACTCATATTCTCCTTCCTCTATTACCGGACAGGCAGGTGGAAGACCAAAACGGTGGTCAAAATCAATGTGGAGCCGGCTACGGTAACCCGCTGAAGATGGAATACAGCTAAAAGTAGAGTCCGGCCAAGTATCCAAAAATAATGTGGGCTGGAAAACACCCTATAACATTATTTAACCTGTTTCAATTGATTAGATCTTCATGATTGGTTAACTTGGTTTGATTTTTGTGCTATTTGCCGGGACTACACTACCTCATTTGCCAGAATGATCAGAAGAAATTGTTGTCTTTTCATACTGACCCTGATCTTTTGCTCGTTTCTAAACGGACAGGATGATTATGTCCGTTTCAAACGGATCACCATCAACGAAGGGCTTTCGCTCAGTTCGGTCTATTACATCTACCAGGATTCAAAAGGATTCATGTGGTTTGGCACTGAAGATGGATTGAATAAATTCGACGGCCAGTCCATTACAGTCTACGGTGCCACCACCGACCAGCATTATCTCCTGGCCAACAAATGGATTGAGATTGTGTATGAGGATAAATCGGGGATGATCTGGCTGGGCTCCAGGGGTGGCCTGACCATGTACAATCCACGCAAAGGTCAGTTCACGATTCTAAAACACGATCCTGAATCACCCACAGCCCTTTCCAATGATACGGTCTCGGCCATCATTTCAGACATGAGGAACGATGTATGGGTGGGTACCTTCGGCGGTCTGAACCGGGTGGACCGTTTTACAGGTGAAGCAGAGCGGATTATCCCCGATGAGAACAGCCTGATGGGGCTGATGTCGCGAATCAGTGGATTTGTTCTTGACCCTTCCGGTAATCTCTGGATAGGAACCCACATGGGATTGTTCAGTCAGGACAGGAAATCGGGGCTGTTTTTCAATGAAACAGCCGACCAAACCATTGATTTCAATGAAACCATCTTATGCATGGACATGGGGAACACTGCGCTGTGGCTGGGTACTGAAAAAGGGCTTGTCAAAGTGGACCTTTCAGGACAGGGCCGGCACCAGCAGGTCAGTTTGAACTCAGACTGGCCGGAAATCAGCATTGAAAAAATACATGTGGACCGGGCGGACCAGGTGTGGATTGAGACCTCCGGGGGACTGTTTATTTACCGCAATGAGGATGAAGGTATTGCAAAGGTGCTTGAAACCGGGAACTCCACCCACTCCCTTGCCCTGAATCCGGCCGCTCCACTGATTGAGGATCAGGATGGCTTCATCTGGCACGGGTCATTCGGAAACGGAGTTTTCAGGATTAACCCTGTCACCCTGGAATACAATAACTATACCCATAATCCGGCCGATCCCAGCAGCATTTCGGAAAACTCTCTCAATTGCATTTTTGAGGACCGTACAGGAGCAATATGGTTTGGGACATTCGGAGCAGGAATCAGCATTCTGGATCCCAAGTCCAATCAGTTCACCCTTTTTAAGAATAATCCCTTCGATGCCAACAGCCTTGCCAGCTCATTTATATGGACCATGTTTGAGACCTCAGACAGTAGCATCTGGGTAGGAACCAATGCCAGGGGGATTAGTTGCTACAACATGCGAAACGGAACTTTTTCACATTTTGACCACAATCCCCTGGATCCCACCTCTCTTTCCCATTCCTCGGTCCGTAAGATTTTTCAGGACAGCAAGGACCGGATCTGGATTGGCACTGACGGGGGCGGTCTCAACCTCTTCAGGCCGGAGACCCGGTCGTTTCGTCATTTCATACACGATCCCGGAAACCCGAAATCCATTTCAGATAATTCGGTCCGGACCATCTATGAGGACCCCCATGGACGGATCTGGGTAGGAACAAGGAACGGGCTGAATCTAATGGATCCGGCCTCCGGTGAGTTTAAAAGGTTTATGCATAACAATGATGATCCGGAGTCGATCTCAAACAACTTCATCTATTCCTCCCTTTTCCTTGATGATGAAGAATCCCTCTGGGTAGGCACATACGGGGGCGGACTTTGCAGGATGGACCCGGAGAGCGGATCATGCGAATGTTTTGAAAATGATCCGGAAGACCCCACCACCATTTCGGGGAATATTGTCTATTCCATATATGAAGATCCACTGGGCAGATTCTGGATAGGAACCAACACCGGCCTGAGCATGTTCTATCCGGCCACCGGTTCTTTTCGCAGGTTTGGTGTGGGCCAGGGTTTGGCCAACGAAGTGATCTACGGAATCCTGCCCGATGAGCAAAACCGGATCTGGCTCAGTACGAACCTGGGCATCATCCGGTTTGACCTGGAAACCTTCGAGGTAAAAAACTATGACATGAACGACGGGCTCCAGAGCAACGAATTTAACGGGGGGGCATACCACAAAGGCAGGAATGGAAAACTCTATTTCGGTGGCGTTTACGGGATGAATGTGATTGATCCCTCGCAAATTGAACCCAGTAGAGAGGTAGCTGAAGTTACCCTCACAAAACTGGAGGTGCTGGGCAAGGAGGTTAAGGTAGCCGGAGCAGAGATAGAAGAGCGGTTCGAAGAGAATCCCGCGGCCATCATCGAATTTGAAGGGGACTTCTATACCAATGAGAATGTGACTTATATGGAGGAGATCGTACTGGACTACAAACACCGGTTCTTCTCCATTGAGTTCGCTGCCCTGAACAACCTTCAGCCCGGAAAATTGAAATACTCGTACATCATGGAGAACCTGGATACCGAGTGGAACAATGCCGGTACAAGAAATTATATCTCCTACGCCAACATACGTCCTGGCTCCTATACGCTGAAGGTGGTGGCCGAAAACCCGGACGGATTCAGGAGCATTCACCCCATGCAGCTAAACATTCTGATCACTTCACCGGTATGGATGTCCTGGTGGTTTATCCTTCTTGAAATCCTGTTTGCCTCGGCCATGGCTGTGATGATTTACAACTACCTTGTAAAATCACGGACCAACAAGTTGCTTACATATCAGAACCAGCAGATCAGTCAGGCCAATGAAGCCCTGCGTGAATCTGAGAAAAACCTGATGGAGCTCAATGCCACCAAGGACAAATTTTTTTCCATCATATCCCATGACCTGAAAAATCCCTTTTCCAGTCTGCTCTCCATCAGTGAACTGATGGTTGAGAATTTTGATCAGACAGAACGGGAAGATCACCGGGCCGGGTTCATGAAGATTCACAATTCAGTAAAACACCTGCTCGACCTTCTGGAGAACCTCCTCACATGGTCAAGGTCACAACGGGGAAGGATCAAATATGATCCCGTCAGGTTCAACCTGTCTCACCTGATCCAGGAGAATGTCAACCTGCATAAACTCCTTGCCGAGAGGAAGGGGATCATGCTGTTATCACCGGACCAGGATGATATCTATGCCTACGGCGACCGTGATATGATCAACAGTGTAATCCGGAATCTCATGACCAATGCGGTTAAATTCACCGAAAAGGACAAGAAAGTGGAAGTGAAGGTGACGCAAAAGGATGCAGAAATTGAGGTAAGCATTGTGGATGAAGGTATTGGTATTTCAAAGGAAAACCTCAGCCGCTTGTTCAGGATTGATGAAAAGTTCAAATCAAACGGCACCGCCGGAGAGAAAGGGACCGGACTGGGCCTGATCATCTGCAGGGAGTTCGTGGAAAAGAACGGGGGTAACATCTTCGTTCAGAGTGAACAGGGACAGGGAACAACCTTTGCCTTCACCATTCCCCTGGCCAATTAGCCAGTTCATCCCTTTTTACTATTTTTGCCGTGAACAGATGCCATCCACCTTATGATCCGATCCATGACAGGTTACGGGAAAGCCGAATGCCTTCTTCCCGACAAAAAACTGACCATCGAAGTCAGAACACTGAACAGCAAACAACTGGATACCAATACCCGGCTCCCGTCTTTTTACAAGGAGAAAGAACTTGAGATCAGGCAGATAATCGCAGGTACACTTGAACGGGGTAAGGTCGAATGCAGCCTGTTTTATGAACTTGCGGAAGATGCCACATCCGGGATTATTAATGAAGCAATTGTGAAAAGTTATTATAACCAGCTCTACCGGATCTCCGGGGAACTGGGGCTGGAGGCTTCCCTTGAATTACTTTCCATTGTGATGCGGATGCCCGACACCATTCGTAATGAAAAGGCATCCCTTGACCAGGAGGAGTGGGAAGCCGTGAGGGATGGATTGCATCAGGCTCTCAGTCAGGTGAACGGCTTCAGGTACCAGGAAGGGGAATCAATGGACAAAGACCTGCGGGAGAGGGTCCATGTCATCAGCGAAAAACTCACAGGTATAGAGAACCATGAGGCAGAGCGGTTGGTCCGCATCCGGGAACGCATCGGGAACAACCTCGCCGAATTTCTGAAAAAGGAAGAACAGGATGAAAACCGTTTCGAGCAGGAACTGATCTACTATCTCGAGAAGCTTGATATTTCGGAGGAGAAAGTCAGACTGGCCCACCACTGCAACTACTTCCTCGAAACCATGGATGCCGATGGTCCGGTGGGAAAAAAACTGGGATTCATTGCCCAGGAGATGGGCCGGGAAATTAATACCCTGGGATCGAAAGCCAACCATGCGGACATACAACGTCTTGTGGTAGAGATGAAAGATGAACTGGAAAGGATCAAGGAACAGATTCTGAATGTGCTCTGATGATGGGCAAACTTCTTATATTCAGTGCCCCCTCGGGATCAGGTAAGTCTACCATTGTACAGCACCTGGTAAAACTGGACCTTGGTCTCGCCTTCAGTATATCTGCCACATCCAGGGAACCAAGGAAAGGAGAGGCCGATGGACGGGAGTATCATTTTATCTCCCCTGAGCAGTTCCGCAGCAAAATCGTAGACGATGCTTTTATTGAATGGGAGGAGGTCTATCCCGACCAGTATTACGGCACCCTCCGCAGCGAGATTGAACGCATATGGAAAAACGGGCAGCACGCACTGTTCGATATTGATGTGGTCGGTGGACTGAATCTGAAAACAAGCTACGGGGATAAGGCACTTGCCGTCTTTGTAATGCCACCTTCGCTGCAGGTCCTCGAAAAGAGGCTCAGGGAGAGGGGGAGCGATGATGAAGACGCTCTGGCGAAACGGCTGGGAAAAGCTGCGTTTGAGATGACATTCGCACCGAAGTTTGATCTGATACTGGTCAACGATTCACTTGAAACAACCCTCACTGAAGCGGAGACGCTTGTACGCAATTTTATATCTGAAACTGAATGATGGAAGGATTGAAGAGAATGATTAAAACAGGCCTCTATTTCGGTTCGTTCAACCCGGTCCACATCGGTCACATGGCCATTGCCAATTACATGATCGAATTCAGCGATCTGGAGCAATTGTGGTTTGTAGTGAGCCCGCATAATCCCCTGAAGGAAAAAAAATCACTCCTGAAGGATTACCACCGCCTGGAGATGGTAAGGCTGGCCATTGAAGATGATGACCGATTCAGGGCAACCGATATCGAATTCAAGCTCCCTACGCCATCCTACACCATTGATACCCTGACCTATCTGGAAGAGAAGCATCCCGGAAGGGAATTCCAGCTGGTGATGGGAGCCGACGGATTGCGTACCTTCCACAAATGGAAGCATGCCAACCTGATCACCCAAAAATACCACCGGCTCATCTACCCACGTCCGGGAATAAACCCTGAATTCATCCGTTCCGCACCCAACGCAACACTGGTTGATGCACCGCTCATTGATATCTCCTCAAGCTTCATCCGCAAGGCCATCAAGGCAGGTAAAGATGTCCGGCACCTGGTCCCCGCGGGTGCATATGCCTACATGCGTGAGATGCACTTCTACGAGAAGTA